>CAMLYF010000028.1:0-38805 GCA_946491795.1 uncultured Lachnoclostridium sp. | reverse complement strand
CCGGAAGAGGGATCACTACTTTTTCAACCTTCAGGCCTTTGAAGAGATCCTCATGCGTTGCCTTCTTTTTACGGGTATGTTCCTTGATCACAGTTTCTTCTTCCAGCAGGGTTGGATCCTGTTCCGCTTCCGCTTCATCGAAGAGATTCTGTTGTCCCGGAATGTCATCGGATCTTCTTTCGCTGGAGGAACCAAAGAGCTTTTTAGTCAGATAATCTACCTGTTCCTGAAGCGCTTTCTCGTGACTGGATTTTTCGTCAATAATAAGACGGAGAGATTTGATCAGCTCAGTCTGTTCAGATATCATTGTTTTCAGTTGTGATACCGTATCTTTCAGCTCTCTGAGCTGGATATCTTTCGCACTGGAAGCCATCGTTTCTCTCCTCGGATTTGATACCTTTATTATACCAGAAACGGAGCTGTTACTAAAGAAAAATGGCTCCTGAAAAATGCCGAATTTACAGGGAATTTCCGGTTTTTTCTGTGCAGGATTTTTTGAGAAATCCAGATGCTTTTCACTCTGCTTTGAGGGCTTTGGGCTGGTCGATATCGATCCCCGACATCAGCCAGTCAAACTCCCGCCAGGAAAGATTCCGGACCTCCGACTGCTTCCTGGGCCATTGATAGCCGCCGCGGACAGACAACCGCTTATAGATCAGAACGAAGCCGTCCGGTTCCCGGAACAAGGCTTTGATCCTGTCCCGTCTTCTTCCACAGAAAAGGAAGAGAGCACTGGACGACGGATCCATCTTAAGCTGGTCTTCGATAACAGCGCAGAGTCCGTCAATGGATTTCCGCATATCAGTGTAGCCGCAGACAATGTAGATCTTCTCAAGTCCGGAGATGTCACCTAACATGAGAGCTCCTGAAGCAGGCGGAATGTCCTGGTGAGCAGGACCGGATCTGCATCATTGCTGATGCGGACTGTGATATCCTTCATAGCAACTTCAATCGTATGTGAATTGTCAAGGTACGGGTTCTGCATCTGTGATGCTGTATGCTGTTCCGGAATGTGATCCGGAACAATGTCAATGGGAACCACATCCTGTTTGGGGCGAGGGACCTCAAGATGACCATAATTCGCCGCTGAGATCTGATCCGCTGCCGCTTTTCGACAGCGGCTGACCCAGTTGTAAAAGGTGCTTACTGCAATGTCGTTTTCACGGCACCAGTCAGCATCTGTCATGCCGCTCTGGCGGCATTCATTGATAAGCCTGATCTGTTCCGCCATCGGAACACGGGCTTTGCGAGTACCTGCCATAACCTATCCTCCATAATTGTAGTGAAATAGTCTAAATATCTTTCGACTACAATTATAGGTAAAACTTGAGGATCAGGAAATCCGCAGGAATATTTGGCGCTTACATGCCAAATGCCATATATGCAATAGAATCTAAAATAAAATTTGCAATCACATGGTTAAAATATTTTTTTAAAACATCTAAAATATCCTTATTCCACATGGATACATCTGGAACAGATCCACTTTCTCCCGAAAACATAGGCTGTATACTTTTCTTTTTAAAGGATACCCGCAGCATATCTAACAAAAATACTTCTTGCCACGTCTGACAATCCTTTCCACCTATATGCTGATAAGAAAAGGCATTATAATTTAAAATCTCTTTTTCATAGCGCAATAAGAAATCAATATTACATGGATATTCTACCTGATTCAGATTATCATGTAAATTCTTCAAAGGAATGTCTAACCCTGATACGGAAATAGTGTCCGTGTAACCTATCAATTGCTTTTCAACTTCCATTAGCGAATCACACTTAATCAATTCAAAATAATTCCTTTGATTAAGTAATCGAATATCATACAAATAGTCAAAATTATTGTCTCCATTCTCTAATTTCGTTATCCACACGCAAAAAAAGAAAAGCTTACATTGATTATGCAATATTTTATCTATACAATCATTGACACTAATATTTCCAATATAAAACTTTGCAATTTCCCATATTTCTTTAAATTCTTCTTTGGTATATATCCAGTCTTTATCACATACATTTAGTATTTTTACAAAATAACCAAACACATTTCTTATGCAAACACTCTCAGCAATATATTGTTCCCAAGAAGTAATTTCTTTAATTTCAAATCGCTCTTGTATTTCATCTATTAACCACTGCCATTCTTGTGAATGTGCCAGCAAACCGTCAACATATTTTACCTGTGTTTTATGCTCTAAATAATTCATTGGACATTATTTACCCCTTTAATTAGTTTTTCTTGTCCATCGGCTTAAAAGCATAGGGACAGTTACCTGCCCCTATGCTTTTCTTTCTTTTTCTGCTGTTTCAGTTCAAACTGTCGCTTTTTCTCTGCTTCTCGTTGTTCCCGGCTCACAGTCTTACGTTCAGTTTTTAACTGCTCCTGCTGTAATCTCAAAGCCTGCTGCGACTTCGTTCCTATCCCGGTGTTCTGTACCTGTTTCCGCACGTCCCTCTGTACCCGTTTCGGATTACGCCCAGCTTCCTTTACATCAGTTGCCACAGCCGGACTAAATTTCAGTCGATAGTAATTTTTCAGAACAAAATCATATATCTCGTAATCTTTCGGCTCCGCTCCAAACGTAACCTTGCATACAGTTAATTTTCTCTCCGATATATGCTCAAAAACACCTACCCAAAATGGTTCCTCAAAAAATACTGTCAGTCTCCCTGATACTTTGTCCATGACAATTCCTCCTTAAATGATTGTATGAACAAAGAACGGACGACCCTAAGGAGGGAGGGTTACTTACACCAGATGGTGCGGCCGGGCTACCTACCGGCTCTGTAAGAGATTTCCTCTTACGTTGCGTTTTTATCTTTGCTCCTTGATTTTATCACATTTTCTATTATATAGCCATATATATTAAGGGTATATCATGTCTCAACATCCCCATTTTACCATTCCAACACTCCCTCAATTTTCTGTTTCTATCCTTTCAAATCATTCAGCCTCTCATACAAGCTGTCACGTTTTTTACAGAATAATTTCTTGCATCCTACCTGCTCTCTCAATCCCTCTCGACAATCTAGCTCTATCCGCTTATGCTCTCCGCTCAAACTGCGTCTCTTATTATTATTTGATTTTATCTGCTCCGATACACATACCCAGTCAATCAAATTGCGTACTTCCATATCTGTTACTCTATCAATCCCCCTATCTGTTCATTTCAAATATACACTTCGGACGTTTATCTACCTATTCTGCTCATTCCAGATCCTTAGGCCGTTCTACTATTGACCGTACCTGTTCTCTATCGAAATTAGACCTCCTAAATCATAATTCTTCAATGTATTTCAACAACGCTTCTAAATATGCTTTATCTGTCCAATCACACTTTTGACCTGCTGCACACATCAGTGCCTTTTGCCATGGTTCATACTCATCTGGATTTTGTTTAGCAACTACTTTCTGTAACATCTTGCAAAGAGTTCTGTCAGTAAACTTCATCTTTTCTTCATCCCATGCCCCTCGACAATAGAACAACGATATATTACGAAGTTCATCTTTGAAATGCATTTTTCTTATCTGCATGATTGCCTTCTCATCATATGGAGAAGCACCAACTGCAAATACAACAATCTTCTTATTTCCTAGCCGACCTATATTCTTCTTTATAAATTGTAATCCTGCGATACCGGAAGCATAAACACCTCCACCTAAAATGATCACATCATAATTCTGTAGATTTGCAACCTTAGCATCTTTTGTTTCAATACAGTCATACCCTGTTTCTTCGACTAGCCAATCAACATACTTTTTAGTTGCTCCATATTTTGATTGATACAAAATAATACCTCTACTCATAATCTCTAATCTCCTTTAAGTTATCCTCAATTTGTATAATGGTCTGTATCGTTATTTCTAATTGTTCCTCTGAAACTCCTTCAAACATTTTTTTCATAATTCTCATCGTCATCTCATCATTTTTTTCACCAAATTCTCTACAATATTCAGTAAGTTCTATACGCTGTTTTCTCTTGTCATTTTCATCTAACGAAATGCTAACAAAACCTTTCTTCTCCAGTTTTAATAAGATCTGTTTTACATTCTGATGAGAACTTCCCATTATTTCTGCAAGTTCTTTTACTGTTGGCTTTTCTTTACACATATTGATACAAATAATAGCAAAAAACTGCTTCCAACTAATTTCTTTCATCGCACTATCTGCTACCGCTTGAAATCTGTTTTCAAACGCACTCAATAAGCCAAGCAAAAAATATGATGACCTAATGCCTGTAAAATCAACTTTGTCACTGTTCATTACTTCTTTAATTTTCATATCATTCTCCAAAAGGTAATATATTACTTTTATAAAAGTAATATATTACCTTTTGTTTGTCAATAGAAAAGACGGACATAACATCTGTCTTTAACATAATCGTAAATTACAATTTGTTGCGCTAAGTATAGCATGCCACCGCTATACCCTATGCTTGTATTATTCTAACACCCTTTCAATTTCCTGCCTTTTCCCTCTCAGATCATTCTGCTTCTCATAAAGGCCATCCCGTTTTTTACAGAGTTCTTTCATGCGCTCCAACTCCTCCCTCACGCCTTCCCGGCACTTTAACTCTATCCGCTTATATTCTCCGGTCAGTTTGCGTATTTCATTGTTATTTGTTTTTATCTGCTCCGATACGCATATCCAATCAATCAAATTCCGTACTTCTATATCTGTATCATATAAATCGGTTTCTAAAAGAATTTTAGCGCACAGCCGAACTATAATCTTTTTTTCCATATCTGTCACTGTATCACTCCCCTATCTGGTCATTTCATGTAAACGTCTCGAACGTTTAGCCGCCTTTTCCGCTCGTTCTAAGTTCTTACTCTCTTCTACTATAGACTGTACACACTCTTCTCCGAAATATTGCTTCAACCGCCCCAGGTCTGCCGCTTGTTCCTGTAATCTATCGATTACCATTCTCTGTCCCATAGCCCGATCCGTCAGATATTCAATCTTTTCCTCTTGCATGTTTATTTTTGTGGTCAGTTTCTTTACCTGTTCCATAAGATGAATACATCTTATTGTCAGTTCTTTTATAACATCTTTCAGTCGCTCTACAAGAGATAATGCCTTTTTATCTCGGTAAGTCTTTGCACTTATAAAGGCCCCCGGTTCTGGCAACTGCCATTCTTTATCTTCATCATAAGCACGTATATTCCGTTCCATAACAGTCTTTGAAATAGACATTTTCTCAATCTCCTGCTGTAACTTTTTCTGCTGCTGTTCCAATTTTTCATTATCAGATAACAACTTCTCTTTATTTTGTGTCAAAGTTTCCGTCTGTTCTCGCAGTAGATCGTTTGTTATAAAGAGTTCTGAAAGTTCTTGTCGAATCTGCTCTGTCTCCTGCACAGCCTTTGTCTGCTGCATTTGAATATCTTGCAATTCATCTTTCCCACCGGAAATAGCTTTTTCTAAAGCCGCCACCTCTTTTTCCCTCTCCTGCTTTTCAAAATCCAGAACAGACAAATGCTTCTCGTGAGTTCCTTTCTGTTCCCACTCAATACCTTGTCGTTCCATAACAGCCGCAAGCTGTTTCTTTTCTGCCACCACCCACTGGTTTAATTCTGTTTCCCTTCTTGTACCGCCTTTAAAGCCAAGAGCCGATAACGCCTGTTTAAGAGATACTCTTGTATCAAGCCCCCTCTTACTTTCCGTCGTATAAGGAACAAAATCAATATGCAAATGTGGAGTAGCTTCATCCATATGCAGATATGCAGAGAATACCCTCAATGTAGGATTTCTCTGCTGAAAATCCTGCATATACTCATTAAGTATCTTTGCAGCAAGCTGTCCATCCTCGGTTTTTGCTCCCATATTATCCTTATCCCCGATTTGCAGAATGATCTCATGGAATGTTTTCTCCTGCTTACCAGCGCGAATTTTTTCATAGTAATTATCAATACAACGATCCTTTCTGCTCTGCTTTTCGTTATACCGGGCAAGGGCTTCATCAAATAATTCATGATATACATCTTCGATATTTTCATTGATATACTCTATATTCAGATAGCTTCGCTCTGGATCAGTATTCTTTGCATGAAATTTTCTACTATTATGGTTGACAGAACCTTTCCCTGTCATAAAGCTGATTGTTCTTTTCAATCAATATCCTTTCTCCCTTTTCGGGTGGTAATCAGCGCTGGATACGGCGCATAGGCTTTGTTACTTTCGTCGAAAGTAACGCAAAAGCACTTTTGACAGCCGTTCCGTCCATCAAAAGCTGCCTTTGCGCCCTGCCGGGAGCTTTTCCGTCCTATGGACGGAGCAGCAGTTCCTGCCGCATTTCTTCTTCCGTATCATATCCCACGCTCCTCTCCAAGACCGCAACAATGCAAGGTCTATATATTTTGCAACCTTACAAATCCTAAATCCGCAAATTCTATATACTCTGCATTGTTGCGCTGTTGCCTTAATCTGTTCTTACTTTGTTCAATTCCCAATACCAAGAATTGTTTATCCTCTTCGCTCTGACTCCCAATTCTTTTTTTGCATTTTCAAGCGTCCGTCTGGATATATTCTGTTCCTCCGCAAGATTAAAAATCTCATTGCTCTGTATAGCATTGTTTGTTTCTGCAAGTTTCCGGAGTAGACGCTTTGCCTGTTCCAATTTATTCGCTTTTGGAGCAATTCCGCCTAAAACTTCATCTGCTGTAATCTCATAATCCCCGAGCCAAAGAAAACCGTCCTCCGATAATTGAAATGCTTTCGGATGACCGAATCCCGCCAGATTATTTTTTATCTGGACTACAGCCCTTATATTCTCTTCACCTTCCACTCTGCCAACTAGCAATACACTTCTTGCTACTGCAAAAAAGTCAATAGAACCCATTCCTCTGTATGCCGCTTTATTCCCTGCTGCTTTGTTCATGTGCCCTACAAGCACAATAGCACATTGATATTTTTCTGCCAGAGATGCAAGTTTTTTTGTCATATCCCTTGCTTCATTTGCTCGATTCATATCCATACTGCCGCCGAGATAAGCCTGTATCGGATCTAAAATAAGAAGTTTTGCCTTGGTCCTTATAATCGCTTCCTCCAATCGTTCATCTATCATAGAAAGTGATTTTATACTTTCATCTATAACAGAAATGTTCTCACAATCTGCTCCTGCTGCTTCCAAGCGGGGTTTTATCGTATCGGTGAGTCCATCCTCCGCACTCTGGTAGATTACCGCCAATGGCTCTGACAACTTCATGCCACTATCTAAACCCTCACCCTTTGATAATTTGGCCGCTATATTAAGTACAAATGTTGTTTTACCGTCTCCCGGATCGCCTTGTATAATTGTCAGCTTCCCATATGGAATAAATGGATACCACAGCCATACCACTTCCTGCGACTGTATCTCCGACATTTTAATCATCTGTAATTCTGTTCTGGTTTCTGCCATAATGCCCTCCGTTTTTAAAATCTCATTGTCACTGGAAGAAACCTCTGCTATACTCATACTGTGATTACCGATAACAGAGGTTTCCGTTATCACATGCCCCGACAGTTGCCGCTGTCTGGGCTTTTTTCATCAGTTTCCTGCCACAGATATCTTGCTCCCTCCAACATCCAGAGAACTGCTTTTAACATATCCTCATAAGCTGTATGCAGCTCCCGGATTTCTTCTGAAGTAATCTCTCTCTTTTCGTCCTTTAACTGCTCTGCTATCTCTAACAGACTGTTTTCCATTTCCTGTAATTTCTCTACAATCTGATAGACAGTCTCTTTCTTCCCCACCACACAAACACGATTGTAAATACAAGAACGGACAAAATAATCTTTTTTCTTCATACCACTGACAAGAATTTTCGCTTCGATTTCATCTCGTTCTCTGGGAGAAATACGAAAGCTAATTGTCGGATATTTGTGTGTACCGCTCATTCTTCCATACCCTCCTTAAATTCTTCGTTCAATAACTTTGCCATTTTTGTTTGTTCTGTTGGAAACATATGGGCATAACGATAAGTAATATCAACACTTTCATGTCCTACCCGATTTCCAATTGATACAGCCGAAAATCCCATACTGATCAGCAGAGAAATATGCGAATGTCTCAAATCATGGATTCTGATACGCTTTACTCCTGCTTTCTCTGCACCTCTTGTCATTTCATGGTGCAGAAAACTTTTTGTCAGATGAAAGATACGATCCGTAGGAAGAAGCCCATATAATCTGCTGATATAATCTTTCAATTCATCACACAGGAAATCCGGCATACTTATATTCCGTTTACTTTTTGGAGTCTTCGGATCTGTAATGACGTCTTTCCCCTCTAATCGCTGATAGGATTTTGTAATCCGAATAACCTTGTTATCAAAATCAATATCCTGCGGAGTAAGTGCTAACAGTTCTCCTACGCGCAGACCACACCAGTATAATATCTGGAACGCATGGTATGAATATGGCTTGTCTTTTACCGCTTCAATAAATTTTAAATATTCCTCTTTTGTCCAGAAAAGCATTTCCTCTGCTTTCCCTTTTCCAAGCGGCCCCGCTTTTACAATAGGATTGCTTTTTAGCTCATAGAAACGCACCGCATGATTAAAAAGAGCACTTAATTCTGATTGCAGAGTTTTCAGATACGTAGGCGCATAAGGTTTTCCTTTAGCATCACGATAAGAAATCTGTTCATTCTGCCATTGGATAATGTCTGTCGCACGAATGTCACGCATTTTCTTGTCCCTGAAATATGGCAATAACTTTGTCCGCAGAATATGCTCCTTTGTCAGCCAGGTATTGTGTTTTAGTTTCGGCTTCATATCTCTGGTGTAGGCTTCTACAAACTCTCCAAAGGTCATATCCAGATCAGAAGCTTCTTTCATACGAAAATGATGTTCCCATTCTGTCGCTTCCCGTTTAGTCTTAAAACCTCTTTTCACTTTCCGACAGTTTTTTCCTGTCCAGTCATAATAGTGGAACGATACATACCATGTTCCACGCTTTTCATCTTTGTACGCCGCCATAACCTCACCTCCCTCTTAATTTGTCTGGGCCATACCATAAAATTTTTCTTCATAGTATTTTCTGCTTACTCTTCCAGCAATTGTAATAAATCCTTTTGCTTCCAGTTCTTCATTCATTTGCCGCACCAATTTGTAGGCAAATGGTTTTGAAACGCCCAAATCCTGTGCAACTTCGCCGGCTGTTACAAATAAATCATTTTTCAAATAGATATCCTCCTTGTTTATTTAACTTTTTTGTTAAGCTCTGTATCTGTATTATACTTATCGTTTTTGTTATTGTCAATAGCATATTTGTTAAACTTATCTTTTTTATTAAATTTAGCATTTCTGATAAGTTTCTGTTGTCGTATGATTTGAGTTATGTTAAAATATAAAAAATAGGATAGCCATTTTCACAGGAGGGCTTTATGAAATATACAATACGGGAAATGACAGCACAGGAATATCCGTTATTGGACGATTTTTTATACGAAGCCATTTTTGTTCCAGAAGGAGTAGAGCCACCTTCAAAAAGTATTATTACTGCTCCTGAACTGCAGGTTTATGTTAAGGGTTTCGGAGCGTCAAAAGATGATTTTGCATTAGTTGCTGAAGTCGAGAATAAAATCATTGGTGCTGTCTGGGTGAGAATCATGAATGATTACGGACATATTGATGATAAGACGCCTTCCCTTGCAATCTCTCTGTATAAAAAATATCGAGGGCAAGGAATTGGGTACAGTTTGATAAAAGAAATGTTGTCTCTGCTACAAACACATGGTTATAAACATGTTTCACTTTCCGTTCAAAAAGCTAATTATGCAGCTAAACTGTATCAAAAAATTGGTTTTAGAATCATAAAGGAAATCGGAGACGAATGGATTATGACATATAATTTATAGATTTCAGAAAGGATATAACTTATGATATTAGGAGAACGCATTAAGAGAATACGTACATTTCGCGGATTAACACAGCGCGAATTAGGCTTAAAGCTGGGATACGAAGAACGAAATGCTGATGTTCGTGTAGCGCAATATGAGTCTGGTTATCGTGTTCCTAAAAAAGACACGCTCATGGAAATTGCTAAGATTTTAAATGTGAACTATATCAATTTTATCACCGAAGCCCCTGGATGCGCCGAGGACATTATGCAAACATTCTTCTGGCTTGACGAAGATAATCGTAACACCTTTCATTTATTCCAGCTTGTGCGTAATCCTGGCAAGTGCAACGCTTCTGATGATAAATCTGTCCGGTATAATGACAGCGACGAATGGCCTGCTCATTCTCCTGTAGGTATGTGGATTGATTATGGTCTGGTAAATGAATTTCTGCGTGAATGGTGTCTGCGAAAAGAGCAGTTAAAGAACGGAGAAATTTCAGAAGACGAATATTTTG
This sequence comes from uncultured Lachnoclostridium sp., assembly GCA_946491795.1. Lineage (GTDB taxonomy): Bacteria > Bacillota > Clostridia > Lachnospirales > Lachnospiraceae > Mediterraneibacter > Mediterraneibacter gallistercoris. Next base: position 28,460 of record CAMLYF010000028.1, on the reverse strand, counting down.
AATGGAAAATCAACTGGCCTGCAACCAGTAGCGATGTTGACGAAAAAGGAACTGACAAGAAAAACAATAGTTATGAATGGAGAACTCTATGATTAAAAAAATCTTAGTCCAAATAACATCTTTATTTAAAAAACACCCTATATATGAATTAAAAGAAGTTTTTACTCCAACATCCTCTGCGGATATATCATATATTTCAAGATCTTCTGTTGAAAAAAAGCTTAAAAAAGCTTTAGATATTCCCGGAAAGCAAATTGTTATATATGGACATTCTGGTAGCGGCAAAACTACTATTTTAAATCATATTATAAAAGAACAAAATTTGAAAGCAATAACTTCCAGATGCACAAACAATTCCACTATAGACACAATCATATTAGATGCTTTTGATTCACTTAACCCATACTATACAGAAAGCACAAATATATCATGCAAAGAATCTCTTACAAGTTCAATTGCTTCTGAATATTTAGGAATCAAAAGTTCTATTTCTAGTACATCAGAAAACAGTATTGGCGAAATTCAGAAAAGAATTTTACCACCACAATTAACCATACAACGATTATGTAATTTCATTGGTTCGGCAAAAGCATTATGGATAATTGAGGACTTTCACAAAATACCAGAAATTGAAAAAAGCAAAATATCACAAATGATGAAATTATTTATGGATAAAGCCACTGATTATCCAGACTCAAAAATCATTGTCTTAGGTGCTGCCGACAATGGTTATGAAGTTGTCCAACATGATACTGAACTAAATAATAGAATATCTGAAATTGAAGTTCCATTATTGACCACACAAGAAATAGTACAAATTATAGAAAAAGGCGCTACTGCTTTAAATATCGATATTTCTAACGAAACTGCAACCGAAATTGCCAAGTACGCTAATTGTCTTGCAACTGTTGCTCATCAATTAGCCTATAATCTGTGTTTTAATAATAATATAAGCAAAACTCAACGAAAATTAGTAACTATTCCAAATAGTGAATTAACCCAAGCTGTAGCCGACTTTACTAGCGAGAAACAAGATACATATAAAAATCTATATATGAAAATAACACAACAACGAGAGGGCAAGTATCAAAATGTTTCGATCATCCTATCAGCACTTTGCAAAATGGATGATAATGTAACACAACATGCACTATTGACTAAAATACAAGAAAGCACCCCCTCATATCCACCAGGCAATTTAAGTACCTATTTAAAACAATTATACTCACCAGAACGTGAAGAAGTATTAAGAAATAATGCTGGACGTATAAGTTTTTCAGAGCCTTTTTTTAAATCCTATATAAGGATGCTAAACGCTCAACAATCATAAACAGGTATCAGAAAGGTATCACGTCGCACACTAAGAGCCGGAAAGTCCGCTGTTCATGCGGCCTCCCGGCTCTCTGTTTACTATTCGAACTCTATCGTCCCCGGCGGCTTACTCGTCAGGTCATAAAATACTCTGTTAACCCCCCGCACCTCATTTATGATCCTGCTCATCACTTTATTGAGCACCTCATACGGGATCTCCGCCGCCTCAGCTGTCATGAAGTCAATTGTCTTCACCGCTCTCAGCGCCACGGCATAATCATAAGTTCTCTCGTCTCCCATAACTCCAACGGAACGCATATTTGTCAGCGCCGCAAAGTACTGATTGATCTCTCTGTCCAGTCCTGCTTTTGCGATCTCTTCTCTGTAGATTGCGTCTGCATCCTGTACGATCCGCACTTTCTCTGCTGTAATTTCTCCGATGATACGGATTCCGAGTCCCGGTCCCGGGAACGGCTGGCGATACACCAGTTCTTCCGGAATTCCCAGCTCCAGACCTGCCTTGCGGACCTCATCTTTGAACAGATCGCGAAGCGGCTCGATGATTTCTTTAAAATCTACGTAATCCGGAAGTCCGCCTACATTGTGATGGGACTTGATCACTGCGGATTCTCCGCCCAGACCGCTCTCTACCACATCCGGATAGATGGTTCCCTGTGCAAGGAAGTCCACGGCTCCGATCTTCTTCGCCTCTTCCTCAAACACACGGATGAACTCTTCACCGATGATCTTACGTTTCTGCTCCGGTTCTGTCACGCCGGCCAGTTTGTTATAATATCTCTCCTGCGCATTTACACGGATAAAGTTCAGGTCAAAATCTCCCTCCGGACCGAAGACTGCTTCCACTTCGTCTCCTTCGTTTTTGCGGAGAAGACCATGGTCTACGAATACACATGTCAGCTGTTTTCCGATTGCTCGGGAGAGAAGTCCTGCTGCCACGGAAGAATCCACACCGCCGGATAATGCGAGCAGTACTTTTCCGTCTCCTACCTTTTCACGGATTGCTTCAATGGAGTGTTCCACAAAGGAATCCATTCTCCAGTCGCCGCTGCACTCACAGACGTTCTTTACGAAATTGTTGATCATCTTCGTTCCTTCCTGAGTGTGAAGCACTTCCGGATGGAACTGAATCGCGTAAAGTTTCTCCGCTTCATTTTCCGCCGCTGCCACCGGGCAGTCTGCAGTATGCGCGGAAATCTCGAATCCTGGCGCAACCTTTGAAATATAATCAAAATGACTCATCCAGCAGACTGTCGGAGTAGAGACATCCGCAAATATTTTAGAAGAAGTCTTGTCGATCAGAACTTCTGTTTTTCCGTATTCTCTGACGTCTGCCTTCTCTACTTTTCCGCCAAGCACGTGCATCATAAGCTGGGCGCCGTAGCAGAGCCCGAGTACCGGTATTCCCAGCTTGAACAGCTCGTCCGAATATGTCGGTGAATCCGGCAGATAGCAGCTATTCGGTCCGCCGGTAAGAATAATTCCTTTCGGATTCATTGCTTTGATCTTCTCAATATCTGTTTTGTAAGAATAAATCTCACAGTACACATTACATTCCCTGACACGTCTTGCGACAAGCTGATTATACTGTCCGCCGAAGTCAAGGACGATCACTAATTCATTCTTCACGTTTTTCCTCCTGTAAAATACGGTCCCTGCGGACCGCGTGCTCTTATGCTTTCATTATAGTAGAGCTGCCCCGGTTTGACAACAACTAAATTTCCCGGCGCATTCATAAGAACCGCCGGGAAAACCTGTAACATATCCTGCTATTTAAAATATTCTCTTACGCTGCATATTTCAAAATCTTCTTCTGAAGCTCCTCACAGTCATCAGAATGCAGCTTAAGATCCATTACATTGTTCAGTCCAAGATGCATAATTCCAAGTAAAGATTTTGCATCTACCACAACACGGCCTCTTCTCACGTCGATATCAAAGTCATATTTCGAGACCATATTTACGAACTCACGGATTTCCTCCGGATGCTTAAATGTAATCTTCATTTCGCTCATTATTCATCTCACCTCTCTTTACAATGATATTATTTCATTCGCCTGTCTGCTCTTCAGTCGAACGTATCATACCATATTTATCCAATATAAAAAGGGTGAAATTCCTTAAAAAGGTCGATTTTTTTAATGAGCTGTCTTTCGAAATTCCGTCGGAAGCATCCCTGTCTCTTCCTTAAACACTCTGCTCATATACTTTGAATCCGCATATCCGGTCAGCTCCGCGATCTGGTTGATCTTAAGCCTTGTGCCGACCAGCAGGCCTTTGATCCGCTCTATCCGGTATTTTCTGATCGTTTCTGTAAATCCTGCTCCGGTTTCTTTTTTGAACTGGCTGCTCAGATACTCCTCGGAGACAAAAAGCCTGCCCGCCACCTCTTCCAGCGTGATCCCCTGATCATAATATTTTCTCACGATCTGCACTGCCTTACGGACAAGCGGGCTCAGTCTGCTATCCTCTTTTTCCTCAAATGCGTCAAAGTTCAGCGTTGACAGGAATCTGTCCATCGCGGCCCGCACTTCCCGCCAGCTCATAGCCGTAGAGATTGCCTGCATGCAGCGCTGGATCTCCAGCTCCGATTCAATCTCCCACTGGGTTTTATAGACATTGAGCAGCGCCATATTGAATCGGATCAGACATTCTTTCATTTCTCCGGGACTGTGCGGCTCTCGCCTTATATAATCATACAGCCTGTAATATGCACGTTTGATCTCTTCTCCATCTTTCACCGTCACTGCCTGACGCGCCTGATTTTCGATTTCAACGGGATATTTCAGAGGCACTGTCTTCTGGCTGTCTATCACTTCCTGACGAATCAATTCGCCTCTGTCAAACAGCAGATTCCAGTCTTTCATAGAATTCATATGCTTAAGCACATCCGGCAGATCCACGATATGTTCCGCCTCTGCCCAGATACATACCACTGTTCCCAGCAGCTGCCGGCACAGTTTCGGCACGATTTCCTTCTGAAAATATGTATATTCCCGTTCCTCATCCTCCATCTGGTACAAGACAATGAACAGAATCTTCCACGCCCTCGCCTCGAACACGCGGGAAACTCTCCCGCTCCCCAAATCTCCCGACTGTCCGATCACACTCTTTGCATGCTCCTTCTGTTCCTCGAAACCATCGCCAAGCCACACGGCGAAAACTGCTCCCGGCTCCTCAACCGTGAATCCGAACCGCTGCTCAGTCATCCTGTTAAAATCAGGATCCGGACTGAGCTGTCCGTTCAGACAGGCCATAAAAATATTTTCAATCGTCAATACAGCTTCTGCCATACGCTCTTTTTTCAGTCTCTTTCCTGCCTGCGCCACTGCCTTCCGCAATTCGTCTTCTCTCACCGGTTTGACCAGATATCCTTCCACTCCCAGATCAACCGCCCGCTTTGCCTGATTGAAGTCCTCTTTTTCGGCCAGAAATACTGCTTTCACATCACTGTATTCTCCGCGGAGTTTCTCCAGCATTTCCAGCCCGTCCGTTTCGGGGAGTTCTACATCTGCTATGACAAGATCCGGGCATTCTCTCCGGATCATCTCATATCCCGTCTTTCTGTCACCTGCAGTCCCGACTACTTTACAGCAGCCCTCACATTCCTTCTCATTTGCCTCAGATATTGGCACTATACGCTGCAGCATTCTTTCAATATTGTCAGCCTCCGCCTTTTCGCGTACAACAACCAATATTTTCATCGCCCCGCTCCTTTCCCGTCTCCAACGAAAATCCGCCAGGCGCTCAGATCATATCGCAGCTATTCCGATCAAAAACGCCTCTGCAGCAAGCACTAAAAGAAACAGAAGGTTCCATATTGTAAATACCTTCAGAAAAGTTCCCTTCTTATCCGGATATTCCTTTGCAAAAAATTTAAATGATATCAGACTTGCCAGCGATGCAATCAGCGTTCCGAGCCCGCCCAGATTCACTCCGGTGAGCAAAGCGGAAAAATCACTGCTGAATCCTGACAAAAGGATTGCCGCCGGTACATTGCTGATGATCTGGCTCGTAAGGATTCCCGTCAGAAGTTCCCTGCCCTGTACGACAGACACTAAGAATTCACTGATTCCCGGAATCCGTTTCATATTTCCGATAAATATGAAAAAGCATAAAAATGTCAGCAGCAGGAAATAATCCACCGACCAATACAATTTCCTGTTTATTACCAATATAACTAATATAACACAGATCAGCACCGGCTGATACGGCAGAATACGAAAAACTACCAGCAGACACAGCAGAAGCAGGACCAGCAATGGCACCGCCCGTCCGAACACCCGTCCCGCTTTTTTCTCCGTGCCCTTCTCAGTATCCTCATTTACAGATACATCAAGAAGAGGCTCGTCCCTGCCGACAAATACCACAATCACAAGTAATACGAGTGACAGTCCCGCATAAGGGAGAACCGCCCGCATGAATTCACCTGCAGTCAGGTCAGATACAGAATACAGATATAAATTCTGCGGATTTCCTATAGGCGTCGCCATGCTCCCCAGATTGGCCGCAATCGTCTCCAGCACGACCAGTTTTAAGATCCGTTCCACTCTTCCGCTCATTCGCAGCACAAGAATTGTAAACGGCACAAATGTAATCAGTGTCACGTCATTCGTGATCACCATGCTGCAGAAAAAACAGAGCAGAATCATCACAACTGAAAGACCTCTGACACTTCCCGCTCGCGTTATCAAAAAATGTCCGAGCATACTAAAGATTCCAAGTGACTGAAATCCTGCCACAATGATCATCAGACAAAAAAGAAGCGCAATCGTGCGGTAATCCGGATAAGCCAGGTACATCTTGTCCGGTTTTACCGCAAATGCAGACAGTATCGCCAGTAAAAACGAGATACAGAATACAGTTTCATTTTTAAAGATCAGCTTTAATAATTTCATAACAGACTCCATTCTGCCGCCGGAAAGCGGCCTGCCGGTGATAAACTGGCCGGCAGAACAAACAGACCTATTATATCCCCGTCCTCTGCGTAACGCAATATAAATATCGTCCTCTCATCCGGAAACAGCGCCCAATGATTAAAGTATATCATTTCGGGCTTTTTTCCAGTTCCCTCGTATATTATAATTTATAATAATAAATTTCCCGGGCTATTCAAAACGAGATATACAGGGAAAGCAATAAAACATTAGGGAGAAGGAATCCATCATGAAACAACACCGCGTACGTATCCGCGATATAGCCGACGAATTGGGACTGAGCACCGCCACAGTCTCCAACGTTCTTCACGGAAAGACGAAAAAAATATCAGACGAGACTGTAAAACAGGTCCAGGCTCTTCTCGAAGAGCGAAAATACATCCCCAGTATGGCGGGGATCCTTCTTGCACAGAATTCTTCCCGGATCATTGGTGTAGTGATCAATGATCATGAAAAATATGAGGGCCATACGCTGGAAGATCCATTTATTTCAGCTTCCCTCAACTGCCTTGCAGCTGAGATTGACAGGCAGGACCGTTTCATGATGGTCAAAAAGACAAAAGATCCGGAAGAGATCATCTCATTTGCCTCTATGTGGAATATGGACGGTCTCATTGTAATCGGGTTCTGTGAGCAGGATTATATGTATCTACGCAATCATATGCATATCCCGTTTGTCATATATGACGGATACTGCAGCAATCCAGAGCGTATTTGCAATATAACTATTGATAATTACAACGGAGGTTACCAAGTCGGACGACTATTCCGAAACTACGGACATCTCCATGTTCTCTGCATCTCCGACAATAATATCTGTATGGACAGAGAACGGTATGAAGGTTTCCAAGACGGTTTCGGAAATAACGCTACCGAATCCTCCGTAAAGTTCATACAGATCCCTATGGCGACAAAAGAACGCCGGGCATTCTACCTTCAGAATCTCCATTTATTCCGGAGCGTAACCGCCATATTCGCCGTCTCAGATTACTACGCAGCCGACCTAATTCAGTTCCTGTCTGATCAGGGATTCCGCATTCCCGATGATATCTCTGTAGCCGGTTTTGATGATATTCCTCTGTGCACACAGATTTCCCCCTCCCTGACCACTGTCAGACAAAACGGAGCTCTCCGCGCAGAAATTGCGCTCCAAAAACTTCTGGCGTTACGGGAACAGAAGAAAATCGAAACTACCGTCAGGCTCCCCGTCGAACTAATCAGGCGCGCGAGCACCGGACCAGCAAAAAACGACAATTTGCATTGTACAAAATGCACAATTTCCGGCCCGTAATTTTGTTATAGGTTACGCGTTTAACCTTTGAAACTGCGTTATTCTGACTATAAAATAGGAGTGTAATTCCTTAAGCAGACATTTTTTATGTAATATCAAAAGGAGGCACTCCTCATGGATGAAAATAAAATTTTCTTTAAAACCGTATGTAATCTTGCTATTCCTGTCGCCTTACAGTCCATGCTGCAGTCATCGTTCAGCATCGTAGACCAGATTATGATCGGACAGCTTGGCAGTGTAAGCGTGGCCGGCGTCGGGCTCGCCGGAAAGTTCTCTTCCATCTTTTCTGTCATGGTATCGGCTGTCAGCGCTGTAGCCGGAATCATGATCGCTCAGTATATAGGGCAGAAAAACCAGTCAGACATTCGCAGAAGTTTTTCAGTCAATCTGGCTCTTGCTGCGATACTGGCTGCACTATTCACCGTCATCTGCGTCGCATTTCCGTCACAGGTTATGAGTTTATACAGCACCGACGAACAGACTGTCCACGCCGCTTCCGGTTATCTCGCCATTCTGGCAGGAACTTTCCTGCCGTCAGCCGGCGCTTCTCTGCTGGCTGCCATGTTCCGCTGCATGGAAAAAGCGCGTCTTCCTCTGTACGCAAGCATCACGGCAGCCCTTCTCAACACTGTACTGAACTATATCCTGATCTTCGGGAAATGCGGCTTTGTACCGATGGGCGCCAACGGCGCAGCGATCGCTACGCTAATCTCCCAGATTGCCAATTTTCTCATCATGTTTTTCCTGATGTGTAGACATGATATCTATCTGCGAAGAAAAAATGCTGACCGATACTGGCAGACAGGATTTAATTACAGACAGTACGCGGCCATGCTCCTTCCTGTTCTCGTCTGTGAATTCATGTGGAGTCTGGGTGAAAACGTCTACGCAGCCATCTATGGGCGGTTGGGCACCGAATCTACCGCTGCCATGACACTGATCAATCCTGTCCAGAGTCTGGTCATCGGCGCACTTTGCGGTCTCTCCCAGGCCGCCGGCATCATCATCGGGAAGATGCTCGGAGCCAATAAATACGAAAAAGCGTACACCGCGTCGAAAAAACTAATCCTATACGGATTTGTCAGTTCTGTTTTTCTATCCCTTCTGGTCATCGCCGGAAGCAGATATTATGTAGAAATCTATCAGGTAGAAGACTCTGTGAAGCAACTCACAAGACAGATCCTTCTCGCCTACGCCATGATTTCCCCGTTCAAAGTCCAGAATATGATCATAGGCGGAGGAATCATCCGAAGCGGCGGCAAGACAAAATATGTAATGGCTATCGATCTGATCGGAACCTGGATATTCGGTGTTCCCCTCGGTCTTTTCAGCGCATTTGTTCTCCGTCTCTCCATACCTTATGTCTATTTTATCCTCTCTCTGGAAGAGTGCGTCCGTTTTGCTATATCTGTCATGATACTCCGCCGGAAGAAATGGATGAATAAAATAAAATAATAAATACGCAAGAGCTGTCATGATCATTGCCGATCATTCAGCTCCTGCTGTGTTTCTGCTTATTGCGCGGTTATTCATGCTGATGAAGGTATTTCTCTCTCGTAGCCATCCCGCCCCGGATGTGGCGCTCGGATTTGTTGGTGTCCAGAACTTTTCGTGCTTCGCGGGCCAGGGACAGATTGATCTGGAGGAGCCGCTCGGTAACATCTGGTCGTGTCAAGGTAGGAATAAAAAATTTCGGATATAATTGTTCATGTGCAAAATTTAAAATGAATTCACTCCTTCTGCTGTAAGATCCATTTCGCGTGCCGTGTTTTTCCTTCTGCAGCCACTAATCCTTCTTTCTTCATTGCCTGTAGTAAATTCGATACTTTTTTTGACTTCTGCCCCTCATCCAAAACCTCCGGCAATGCATTTTCCAACACTTCCATTATTTCCCGTTTACTTGCTTCTCCCATTGCCTCTAATGCTTTCACAATTAGCTGCTTACAGATATCATCCTCCAAGCCTCTATTGCGAATATAAGCCGCCTTTTGCCCTACAATATCTGCAACCTTAAAAGAGACAAAAATATTAGGATATCTGCCTTCTACCAGTCCCTGTCTTTTCAGCAGCTTAAAACTCTCTTTTGAGATTACTTCTTTCTTTTGTACTTTGTCCAAAAGAAATACCATTCTCATATTTAATTCTGTGTCCGCATGCAAGAGCTGAGTATAATTTTTGTCCAGGATTTTTCCATAGACCGTAACCCTTACCCTGTTCGCAATGCTTAAATCATATGTTGGCAATGGAAAACATTTATCCCTCTGTATCTGATACATCATTGGAATCCCCATTGAATTTGTATCAATCATATACAAATTAACCATTGCATTGCATAAAAACACATTTCTATAATATGGCGGTTTATATCCCGGTTCCAAAGCTGTCTCTATTGTCTCAGGTATAAATGCCCCTTCGTTGATAAAAACCAGCTTGTCTTCAAATTCCTCTACATTAATTTTTCCTCTCATGCGATAGTCTTGGTGTGCAATACAGTTATTTATAATCTCTTTAATCAGCTCGGGCTCATACTGATTTACTTCGTCTGGAAACAACGTCTGCTGCCCTGCTATATATCGATATTTTTCATTTCGTATTTTATTGTAGACTTTATCAACAGCAAGCAGCATCGGCATGTCAAAATGTTCATATGCTTTAACTGAATTATCCGCATTATAAAGCGTCCATGTTATTCTCGGAATAAAGCCATCGAAAAAATAAGCTGATTCACTTTTCCCAAGTAAAAGTAAGGCCGTCCTTGTTATTTTCCCTTTAATCGTAATTCCTGCTTTATTTAGTACTTCCACGTCCGACAACTTGCTTAAGATCTCCTGAGCTTTTCCCCTATCGCTCTGTCGTTTTGAAAATAGCTCTCTCGCTTTTTTTACTGCAACCGGATCCAAATCTTCCACTGATGCTTCTTTGACAATCTCTTTAGACCAATCCATTCCAATCTGACTTCTAATCAAGTCAACTTTATTCATTGGGAGCGGACATAATGATTCATGCTCCCTCGCATAAGCAGCGCCCTGCCATGTTGTAGGAATGCCTCTGATTGCCGGAGGAATCTGAAATGCTATAATCCGACATTTATGCATACTCAATTCATAAATTTCCAAAAATGTCAACCGTTCATTAGTTCCATTTACAAGTTCCTTTTTCAGACTCTGCAGCCCACCTTGTTTTCTGAATTCTGTTCCTGTAAATTTCTTGTCATTAGAAATGCCAAACACCAGCCACGCTTCCTGAAAGCCACGGATATTTGCTTCATTGCTAAGCGCAGAAAAATATTTGCCAATATCATTAAATGAATAGTTTGTTTTCGCTTCTTTAAATTCAACGACTTCACTTTCAAACGACTCTATCATTTGTATGATTTTTTCTTTCAATTGAATATCTGTATAAATCATATACTTCTGTCCTCTCCAATTATCTGCATATTCCTTTGGTACTTTCTTGCTATAGCTAATTCTATGACTAAACTATGACTTTCTATGACTAATTCTATAACTTTTTATGACTAATCCTATAGCTAAACAATAACTTTCTAAAGCTAATTCTATCTGATTTATAGTCCAAACACAAGAATATACAAAAAATCACCCGGCACATTTCTTTGTACCGGATGACCATATCCCTTTACCCATGTTGATGAAGATATTTCTCTCTCGTAGCCATCCCTCCCCGGATATGCCGCTCCGATTTATTCATATCCAGCACCTTCCGCGCTTCCCGGGCCAGGGACGGATTGATCTGGAGGAGCCGCTCGGTGACATCTTTATGTACCGTACTCTTACTGATCCGAAACTGCTTTGCCGTTTGCCTCACAGTCGCATTGTTTTCTATTATATAATCAGCAATTTCCACAGCTCTCTCCTCAATATAATCTTTCAAAAAAATCCCCCTGCAAACATCGTTTTTACAATGTATGCGAGAGGACGGGATGTCATGCCTTTTACAGAAAATATAACCTCCACTTAATAGCATTATGTACTGCATCTTTATTTACTTTCAGGCTTGCACTTCATTCTATGTTATAGTAATTATTGAAACTTCTCCTTTTTCAGGAAAATATTTTAATGCAATTGTCGTTCTCCTCAAGTTTCCATGTATTGTAGGCAGTTCTACACAAACATTAAACTTCAAATCACCAAATTCATTTTCTTCCAAGTTATATATATAATTTGCACATATCTGCTTAAAAATCTCTCTTTGAAACTCTTCCTTGTTTTTAATACCATATCCTAATATTTCCAAAATTTTTCCCTTTCCTGTATTTTTATTCGTCAGATACTCCTCCCATTTCTTATTTAAAATCTTCAGGCTAATTTTTTCATAGGAATTAAATTGGGGAAACAACGCATTAAACGAAAAACTAACATCTTCCACATCTGGCAAATATTTTTCTATTTTATAACTCAAAAACGCGCCAAAACTATCTTCATTTACGCTTAAAATCTTATATCCATTATCTTCAAACGGTAGCCCTCTCATGTTAATATTTTCTTCGTCTTGATAATCAGATGGGTGAGATACGATAATTTTATCACGATTTTTTACGCAAACATGTGCTAGTATATGTGAAATATAAGTCTTAAACCTAGAACTGTACGTCAAATCCACAAATCCCGAAAACCACGGATACCGAGATAAGCCTTCTGTAATTTTTAATTGTTGCCCGGAAGTTAGTCTGTTAAAATAAATCAAAAAATACTGACTACTATGCCTATATTCCAGACTGTGATATTCTCTCAGTCCTTCCTTTAATGCTGAATACAAATATAGCTGTGCATTTTCCAAATTATATAACCTGTCAATATAATCGCCACACAAGATACTATATGTACTCTTCTTATCCAATAGCGGAATCAATTTTTTAAATACATATCTTCCATAATCTGAATTATCAATTTGCATTGTGTCAATAACCAAACACATCTCTGCCCTTTTTTTATCTTGATTAGGAATTAAGGCACCTTTTAACTCATTATATGAAATGCCTTTTAGAGATAGCTGTTTTTGTAGGATCGAAAAACCATCTTCAATCATCTTATAAACATCTTTATCATCCAGTGAAAAATACGCTTTTGCGACTGGATATAAAAGAAAACCTGCCGCATTAAAGGTATATATTGTTTTTTTCTTTATTTGGTTCACTTTAGTAATTCTCCTTACCTCTAAAAAATAACAACGACTGTTTTATTTCCATTTGTCGTCAGTATCATACGCATTGAAAAAATTCCCCTATTTTTATACTATAAAAATATGATTTTGCTATCCGGCAGATTCAAATTTTAATTAACAGGGAGACCACTATATGAAATTTACTTTTGCCCACAACAACTTGAATGTCTATGACCTCGACAAATCACTGAAATTTTACAAAGAAGCGCTTGATCTTGCCGTAACGCGCACAAAGGATGCCGACGACGGCAGCTTCAAGCTTGTATATCTGGGAGACGGTGTCACCCCGCATCTCCTTGAGCTCACCTGGCTCAGGGATATGGACCGTCCCTACAATCTCGGCGACAATGAGATCCATCTTGCATTCGAAGTGGATGACTTTGATGCAGCATATGCCAAACATAAAGAAATGGGATGCATCTGCTTTGAAAATCCGAAAATGGGAATCTATTTTATCTCGGATCCTGACGGATACTGGCTTGAGATCGTACCGTCCAAAAATTAATTCATTCCTATAAGACAGCACGGGCAGCTCACGGCACCATCGTTCGCTGTCCGTTGCCGTCAAATGGCCACTCATGCAAGTATGGTGTCCGCTTTCCGGATTTATCGTGCAAAAAATCCGCCAGCTTTTTCGGCCGGCGGATTTTCATTTTCTGTTTTTCTTTCCAGCTGTCTCTTCACTTAGAATATGTGATAATTTACAACCAGCGCCGCAAACACGATTGATACCATCGAAAGCAGCTTGATCAGTATGTTAATGGACGGTCCTGAAGTGTCCTTAAACGGATCGCCGACTGTATCACCCACAACGGCCGCTTTATGCTGTTCGCTTCCTTTTCCTCCATGGGCACCGCCCTCAATATATTTCTTTGCGTTATCCCAGGCGCCTCCTGCATTTGCCATGAAGATCGCCATCAGGAATCCTGTTGCCGTTGCTCCGGTAAGAAGCCCGATCACGCCGTTATACCCAAGAATAAGCCCTGTCACAACAGGTGTAATAATTGCCAGAAGTGTCGGCAGAATCATTTCATGAAGCGACGCCTTTGTACAGATATCTACACATCTCTCGTAATCCGCATCGGCTCTTCCTTCCATCAGTCCCCTGATCTCTCTGAACTGACGGCGTACCTCAACGACAATACTCTGTGCCGCACGGCCTACAGAATCCATCGTAAGAGCCGCGAATACGAACGGCAGACACGCTCCGATAAAGATACCGACCAGAACCGTCGGGTTCATGACACTCATGTCAAGTGCGATGTCGGCACCGCCTACTTCCTGCACTTTCTCTACATAAGAAGCAATCAGGGCAAGGGCTGTAAGAGCTGCTGATCCGATTGCAAAGCCCTTTCCTGTAGCAGCTGTTGTATTTCCGAGAGAATCCAGAGCATCGGTACGTCTTCTGACTTCTGCATCCAGACCTGCCATCTCAGCAATACCGCCGGCATTGTCAGCGATCGGTCCGTATGCGTCAGTGGCAAGTGTAATACCCAGTGTAGACAGCATACCGACTGCTGCCAGCGCGATTCCGTAAAGTCCTCTCGTAGACTCTGTAAATCCGCCTGATAATGCATATGCAGCCATAACACAGATAGCGATAATAATAATCGGGACAGCCGTGGAAAGCATTCCAAGACTCAGGCCGCCGATAATAATAGTTGCGGAACCTGTCTCTGATTTATCAGCAAGATTCTGGGTCGGCTTATATGTATCCGATGTAAAATACTCCGTAAAGAAACCGATCAACACACCTGCGAGCAGGCCGGCCAGGATCGCGAAATAAAATCCGATATAATTTTTCCCAAGAATAAACCAAACAAGAGGGAACGCCACAATTGCGATAATAACCGCACTTGTATTCGTACCACGTCTCAGCGCCTTCAAAAGTGTGCTCTGATCTGTATCCTCGCCCGTCTTCACAAGAAGTGAACCAATGATCGATGCGAGCACGCCAACTGCCGCCAGCACCATAGGAATAATCACGGCATTTACTCTGTCTACCTCAACAATCTTGTTAAATGCGATAACCCCAAGGGCACATGCTGACAAAATCGATCCCACATAGGACTCATAGAGGTCCGCGCCCATTCCGGCAACGTCGCCCACATTATCTCCTACATTGTCTGCGATAACAGCCGGATTTCTCGGATCATCCTCCGGAATTCCCGCCTCAACCTTTCCTACAAGGTCGGCTCCTACATCTGCGGCTTTTGTATATATACCGCCGCCGACACGTGCAAAGAGTGCCATCGAAGATGCACCCATACCGAAAGTAAGCATCGTACTTGTAATATCTTCGATTGAAAGCTTAAATACAAGCTTCAGCAGCAGATACCAGATCGAAATATCCAGAAGTCCCAGTCCTACCACTGTAAATCCCATAACGGAACCCGCCGAAAACGCTACATTGAGCCCTTTGTTCAGACTTTTCTGACATGCCGCCGCAGTTCTGGCATTCGCTCTCGTAGCTATCTGCATGCCGATGAATCCGGACAGTCCGGAGAAAAAGCCGCCGGTCACAAAAGCAAAAGGAACGAACCAGGTCAGAAGATCCAGAGCTGCCATTACAAAAAGTATTACAAACATAATGGCAAAAAATCCGATCAGGATCTTATACTGGCGGCGAAGATATGCCATTGCCCCCTTATGGATGGATGCGGAAATCTTTTTCATGGTATCATTTCCTTCCGGGAAACGAAGTACCTTCTGCGCTCTGCTTGCCACAAACAAAAGCGCAATAATGGAGCCGCATAGTGTCAGTAGTGCCAATTGATTGTCCATTCAAATCTCTCCTTCCATATTTGTGTGTACGTGGATTATTATATCATCTCTTTTTAATTTTTTGTATATTTTTCTGAATATTTTTTCAAATCCAGCTTCGTTTTTATGCATTTTTAAAGCCATGAGCAGATTCTGATTACATATTTCTGATCATGGCTTCATTTTCTTTTATTCTATTCTCTTATCTCATACGATATGTCCGAAACTTTTCTGTCAGAATTCAAACACGGCAACTCCATATGCCGGCAGCGGATACGCGATAGAATATTTCTTTCCGTCGCACTCCTGTTTTACCGGTTTATAGATCAGCGGTCTCTCAGCGCCGGAGCCGCCGTATTTCTTCTCATCACTGTTGAGGACAAGTTTTAACTGTTTTCTTCTCGTTACACCGACACGGTAATCCGGACGTTCCATCGGTGTAAAATTACATACAAACAGCAGGTTTTTCTTATTATCCTTTGAATGTCTCTCAAAACTGTAAATGCTGCGGAAAATATCATCCGCATTGATCCATTCGAATCCCTCCGGCTCGGAATCCATCTCATACAGCGCCTTATTCTTCTTATACAGATGAAGCAGATCTCTGTACCAGTTCTGTATCGCCTGATGCTCCGGTTCTGCCAGCAGATACCAGTCCAGTTCTCTCTCTTCACTCCACTCACGGAGCTGGGCAAATTCCTGTCCCATGAAGAGCAGTTTCTTACCGGGATGTCCCGTCATAAATGCATAACCTACTTTAAGATTTGCATATTTATCAAATCCAAGTCCCGGCATCTTATTGATCATGGAACACTTCAGATGTACAACCTCGTCATGTGAAAGCACGAGTATATAATTCTCACTATATGCATATGAACTTGCAAAAGTCATCATGTGATGAGCATTTTTTCTGAAATACGGATCCAGTTTCATGTACTCGGTAAAATCATGCATCCATCCCATATTCCACTTAAGACTGAATCCGAGTCCGCCGTCTTCAGGCGCTCCCGTCACCTTCGGCCATGCGGTAGATTCTTCCGCGATCATGACCGCTCCCTTATTTCTTCCAAGAACTACAGAATTCAGATGTTTAAAGAACTCGATCGCCTCAAGGTTCTCATTACCGCCGTATTTGTTGGCAACCCATTGTCCGTCCTGTTTTCCGTAATCCAGATACAGCATAGACGCCACGGCGTCCACACGTAGCCCGTCCACATGATAATGTTCGATCCAGAACAGTGCATTAGCTATAAGGAAGTTCTTAACTTCCGGTTTTCCGTAATCGAAGATCTTTGTTCCCCAGTCCGGATGCTCTCCTTTCCGCGGATCCGCATACTCAAAAGTAGGCGTTCCGTCAAACTCTGCAAGACCATGAGCATCTCTCGGAAAATGTGCCGGTACCCAGTCAAGAATAACGCCGATATTATTTCTGTGGAAATGATTGATCATGTACGCGAAATCTTCCGGTGTTCCATATCGGGATGTAGGTGCATAATAGCCCGTCACCTGATATCCCCAAGAACCGTCAAAAGGATGTTCCGCCATTCCCATAAGTTCTACATGGGTATATCCCATATCTTTTACATATTTTACGATCGCATCCGCAAATTCTCTGTAAGTGTAAAATCCTTCATCATCCCGGCCCGGATGCCGCATCCATGACCCGAGATGCACTTCGTAGATTGACATCGGGTTTTTCTTATGATCCCATGCTGCACGCCGTGTCATCCATGCATCATCCGACCATTTCAAGTGTGAAATATCCACTACACGTGATGCCGTTCCCGGCCTCAGCTCCGCGTAATTTGCAAATGGATCCGCTTTAAAAATACGTTTTCCCTGCTGAGTCTCAATACAGAATTTGTAAAGATCTCCCTCTTTCACTCCTGGCACAAAGCAGGTATAAATGCCAACCGGTTCCTGACGCTCCATATAATTTGCTTCGAAATCCCAGCCGTTAAAATCTCCGACAACCGCAACTCTGCGGGCATGTGGCGCCCAGACGGCGAAGTACACGCCTTCCTCACCTTTATAAACGACCTTATGGGCTCCCATCTTCTCATAGATTTCATAATGGTTGCCCTGACCGAACAAATATTGATCCAGTTCTCCGATCTCAAAAGGCTCCTGTTTTTTCTTTGTGCTTTGTCCCTTTTTCATAAAAGCCACCTCATCGCTCATTTTTTATAATAATACATATATTATACTTGATACTGTCAGAAAAAGAAAGAGTTTAGCAGGACAGAAACAGAAAAAACAGACGGCATCAAAGCCGTCTGTCTCTTTTCCCGGGAACGGGTACTTTTAAATTAAACATTAAAATCTTTTTCAGACAAAAGGATTCTGTCCGAGTCATCCGTATTCTTTCCGAATACACGTTTTACAAGCTTCTTTGCAGATGCTTTCTGTGAATGCTGGATCGCACTGTCCATGATCTCTTTTACTTCTGCTACAGTAACCGCATGGTCTTCTCTCTGAAGGGAATCAATCTTGCTGTATAATGCAAGAATTCCCATCTCATCGATCCGGTATCCGTTTTCCTGTGCATATGTCTGACCAAATGTTACAAGCTCATCATTAATGAAGATCGGCACCTCCAGGCGTGATGTGAATTTTCTTCTGAACTCCCGGTTGGAGGATAACAGTCTGTCGATCGGTTTTCTCTGTTCTTCCAGTACAATGAGAAGTTCTCCCGTGTCTTTCTCCATAGCCTTATTGAGACGGGCAACTGTCTTTTCATTCATTTTACCCGCTTTCTCAATTATGAGCGCTCCGCCGTAAAGCTTATTAAAGATATCTCCTATCTTTTTCTTATTCAGAGATTCACCTGTCACAATTGCCACCTTGCCCTGACGGATATTTCTCTGTTTCTGGATTGCCTTGACGACATCCACGGCAAGTACGGTTTTTCCATTTCCTTTATTTCCGACGATCAGAAGGTTGCCGGTTCTGGAAGTTCCCTGTCTGTTTGTACAGTTCTTATCCTGCTCAAGCACATCCACAAGCTGCTCGCTCATTCCGCGGACAGGCACAAAATAGGAGAACAGCTTCTTCTGCTCTTCCGTAAGCCCTGCTCTGGTTCCAATACCGCTCTGAAGTTCAAGATCATAACGGCCATGTACGATAAATCCTGTATCTGTCATAGACAGCGCGTCTGATATCTCGTCTAATGGAAGAGGCGCAGTCTTTCCTGTGGCAATCAGCTTAGCCGTTTCTTTCCGGCTCAAAGGTTTCGTGGCAGAGAGGATATCCATATTATCGTCATCATCATCTGGGATCTCTCTGTCATCCGGCTCGTCTCCATGATCCGGATTGACCTTAAACTCTTCCTCAAAGTCTATTCCGCTTTCAACATGCTCATCTTCATCCGGAAGTTCTTCCGCATCTTCATCGAAATACTCTTCCTCATCCGGCAGCTCTTCTGCCTCTTCATCGAAGTACTCTTCCTCGTCTGGCAGCTCTTCCGCCTCTTCATCGAAGTACTCTTCCTCATCCGGCAGCTCTTCCGCCTCCTCATCAAAGTACTCTTCCTCGTCGGTCAGCTCTTCTGCCTCCTCATCGAAGTACTCTTCCTCGTCTGGCAGCTCTTCTGCCTCCTCATCGAAGTACTCTTCCTCGTCGGTCAGCTCTTCCGCCTCCTCATCGAAGTACCCTTCACCTTCATCAAGTTCATCCGCTTCTGCAAACTCTTCGAAATCCTCGTCAAAATCATCAAAATTATCAAAGTCGTCATCAGCGAAATCATCATTGTCTATGCGCAGTGAGTCTGCTACTTTTCCCATGTTTTCACGCGGCTCCTCTTTTCTTTTCAGCGTTCTCTTCACCGGAGCCTTCTCTGTTTCTTCCTGTGGGGGAATTACCCCCTCAATCTCATCGATCATCCGCTGGATATCCGGCGGAAGAATCGGCTCTGTCTTTTTCATCTTCTTATCTTCCATAGTTACCCCTGTTCTTTCCCCTTCTGTCATATCAATATCGGTCACTTCTTCCGGCATATCTGCCATCTCAATATCTTCTGCTTCCTCTGCTGGGATCTCCTCATCTGTCACCTCTGCTTCATCCACAGATAGTTCTTCAGAACTTTCTTCCATTTCTTCTACAGGCAGCTCCTCGGAGTTCTCCTCTGCTTCTTCTGGTACTTCCCCGTCGCTCTCTTCCGCTTGTTCTTCTGGAATTTCTTCGTCGCTCTCTTCCGCTTCCTCTGCTGGCAGTTCCTCGGCGCTCTCTTCCGCCTCCTCTGCTGGCAGTTCCTCGACAGACTCTTCCAGCTCCTCTGCGCCGTCTTCGTCGATAATTTCTTCGGCATCCAAATCCGTCAGTTCTTCTCCCTCATCAAACTCGATCCATTCATCAGAGTCTGCATCTTCCGTAACGCTCTCCGGCTGGCCTTCCCAGTCATTCAGTATCTCTTCCAGATTCATCTGTCCGTCGATCTGATCATCATCAGGTATGATTTCTGTCATCTCACCGGCTGACGATGCCATTTTTTTCTTCTTTTCCTTAATCTGTTTTACCATATCGACGTCTGCGACCGCTTCAATCTCATCGATTGCCTGCTCAAGATCATCAAGCGGAGGCTCCTCTTCTATTTCATTGGCTTTTTCTAATTGCGTCTTTTCCTTATTTTCCGGGTGGAGCAGCTGTCTGAGCGCCTCATCCAGCGGCATTGTATTTCCTATCTTCTTTTTCCTCTGAGGTTCTTTGTTTTCCGCTCCACTATTATCGGAGCTGCCGTCCTCTGCCGGCGTTTCCTCTTTTCCCATTTCTTCTACATTGTGTGAAGCTTCTTTATTATCTTCTTCAATGTCTGAATCCGCTGCTTCTACTGTTTCTACCGGCGTCTCCTGTTTGTCAGACTCCTCTTTCTCCGCCTTCCCGACATAAGTCGCTATATCAGGCATCTCTTCCGTCTCCGCTGAGACCTTTTCAAAGCGTTTATCATATTTTTCCTGCTGTGACGGCGTAAGTGGTTTATACTGCATTTTTAATTCCATTGCCTTATAAACGTATTTACCCTCGCTGAACCACAGGATCAAGTCATCGCATTCTTCCAGACATTCCGCTGTCATCCCTGCTTCCTGGTAAAGTTTTGCCAGTTCGTATGCCCATTCCTCAATATACTCAGACTTTTTGTACTCTTCCAAAGCTTCAATCTGCTGCTCGACAGGTGAGCCTTGTGCACGAAGTATCTGATATTTTAAAATATACTGATTAGGGTCTTTAGGGGCAATCTGCATAAAATCATCATAATAATCGATTGCTTCATTAAGTTTTCCCGTTTTCAATGCTAACGTACACAGTTTACTGATGATCTTCCGGCTTCCCTCGGCACGGTGGTAAGCAAGATTCAGAACATTATAGCTTTTCTCGTATTCTTTATTCTTTTCGTAAATATCACTGACATTTGTCAGCATGCCTGCATTACGAACCCGCTTCCAGTCTATCTCGTCCGCGATTTCTGCCGCTTCCCGATATGCGCCGTTTTCCATAAGTTCGAGCATCTGCTCTGTCTTTTGCTTATATTCATACTTATCCACTGCATTCACCTCATCGAAAATAATATTTTATCGATCTGCATCTGTTTGCCAAGAGGCAATATTCTTTCAATAGTTTATCATATGAGGTGCATTATGTCAAAAAAATGCATCCTCGATTGACATCGACGATGCATTTTACAGCTTATTTAATTTTATCATTTTAATATATATAAATCGGAGGAAATATGTAGATTTCGTTCCTGTGAGACCTCTGCCATCTGTTATTCGATTTTCGGTCGATTTATTAAGACCAGCTTATTAAACCTTCCCTCCTTCAATAACAAATTGAGGTTCATAGCAGTATCCTTATCTCTCTCACTTTCGTTCTGAACTCCGGTACTATTATATATTTTTTAAAGGACTATCCAGGTTATTCTTCCTATAATCGTTCGCTTCTAACAATATCTTTCCCGACACTCTTAAAACCTACTGAATTATTACTTCTATAACTATGTGTCCTTTACTATAAAATAGTATTCTACTCAATGTTTCTTTACACATCTTTCGAAATCCTGCTATATGTGGTATCTATATCCAATACGTCTGCAAATGTTAAATCTTCTTTGATTTTCATCCGGATTCCGTACTCTCCGATCATTCTCTTCTCATTGTAATATTTCCGGATTATTAATCTTCTCTCCAGCAAAAGTCTCTTACATCACAGGAACTTTCATTTGCCGTACCACTGACATATTGATGATTAACTGAAACTATACTGTCCATGGGTCTTACCTCCTGCTGCCCTGTATTTTTAATCTAATCGAATAACTGAACTGCTATTCTCTTAGTTAAATATCCTTTTGAGATGTTGTTTTGTCTTATCTCTTTTGGATGGTTATATAATACCATCCGGCCGCATATTTGTCAATACATTTTATTTATTTTATTTAAAATAAATTTATTATTCTATTTATTTTGTTTGAATTTTCTGATAATTTCGTTTTGTTCTTGATGTTTCCATACATGCTATCCACTATATTTATGGATCATATCGAACACAATACCAACTATATATATATTTGTTTCCACAAATGTATACAATTCCCCCTGATGCATTTCCACCATTTTCCTGACGCTGCGCAGTCCGATCTGATTACTCTCGGTATCAGCCGCATCTTTTTTGATCAGATTAGTGATCAGAATTTTTAGCCTGCCGCATTCCGGACATATCTGTACAGTCACTTCACCCTTTTTATCACCATATTTTAATATATTGGAAAAGAGATTGCTGAATATCCTCTTGAGCATAACCTTATCCCCGTACATCTCACTTTCCGCTCCATACTCAAACTTTTCTTCCACAGTAAATCCGGCAATCCGTATAAACTCACAGTTTTCCCGAAGACATTCGGCCAGGTCAGATATCGGAAGAGGCTTAAGGTCTGCGGTCTCATTTTCTTCATATACAAGGGCATATTCAAACATGCGGTCTGTAAGCGCCTTTATATCTGCTGCTTTTTCAAGACAGCGATCCACATATTTCTCCCGCGCGCCCGGATCAGCACGCTTTAATTTCAGTACTTCCAGATAGCCGTTGAGCACAGTAAGCGGAGTCCTGAGATCGTGAGACATGGCTGTTATCAGATCCTGATTCGCCTGCCTGCTTTCACTCTCCCGCCGGATATTCTCCTGCAGAGTCTGCCTCAGCGTGTCGAGTTCCTTCGACACAATACCGATCTCATCCGCTCCGCAGGGCGGCACAGGGGAACTCAGATCTCCCACAGACATGCGGACGATCGAATCTTTTACGGCAGACACCCGTTTCATCATTCTGCCAATAAAAATAAGGATTCCTGACAGGAATACAGCCACGCACAGGATAATACTTGCAATAACGTACGGATAAGTAAACTTGC
Source organism: uncultured Lachnoclostridium sp. (assembly GCA_946491795.1). Taxonomy (GTDB): domain Bacteria; phylum Bacillota; class Clostridia; order Lachnospirales; family Lachnospiraceae; genus Mediterraneibacter; species Mediterraneibacter gallistercoris. The sequence goes on along the minus strand of CAMLYF010000028.1, from coordinate 5,567 downwards.
TCCTGTAGTAAGAGTAGTAAATCATGTCATAAGTACCATTTGCAAATTTCACGGGAATATCGCCGTACTGCTCTCCGAGAATAGACTGGCTGGAAGCCAGTATCGATCCGAATATAAAATGGTTCAGAATCTTCGGTGTCCGCCCGTAACGGTAAAGCCCGTCATCGAGCCCGTATATGGAAACGCCTGTATAGTCATCCACCAACAGATCAAGAAACGGCTCAAATGCTTTTTTCCCTTCTTCGTCATCCTCTGATTCTGGAACATTATAATATTTTGCTGCTGTTTCCGCTTTTTCCAAAAATTCGCCGGAATCAAACCATGTGACGATCCCAGCCCGCTCCAGCAGATCGGCCGCATCCGCCTGATGTCTCCACAAAAAGGCGAAAAGGGAAATGCTTATGGCCGCCATCACAAAGAGCAGGAGAATCATTTTCGTGCGTATCTTCCAGCTCCCGATCTTTTCTGTGGCAGCCATAGCAGCCTTCTTTACTCTGGATTTTCCATGTTTTACTCCTTTAGTCACAGCGGTACCCCCTTCCCCACACTGTCTTGATCAATTCCGGATTCTTCGGATCTTTCTCTATCTTTCTGCGCAGATTCCGGATATGGACCATGACCGTATTATTTGCTCCGTAATAGTACGGTTCCTGCCAGACAGCCTCATAGAGACGCTCCGCTGAGAATATCTGGCGGCGGTTCTTCACAAGAAGGTGCAGGACTTCATATTCTGTGTCTGTCAGATCAACCTGGTTTCCATTGCGTGTGACCGTCTCCGACATTTCATCAATCTCCAGATTGTGCAGCCGGAGGGTATTCTTGCCCGAAGAAGCCTCCTGTCCGTCTGCCGGTATCTGCCGCCTTTCCTGCTTTCCTTTATAAACCTGATACCGCCGGATCAGAGCTTTTGCACGGCTTACCAGTTCATTGTAGGAAAAAGGCTTTGCGAGATAATCATCTCCTCCGCTCGAAAAGCCGAGCATCTTATCTCCCTCCCGCGTCTTCGCACTGAGAAACAGAATCGGTGCGTTACTCTCCTTTCGTATCTCCATACATGTATGATATCCATCCATACCGGGCATCATAATATCCAATATAATAAGATCAAATGTATTTTCCTTTGTCTTTAAGATTGCCTCGTTTCCATTTTTCGCCTCTTCTATGTCATATCCCTCGCCGCCGAGCAATATATGAATAATCTCCCGAATCTCAGGATTGTCATCTACGATCAGTACTCTCGACGCTTTATTTTCCGGCTGTTCCGAACGTATTTCCATTTGGATGTCCTCCTGTTTAAAGTCGTTGTCATGCCTGTCCGGCAGTCTTTCGTCAGAGCAGTTCCGCTGCCATGTCTGATTATACACGATTTTATCTTCTCTGAAGGGTTTCTTAAGAATTCTTTAGATTCAGTTCCGGCATTTTTTAAGAAAGGTATATTAAGCTGTGTTTATTGAAAGGGGGAATGCAATGATGAAGAAATGGTTTTACCCCGTTTCCCTCATCCTGATCTTTATAATACTGACCATTGCGGTCATTCCGGACGGATATGTATACGGATCAAATACCGACTGGCTGAGCCAGCATGTTACTCTGGCGGAAACGATACGTAATACATGTCTTGAGCAGCACACTCTGCTGCCGTCATGGATAAATCTGGGCGGCGGCTCCAACGGATATCAGTTTGCCTACTATGGTTTCTTAAGAGCAGATATCCTGATCGGCTGCGTATTTCCACAGATACCTATGGTAAATATTGTAATCGGGTACATGCTTGCCGTATATCTCGGCTCTGTTCTTGTTATGTATGTCTGGCTGAGAACAGAACAGACGTCTCCGCTTATCTCATGGCTGGGGAGCATCCTCTTTATGACAGCCGGATGCCTGTTCCATATGCACCGTCAGATCATGTTTGTAAATTATCTGCCGTTTCTGCTGTCTGCTTTCCTGTGTATCAGGAAAAAATATTTTAAATGGCTTCCGCTCTGCCTCCTGCTCATCTGCCTCTCCAGCTTTTACTTCTCCATCTCTGCTTTTGCCGCAGTCGGATGGTACTGGTACCGCACAGAAGGCAAAGCATTCTGGAAGGGATCATTTGTGAAGCGATATATTCCCTCAGTGTTTCTTTCCGCGGCAATGGCGGCGGCTCTCCTCCTCCCCACGGCTCTTGTCCTGCTGGAGAACAGGCGGAGCGGCACAGGCACGGGATTACTGCAGCTGCTGGAACTGTTTGGCCCTAATCCGGTCTTCAACAATATCCTGTTTAACGAATATGGGATGGGACTTACCCTGGTCTGTTTTTATGCTGTACTGGCAGGACTTATGATCAGAACGCTTCGGGCAGACAGCATCCTCTTTATACTGTTCGGAATGTTCGGTATCTTTTCCTACCTTTTAAACGGCACACTGTACGCACGGCCGAAGATTCTGATCCCCTTCATGCCTCTGGTCATCCTGCACTGTGTACGTTTTCTGGAAATGCACAGTCCCGCCCGGGCAGATCGGGAACAGGGGAAAAACGTTGTTCCGCTATGGCCGTTTGCCATTATGCTCCCGGTAAGTCTGCTCTGGTTCAGCCAGGTACAGTTCCCGTGGATCATACTGGAACTTAGTATCCTGTTCTGCCTGTGCCTGACAGCAAAACTACGAAAAAAATACAGTCACACGGTCATCCGGCGGGGTGCTTCGAAATGGTCCTGCACTGCCGCAGGGTGGCTGACTGTTATCCTTCTTATCATATCGCCGGTCGGGATGTATCTCGCCACGGCAGGTACAGAGGACTGGGTAAAGAAAACAGATGTATCTCCGGGCTTTACGGCTGATGAACTAAAACAGGTGCGATTTAATCCACTCTACCATTTCGACAGCCTGCTGAGTCCTCTTATCAGCGGAAACGAACTGAATACATCACAGCTGCGCAGTACAATGTATTCTTCCGTCACAAATGGGAAATATTCCGAATTGTACTATGACACGCTTATGACTCCGATCCGTATCAACAACCGTGTGGCACTGCTGACCTCAGACAATCCGTTCATGCTGCATCTGCTGGGCGTCCGGTATCTGGAAACGACTTCCGATGATATTCCCGCAGGATACAGCAGAATTCTTCAGTCCGGAGAAAATGTTCTCGTCGAGAATCCTGACGTCCTGCCGGCCGTGTACTTTACAGATGATGTTGTTCCGCAGGAATGGTTCGACACACTGGGGCCGCTGGAAAAACTGGACGTCATCACACAGAAGACCGTTGTCGGGGATAGCTCAGAGCCGTTCTGCGGGCAGGAGAATACCGTACAGGAAAATCCGCCGGAGGAAAACATGCGCCCGTATGAGCCTCAACTCAAGGTATCTGACTTTCCGGAAGGACTTGACCTCACCCATACGGACGGCGGATGGGAAATCACTGCAAAAAAGGACTGCACACTGACTCTTAACATACAGAATCCGCAGCCCGGCAGTATTCTGCTCTGTCAGTTTGATGTCAGCAATCTGACGACAAAAGCCGTAGTTATTGACATTAACAATATACGCAACAAACTGTCCGGTATGTTTGCTCCGTATCCTAACGGGAACAATCAGTTCCACTATCAGTTTTCTACGGATTCAGAGTCCGGAGTAGACCGTCTGGAGATCACCTTTTCCAGAGGGCATTACAAGCTGTCCGATATCCGATGGTATCTCTATGACCAGTCTCTGCTGACAGCAAAAAAATACACTCCGCTGACAGATTCCGGTACAGTAACCGCACAGAGAAACGGATATCTTGCCACATCCATTCCTCTGCAAAACGGGCTTGAGATACTGATAGATGGAAAGGCAGCAAAACTTATAAAGGTAAACGAGGCATTTGCCGGCACTTATCTTGAGAAGGGAAAGCACACTGTGGAATTCCGCTTCTCCCCGCCCGGAAAAACTGCCGGATGCGCTGTCAGCGCAGCTGCGTGCGGAGGATATGGTATTTATCTTCTGTATATATTTCTGCACTGTTTACGTCGGAAGCCACACTCGGAACGTATGTCCAACAGGACCATTATCCGGCATTGAATAATAAAAATATGCCAGCACAATACAGGGAGGAATTATCTATGAAAATAAAACGGGAACTTATTACTTATCTGATCAGTGGAGTCGCGACCACAGGGGTCAACTATCTCCTGTACGCAGGATTTCTCGCAATGCATATCCCATATCTTGCCGCTAACAGCGCGGCATGGGCAGGCGCCGTACTCACCGCGTATATTCTAAACCGCCGTCTGGTCTTTCATTCTGAAAGACATATCGCCGCTGAACTTGCCTCCTTCACGACACTGCGCTTTGTAACTCTTATCGTAGAAAACGTACTTCTGTGGCTGCTCATCAGCCGCCTTGGTACAGCCGCATTTCCGGCGAAACTGGCCGTAAGTGTGATCACCGTGATCGGAAATTATATATTGTGTAAATTCGGTATTTTCAAAAAGGAGGTCGTCAACCATGGATAAAATCAGTATCATCATTCCCTGTTATAATGAAGAGAAAGCCCTGCCGGAATTTTACCGTGTTACTTCTGAAGCTGTAAGCGATATCGACGGAGCGGAGTGCGAATTTCTATTTGTAGACGATGGAAGCCGGGACCATACACCTGATATTCTTGAAAGTCTCTGCCACTCGGACAGCCGGTGCCGATATATCTCTTTTTCCAGAAACTTCGGGAAAGAAGCCGCCATGTATGCCGGCCTGCAGAACGCCTCCGGTGATTACTGCGTGTTCATGGACGCGGATCTGCAGCATCCGCCACAGCTTTTGAAAGAAATGTACCACGTACTGAAAACCGAGGGATATGACTGCTGCGCAGGTCTTCGGGAAGACCGCACCGGCGAAAACAGACTCCGCAGTCTCCTCTCCCGCACATTCTATAAGATCATCCGTAAAACCTGCAAACTGGATATGGGAGACGGTAAGGGAGATTTCCGCATGATGAGCCGGGCAATGGCTGATTCCATTCTCGAACTGAAAGAATACAACCGATATATGAAAGGAATTTTTTCCTTTGTGGGCTTTGACACAAAGTGGATTCCTTTCCACAATGTAGAGCGGACAGCCGGCGAAACGAAATGGTCGCTGCGGTCTCTCTTCCGATATGCAGTGGACGGCATCCTGTCATTCTCCTCTGCTCCTGTCACTATGGCCGGGACCACCGGGGCTCTGCTGATCCTGGCCGCAGTCCTGACCGGGATCTGGAATCTGATATCCGGAGGAGGACTGTCCGGAATTCCGCTGCTAGTATGCCTGATCCTGCTGCTCAACGGCGTGCAGATGTTCTTTATATCGATACTGGGGCAGTATGTGTCAAAAGATTATATGGAAAGTAAGAAGCGGCCGATCTATATCGTAAAGAAAAGAGGGGGATTTTCAGGAACATAAATTGAGATTTGCCGGACTGAATGCCGATGGGAATAAAGTTCGGCTCGAATTCGAACCGGCAGATCAACAAATCCTATATCGGCTGAAATAATGGGATCATAGTCGATGAAGTCGTTTCTTCTACCCGTTTGCATGAGAATTTTCGGAATGGGAAAGAAAGCAGCCGGGAG
>CAMLYF010000027.1:0-40853 GCA_946491795.1 uncultured Lachnoclostridium sp. | reverse complement strand
TCACCTCCACCGGACGTTATCCGGCATCCTGCCCTGTGAAGCCCGGACTTTCCTCGTCTGCAGCCTTTCGGCTCCTGCATCCGCGATCGTCTGTCTTACTTGACACAATTATTAATTATACTATTTTCAAACACCTTCGTCAACAATAAGCTCATTTCCATCTGCCGCTGTCGTTGCAAGTTCATCACAGCGTTCATTCTGCGGATGTCCATCGTGTCCTTTCACCCAGTGAAATGTTACGCTGTGCTTTTCTTTGGCAGCAAGAAGCCTCTTCCAGAGATCGACATTTTTGACCGGTTCGTTTTTTCCTCTCTTCCAACCCTTTTTCAGCCAGCCGTCCACCCAATGCTGGTTGAATGCATTTACGACGTACTGGGAATCGGAATAAATCTCTACTGTACACGGACGATTCAACGCTTCCAGACCGGCGATCACCGCCATCAGCTCCATACGGTTGTTGGTAGTTCGCACATATCCCTGCGATATTTCCTTTACATGCAGCTCACCTTTTGTATCCACATACTCGAGTACACTGCCATAACCTCCGGGGCCGTCCGGATTTCCTCTGGCAGCTCCGTCTGTATATATTTTTACAAGCATATTTTCTTCCTCATGATAATTATTAACTGTTCCATCTTTTTGGCGCTTACACTTCTATCAGAAATGTCTGTCCGGCGCGTTCAATCTTCACAATTCTGTCCCTATAGCTTTCCGTGCATTTCTCCAGCATAAGCCGGTCGAAAATATCATAATTTCCCCAGAAATGCATCGGGAATACATGCTTAACATCTGTCCGTTTCATAAAACAGTCCAGCCCCCAGCAGTACTGTTCGCCCAGTCTGGGGTCAACAGGGACAAAAGCGATATCAATCTTCTCCCCCTGGAGTTTATTGATCTCGGCCTGATATGTTCGCCGTATCATCTTGTTGAATACTTCCGGCTCTTCCTCCCAATGCCACCAGTTAAGATCCCCTGCATGATAGATTGTCCGGTTTCCGCTTCTGACCAGATACGCCACCCCCTGATCATTTGAGCGCAGTGTCCTTACTTTCATCCCGAATATCTCTTTTTCTTCATTCGGATCCACGGATATGATATCATGGCATGCGGAAAAGCCGGCATTTAGGTATGCAGATGGATCGATATCCGACGACAGTATGAAACAGATTTCGGGGAAAATCTCCCTCAGCCGGAAGATTTCTTTCCCGAAATGATCGTAATGCCCATGACTTACAAATACTGCCATCTTCTTGTCCCGGTTCCAATCGGGAAAGTCTCCTTTATAATAATCGAAAAGACAGTATATATCTTCCATCTCCAGAAGAAATCCGCTATGTCCTAAATATGTCACCTTCATCATAAGCTGATGTTCTCCACCACCTGTACTACTTCCGGCAGAATATATTCCATATCTTCTTTTGCTGTTTTTGCGCTCTCAGGCAGGGTTATTACAAGAGTTTTATTGCGTATTCCTGCTGCCATGGATTCCAGAATTGCTTTTTTAGAGTATCTGAGATTATATGCCCGAAGCGCTTCCGGTATTCCCGGCAGTAGTCTGTAAACTGTATCGGTAACCGCCTCCGCGGCGCAGTCCTCGTCTTCATACCCTATTGCCCCGGTCGTCAGAATAAGTTCTACGGATTCCGAATCTGCCAACTGTGTAATCACGGATGAAACAACCGCTTTTTCCTGAGGAAGTACTCCTGCTGCCCTGACCTCAAAACCCGCCTGCTCCAGAAGCCGTTTCAGCGCAGTCGCAGCCGCGCTTTCCGCCTTTGCCTTATATGCGCCTGTATCTATCGCAAATATTGCTGCTCTCATCATATGTACCCCTTTCTGCTATTAAATACTCACTTCTAATACTTACTCACCGAGAATGCGCTCAGCAATCCGGTTGGCATTCTCATAAATTTTTTCTTTCGTCTCCCCGATATGAAAATCACCGTCCTGATACAGTACCTTTCCATTGATCATCGTCATCTTTACATTCTGTTTGCTTGCGCTGTAGACTATATTTTTCTCGATATTATGGAGAGGCTGCATATTAGGCTGTGTAAGATCGATCATGATCAGATCTGCACATTTTCCCGGCGCGATCATATCGCAGTCCGTCAGTCCCATCGCATGCGCGCCGTTTGTCACAGCCATCTCTAGAACATCCCTTGCAGGAACTGCCTCCGGATCATCACAGTATACCTTCTGAAGTCCGGTCACAAGGAACATTTCGCGGAACATATCCAGACAGTTGTTGCTGGCTGGTCCGTCCGTTCCTATAGCCACAGGAATGCCCAGATCAAGATAACGTTTCACCGGTGCAACGCCGCTCGCAAGCTTTAAGTTGGATGCCGGATTTGTCACAACATAAATTCCGCGATTTTTTATAATGTCAAAGTCAGACTCGTCCATATGCACCCCGTGGAACAGCACGGCGCCATGGCGGAACAGACCGAGTGAATCCATATATGCCACCGGCGACATTCCTGAACGCTCCCGGCATTCTTCAACCTCTTTTTTTGTCTCGGAACAGTGAACACAGACAGGAGCCTGATACTTGTCCGCTGTCTCAGCAAGACTTTCCATCAGTTCACGGCTCGTCGTGTACTCCGCATGAAAGCCCATCTGATAGGATACAAGACTGTTCTTGTCTTTATTATATTTCAGGTAATCATTCTCCACATCCTGCGCTGTACCGCCGAAATCATTGATATCTCCGCAAAGTACCATACGAAATCCCATTTCTTCCGACGCTCTGGCAGTTTCATGTTTCAGCTTGTACATATCGAAGGAAGACGTAATTCCGCTGGTCAGGTATTCCAGAACCGCAAGTTTGGTCAGCCAGTATATATCGTCTTCTGTAAGTTTTGCCTCTGCGGGAAACACTTTGTCATACAGCCATTCCTGCAGCTTCATATCATCCGCATAAGAGCGCAGGAACGTCATCGGCGAATGCGTATGAGCATTTTTGAATCCCGGCATAATCAGATTGCCTTCCGCGTCAATCTCATTGTCCCATATCCCGCCGTCTTTACCGCTCATATCGCCATCGCAGGGCTTTACACAGGAAATCCTGCCGTCTTCAATCTGGATTTCCCCTTTGAATATCTTTCTGTTTTCTTCCATCGTCAGTATTCTTGCATTATATATTCTAGTTCTCATTTTTTCTCCCTCACATCTTCTGAATACTCTTTGTCACCAGACGTTCAAATTCTCCGGATCTGCGGTCTGCGACCGACTGTACGTCCAGATGGCTCAGTTCCTCATCGGACAGACCGCTCGCCATATTGGAAATACAGGAAATACCGCATACGCGCACCCCGGCGTGACGTGCCGCGATTGCTTCACAGGCAGTGCTCATCCCCACTGCGTCTGCTCCGAGTACCGCGTACATCCTGATTTCCGCAGGGCTCTCAAAATTCGGTCCTGTGGTCTGAAGGTAAACGCCTTTCTTCAGGGAGATAGATTCCTCCTCTGCCGTCTCTTCAATCAGCTTCATCAGATCTTCGTCATAAATATGCGTCATATCCGGAAAACGTTCACCCAGCTCGGAAACGTTTTCCCCTATCAGCGGTGACGGAACAAAACTTGATATCTGATCCGTGATCATCATAAAGTCGCCTACACGAAACTTTTGATTGATGCCGCCGGCCGCATTCGTCAGGAAAAGCACTTCAATCCCCATCCGCTTCATCAGCCGGGTCGGGAGCACTACATCCTCCATATCATAACCCTCATAATAATGCACACGGCCTTTCATTACAACTGCAGGAACATTTCCAACATATCCCAGCAGGAACCTTCCGTCATGGCCCTGTACGGTAGACACAGGGAATCCGGGGATATCACCATAGGGGATCTCCATCTCTACTTTCATATTCTTTGCATATCCGCCCAGTCCGGATCCGAGAATAAGACCCACTCTGGGGACAAAATCAGTCAGTGACCGATAGTATTTATAGCATTTCTCAAGCTTTTCATATTGTCTGCTCATTATTATTCCTCCTAGTCACGCTGGCAGTTTATGCCTCAACTGGTATTATATATCTTACCGATACAAGGCTTCAAGCCTTACTTTCACGAAATTCGTGTTTGTTGGACAGAAAAAAGATACTGCATAAGCTATGCATCGACTTCGAGAGGATGAGTTAAAGCGGGTCGGCATAGTGTTACAGTATCTTCTTTTTCTGCGTCCGCTGTTCGATCAGTATGACATTTCTATCACAGCGTTGTCTGTTCAACAGACACGAATTTCCTCAGATTATGATACACACCAGCCCTCCATTAGTGTCATTCACAATCTTCTGCATGGAATCCTGCAGTTTCATCTGACTTTCATCTCCTATCATGGCAAGTTTATTCTTCATACCGTCCATAACTAATTCTTCTACCGTCTTTCCGAAGATATTGGTGCCCCACACACCTTCGGGCGTCTCGCTCTCTTTTTTGATATAGTCCGCCAGATCCTGAGCCTGCTTCTCACTGCCTACGATCGGCGCGATCTCGGTCTCAATGTTGGCACGGATCATATGGATAGACGGCGCCTCCGAGCGGATCTTTACCCCGAACTTACTGCCCTGTTTGATAATGACCGGTTCCTCCAGCCTGATATCCTCTTTTGAAGGTGTGACTACGCCGTACCCTTTCATCTTCACATTTGCGAACGCATCTTTCAGGCTGCTCAGCTCCTCTCTCATAGACGCGAGCTCTTTCACTGTAGAAATCAGTTCATATTCTCCATTGATCTGCGTGCCTGTAAGTTCGCTCAGCACCTCATAATAATAGGATTGTTCGTACCGGATCTGTATCCTGACTTTTCCCGTATCCATCTCGATCTGTTCCACCGTCATATCCCGGATATAAGGACTGTCCGCGCTCATCTCCTTTGAGACGATACTTCTCACGTCTTCCAGATCATTCATAACCAAACGCACCTGTTCCAACAGGTCCTTCTTAATCCTGTGTTCCCGGGAAAGCATCTCCACCCATTTCGGAATATAAAATTCTACCTCTGTGATCGGGAACTCATAGAGTACCTGGCACATGATCTCATGAATATCCTCCGGTTTCATCTGCTCACAGTTGATAGGCACGACCGATGCACCGTATTTCTGCTCCATCTCCTCCCGGAGCGCTTTTGTCTCCTCGGAATAAGGCTTCTTGCAGTTAAGAAGGATTAAGAAAGGCTTTCCGATAGATTTTAACTCCCTGACTGTCTTTTCCTCTGCTTCTATGTAATTCTCTCTCGGCAGATCAGTCACACTTCCGTCCGTTGTCACGACAAATCCGATAGTAGCATGGTCATGGATCACTTTCTGTGTTCCGATAGCCGCTGCTTTTGTAAACGGGATCTCATATTCAAACCACGGCGTCTTTACCTGCCGTTCCACATCATTCTCAATATGTCCGGAAGCGCCTTCCACCATAAAGCCGACGCAGTCTATGAGACGGATCTTCACTTCCACGTCTTCGGAAAGTTTGACCGTCGCCGCTTCCTTGGGCACGAATTTCGGTTCCGTCGTCATGATCGTTGTTCCGGAAGCAGACTGGGGAAGTTCATCCTTTGTCCGCTCTCTGGCATGTTCATCCGTCATGTTCGGAAGAACAAGAAGATCCATAAATCTTTTGATAAATGTGGATTTGCCTGTCCGCACCGGCCCTACAACACCGATGTATATTTCTCCATTCGTACGCGCTTTCATGTCTCTGTATACCTGAAATGAATCCATAAAAATACCCCCTTATTCTGCTGATACAATGTATGCACAGAATAGCGGGGGTATGACATTTTATTTCCGCGGCCGGCAGGCCGGGAGAATACTCCTGCATCAGGGGCTCTGGCTTACTCGTCCCACGTAAGAGCACGGTTTTCGCTGCGGGACTCTCTCATCATAAGATCGTTTACAGCGTCAGCCGGTGATTTGCCTCCGAAAAGGACAGCATTGACTTCTTCAACGATCGGCATTGAAACATCATATTTCTTTGCCAGTTCAGCAGCAGCTTTAGCAGAATACACGCCTTCCACTACCATCTTAACTTCATCCATAGCCTCCTGCATGGACATTCCTTTTCCGATCAGGTATCCGGCTTTCCGGTTTCTGCTGTGTACACTGGCACAGGTAACGATCAGATCTCCCATTCCTGTAAGGCCGGTAAAAGTCTCGATCTTGCCTCCCATCTTCACACCGAGACGGGCAATCTCCGCGATGCCTCTTGTGATGAGGGCAGCCTTTGTATTGTCTCCGTATCCCAGGCCGTCAGCAATGCCTGCTGCCAGGGCGATAACATTCTTAAGCGATCCGCCAAGCTCAATCCCCAGAATATCCGGGCTTGTATAGACACGGAACACATTGCTGATAAACATAGACTGCAGGTATTCTGCCGTTTTCTTCGTCTTGGCGCCGACCACGCAGGTCGTCGGGAGCCTGCGTCCCACCTCTTCCGCATGGCTTGGTCCCGAGAGAACCGCCACATCTGCCTGCGGGATCTCCTGTTCGATCTGACGGGAAAGCGTCATAAGGGTAGACTCCTCTATTCCTTTTGCCACATCCACAATGATCTGGCCTTCAGCCACAAAAGGAGACATCTTCTGTGCCGTGCTTCTCGTAAAAGGCGAAGGAACTGCAAGCACAAGGAAATCTTTTCCTTTTATCGCCGATTCCAGATCTCCTGTGATCACCATGTCGTCCGGAAGTTTCACGCCCGGCAGCTTCAGTTCATGTTCTCTCTTTTCATTGAGCATCTTTACTTCATTTTCATCAATCGACCAGACAGTAACCTGATGTCCGTTGTCAGAAAGAAGAACAGACAGTGCGGTTCCCCAGCTTCCTGCCCCAAGTACGCCTACATTTGCCATAATTTTGCCACTCCTTCTTTGATCGTTTACTCCTGCTAAGAGTTATTCTTTTTTCTTTGATCCGAATTTATTTTCTGTTCCCGATGCCAGCCGCTTCAGATTCTCCTTATGCCTGTACCATGCCAGAACCGTCATCAGACCGAGAATGATATAAAGCTCGTAGCAGCGCGACGCCTGCATATCCAGCCAGCCCATCTGTCCGATGATGACCATCTCGATCAGAAATACCGTATAAGCTGCAAGCGATCCTACGGATATGTATCTTGTCACTATTACCGGCACCAGAAAACAGGCCAGAGTGATCGGGATCATCAAAAGACTCATGGGAAGATGCCAGAAACTGTTGACAGCCACAAGTCCCGCCATCACGGCGATCCCCTTACCGCCTTTAAAGTTCATATAAAACGGAAAATTATGTCCCAGCGTAACTCCGGCTCCGGCATAGAGCGTCAGAAGAGGCCGGCAGTCGCTTCCGCGGTACATGAAAAATACGATCAGAAATGCCGCTACGCATTTGATCACATCCCCGGCAAATGTCAGAATTCCTGCTTTCCACCCCAGTACCCTGAGCGCATTCGTTGTCCCGGCATTGCCGCTTCCTTTTTTTCTGATGTCTACATGGCTCATCTCACCTACAATATAGCCGGTCTGAAAGAGACCGCACACATATCCGATTGCAAGACAGATCAAACGTTCCATAACTTTACTGCTCCTTTACTCTACTGTTCCTTTTCTTTCCTCTCTCTGATAAAGAACTTCAGGGAGGTGCCCCTGAACCCGAATGCTTCTCTGATCTTGTTCTCAAGATACCTGGTGTATGAGAAATGCATCAGTTCTTTATCATTGACAAAAATCACAAAGGTCGGCGGCTTCACCGAAACCTGCGTGATATAATACAGTTTCAGCCGCTTTCCCTTATCTGACGGAGGCTGCTGCAGAGCAACTGCTTCTGTCATGATCTCGTTGAGGACTCCTGTAGCAATACGCAGTGTCTGATTTTCGATCACCATGTCGATCATATCATACAGCTTGTTCAGTCTCTGTCCCGTAACCGCCGATACATACATAATCTCTGCGTACGGCATATAGGACAGTACATGGCGGATATCCGACTCGTATTCTCTCATCGTCCGGTCATTCTTCTCGATGGCATCCCACTTGTTGACTACGATGATAACTCCTTTTCCTCTCTCATGGGCAATCCCCGCTATCTTGGCGTCCTGTTCTGTGACGCCTTCCGTCGCGTCGATCACCATAAGCACCACATCCGCCCGTTCTACTGCAGTCACGGTACGGATAATACTGTAGCGTTCCAGATCCTCTTTGATACGGCTCTTTCTCCGCAGTCCCGCCGTATCAATAAAAACATACTCTTTTCCGTTGTGAACGATAGCCGTATCAATGGCATCTCTGGTTGTCCCGGCAATATCAGATACGATCACCCTGTTCTCACCGAGCAGACGGTTTACGATAGACGACTTTCCTACGTTCGGCTTGCCCACTATGGCAATGCGCGGACGGTCATCCTCTTCCTCCTGTCCGCTTCCCTCGGGGAAATGCTCCACAACAGTTTCCAGCATATCGCCGATTCCCAGACGGGAAGCTGCCGAGATCGGCACCGGATCTCCTATCCCAAGATTATAGAACTCATAGACGTCAGGCATATATTTCTCAAAATTATCCACCTTGTTCACCACAAGAACGACCGGTTTCCCCGAACGCCGGAGCATATCCGCCACCTTGGAATCAGCGTCCACGAGTCCCTGTCTCACATCTGTGATAAAAACGATCACATCGGCGGTCTCGATCGCGATCTGCGCCTGTTCCCTCATCTGGGAGAGGATCACATCCTTACTGTCCGGTTCGATTCCCCCTGTATCGATCATAGTAAATTCTTTATCCAGCCATGTCACGTCCGCATAGATTCTGTCTCTTGTCACTCCCGGCGTGTCTTTCACGATAGAGATCATCTCGCCGGCCAGCGCGTTAAACAGTGTGGATTTTCCCACATTCGGACGCCCTACAATGGCAACTACTGGTTTACTCATTTTATTTAACCTTTCCTTTCTTCCAGAATCGCATCGATCAGATCCTGTCCGCTTGATTTTACAATAACTATCGGAACTTGTAAAGCTTCGGACACCTGTCTTACCGTATAATCATCAAGAAAAATGTCCTCGTCGGCTTTGAGCATATTACATGGAAGCAGAAGCCTTTCTCCCAGTTCTTTTCCGTCAAGCTGAGCCATAATATCCTGTGCCGTCACAAGCCCTGACACGGTAATACGCTCTCCGAAAAAATCATTCCTGACAGCATACACAGAGATCCGGATGTTCGGATATTTCTCCTCCATTTTTTCCGCCATCCGCTTCAGATAGGGATATGCAAGCTTTCCGGTAGCAATGGAAAGTGTCCTTTTTCTTCCATCCCCCTGCCGGACATGGTAAGCCTCCTCAAATTCATTGAACAAAAGTCTGAGCATCCCCACGCCGTTTTCAAGCTGCAGGTACCCGTCATAGCGTTCTTCTTCAGGTACTTCCTCCTCTGCCAGCAGATACCATTCATCTCCGGCATGGATAAAATGTATACCGTACTCCGCATAAATCTTTTCCTGCCAGCGGTGGATCATATCAAGCACCTTTTTTGCCTCGTCTTTTGTAAAAGGCTCCAGAGGATACAGCCCGTCTCTGTATTTTGTAAGCCCCACCGGCACTACGGATACGCTTTTTAAGAGAGGAAGGTAACCGGTCAGATCCCGGATCGACCGCTCCAGTTCCTCCCCGTCGTTAACGCCTTTACATAACACGATCTGCCCGTTCATCTCAATGCCGCCCTGATAGAGCTGATCCACTTTTTTCAACGCCTCACCGGCGAACCGGTTATGAAGCATTTTACACCGGAGTTCAGGGTTTGTCGTCTGGAAAGAAATATTGATAGGTTCAAGCCGGTATCTAATGATCCGTTCAACATCATGATCACTCATGTTGGTGAGCGTCACATAATTTCCCTGCAGAAAAGACAGCCGGGAATCATCATCTTTAAAATAAAGTGTGTCCCGCATTCCTTCCGGCATCTGATCGATAAAACAGAACATGCACTTGTTTCTGCAGGAGCGGTATTCGTCCATGAGACCCGGGCCGAATTCCATCCCCAGTTCTTCGTCTGCGTCCTTCTCGATCTCCAGTTCCCACTGTTCGCCGTCAGGTTTTTCAATCAAAAGCAGAAGCTCTTCATCTTCCGAATAAAACTGATAGTCAAAAATATCCTCGATCTCCTGCCCGTCTATAGATATGAGCCTGTCTCCCGGTTCAATCCCCATCTCTTCCGCAATGCTTCCGGGTGCTATGCTCTTTATGATATGTTCATGTTTTTTCATGTCCAAATAGCATACTCCTCTCTTGATTCCTGTCAAGTATAACACAATTCCCCGCCCCGGCAAAGGTTATTCTGACTGTTCTACTTGAATTCATGATATAAAAATGATATAAATGATATGTAAATTTACACCACAATTCAATAACAGGAGAAAAAAATGTCTACAAATATCGAACTTTTAGAGAAAACGCTCCCCGTTGCCCCGCTGAAAATCGTTGCAATGGAGAGTTGTCGGGAACTCGGTCAGAAGATCAACGACTATATTGTATCTTTCCGGCAGAACACAATCAACGAAGTGTCCGAATCTCCCCTGTATGTCAATTACAAATCAAATAATTATCTGGTAGACTGTGAATGTCCGCGTTTCGGGACAGGTGAAGCAAAAGGTATCTTAAGAGAAACCATCCGGGGCACAGATCTTTTTATTATGACAGATGTGTGCAACTACAGCCTGACATATACTGTAAGCGGTCATTTAAACCATATGTCACCGGATGACCACTATCAGGATCTGAAGAGGATTATCTCGGCAGCTACGGGCAAAGCGCGCCGCATCAATGTAATCATGCCGTTCCTTTACGAGAGCCGCCAGCACAAACGGACGAAAAGAGAGTCCCTGGACTGCGCGCTGGCACTGGAAGAACTGACAGAGATGGGCGTCTCCAATATCATTACCTTTGATGCCCACGATCCCCGTGTCCAGAACGCTATCCCGTTAAGCGGATTCGACAGTTTCAGCCCGTCCTATCAGTTTATGAAAGCAATTTTCCACGCAGTGCCGGATCTGATTCCGGACAAAGATCATCTTATGATCATCAGCCCGGACGAAGGAGCCATGCACAGAGCGGTATATCTTTCAAATATTCTCGGAGTGGACATGGGAATGTTCTACAAGCGCCGCGATTATTCTGTTATTGTCAACGGCAAAAATCCGATCGTCGCTCATGAATTCCTCGGCGATGACGTCAATGGCAAAGATGTGATCATTATCGATGATATGATCTCCTCCGGAGGAAGTATGCTGGACGTGGCAAGGCAGGTAAAAGAGCGCAATGCCGGCCGTGTTTTTGTATGTACTACTTTCGGACTGTTTACGGACGGCTTCAAAAAATTCGACGAATACTATGAGAAGGGCTATATCAACAAGGTTATTACCACCAACCTGACTTATCTTCCGCCGGAACTGTATGAAAAGCCGTACTTTGTAGCCGCAGATATGAGTAAATTCCTTGCCCTTATCATCGATTCGGTAAATCATGATATAACGATCGGCTCTGTGATGAATCCGACCGATAAGATCCATACACTTCTCGAGAAGCGGGCACGCGGAGAAAAAATCTAAAAGACGCATAATCCATAGACCGGTTTTATACCAGAGTAATAATATGCATATACAAAAAGGAAGAATGCAGAAAGTCTCACGCACAGACTTCCCGCATTCTTCCTTTTTCATCTCTTGTTTTCCCGGCTTTCCATCTTCCCGCCAGTCCGTCCGCTCTACTGTCTACCGCAGCCGGCGGCTCTCATATCGGCTCTTTGTCTTCAGGAAGCGGATCAATGCAGCATATCTTTCTTCTATTGTTTCGGCATTTTCCGTAAATTCCAGGCTTTCCGACGCAGCCGTCAGGAATCTTGCGTCGATCTCAGACCGGTGTTTCTGAAGAAACTGTATGCGTTCTTCATTATCATTCAGATCAAGGAACTCCAGAATCAGTGATGTTGTATTCCCATGACGTTTCAGTCCAAGCAGATCGCCGTCCGCTGCGTCACGGCACAGCTCAAATCGGTATTTCTGATCCGCGTGAGGATATTTTCCCGAATCCAGCGGACTTAAAAAAGTCTCAAGGAAACTGGCAAACACCTTGCGCGCTCCTTCCATGGTCTCAAATATGACCATCTCTTCTCCTGTCTCCGTACATACCGCAATATCCAGGATCTTATATTTTCTGCCTTTAAAATGTCTGTAAATATCTCCTTTTTTCGGAATTCTCCTATCCATAACAATGCCCCTTACTAATATAACTTTGCACTGATCAGTTTCGGACGGAAACCGTTCCTCTCCAGTGCATCAAGGATTCTGTTTTTGTGTTCTGTCCCGAATGCCTCCATTGTGATCCTTAATTCCACGGCAGCATTTCTGTTGGTGCTGACAAACTGGTTATGCTCCAGCTTGATAACATTGCCCTGCTCATCTGCTATAGTCTTTGCCACCTGCACAAGTTCTCCCGGCTTATCCGGCAGAAGCACGGATACCGAGAAGATACGGTCTCTCTGAATCAGTCCGTGCTGAACGATCGAGGACATGGTGATGACGTCCATGTTGCCTCCGCTTAAAACACAGACAACCTTCTTTCCCCTCAGATCCAGCTGTTTTAATGCTGCAACAGAGAGAAGCCCGGAATTCTCCACAATCATCTTATGGTTTTCCACCATATCAAGAAAGGCACCAATCAGCTCGTCATCCTCTACAAGAAGTATATCGTCCACATTTTCCTGTACATAGGGAAGAATCTTATCTCCGACAGCTTTCACCGCTGTCCCGTCAGCGATCGTGTTCGCACTTTCAAGTTCTACGACTTCCCCTGCCTTTAACGCCGCTGTCATACTTGCCGCCTCTGCAGGCTCCACACCGATGACTTTGATCTTCGGATTAAGCATTTTGGACAGTGTGGCTACACCGGAGATCAGTCCGCCGCCGCCCACCGGAACGAGAATATAATCCACTGTCGGAAGTTCCTGCACAATCTCCATTGCGATCGTTCCCTGCCCCGTCGCCACGTCAAGATCATTGAACGGATGAACGAATGTATAGCCTTCTTTCTCCGCAAGTTCGCAGGCATATGCGTAGGAGTCATCATACACATCACCGTACAGTACAACCTCCGCGCCGTAACTCTTTGTCCGGTTGACTTTGATCAGCGGTGTGACTGTAGGCATGACGATCACAGCCTTGCAGCCGAATTTCTTTGCGGCAAATGCCACTCCCTGGGCGTGGTTTCCCGCAGATGCAGTGATCAGCCCGCGGCTTCTTTCCTCTTCCGTCATTGTACTGATCTTATAGTAAGCACCCCTGATCTTATACGCGCCGGTATGCTGCATATTTTCCGGCTTCAGATAGACTTTGCCGCCTGTCTGCTCGCTCAGGTATTCGCTCCGGATCAATTTAGTCGGGTTAGTGACCCTTTTGACCAGTTCGCTTGCCTCTTCAAATTTCTCCAGTGTCATCATTGTCATCATCCTCTTTCCTGTTGTCTTCTATGAATCTATCCTCAGTCCTCTTCTCTGTAGAACAATGCGTTTACAAATTCCTCAGAATCAAATTTCTGCAGGTCATCGATTGTCTCGCCGACACCGATATATTTCACCGGTATGCCCAGTTCAGCCTGAATCGCTACCGCAATGCCTCCTTTTGCCGTTCCGTCCATCTTGGTCAGAACGACTCCTGTAATATCCGCGACTTCATTAAACTCTTTCGCCTGAGCCAGTGCGTTCTGTCCTGTCGTTGCGTCGAGCACGACAAGAGTCTCCCGGTATGCCTCCGGATATTCCCGGTCGATCACACGGTTGATCTTCTTTAACTCTTCCATCAGATTCTTTTTATTGTGGAGACGTCCCGCCGTATCACATAAAAGCACGTCCGCTTTTCTGGCTTTTGCCGCTGCCACCGCATCATAAATAACAGATGCCGGGTCCGCTCCTTCCTGCCCGCCGATCATATCGACGGACGCACGGTTTGCCCATTCTTTCAGCTGCTCTCCGGCCGCCGCGCGGAAAGTATCTGCCGCCGCTATAACAACCCGTTTTCCCTGATTCTTTAATTTTCCCGCCAGTTTTCCGATTGTCGTTGTCTTTCCCACGCCGTTGACGCCGATTACAAAAACAACGGATGTGCGGTTCTCAAATTCATACGCAGTCTCCCCTACATCCATCTGTTCCCGTATGCTGTCGATCAGAAGCTGACGGCACTCTATAGGCTCTTTAATATGCTGTTCTCGCACCTTTTTTTTCAGTTCATCCAGAATATTCATTGTAGCGTGGACGCCGAGATCTCCCATGATCAGAGTCTCTTCGAGTTCTTCATAAAACTCGTCGTCTATCTTAGAAAATCCGTGAAAAATACTGTCCATACCGGATACAATATTATCCCGCGTCTTTGTAAGCCCTGATACCAGCCGCCTAAAAAAACCTTTCTTCTCTTCCATTTCATTGTCCTCCATTTTCTCAGGATACCAGTTCGTTTTCAAGCAGATCCACTGAAACCAGTGTGGATACGCCTTTCTCCTGCATCGTGATTCCGTAGAGCCGGTCCGCCGCCGACATTGTACCGCGCCTGTGCGTGATCACGATAAACTGCGTATACTTTGTCAGCTTGTGCAGATACTGAGCAAATCTGGTCACATTATTGTCATCCAGCGCCGCCTCTATCTCGTCCAGGAGACAGAAAGGCGACGGTTTCAGATTCTGAATTGCAAACAGAAGAGATATAGCGGTCAGCGCTTTCTCCCCTCCTGAGAGCTGCATCATATTCTGAAGTTTCTTGCCCGGCGGCTGCGCAATGATACGTATCCCGGCCTCAAGGATATCCTCGTCTTCCATCAGTTCCAGAGTTCCCTTTCCTCCTCCGAAAAGCTCACGGAATACAATGTTAAACTCCTCTGCAATACGCTTGAACTGCTCGCTGAACTGTTTTCTCATGGCAGTGTCCAGCTCATCAATGATCTGGACCAGTGTCGCCTCTGCCTCTACAAGGTCATCGTGCTGCCCCTTGAGAAATTCATACCGCTCTGATACATTTTTATAGTCCTCGATCGCATTGACATTGACTGTTCCCAGCTGTCGTATCTCATTTTTCAGTGTCTGGATCTGACGCTTCATAAGGCTGAGATCCGTAAGGTTCGGATCCCGGAGTTCCATGGCATGATTATAGGTGATCTCGTATTCTTCCCACATATAATTCATCTGTTTCTCGGAGGAAGCCTCATAGGATTCTTTCTGGCTGTTCAGGCGGAAACATTCCTTATCCAGAGCTGAAATGTGCTTTGAAAGCTCTTCTCTCATCTTCAAAAAGTTCTTATGCTTCTGGTTCAGTTCTTCCCGCTTTTCACTCTGCTCTCCGATTTCCTTCTCGATCTCATTATAGAGTTCTTTCGAATCCTCGATCGTCTTCCGGAGTTCACTGATCTTGTCTTCCTTTTCCCGGATCTCCTCAGACGCGTTGTCTTTATTCCGGTCAAGTTCTTTGAGCTCTGCCTCGAACTTTTCTATCTCGTCATTGATACGTGTGATATTTTCTTCGATAAACGCATTCTGCTGTTCAAAGCCTGCCAGAGCCAGATGTACTTTCTCCGACTCTTTCAATCTTGTACTTTCTTCTTCTTTCTCGCTCTCCAGATCCCTCTGCAGTGTTTCGATCTCCGCATTCAATTCCTGTTCCAGACTCTGAGATGTCTCCAGCTCCATCTGAATAGACTCTTCATTCTCTGCGATCGTCCTGAGCTGTCTCTCCAGATTGGACTGTTCCTCCCTGAACCGTTCAAAACGCTCCTGTGCTTCTCTCTGACGCACCTGAGTCTGCTCTACGTTCATCTTCTCGGTATTTTCAAGAACCGAAGCTTTCCGCAGTTCTTTCTGTATCTCATCGACATCACTGTAACACGATGCCCTTGCCGCCTTCACTTCACTTACCTGCTTCTCCATAGCATCCATATCAGCCTTAAGCATGGCGACTGTCTTCTCAAACTCTTCAATCTCACGCCTGCGGCTTAAGAGATTACTGGAATTCTTGAAAGCGCCTCCGGTCATGGAGCCGCCCGGATTGATCAGTTCTCCTTCGAGTGTAACCAGCCGCAGTGACTGCCGGTATTTTCTTGCAATGGCTATTCCGTCATCGATAGTGCGCACCACGATTGTCCGCCCAAGCAGCTGGTCTGCAAGACCTGTAAAGCGTTTTTCTACATGGACAAGTGTGTTCGCCAGACCGATCACGCCGGATTCCTTCAAAGCCTCAGGTGTGCGGATGCCTCCGTTTCCATGCATACTGGTAAGCGGGAGAAACGTAGCGCGCCCGAATTTATTTTTCTTCAGAAATGCGATCATCCGCTTGGCAGTCTCTTCATTATCGGTGACAATATTCTGAATACTGCCGCCCAGAGCCGTCTCAATCGCGATCTCATATTCCTTGTCGACTTTGATAATATCCGCAACTACCCCGATCAGACCTTTTTCCCGGTCTTTATTCGCCATAACTTTCCGGATGCTGTTTCCATAACCGTCATAGCGCTCGGTAATGTTTTTCAAGGATTCCAGACGTGAAGATTCTCTGTGATAAGCTGTCTGCCCGATTCGCAGTTTTTCCTGCTTTTCGTTCAGTTCTTTCTGTAAGCGCTCGATCTGCTGCTCATTTTCCTTAATGCGGGCATTATATCCTCGAATCGTCTCCTGTACTTTTCCCAGTTCCTCCTCATACTCTCTGAGCCGCTCTGCAAGACGTTCTCCTTCTTCCGATACTTCCAGAATACTGCGTGCAAGTTCCGCTTTTCTGACAGAAATCTGATCCTTCGTGGTATCATAGTGCTGGATCTTGGCCTGTGTCGACGCCCTGTTACCGAGAAGATTCATGATTTCCTGTTTCTTCTCCTCGATACGGTTTGTATGTTCCGCGATCCGGCTCTGTATATCAACCAGATCTTCCTTTGCCTCGCTGTCCTGTGCAAGCGCGCTGTTCAGTTTTGCCTGAACCTCTGACTTCTCAGCGGCAAGCGACTCTTTCTGCTCCTGCCTTGTATCAATCTCAACACGGATCGTGTTGGCGCGTTTCCCATAATGCTCGTCATTCATCCGTACCGTATTGATCTGCTCTTTCAGGACATTGATCTGCCCTTCAAGCTGTTGTCTGAGCAGATTCGTCTCATTGAGCTGATTTTTGGCTGTCTCGATAGCAAGGTCGATTCCTTCAACCTCTTCCTCGATAGCTTCATATTCCGCCTTCATTTTGTCATAGCGTTCATTTGACTCTTCCATCTCAGAGGATGCGATCGTATATTTTTCTTCCAGTTCTTTGATCCGTTCCCTCAGGCGTTCCTCTTCCAGAAGAAACATATTGATATCATATGTTTTCAGCTCTTCTTTTTTCTTTAAATATTCTTTTGCCGTCTCCGACTGTTTTTCAAGAGGTCCGAGCTGTTTTTCAAGCTCCGAAAGGATATCATTGACACGCGTCAGATTCAGCCGCTCTTCCTCCAGTTTCTTCAGAGAAAGATTCTTACGCCGCTTGAATTTTACGATTCCGGCCGCCTCATCAAAAAGTTCCCGGCGCTCTTCCGGTTTTCCGCTCAGGATTTTATCGATCTGACCCTGACCGATAATGGAATAACCTTCTTTTCCAATTCCCGTATCATAGAACATTTCGTTTATGTCCTTTAACCGGCAGGCAGCCCCGTTGATCAGGTATTCACTCTCACCGGAGCGGTACAGCTTACGTGTCACGGTCACTTCCTCAAAATCAACAGGCAGTTTATGATCCGAATTATCGAGGGTAATGGCCACAGAGGCATAACTGAGCGGCTTCCTGTTCTCAGTGCCGGAGAAGATCACGTCCTGCATACTTCCTCCGCGAAGCTGCTTCACCCTCTGCTCTCCGAGTACCCAGCGCACGGCATCCGCCACATTACTCTTGCCGCTTCCGTTCGGCCCGACAATACCGGTGATACCGTTGTGGAAATCAAATTTTATTTTATTTGCAAAGGATTTGAACCCCTGCACCTCTATGTTTTTTAAATACATATAACACCTGCTTTATCCCTGTTTTCTGAGCTTAAGGATAGCCTGATAAGCCGCCTGCTGCTCTGCGGATTTCTTCGTCCGGCCTTTTCCTTCTCCGTAGGGCGTTCCGCCGATCATAACCTGTACTTCAAAAGACTTATTATGATCAGGTCCTTCTTCCCGGACAAGTCGATAGGTAATATCTCCTTTCTTACCGGCCTGAACAATTTCCTGAAGGATAGTTTTACTATCATAAAAGAGTTTCTTATTTTCAAGATCCGTCAATATAAACCGATGAATAAACTCTTTTGCACTAGTAAAACCACCATCCAGATAGACTGCGCCGATCAGCGCCTCCATCGCGTCAGATGTGACCGAATCGCGTTCTCTTCCTCCGGTAGCCTCCTCTCCTTTTCCCAGAAGAAGGTAATCCCCCAGACCGATATCCCTCGCGCAGAGCGCAAGAGACGGCTCGCATACCATGCTTGCTCTTGTCTTCGTAAGCTCCCCCTCCGGAATATGCGGCGATTCCTTAAAAAGATACTCGCTGGACACCAGTTCAAGTACCGCGTCACCCAGAAACTCCAGCCGCTCATTGCACCTGTATTTCGGAAGATGCTTTTCATTTGTATATGAGCTGTGCATCATTGCCTGCTTCAGAAGAGAAAAATCTTTAAATGTATGTCCAATCTTCTTTTCCAGTTCTTTTAATCCTGTATCCATATTCCTCACATTTTCTCATGAAAACGAAAAAGCCCTCAGGGGCTTTTTCGTTTCAGATTGTAGACTTTTTTACTTATTCCACTGCTTTCTTGATCTGATCCACCGCATCCTGTACGGTTACGATCTTTTCAGCCTCGTCGTTGTCGATCTCAATATCAAACTCCTCTTCAATCCCCATGATGATCTGGAAAATATCGAGGGAATCCGCACCAAGATCGTCCACAAATGTTGTCTCCGGTTTAATCTCCTCTTTCTGAACATTGAGGACATCCGCGATAATGTCCTGAAGTTTTTCAAATTCCATAATCAGATCCTCCTTACTTTACTCGCTCTCTTTGCTGTCCGCCTGCGTCTCCTGGATCGCTGCTTTTATTTTCTCATTGATCTTCTGCTCTTTAAATGTGACGCATTGGATAATTGAATTACATACTTCCGTGGAAGTGGAACTTCCATGGGTCTTGACCACGAGACCTTTTAATCCCAGAAGGGGAGCCCCGCCGTACTGGCTGGCGTCAAAGTCTTTTAATGTAGCTTTGAGTGCCGGTTTCACAAGAAGCGCGCCGATCTTACTTCGAAGATTCGTCATCATTCCCTGTTTAACCTTTTTGATCAGAGCACCACCTACGCCTTCATAAAGCTTGAGGATCACGTTTCCGACAAATGCCTCGCAGACAATTACGTCAACTTTGCCGTACGGAATCTCTCTCGCTTCCACACTGCCGACAAAATTAATATCCTTGCATGCTTTCAGAAGCGGGAATGTCTCTTTGACAAGAGCGTTTCCCTTTTCCTCCTCAGCCCCGATATTCACAATGCCGACCGTAGGATTTTTCTTTCCCATCACACTCTCCATATAGATGGATCCCATCTTTGCAAACTGTACGAGATGTGAAGGGCGGGCATCTACATTCGCCCCGCAGTCGATCAGGAGCGATACTCCTGTCAGTGTCGGAAAAAGAGGGGCAAGCGGCGGTCTCTCAACCCCTTTGATTCTGCCGACAAGCACCTGTCCTCCCACAAGGACTGCTCCCGTGCTCCCGGCTGACACAAAAGCGTCGGCCTCTCCGTTCTTCACCATCTTCATAGCAACCACGATAGACGAATCTTTCTTGCCGCGGATTGCTTTTACAGGCGGCTCCGCAGTCTCGATCACCTCTGTGGCGTTTACGATCCTGATCTGCTCCTCAGGATAGCTATACTTCGCGAGCTCGTTTTTGATCACGCTCTCCTGTCCAGTCAGCAAGATCAGAATGTCTTTTCTCTTCTGCACTGCCTCTACCGCGCCCTTCACAATTTCGACAGGCGCGTTATCACCGCCCATCGCGTCAAGAGCAACCTTCGTAATCTCAGACATTTTCTCTCCTCCTAACACTACTGAAATCATTCTACTGGAAAACAATATAAAAATCAATAAAAAAAAGACGCAAAATACAAAGTTTTTACGTCTTTTACCAGTGCTTTCTGATTAGTCAACGGAGATGATCTCACGCTTGTTGTATGCGCCGCATGCCTTGCACACACGATGCGGCATCATAAGCTCGCCGCACTTGCTGCATTTTACAAGATTCGGAGCGCTCATCTTCCAGTTAGCTCTTCTCTTATCTCTTCTTGCTTTTGAAGATTTATTCTTTGGACAGATTGACATAGGTTACACCTCCTTAAAATTCTTAAATAAGTCACGGACAACTGACATTCTAGGATCAAGTCCCGGATCTTCACAGTCGCAGGACCCCGTATTCAGATTCTGACCGCACACTCTGCATAAGCCTTTGCAGTCTTCACGGCAGAGCACTTTCGCCGGCCATTCTGACAAAATCTCATGAAAGAGCATTTTGTCCACGTCAAGATGATATCCGTCAATAAAGTTTGATTCATCCAGCTCCTCTGTCAGTTCTGCGTCGGAGAGACCTATGTCCACATGCTTTGTACAATTTATTACAAAATCATATCTGACATCCTCCAGGCAACGGTCGCACGGAATCAGAACGGTAATGGCCGTATCGGCTGTAATAAGCAGTTCCTTTCCTTTTACGTGTTCTGCCCGGACATGAACCGGCTCACTTTCAACGACCGGATAGTCTCCGGATTTCAAATGGATCATCTCCATCGTGAGCGGCACAGTCTCCTCCACTGTCTTATGCTGGTCTGACAAAACGTCTGATAGGTTAATTAACATAGTTATTTCTCCTATTCACACCTAAATCATTATATCACGGAAAATATGTTTGTCAACTGGAAATATCACTTTTCTGCAAAGAATAAGAGAGGTCTGACGCCTCTCTTATCCGAATCATCACAATACGACTATTTTACGAGTGCCAGAGTCTCTCTTGCAATCGCCAGCTCTTCATTTGTCGGGATCACGAATACCCTTACTTTTGAGCCCGGTTTTGTGAGTTCTTTTTCTGTTCCTCTTAATCCGGTATTGACTTCCTTATCAAAGTCAACTCCAAGATAACCAAGGTAGCTGCATACCTGCTCGCGGACATAATCGTCATTCTCACCGATTCCGGCTGTAAACGCGATACAGTCCACGCCGTTCATGGCAGCTGCATAAGCGCCGATGTATTTTGCCACGCTGTATGAGAATACATCCATAGCGATCTTTGCCTTCTTATCCCCTGCGTTCATCGCGTCTGTCAGATCACGGAAATCACTGGAAAGTCCTCCTGAAAGTCCGAACACACCTGATTTTTTATTCAGGACATTCATCACGCCCTCAATGTCCATATTCTCTTTCTGAGCGATAAACTCCATAATTGCCGGATCAATGCTGCCGGAACGTGTTCCCATCACAACACCTTCAAGCGGGGTCAGACCCATTGAAGTATCTACGGATTTTCCATTCATAACAGCCGTAACGCTAGATCCGTTTCCGAGGTGGCACACGATTGTCTTGAGATCCTCATATGGTCTGCCCATAACTTCAGCTGCTCTCTTGGACACAAAGCTGTGGCTTGTTCCGTGGAATCCGTAGCGTCTCACTTTGTATTTTTCATAATACTCATACGGAAGGCCATACATATAAGCCTTCTCCGGCATTGTCTGGTGGAAAGCTGTATCAAACACGCCTACCATCGGAGTATTCGGCATCAGTTTCTCACATGCTTCAACACCAATCAGGTTTGCCGGATTGTGGAGAGGCGCAAGTTCATTGCACTCTTCGACTGCTTTCTTGACTTCATCAGTAATGACAACTGAAGATGCGAATTTCTCTCCGCCGTGTACTATACGGTGTCCTACAGCACCGATCTCATCCAGGCTCTTTACAACACCTGTCTCAGAATTGGTCAGTGCCTCGATCACATACTGGATAGCCTCTGTATGAGTAGGCATCGGTTTGTCTGATTTTTCCTTTTCTCCGCCTTTCGGCTGATAGGTCAGTCTTCCGTCGATTCCGATTCTCTCGCAGATTCCTTTTGCAAGTACTTCTTCCGTCTCTGCATTGATGAGCTGGAACTTCAGTGAAGAACTTCCACAGTTAATTACTAAAACGTTCATTTCCTTTCCTCCAAACAACATTTATTTTTCCAGGACTTCTCCTGTAATTTTCCGTCTTACTGAGCCTGCGCCTGAACAGATGTGATAGCTACAACTCCCACGATATCTTCTGCGCTGCATCCTCTTGACAGGTCATTGACCGGAGCCGCGATTCCCTGTGTAAGCGGTCCGTAAGCTTCTGCCTTTCCAAGTCTCTGAACCAGTTTGTATCCAATATTTCCTGCATCCAGATCCGGGAAAATGAGGACATTGGCATGTCCTGCCACTTCACTGCCCGGTGCTTTGGAAGCTCCCACCTCCGGTACGATTGCCGCGTCAAGCTGAAGCTCTCCGTCCAGTTTCAGTTCAGGATCAAGCTCATGCGCAAGCTTTGTTGCCTCTACGACTTTGTCGACATCCGGATGTTTTGCACTGCCCTTTGTTGAGTGAGAGAGCATTGCAACGATCGGCTCGTGTCCGGTCAGTGTGCGGAACGACTCTGCTGAAGAAATTGCGATATTCGCCAGTTTCTCCGGATCCGGATTCTGCTCAAGCCCTGCGTCTCCGAAGATAAATGTTCCGTGGTCGCCCATATCACAATCCGGAACTACCATTAAGAAGAAAGCAGATACAAGTTTAGTTCCCGGTTTTGTCTTCAGAATCTGAAGGCACGGACGCAGCGTATCAGCTGTAGAATGGCACGCGCCGGAAACCATGCCGTCTGCGTCTCCCATCTTTACCATCATAACTCCGTAATACAGATAATTGTTAAGAAGAAGTTCTCTTGCCTGTTCTTCCGTCATGCCTTTTTTCTGTCTGAGTTCAACAAGCTTGGCGATATAAGCTTCCGTCTTGTCATTTGTTGCCGGATCAACAATTGCCGCTCCGGAAATATCATATGTACCTTTATTCTTCTCGATTTCCTCTTTGCTGCCGACAAGAATCAGATTTGCAATCCCTTCTTTTAAAACCGTCTCCGCAGCTTTATAAGTTCTTTCGTCCTCTGTCTCAGGCAGGACAATTGTCTTAACGTCTGCTTTAGCCCTTGCCTTGATTTCATCAATAAATCCCATGTTTAATGTGCCACCTTTCATTTTTAATCACATAGGTTTATTATAAAGCAAATTAATTTTGTATACAAGGGATTCCACCGCATTTTATCGGCATTTTATGTGCATTTTCGAGTACAATGCACCTTTCTCCTCTCTTGCTTTTATATGATTGTTACAAAAATAACAAACTTTCCCGTATTCCTGCCGGCTGAAGCCCGTTCCTGCTTACAGCTTAAAAAATGCCGTTACAATATTAAAGTATACAAGAATCGTACAGGTATCCAGTATCGTTGTAATAAGAGGAGCCGCCATGATCGCCGGATCCAGCCCGATCTTCTTGGCTGCCAGAGGAAGCACGCACCCGATACACTTCGCCATAATAACAACCGCGATCATAGTAATGCCGAGAGCCAGAGCCAGCATGACATTCCAGTCATACATCAGGCAGATTCTCAGCCCGTTCACAACAGCCAGCAGCGCACCCACGATCAGCGCAACTCTGATTTCCTTAAATATAACCCTGAAAATATCTTTGAATTCAATCTCGCCCACTGCCAGCCCCCGGATCATCAGTGTAGAACTCTGCGAGCCGCAGTTACCGCCCGTCCCCATGAGCATGGGGATAAATGTAATAAGCACCGGCATCACTGCCATAGTATTTTCATAGTAGCCCAGAATCTCCCCTGTCACGGTAGCCGAGAGCATCATCAGCATCAGCCAGGGTGCACGGTTCTTTGCCTGTCTGAATACGGAAGTCTCAAAATAAGAGTCCTCGTTGGGGCTCACACCTGCCATAATGCTGATATCTTCCGTCGTTTCATCCTGCAGGACAAGCATCGCATCGTCAACTGTTACAATTCCCACAAGGCAGTCTTCATGATCGATGATCGGGATCGCCACAAGACCATATTTGTTGATCATGTTTGCCACATGCTCCTGATCGTCAAGAGTCCTGGCATAGAGCACATTTTCATCCATGATTTCTTCTATCTTACGGGATTCACCGGCGGTGAGCAGATCTTTTACATCCACCATACCGATCAGCTTCTTTTTTTCCGTAACATAGCATGTATAGATTGTCTCCTTGTTGATGCCGACCTGCCGGATCTTCAGAATCGCATCAGCCACCGTCATCTCCTTGCGCAGACTGATATATTCAATATTCATGATACTGCCCGCGCTGTCCTCCGGATACTGAAGAAGCGCGTTGATCTTCTGCCTTGTATCTTCGTCCGTAACCATGAGAAGACGATCCACCACATTCGCCGGCATTTCTTCCAGGACGTCCACGGTATCATCGACATACATCTCATCCATGACCTCTTCCAGCTCCGAGTCTGTCAGTGCGTTGATCAGATCTTCGCGCATATCACTGTTCATATCAGTAAATACTTCCGCCGCCTCTTCCTTTGCCAGCAGCCGGAATACAAGTGTCCTCTGCTTCTTGTCCAGTTCTTCGAAAGCGTCAACAATATCCACAGGATGCATGGATTCCAGTTCTTCCTTCAATTGTTTGAAATCATGTTTCTCAAGCAGATCTCCCATACGCTCCGCATCCATCCTGAAATCCTTTCCGAACTCTTTTTCCATGCAATCACCTTTTCCCATTCTCTGTAAATTAATCGATTTTTTCCCTCTATGTGAAGTCATCTTTTTATAGTATAATATGGTAGAAATTGATATACAAGGAGATTCTTATGAAAATTGTCGGACTGATCACTGAATACAACCCTTTTCACAACGGACATCTGTATCATATAAAAGAAGCCCTGCGGGTCACAGGGGCCGATGCGGCCATTGTAGTTATGAGCGGCGACTATGTACAGCGGGGCATGCCTGCCATTATGCCAAAGAGACTGCGTGCTGAAATGGCTTTAAAATGCGGTGCGGCAGCCGTATTTGAACTTCCCGTCTGTTATGCCACAGGGAGCGCAGAGTATTTTGCCACAGGCGCCGTAGCTCTCCTCAACAGTCTGGGGATCATAGACTGCCTCTGCTTCGGCAGTGAGTGCAATGACCTAAGTGCCCTCAGCCGCATTGCCGACATTCTTCTGGACGAGCCGTTAAAATACCGGCATTTGCTGAAAACCCATTTAAAGAACGGACAGTCGTATCCCACCGCCCGCATGCACGCCGTCTCAGAATATCTGGATGCTCCTTCCTGTACTTCGGTGCTCAATGATCCGAACAATATCCTCGGGATTGAATACCTGAAAGCTCTGAAAAAACTGGGCAGCCCGATTCGTCCCTATACAATCAGAAGAGCCGGATCCCACTATCATGACCGGGAACTGTCCAGCGAGCACTTAAGTTCCGCCTCTGCCATCCGCTCTCTTCTTGCCTACTCCGGATCCGCGCTGAAGACCGACCGGTCCGGCGGCACTTTTGAAAACACGCCCTTTTCCAATATTTTGAACGATCTCGAGGAACAGGTTCCTTCCTGCTGCCTCGAACTGCTGAAAGATTACCACAGGATATCTTATCCGATATACCAAAACGACTTTTCACTCATTTTGAAATATAAGCTTCTGAACAAACATCCGGAAAGCCTCGTCCGCTACATGGATGTGTCGGAAGAACTTGCAAACCGGATCTGCGCACAGCTCGATAACTATTTTAACTACAAACAGTTCTGTGATCTTCTGAAAACAAGAGAGACAACACAGACACGCATCAACCGCGCGCTTCTCCACATCATGCTCGGGATAAAAAAAGAAGACGTCTCAGAATATATAAGCGGCGGCTATCACTATTACGCCCGCCTGCTCGGCGTCAGAAAAGACCGGCAGAAAATACTGGCCCGCATAACAAAAGAAAGCACGCTCACACTTCTCACGAGGCTCTCAGAAAGC
Organism: uncultured Lachnoclostridium sp.; assembly: GCA_946491795.1. Lineage (GTDB taxonomy): Bacteria > Bacillota > Clostridia > Lachnospirales > Lachnospiraceae > Mediterraneibacter > Mediterraneibacter gallistercoris. The sequence goes on along the minus strand of CAMLYF010000027.1, from coordinate 14,760 downwards.
GGAACACTCCCCTCCGCCGGGAAAAAAATGCTGCGGAACGATATCCTTGCTTCCAATCTGTACACATCCGTCGTGACAGATAAATATAAGACGGCATATCAGAACGAATACAGGCAAAGGATCCTTAAAATATAAAATTCCGGATTTTTCGAACTAGGAAAGAGGCCGCCGGGAGGCAGGTATTGTTATCGCACACGTTTTCACTCGGTCGCAGCGTAGCGGTACATAAGAGCGCAAAAGACGCGCTCTAAGTGCCGACGCTGCTCCAACGGTGCGTACACAATACCTGCCTCCCGGCTACTTTTACATTCTGATTTGCCGGAGTGACTGCCGAATTCGATGAAGTAGAAAACGGACGGAAATGAGGCGCAGGAATACTTAAAAAGAGATGATCGGTATGTGAAGAAGGCGACTTCGGAATAATCTGCTAGAAAAAGTTAAGGGTCTGGAAGCTGATGTTAAGCCGCAAAATGGATTGTTTGAGCCGAAGACGAGTTGTCCATTTTGCGGCTTTGTCTTTAATCAGATTTCAGACCCTTTAATTTTTCTTAGATTATGGAGCGGAGCCTGAAGCACATGCCGGTCATCTCGAAAAAGTATTTCCGCGTCTCATCTCCGTCCGTTTTCGAATCTTATATCATCGGCATTCAGTCCGACAAATACAGAATTTACAGGCGTTTTGCGATTGCTTTGATAAACTGTTCGCTGTTTAATACAGTCGGGTTTTCGATCGTTGTGATCAGTGCCAGGTCTTTTGTCATCTCGCCGGCCTCAATCGTATCGATCGTAGCTTTCTCCAGACGGTCAGCGAACTCCATCAGCTCTTTGTTTCCGTCCAGCTCACCGCGTTTGCGGAGTGCGCCCGTCCATGCGAAGATAGTTGCCACAGAGTTTGTGGATGTCTCTTCACCTTTCAGGTGCTTATAGTAATGACGCTGCACTGTACCGTGAGCCGCCTCATACTCATAGTATCCTTCCGGAGATACAAGCACTGATGTCATCATGGCAAGTGAGCCGAATGCTGATGAGATCATATCACTCATCACATCACCGTCATAGTTCTTGCATGCCCAGATATATCCGCCCTGGGATTTCATTACACGCGCCACTGCGTCGTCAATAAGAGTATAGAAATACTCGATTCCCGCCTCTTTGAACTTCTCATCGAATTCTGCGTCATAAATCTCCTGGAAGATATCCTTGAAAGTATGGTCATATTTTTTGGAGATCGTATCTTTTGTAGCGAACCACAGATCCTGTTTTGTATCAAGCGCATAGGAGAAACAGCTTCTCGCAAAGCTCTCAATAGACTTGTTCAGATTGTGCATTCCCTGTACAATGCCCGCTCCGTCGAAATTATGTACCAGTTCTTTTGTCTGGCTTCCGTCTTCAGCTGTATATACAAGCTCAACTTTTCCCGGTCCTGGTATCTTCATCTCAGATCCTTTATAAACATCACCGTATGCATGTCTCGCAATAGTGATCGGTTTTTTCCAGTTTTTCACACACGGCTCGATACCTTTTACGACGATGGGCGCACGGAACACTGTTCCATCAAGAATCGCACGGATCGTTCCGTTCGGACTCTTCCACATCTCTTTTAAGTTGTATTCATCCATACGTGCGGCATTCGGTGTGATTGTCGCACATTTCACTGCTACTTTGTATTTCTTTGTCGCCATTGCGGAATCTACTGTAACCTGGTCGTTTGTCTCATTTCTGTGTTCAAGTCCCAGATCATAGTACTCTGTCTTGAGATCAATGTACGGGATAAGCAGCTCATCCTTGATCATCTTCCAGAGAATCCTTGTCATCTCGTCTCCGTCCATCTCTACAAGCGGTGTTGTCATTTTAATTTTCGCCATTGTCTGTCTCCTCCTGTTCTTTTAACTACAGCACAGCTGAACTGTTACATATTCGCGCCGCCGTGCTATTCCGCACGGTAGCCCTGTTTTTTCAGGTTCTGCATCACATGCAGGATATGTTCGTTTGCGAGCTGTTCCGCCATCTCCGCGTCGCGCTCTTTGATCGCCCGCAGGATCTGCCGGTGCTCCCGTATGGATTTTCTTGCCCTCTCTTCTGAAACGATAGATGACTTTCTTGCCATCTGCACATAATTATGAAAATCAGTCAGAACGTGGCATAAAATCCTGCTTCCCGAAGCCTCATAGAGAATCGCATGAAATCTGCTGTCAAGGCCAGCTACCTGCTGTACGCTGAATCCGCTTTCTTTGTTCATCTGAAATTCAGAGAGCATCAACGTTTCTTCCAGTTCATCAAGCTGTTTCTCCGTGATGTGCTCCGTGGCCCATCTGGCACACAATCCTTCCAGATGTGACCGCACCATGTATATATCCCAGATATCTTTCTGGCTGATGCCTGTCACATAAGCCCCTCTGTTGGGTATGATCGTCACAAGGCCCTCCAGCTCCAGCTGACGAAGCGCCTCTCTGACGGGAGTACGGCTCACTCCCATTTCTCTGCCGATGGTATTCTCTCTGAGTTCATCATTCTCCTTGTATTTTCCGTTGAGAATATCCTCACGGATTTTCTGGAAAACACGTCCGCTCAGAGAGTGATCCTGGTATTCTTCCATTCTGAAGTCCTCCTGGTCACAATGTCATATGCAGCTCTTCGCACACACTGTTTATTTTGTCAATTAATTCCTCATCTGTCAAGACCGTAACCCTGCCATCTTCGTATTCTTTATCCACGCTCGCCTTTACTCTCTGCACCAGTTCTGAATTTTTGTCTACTTCGCGCTCTCCGGAAAGTTTATAATATGTATTGATCCAGTATGCGATTCCTGCCGCCCCCGAAGTATTTGAAACAGATACAAGAGCCGGCCGGTTCAGGAATTTGTCCGTATCAAATATATTATAGATTTCTTCGTTCTTCAGCATTCCGTCCGCGTGGATACCCGCTCTTGTCACATTAAAATTCCTTCCTACAAAAGGTGTTCTCGAAGGAATATGATATCCTATCTCCTTCTCATAATATTCTGCAAGTTCCGTGATGACCGTCGTATCCATACCATCCAGTGTGCCTCTGAGCTGCGCATACTCAAATACCATTGCCTCCAAAGGCGTGTTGCCCGTCCGCTCTCCGATACCGAACAGAGAACAGTTGACACCGCTCGCACCGTAAAGCCAGGCTGTACTGGAATTATTTACAGCTTTATAAAAATCATTGTGACCGTGAAATTCAATCAGCTCACTGGGCACTCCCGCATGAGTCATCAGTCCGTAAATAATACCCGGTATAGATCTCGGAATCACTGCTCCGGGGTAATTTACACCATACCCCATCGTATCGCAGACACGGATTTTCACCGGTATCTTATATTCTTCCATCAGTTTCATCAATTCGACACAGAACGGTATCACGAATCCGTAGATATCTGATCTGGTGATGTCTTCCAGATGGCAGCGCGGTCTGACGCCTGTCTCCATACACTCGCGTACCACAGAAAGATAATGCTCCATTGCCTGTTTTCTCGTCATCTTCAGTTTATAAAAAATATGATAATCCGAACAGCTCACCAGTATTCCTGTCTCTTTCAGGCCAATCTCCTTTACGAGCTCAAAGTCTTTTCTGCTGGCCCGGATCCAGCTTGTCACTTCCGGAAATTCATACCCTTTTTCCAGGCAGCGGTACACTGCGTCTCTGTCTTTTTTGCTGTAAAGGAAGAACTCACTCTGGCGGATCTTCCCTTTTGGACCTCCCAGGCGGTGCAGATAGTCATAGATCGTTACAATCTGTTCTGAGGTATATGGCGCTCTGGACTGTTGTCCGTCCCGGAAAGTCGTATCAGTGATCCATATCTCGTCCGGCATGTGGTGAGGCACGATCCTGTCGTTAAACGCTATTTTCGGTATCTCATCGTAGCGGAACAGATTGCGGAACACATTCGGTGTATCCACGTCTACCAGCGGGTACATGTGCTCCTCAAGTTCCAGGAGATTTGTATGCTCATTTAAAAATACTTTTCTGTCTTCCATTGCTCTCTTCCTCCGTCAATTTCGCAGTGTATTCTTGTATTCGTGCATAATTGTATACAATAATGCAATTCTTGTCAATAAACAAATATCAATCTATTTGATTTAGGACAGACTTTCTTAAAAAATAAAAGAAGCCGGAAAGACACAGATTCCCTGTATCTCTTCCGACCTCTCTGTCGCTGTCAGCCGCTCAGGCCTGACGTTTATATTTCTCTTTCCGATCAGCTTTTCAGTTCTTTCGGATCGAACCTAGCCCCCTTACCGGATTACTCTGACTTTGAGCACTCCGCTTACAGATGCGATCTGCTCTTCCAGTTCTGATGATACTTCTGTATCAACATCGATCATAGTATATGCGTACTCTTTCCTGCTCTTATTTGTCATAAGGGCGATATTCATGCCTTTTTCTGCCAGCAGTGTGGTGAACTGTCCCAGCATGTTCGGAATATTCTTGTGCAGGATTGTAATCCTCTGTCCGGCTCCTTTGGGACCCATATTACAGTCAGGATAATTGACCGAATGGGTAATGTTGCCGTTTTCAAGAAAATCTCTCAATTCTTCCGCCGCCATCTTTGCGCAGTTATCTTCTGATTCCTCTGTAGACGCACCGAGATGCGGGATCACAATGGCATTTTTCACACCCACAATCTCCTTTGTCGGGAAGTCTGTCACATAGGAGCGTACTTTTCCGGAGACAAGCGCATCTACAATATCCTCCTGCTCAACCAGCACGTCGCGTGCAAGGTTCAGGATAACAACGCCATCCTTCATCAGGCTGATCGCATTCTTGTCAATCATACCTTTTGTGTCCTCTGTTGCAGGTACATGGATTGTGATATAATCACACTCCTTGTACAGTTCATCCACAGTTTTCGCATGATGAATGCTTCGGGAGAGCATCCACGCAGCGTCAACAGACACATAAGGATCATATCCGTAGACATCCATCCCGAGATGTACGGCCACATTTGCCACACGGACACCGATCGCTCCCAGTCCGATCACACCAAGTTTCTTACCCTGCAGCTCGGTTCCTGCAAAGGCCTTTTTCTTCTTCTCTGTGATCTTTGCGATATCTCCGTCCTCTTCATACTCCTGTACCCAGTTGATACCGCCAATGATATCACGGGCAGCCAGCAGCATTCCTGCGATCACAAGCTCTTTTACACCGTTCGCGTTCGCACCCGGCGTATTGAATACAACAATTCCCTCATCTGCACAGCGGTCCAGCGGAATATTATTTACTCCTGCTCCGGCACGGGCAATCGCTTTTAAATTCTTACTGAACTCCATATCATGCATCTTGGCGCTTCGCACGAGAATGGCATCTGCCTCTTCAACATCTCCGGTAACAACATAGTTTTCATCCAGCTGTCCTAATCCCACTTCCGAGATCGGATTCAGGCAATGATATTTATACATCCTACAGATTCTCCTCTTCAAATTTCTTCATAAAGTCAACAAGTGCCACAACACCCTCATAAGGCATTGCATTGTAAATGCTTGCACGCATGCCGCCGACTGTCCTGTGTCCTTTCAGATTCTCGAGCCCTGCTTCTTTTGCTTCTTTTACAAACTTCGCATCCAGATCAGCATTTCCTGTCACAAACGGCACGTTCATAAGGGAACGGTCTTTAGGTACCACAGTCCCTTTAAAAAGTTTACTCTGATCCAGGAAGTCATAGAGAACTTTTGCCTTCTTCTCATTTCTCTCTTTCATCGCCGCAAGTCCGCCCTGGGCTTTGATCCACTTAAACACCTTGCCGCAGATATAGATTCCATATGCCGGCGGTGTATTGTAGAGAGACTTTGCATCCGCATGTGTCTTGTATGTAAGCATCGTCGGAGTACCCGGAAGTACGTCTTCCGTGATCAGATCCTCGCGGATAATCACAATGACTACACCGGCAGGTCCGATATTCTTCTGAACACCGCCGTAGATCACACCGTATTTTGTCACGTCAACAGGTTCGGACAGGAAACAGGATGAAACATCTGCCACCAGTGTCTTGCCCTTTGTATTCGGCAGTTCTTTGAACTTAGTTCCATAAATCGTATTGTTCTCGCAGATATACACATAATCCGCATCCTCGGATACCGGAAGATCGGAGCAGTCCGGAATGTAAGAAAATGTTTTGTCCTCTGAAGAAGCGATCCGGTTGACTTTCCCGTATTTCTCAGCCTCTTTTGCCGCTTTTTTCGCCCACTGTCCCGTGATGATGTAATCTGCCACACGGTTCTTCATCAGGTTCATCGGTATCATAGCAAACTGCTGGGACGCACCGCCCTGCAGGAACAGCACTCTGTAGTTATCCGGAATTCCCATAAGATCTCTGATATCCTGCTCTGCTGTCGTGATGATCTCCTCAAACGCCTTAGAACGATGACTCATCTCCATCACCGACATACCGGTTCCGTTATAATCCAGCATCTCTGCTGCCGCCTCTTTAAGCACTTCCTCCGGAAGTACTGCCGGTCCTGCTGAAAAGTTATACACTCTGCTCATTTTTCATATCCTCCTCGTCAAATGCTTCTTTGATATCCGCTCCGGGCGCCACCATCGGCCATACCTTATCATCACTGCCGATCTGACAGTCGATCACAACCGGTCGGTTCAACGAAAGAGCTTTCTTAAACGCCTCTTTAAACTCATCCTGTGTCTCTACATGAATGCCGACCGCGCCCATCGCTTCCGCCACTTTCGCGAAATCAACCGAATCGCGCAGCACTGTGGCAGAGTAGCGCTCGTCATAAAAAATATCCTGCCATTGACGCACCATACCGAGCACATGATTGTTGACCACAATCTCAATGATCGGTATATTGTGTCTGACTGCGGTGGCTATCTCATTCATATTCATACGGAAACAGCCGTCGCCGGCAATATTTACCACTGTTTTATCCGGACAGCCGACTTTAGCTCCCATAGATGCCCCGAGTCCGTATCCCATGGTTCCCAGTCCGCCCGATGTAAGAAGTGTCCTCGGCTTCGTATATTTATAATACTGAGCCGCCCACATCTGATGCTGTCCCACTTCTGTAACAATCAACGCTTCACCTTTTGTCTGACGGTAGATTTCTTCCACAATAAACGGCCCTGTCAGCACATCCGGATGATATTTCAGCGGATATTTTTCCTTGTAGGCTTCAATTTTCTCAAGCCACGGTCTGTGATCCTGCTGTTTAAGATTGCGGTTCAATATGCACAGGACCTCTTTCACATCTCCGATCACTTCCTCTGAAACAAGGATGTTTTTGTTGATCTCAGCCGCATCAATGTCGATCTGCAGTATTTTTGCATTCTTTGCAAATGTCTGTGTGTTTCCAGTAACACGGTCGCTGAACCTTGCCCCCAGCACAACCAGGAGATCACATTCACTCACACCGTAATTCGAAGTCTTGGTTCCGTGCATACCGAGCATCCCCGTATAACGCGGGTCTGTTCCCGGAAAAGCACCTTTTCCCATAAGTGTATCGGCAACAGGCGCATCCATCTTATCCACAAATTCCATCAGCTCGTCGCTTGCTCCGGAAAGGACGGCTCCTCCGCCGACAAACACAAACGGTTTTTCTGACTCTTCCAGCATAGAAAGTACTTTTTTGATCTTCTCTTCACTGATATCCGGATGCTCAGGGACATATTTCCCAAGCTCCTGACGCTCATACTCCGTAACTGCAGCCGTCACATCTTTCGGAATATCAATCAGAACCGGTCCGGGTCTTCCGGACTTTGCAATCCGGAAAGCTTTGCGGATCGTATCGGCAAGTTTTGTCACATCTTTCACGATAAAACTGTATTTTGTGATCGGCATCGTGATACCGGTGATATCAATCTCCTGAAAACTGTCCTTTCCCAGCAGTGACACGCCCACATTGCATGTGATCGCAACGATCGGAATAGAATCCATATATGCCGTGGCGATTCCGGTCACAAGGTTCGTCGCGCCCGGTCCGCTGGTAGCCAGACATACGCCGACCTTCCCCGTGGCACGTGCATAGCCGTCCGCAGCATGGGAGGCTCCCTGCTCGTGGGAAGTCAGGATATGACGTATCTCGTCCCGGTGTTTATACAGCTCATCGTAAACATTAAGGATGGCTCCGCCCGGGTACCCGAATACCGTATCTACCCCCTGCTCTTTCAGGCACTCTATTACTATCTCAGCTCCATTTAACTGCATGCTTTTTTCTTACGCTCCTTTCAACTCAGACTCACTTAATCCGCCTTCTTCCCCGGTACTTCGAGAATAGCACCTCTGTTGCCGGAAGTTACCATAGCGGCATATCTGGCAAGATATCCTGTCTTAACCTTCGGCTCTCTCGGCTGCCATTTTGCTTTTCTCGCAGCCATCTCTTCATCAGAGATATCAAGTTCCAGTTTAAGTTCCGGTATATTGATCTTAATAATATCACCCTCTTCCACCAGTGCGATCGGGCCGCCTACAGCCGCCTCAGGCGATACGTGTCCGATAGAAGCGCCGCGGGAAGCGCCGCTGAAGCGTCCGTCCGTGATCAGGGCAACCGTAGAGCCCAGACCATACCCTGCGATCGCCGAAGTCGGATTGAGCATCTCTCTCATGCCCGGTCCGCCTTTCGGTCCTTCGTAGCGTATAACAATGACATCTCCCGGGTTGATTTTTCCGGTCTTGATCGCTTCTGTCGCCTCTTCGTCGCTCTCGAAGATCCTTGCCGGTCCTTCATGCACCAGCATCTCATCGCAGACAGCAGAACGTTTCACAACACTTCCGTCCGGTGCCAGATTTCCCTTAAGGACGGCAAGTCCGCCGGTCTCGCTGTACGGATTGTCGATCGGACGGATCACTTCAGGATTTAAGTTCTCGCATCCGGCAATATTTTCTCCCACTGTTTTTCCCGTAACTGTCATGCAGTCCAGATTTAACAGATTTTTCTTGCTCAGCTCATTCATGACCGCGTATACTCCGCCGGCCTCATTGAGATCCTCGATATATGTATGTCCTGCCGGCGCCAGATGGCACAGATTCGGTGTCTTCTCGCTGATACTGTTCGCAAAATCAATCTCAAAGTCCATTCCGATCTCATGGGCAATAGCCGGGAGATGCAGCATACTGTTCGTGGAGCATCCGAGTGCCATATCTACAGTCAGCGCATTAAGGATAGCGTCTTCTGTCATGATGTCGCGTGGTCTGATATTCTTTCTCACCAGTTCCATTACCTGCATGCCCGCATGCTTCGCGAGCTGCAGTCTTGCGGAATATACGGCCGGGATAGTACCGTTGCCGCGAAGTCCCATTCCCAGTGCTTCCGTCAGACAGTTCATGCTGTTTGCAGTATACATTCCGGAGCAGGAGCCACAGGTAGGACATGCTTTATTTTCATACTCGCACAGTTCCTCGTCAGTGATCTTTCCTGCCGCATGAGCTCCCACTGCCTCGAACATACTGGACAGGCTCGTACGCCCGCCCTTCACATGGCCGGCAAGCATAGGGCCGCCGCTGACAAAGATCGTAGGTATATTGACACGTGCCGCAGCCATTAAAAGGCCCGGCACATTCTTGTCGCAGTTCGGAATCATCACGAGCCCGTCAAACTGGTGCGCCATCGCGAGTGCTTCTGTAGAATCGGCGATCAGATCTCTTGTGACGAGTGAATACTTCATCCCGATATGTCCCATGGCAATACCGTCGCACACCGCGATTGCCGGAACAACGATCGGAGTGCCGCCCGCCATTGCGACACCCATCTTGACCGCCTCGGTAATCTTGTCAAGATTCATATGCCCCGGTACGATTTCGTTATAAGAGCTGACCACGCCGATCAGCGGTCTGTCAAGCTCTTCCTGCGTCATGCCCAGAGCGTTAAATAAAGATCTGTGGGGTGCCTGCTGTACGCCTTTTGTCACTGTATCACTTCTCATCTGTCAATTCCTCTCTTTCTCTTATTATCTGAATATATCCCGGTTTCCCGCCGTTTTACTGCTGCCGGCTGTATGTCAGGCTGCTGCCATTATTTAATATATGCACAGATCCTGTCTCCCATCTCTTTTGTTCCGATCTGTTTCATGCCGTCAGTCATAATATCGATCGTGCGGTATCCGTCTCTCAGCACTGCGGATACAGCTTTCTCTACAGCTTCCGCCTCCTCGTCAAGATCAAAGGAGTAACGAAGCATCATAGCCGCTGACAGGATTGTCGCAATCGGATTTGCAATCCCCTGTCCTGCAATATCCGGTGCCGAACCTCCGCTCGGCTCATAGAGTCCGAATTTTGTCTCATTTAAGCTGGCGCTTGCGAGCATTCCGATAGAACCTGTCACCATACTGGCCTCATCAGAAAGAATGTCTCCGAACATATTCTCTGTCAGTATCACGTCAAACTGGGCCGGATCCTTTACAAGCTGCATCGCGCAGTTGTCAACCAGCATATGTTCCAGTGTAACTTCCGGATAGTCTTTCGCCACATCCTCCACGACTTTTCTCCACAGTCTGGAAGAATCCAGCACATTCGCCTTATCCACGCTGGTCACCTTTTTCCGTCTCTTCATGGCAATGTCAAAGCCTCGCTTTGCAATTCTCCGGATCTCTGTCTCACTGTATGTCAGCTCATCCTTTGCCACGAGAACTCCGTCAACCTCTTCTGTGCTCCTCTTTCCGAAATAAAGCCCTCCGGTCAGTTCTCTCATGATCATCATGTCAAATCCGCGATCGGCAATCTCCTCTTTCAGCGGGCACGCGCCCTTCAGCTCAGGATACAGCACTGCCGGTCTTAAATTTGCAAAGAGGTTCAGTCCTTTTCTCAGGGCTAACAGTCCGGCCTCCGGACGTCTGGATGGTTCCAGCTGATACCAGGGAGACGTTTTCGCGTCTCCGCCAATGGATCCCATCAGGACCGCATCGCTTGCCTTTGCGGCTTCAAGCGTCTCATCTGTCAGAGGTACGCCGTTAGCGTCAATGGATGCTCCCCCCATCAAAAGCTGTGTATAAGAAAAGGAATGACCGTAAACCTCCGCGATCCTGTCGAGAACTTTCAGCGCCTCATCCACGATCTCTGGGCCGATACCATCCCCCTTTATTACTCCGATCTTCATATTCATAACCGCTCATCCTTCCAAATCTAAAATATCAATGTCTATCATACCTCATTTCGGAAAGTGTTTCAAGTATTACGGGCAAAAAATAGAGGGCGCTCTAAAATTTTCCGTGCCGGACTGTTATTATACAGCCATGAAAAAACCGGATAAAAATCCGTCTATCGACTGATCTTTATCCGGCCACTGATCCTGTTTTTTCCTTACTCTGCACTCGGTTTTTCAATCTGAGCGATCGCCGCCTTCTGCATCGGGATGCGGCAGTTCTTATTATTTCCAAACTCAACGATTACATCATCATCTGTAATATCAATGATCACACCATAGAATCCGCTTGTTGTCAGTGCTGTGTCTCCCACTTCCATGGACGCCAGCATTGCCTGTACTCTCTTCTGCTCTTTCTTCTGAGGACGCATGAGCAGGAACCACATAAGTCCGATCACAACCACCCACAGAATCAGCATACTAGCTATTTCACCCATAATATATTTCCTCCTAACTTTCTATCCGGCAATAAGTCTACTATACACAAAAACGTCGTTTTCTTCAAGACTCTTTTGGAAAAACATGAAAAATGTCATCTAATGCCCCATCATCCCGTCCAATTTCTTTTTCTTATATGCCTTATACTCGCCGGCATCGATAGCATCCCTGATCTCCTCCATCATTGTATTATAGAAATACAGATTGTGAAGGACGCACAGACGCATTCCCAGCATCTCTTTTGCCTTGAGCAGATGCCGTATATATGCTCTGCTGTAACTTCTGCAGGCAGGACATCCGCAGCCCTCTTCTATAGGACGGTCATCCAGTTCGTACTTTGCATTAAAAAGATTCATTTTCCCGTGATTGGTGTACACATGGCCATGTCTTCCGTTACGTGACGGATATACACAGTCGAAAAAGTCAACACCGCGATCCACCGCCTCGAGAATATTTGCCGGAGTACCGACGCCCATCAGATAAGTCGGCTTATTATCCGGCAGATAAGGAACCACAGCCTCCAGGATCCGGTACATTTCCTCATGGCTTTCCCCTACTGCCAGGCCTCCTACTGCATATCCGTCCAGATCCAGTTCTGTGATCATCTGTGCGTGAGCGATACGGATATCCTCATATACGCCCCCCTGATTGATGCCAAAGAGCATCTGATGCGGATTGATCGTATCCGGAAGAGAATTCAGCCGGGCCATCTCATCTTTACAGCGTTTCAGCCAGCGCGCTGTACGTTCTACAGAATTCTGGATATATTTCTTATCCGCCACGCTTGACGGGCATTCGTCAAAAGCCATGGCAATGGTAGAAGCCAGATTCGACTGGATCTGCATGCTTTCCTCCGGTCCCATAAAAATCTTTCTTCCGTCGATATGAGAATGGAAATGTACTCCTTCCTCCTTTATCTTTCGCAGGGAAGCAAGCGAAAACACCTGAAATCCTCCCGAATCTGTCAGTATCGGCTTGTCCCAGTTCATAAAGCGGTGAAGGCCTCCAAGTTTCTTCACTATTTCGTCGCCCGGACGCACATGCAGATGATATGTGTTCGAGAGTTCCACCTGTGTTTTTATTGTTCTGAGATCATCTGTTGATACAGCGCCCTTGATTGCGGCGGCTGTCCCTACATTCATAAATACAGGAGTCTCGATCGTACCGTGTACTGTATGGAATCTGCCCCGCTTCGCCATTCCGTCTTTTTTCAGAAGTTCATACATATTATTTATATCCTTATCTTCCTTGTCTGCTAATAAATTTCCGATTCCGGCTTAATTATGGATAACAACCGGAGTTCCCGCGCTGATCATGCCGAACAGCTGTTCTGCTTTATCATACGGCATATTGACACATCCGTGGGATCCGTTGGTCAGATAACGGTCACCGCCGAATGATGACTGCCATGTAGCGTCATGGAACCCGTGTCCCTGCCACGTAAACGGCATCCAGAACGCAACCGGCGTCTCGTAACTCGGTTTTCCCGTAGCCGGATCAGTCTCTCCTTTCAGAGTAGAATCGCGCTCCGTATATAATATAGAATAAACACCTGTCGGTGTATCCCTTCCGTCTGCCGGAAGTCCTGTGACCACATCTGATTCCATCGCAACAGATCCGTCTACGATATACCACATATGCTGTGCCGCGATATCTACTTCTATATAAGTACTGCCCCAGTCCTGAGCGCTGTGCGAAGCCGCTTTCTGATTATAGGCAGGTTCTCTCTCCGCCACTTCACCGTTTTTGATGCTGTTTATCAGATTTTCTGTTTCTTTGTCTTCATCGACAGACCACCCGTATGTACCGCCGGACACTTCCGCGGACTTTCCAGTAGGCGTCGTGATCGATCTTGTTTTCCCGACCGTATCATATTTGCTGCCGAACTCTCTCATCCAATCTCTGACGGCATCCTCATCAAAAGTGACATTCATCTTATCATCATATGTGACCCATCCGGAAATCAGTTCTTTGTCTACTACTACTTTTTCATCCATCGGATAGGTGATGCTGGCTTTCAGATACGAATTCATCTCGTCACAGGCTGCCTGTACTTCCGGGGAATCCGACGTATAAGCAGGCATGACATAACATTCTTCATCCATCATATCAAGAGTAGGATTGAACTCGGAAATATACTGCTCGACCTTTGCTTTCAGCACATCCATATCCACTTTTGTACCATACTGTTCCTTTTTAACAACGAAAGAATTGCCGTCATATTCCGGGTGCGCCGCCACCGGATCTGTCTGCTCGGCGGTAACTGCCTGAAGATTTTGTATTCTCTCATCAAGTGCGGCCTCATCATACTCCACTTCAATAGAAACGTCCGCATTGGACTTTGAGAACAGGGATGTGATCCACAGAAGCTGGTTCTGCGCATCCAGAGCATCTTTCACCTGGGAGTTATCTTTATAGGCAAGAGATATTTCCGATCCCGTGATCACATCAGATGTGTTGTTCTGTTCAACTACGGTAAGCTCATAGTCTGCAACCTGTGCTTTCAGATATTCTTCCACATCAGCAACTGTTTTTCCGGAAAAATCTTTTCCGTTAACTGTAGTATTCACAAGAAAATGGCTCATAAAAAACACGGAAACTCCAAGATAAATCACTGCCAGCGCACCGATAATACTTCCGGCAATAATCCACGGCTTTTTGCTCATCGTCTTCTTCACTCTCTTTTTCCCGGCTTTTCTTCTTTTCTTTCGTCTCCGTCTCACCGGTTTCACGGAAGGTTCTTCCGCATTCTCCTCATTTTTCTTCGGGCCATCCGTCTCATCTGCAGTATTTTCGTCTGTAATATCTTCAGACGGAATTCCTTCATCTGTAGTTTCTTCTGCTATAGCTTTTTCATCTGTAATATTTTCATCAAAATCATCCGCCAGCTCTTCTTCAGGAACCTCTTCATATGTGCTGTCGTCTTTGATATCTATGTCTTCCTGATGTAATTCAGATTTAAGCTTTTTATTTCTGTCCATCAGTCAATCTTCTCTCCTTTACCCAATCTCTTCAACATTATAGTACGTATAGTTCAAAAAGTAAAGTACACTTACACTTGTCAATAACAGGTATCTTCCTATATAATTATTTTTATGTACAATTTCAGAAAGGAGAACATCTATAATTATGAGTGGTTCATCATTTGGTAAAATTTTCCCGGGAGTTTGACAGTTGAATAATTAAAAATACGTTCGCAGGCCTTGTAAAACCT
>CAMLYF010000026.1:0-41004 GCA_946491795.1 uncultured Lachnoclostridium sp. | reverse complement strand
CATTTTCATAACGTTTTGTGCCTGAGCAAAGCGAAAGGAATGGATATAATCATGGGAAAAGGAAAGAAAGTTATCATCCGTGCACCTTATATTGACCAGAGCGGTCGTTATCCTACAGGGTGCGAGAGTGTTTCAGCGGTGATGCTGCTTCGGCATCTCGGGGTTGATATTACGGTAGATGAATTTATAAGGAGCTATCTGGAACAGAAGGCATTTGAAGTGAGAAACGGTGAGCTGTTCGGCCCCGATCCGCGAAAATATTTCTGCGGAAACCCGTATAATAAAGACGCATTCGGCTGCTATGCGCCGGTGATCGTAAATGCTCTTGATAAAGTATTCTTAAATGTAAAAGCCGGAGAGTACGGCATAAAGCAGGAAGATGACCTGCAATACCGGGCGATAGATGAGACCGGCACACCTCTGGAAGAACTTCTGACAAAGTATATCGATCACGGAATGCCGGTAATCTGCTGGGCGTGTATTGATATGCGTGAGCCGGTCATCGGTCCGCAGTGGTACCTTTTTGATACTGCAACAAACCAAAGCCCGGGCGAGGTCTTTACATGGATATCCAATGAGCACTGTATGCTGCTTGTGGGATATGATGAAGAAAATTATTATTTCAATGACCCGCATAACGGGAACGGGCTGACCGGATATCCCCGTAAAATTACAGAAAAACGCCACCGCGCGCAGCATATGCAGGCGGTGGGCGTTATAAATGCATCGTCTTCTTTGTAAGCAGTTCATGCATCACAATCATGAGAATGAGCACCACCATCAGATAAATCGGGAAGAGTGTGATACTGATATGGTTGGCGATCAGTCCGAACAGAGGCGGCATGAGACAGGTACCGACATAAGCGCTTGCCATCTGCACGCCGATGACTGCCTGTGACCGATCCGCACCGAAATGATCCGGTGTAGAGTGAATGATACAGGGATACACAGGCGCGCATCCCAGTCCGATCATGATCAGGCCGGCAAGGGATACGATGTCCGGGCCGGGCAGAAGCATGACAACGATACCGGCCGCGATGATTCCCTGTCCCAGACGGATCATCTGCACATCGTTCAGCTTCATTGTGATAAAGCCGCTGATCGCCCGGCCTACAGTGATGCCGATAAAGAACATACCTGCAAAGCGAGCGGCGGTTTCCGCAGGAATCCCTTTAAAAAGATGGAGATAACTGCTGGCCCACAGGCTGGCAGTCTGTTCTATGGCACAGTAGCAGAAAAAGCAGAGCATGACCTCTTTCGCTCCGGGGATCCGTATGATCTCTGCGAGGGAGAGCGCCTTATTGTGTGTTCCTTCCAGTGCATTGTCCGATGCCTGTACTCCGGTCCTGTTTTTCTGTTTTGTCCATAGCGGCAGGCTGAAGATCAGGAATGCGGTCAGTACAATCTGAAGTATGCCGATATAGCGATAACCGGAATTCCATGTCTTTCCGCCGGAAAGAGCGAATCCCATGATGTAAGGTCCGAGTGTTGCGCCCACACCCCACATACAGTGGAGCCAGCTCATATGATGGCTCTTATAGTGCAGCGCTACATAGTTATTCAGTGCAGCGTCAACGCTGCCGGCGCCCAGCCCGTATGGGACAGCCCAGAGGCAGAGCATCCAGAAAGAGTGGGTAAAGGAGAAGCCCAGAAGGGCAACGGCGGTCATCGCCACGCTGATGGCTGTGACCCTCCCGGTACCCAGTTTCCGTGTGAGCCGGTCGCTCTGCAGGCTGGATATGATCGTGCCCAGCGAAATGATCATAGATATGATTCCTGCATAAGAGACGGAAACATTAAATTCCGTGTACATTGTAGGCCACGCGGAGCCTAACAGTGCGTCCGGCAGCCCGAGGCTGATAAACGCCAGATATATGATTGCGAGTAATAAGTGTGTCATGTCAATTCCTCTACAGCAGGTTAATGCCGTGGGCAAGTGCCTCTTCTGTCACATCGTCCGGCCAGAGTGAAGACTGAACCTCGCCGATGTGCGCTTTTCTGAGATAATACATACAGATACGGGACTGTCCGATACCGCCGCCTACTGTGTAGGGAAGCTCTTTGTTCAGCAGAGATTTCTGGAACGGCAGCTCCGCACGCTCTTCACAGCCTGCGATCTTAAGCTGGCTCTTAAGTGATTCCTCATCTACGCGGATGCCCATGGAAGAGAGCTCCAGCCCCATGTCGAGCACCGGATAATATACGATGATATCTCCGTTCAATTCCCAGTCGTCATAGTCCGGCGCACGGCCGTCATGTTTCTCGCCTGAAGCAAGGATTTTTCCGATCTGGGAAATAAATACAGCTCCTTTTTCTTTGGCGATTTTATTTTCTCTTTCTTTCGGAGTACAGTCCGGATACATATCTTCGAGTTCCTGTGAAGTGATGAAGAAGATATCGTCCGGAAGGAGGGGTTCGATATAGTTGTACCTTCTGGATATGTAATCCTCAGTATCCTTCAGGGCGCTGTAAACTTTGCGTACTGTGTACTCAAGCGTCTCCATATTGCGCTCTTCTTTGGAGATGATCTTTTCCCAATCCCACTGGTCCACATAGAGAGAGTGGATGTTGTCGGTGTCTTCGTCCCTGCGGATAGCGCTCATATCAGTATAGAGGCCTTCCCCTGAGTGAAAGCCGTATTTTTTCAGCGCATAGCGTTTCCACTTTGCGAGTGAGTGGACGATCTCGGCTTCTGCGTCGTTCTGTTCCTTAATGCCGAAAGAGACAGGACGCTCCACGCCGTTTAAGTTGTCGTTCATACCCGTCTCCGGACGGACAAACAGAGGAGCGGATACACGTGTCAGATGCAGGGATTTGGCAAGCGCCCGCTCGAAATGATCTTTGACTTCCTTGATGGCAACTTCTGTCTCACGGATCGTGAGAGGTGAAGAGTAGCCCTCAGGTATTTTCAAGTTTTCCATTGTTAAGACTCCTTATCGTAAATTCAGTGATTTTGACATTTCCATTCTATTTTAAATGTACCTTGTATAGAAGTCAATCGTATAATTAACTGATAATTTTGAAAAAATATAAAAAATATCGAAAAATAAGTTGACAAATAAGGAGAATAGAGTTATTATAATAACAACAAATAAAACTGATTGAAAGTTTTATAAAACCCATTGAATAGCGGAATTGAGAAATGGGTAATCAGATATAGAGAAAGATCATAATGACGAGAAAGTTATGAGAGAGGTAAAATCTATATCAGAGAGAAGATTATCGAGGAACTCAGATTCAATGGGAATTTAAGTAAAGGAGGTACGGACCACCGGGAACATAAGTTAAATCTATCAATCAAAAAAGAAAGATAGAAGAAAGAGGTAAAAAAAGAATGATAGAAATATCAGTATGAAAGTGGATGTTGATCAAGGTAAATTGGTTGGCATCCACTTTCAGTGTGTAAATATATCCGGTTTCATCTTGTCAATAAAAGGAATCGTTGGTAGAATAAGCAGGAAGCAGGCGCCGGATACATAGAGTATAATGCGTTAACAGACACATGGAAGGGGCTGGGTGAGCTATGGCAAAGAGCAGTAACCAGAAAGCAAAAATCCTATATCTGATGGAACTGTTCATGGAAGAGACAGACGAAGATCATCCAATCTCCCGGAAAGAGCTGGAAGAGAAACTGGCAGATCTTGGTATCCACGCGGAGAGAAAGAGCCTTTATAATGATATTGAGACTCTGAAAAATTTCGGCATGGACATTTTATACCGGAAGGAACATCCGGAGGGATATTATCTTGCGGAGAGGAAATTTGAACTTCCGGAGCTCAAACTGCTTGTGGATGCAGTACAGTCTTCGAGATTTATAACACAGAAAAAGTCGGATACCCTGATCCGGAAGATAGAAAAACTGACCAGCAGATTTGAGGCTCGTAAACTACAGCGGCAGGTTGTAGTGGCGGACCGCATTAAAGCGATGAATGAAAGCATCTATTATAATGTAGATAAGATACATTCAGCGATCGCATTGAACCGGCAGATTATTTTCCGGTATTTTGAGTGGACGGTTTCAAAAGAGATTCGCCTGAAAAAGGGCGGGGAAAACTATCACGTAAGCCCCTGGGCACTGACATGGGACAGCGAGAACTATTATCTGATCGGATATGATACAGACGCGGGGATCATCAAGCATTTCCGGGTAGATAAGATGCTGCATATCGAGATTACAGAACAGGAGAGGGATGGCCGTGATGAATTTTCCAGGTTTGATCTTGCGCGTTATACGAAGCAGACGTTCGGAATGTTTGGCGGCAGTGAAGAGACAGTTCGTATTCGGTTTCACAACAGGTTTGTGGGAGTTGTGATTGACAGGTTCGGCAAGAATGTGCCGCTCCGGCCGGACGGAGATGAACACTTTACCGCCCGTGTCGAGGTCGCCGTGAGCGAACAGTTTTTCGGCTGGATCACCGGTCTTGGGAGAGATGTACAGATCCTTTCCCCACAGTCTGTTGTCGATGAATACAGGAACCTGCTTGAAGATTTGGGGGAAACATATAAAAATTCTAATTAAGGGGCAAGGTGTAGCGTTATGAATGCAAATGAAATTTTTGATACAGTACGTGAGATTGATCTGAACGGCGTAATACGCGAAATCGGTATGGAAAGTCATGTCCTGACGCAGACAGAGATGATCGCACTGGCGGTCACGGCAGTGCTGGGACTGCTGTTTTGTCTGCTGGGTCTGAAGATAATCCGGGTATGGGCGGCACTGACCGGACTGACATTCGGGTTTGCCGCAGGTGTTACGGCAGGAGGTCTGGCCGGTCTGAGCGGAACAGGGATGTTGATTGCCGGCAGTGTGCTGGGGCTGATCCTGGCAGTCCTCGGAGCAGCATTATATCGTGTAGGTGTATTCCTTACCGTGTTTGTTTCGACAGGCGGTATGGCAGTTTGTCTGATCGCTCCGAAGAACTGGGCTGCTGCCGTGATCTGTCTGGCAATCGCTCTCGTGGCTGCGATTCTGGCGGTACGGTTCGTAGTCGTGTTTACAATTATAGCTACTTCAATATATGGGGCGGCGGTTGCAGGAACAGCAGTGTATCATTTGCTGCCGGTAAGCGGAGATATAATCCTTATAGCATTGTGCGCGGTTATCTGTATCATTGGTGTTCTTGTGCAGCTTCTGCTTGAATCGAGAAAACAGAAGAAGAAAAGTCTGCAGAAAGCAGCAGAGATTCGGGAAGAAAAATCCACTGCAAACGAGGTGGAAAGAGCACGTGCCATGATGGATGATCTGGATGAAATCCCGGATGAGGAAGCAGGAGATGACGGATCCGCAGAAGAAAAATCCGAAGAAGATATTCAAGACGAGGACATTGACGAAGCCGATGATGAACAAAGTGAATTTGAAGAAGAGGACATGACAATAATAGAGTTCGATACAGAAGATCTGTCGGAAGAGAGCAAAAAGAGTAAAAACAGCAAAAACAGGAGAAAAAACAGAAAGTAAAGTCCGTTTTATGACACACCTGATCTGGTAGGATATACCTGTGAAAAGGAAACAAGAGGTATATCTTACTGGAGAAAGGTGTGTTTTTATGTATATCAGAAAATCAGTTTTACGAGTAATCACAGCGGTAATTGGAATTATTATTCTTTCAGCGGTAGCGCTGATGTACTGTTTTACCGATATTGCGATTCCTATGCCGGTATATGCGGCTGTATGGTTCGGCTGTCTGGCCGCGATGCTGGCGGGGTCATCCGGTATACACTGATAAAATGAAAAGTCCGTGATCTTATATTGTCATTGTTCGGCTATTTGATGTATAATTAGTTTATGATAACCACATCATAAAGAGAACAGAACAAAAGGGGGCTTGTGTATGAAGATTGATATGCACTGCCACGTAAAGGAAGGTTCCATCGACAGCAAGGTCGGTCTGGAAGAATACATTACAATATTAAAGCAGCACGGATTTCAGGGAATGGTCATTACGGATCATGACACTTATAACGGATACCGCTACTGGAAAGAGCATATCAAGGGGAAGAAACATACGGACTTTGTGGTGCTCAAAGGAATTGAATATGATACAAGGGATGCGGGACATATCATCGTAATCATGCCGGAGGGAGTGAAAATGCGTCTCCTTGAAATGAGGGGAATGCCTCTTGCACTTCTCATAGATCTGGTGCACAGAAACGGCGGTGTGCTCGGGCCGGCTCATCCGTGCGGGGAGAAGTATATGAGTTTTACCCACGCGAGAAGGTTCTATCTCTCGCCGGAGATTACAAAGCGGTTTGATTTTGTTGAGGCTTTTAACAGCTGTGAGTCCACAGAATCCAATGCGGGCGCGGAAAAGCTGGCAAAGAAATATGGCAAAGTTACCACAGGCGGAAGCGATGCCCATAAGCCGGACTGCGTAGGGACAGGCTATACGATCCTGCCCGAGCCGGTGACCTGTGAGACGGAACTGATCTCTCTGATCCATAAGAAAACACCGTTCAAAGCCGGCGGAACTCTCTATGGAAAGACGACAAAAGAAAAGATCGGGAAGATCAACAAGCTGCTCGTCTATTCATTCTGGGTATATAATAAGAGCGGCGAGCTGATCAAACGACGCGGGAGAAATAAAAAGATGGAAGAAGAGCATCCGTTCGATCCTATTGATCCGATTGAACTGTATTACCACTCATAAAAGAAAGCTGCCTGTCAGTTATCTGCGTAACTGATAGACAGCTTTTCCATTTTCCTGCGTTTCCGTGATCATTTTCTGCTTTATCATATATGGCAGAATAGAGTCAAGAAATTTCTTCGGATCGGTCACGGCGATCTGTTCCCTGCTGAAGGGCTGCTTTGCCGTCAGATCCTTTATGAAAGGCTCCAGTTCCTTTTCTGTCAGGAAACCGTTTTTCTTCAATGCTTTTTTGACTTTTGAGATGCCTTTCGCGCTCAGCATATTGGAGAGATCCTGCTGCTGGCGCATGGCGCGCCACATTCCCCATGCATAGACGATCATAGTCACAAGAGCGAAAAGGAGGACATAAGGGATATACTTTAACATTACTTTACTTTTTCTCCTTTCCAGCGGATCAGATGATTGTCATGGAGTATCTCGAGAAATTTGATCAGCCTTGACAGCGATTTCTCCATCTTTGGAAACCGTGCGTCAAGTTCTTTGGAAAGCTGATGCACGTCTTTTTTGTCGTCAATGGCAAGCCACACAAAGCTTCCGTAATCATCCATCTTTACATCGCTTACGCGGGGACGGTGGAAGAACTTCTGGGCGATCCTGTGATAGAATCCTTTCCACTCAATATAGACGGTGACTTTGCCGTTGTCGTCTGTTTCATATTCGATCTCCGGATTCTTTACCGGGATATAGTCGAGATAGTTGTTATCATTCTTTTTCTTCATATTATTATAAAGATTTCCTCTTCCTGATTATGAATGGCCTCTCCGGGGTGATGCCGGAAAAAGAGGCAGGTTGACCGGCTGCTGCAACATACCATAACACAGAAAGAAACAGCCTGCAAGAGGCAGGCTGAATCTTCGTAGTCGTTATATCTTATTTTTTCTCTTTCTTCATGCAGCGTGTGTACAGGAAGTACAGAAGCAGGATGAAGATGATCAGGCTTACGAACTGCGGAGTAGTGAAATTGAATCTTTCGCTGAGGTTGATCACGGAATCCACTTTCAATACTGCAAGTACTGCAAGAACAATACCCATGATACCTTCTCCGGCGATCAGACCGGAAGTAAAGAGGACACCTCTATCGGAGCGCTCTTTCTTCTCTTCACCAGTTCCTTTGATCTTCTCAACGATGAAGCGTACAACACCGCCGGCCATGATACCTGCACTTAAGCTGAACGGCAGGTACATACCAACTGCGAACGGCATAACCGGAACTTTCAGGATTTCAGCCATAACCGCGATGAACACACCGATGAAGATCAGCGCCCACGGAAGCTCCGCGTTCATGATACCCTCGACGAGCATCTTCATCATTGTAGCCTGTGCTGCCGGCAGCTGCTCTGTACCGTATCCCCATGCCTCGTTGAGCAGGTAGAGTACGAATCCGACTGCTGCTGCGGAAACTACAACACCGAGCATCTCGCCGAGCTGCTGTTTCTTCGGTGTAGCTCCTACGATAAATCCTGTCTTCAGATCCTGAGAAGTATCACCTGCGATTGCCGCGATGATACAGATAACGCCGCCGATAGCGATGGCGCCGACCATACCTGTTGTGCCTTCTGTTCCTGTAACCTTCAGGAGCAGTGTGGCGATGATCAGAGTCGCGATAGCCATACCGGATACCGGGTTGTTGGAAGATCCGATCAGACCGACCATACGTGAGGATACGGATGCAAAGAAGAATCCGAAGATTACGATGATCAGTGATCCTACCGGATTAACCGGGAATGTCGGGATGAGCCAGATCAGGATGATGATTGCCACGATGATCACGAGAAGGAACGGCATCGGCAGATCCTGCTGTGTGCGCAGTGCATTCTTCTGTGCATGTTTCTTGCTCATACTTGCCATTGCCTGCTTGAATGTACGGATGATCAGCGGGAATGTCTTGATCAGGCTGATCACACCGCCGGCTGCAACGGCTCCGGCGCCGATATATTTAATATAGTTGGTCCACAGTTCAGACGGCCCGCCTTTTGCAAGCATCTCTGAAATAGACACTGTTCCCGGATAGATTGTTGCGTCACCGCCGAACAGTGCGATCGCCGGCATCAGCACGAACCAGCTTAATGTACCGCCGGCCAGCATGTAGCTGGAGATCTTCGGACCGCAGATGAATCCTACACCTGCAAGTGACGGGAGTACCTGAATACCGATCTGGGATCCTGCATAGCTCTTGAATGCATATCCGATCTCGCTCGGGAAGAGCTTCAGACCGTCTGCTATGAATTTGTAAACTGCTGCAATTCCAAGTCCTGTGAATACAGAACCTGCCTTGCTGCCGCCTTCCTCACCTGCGAGAAGAACTTCCGCACATGCAGTTCCCTCCGGGAACGGCAGCGTTCCGTGCTCTTCTACGATGAGAGCCTGACGCAGCGGCACCATGAAGCAGACTCCGAGGAGACCGCCGAACAGTGCGATAAAGAAAATAGTAAGGAGGCTCGGGTATTCGATCTTTCCTTCTCCTGCCCACAGGAACAGTGCCGGAAGTGTGAAGATCGCACCTGCCGCCAGAGATTCACCGGCTGAACCGATTGTCTGAACCAGGTTGTTCTCGAGGATGGAATCTCTTCTGAGGATCACACGGATGATACCCATTGAGATAACTGCCGCCGGGATAGAAGCGGAGATGGTCATACCAACGAGAAGACCGAGGTATGCATTCGCTGCACCGAAGACAATTGCGAGAAGACAACCGATCAGGGCTGATGTCACCGTAAACTCAGGGACGATTTTGTCCGCCGGGATATACGGCTTAAACTCGTTTTTGTTGTCCATGTTACATACATTCCTTTCTTTTGTTTTAACGACTTCTTAACGCAGTCTTGAACATTATATCACTTGACCACGATAAAGGGAAGAAGAAATTTCATACAATTTTTAGATATTGTTTATACACTTTTCAATGTTGAGATCAGCTGTATGGCCCGGGCATATTTTATAAGTTTTATTATGGATAAAAATGAATGAAGAGAGGAGCAAAACTTCAAAACAGAGATGACGTATAGCAATAATTCAAAGAAAATGAGTGGAAAAATGCAAGAAAGGATTGACGAAGCGTCATTAATCAGATACAATACCATTCAGTGACTAAAAATAATGAAGAAAGAGTGGAGGAGTCCTGCAATGACTGCGTACAAAGATTTAAGTAGAGAAGAGTTATTGGAACTGAAGAGTGGGCTGGAGGCCCGTTTTACAGAGATTAAGGCAAAAGGCCTGAAACTGGATATGTCCCGCGGCAAACCGTCTGCCGAACAGCTGAATCTGTCCATGGGTATGATGGACGTATTGAACAGCGGCGCCGATCTGACCTGCGAAGACGGAGTTGACTGCAGGAATTACGGCGGTCTGGACGGAATCGCCGAGGCAAAACAGCTCCTTGCAGATATGATGGAAGTGCCGAAGGATAATGTGATCATCTTCGGAAATTCCAGTCTGAACGTTATGTATGATACAGTTGCACGCGCGATGACACACGGAGTGCTCGGAAGCACACCGTGGTGCAAACTGGACAAAGTAAAATTCCTCTGCCCGGTACCGGGATATGACAGACATTTTGGTATTACAGAGCATTTCGGAATCGAGATGATCAACATCCCGATGACACCGACGGGACCGGATATGGATCTGGTAGAGAAGTACGTAAATGAAGATCCGGCAGTAAAAGGAATCTGGTGTGTGCCGAAATATTCCAACCCGCAGGGAATCACATACTCAGATGAAACAGTATTCCGTTTCGCCAACCTGAAACCGGCTGCTGAAGATTTCCGCATTTACTGGGATAACGCATACTGTGTACATCACCTGTATGAGGATAAGCAGGACTATCTGATCGAGATCCTGACAGAGTGTAAGAAAGCCGGAAACCCGGATATGGTTTACAAATTCTCATCTACATCAAAGATCACATTCCCGGGATCAGGTATCGCGGCTCTTGCAGCGTCCAAAGCTAACCTGGATGAGATCCGCAGCATGATGCAGATGCAGACGATCGGCCACGACAAGGTAAACCAGCTGCGTCATGTAAGATTTTTCAAGGATGTTCACGGAATTGTTGAGCATATGAAGAAACACGCAGATATCCTGCGGCCGAAGTTCGAGGCAGTCATCGACGGACTTGAGAGAGAACTGGGCGGTCTGGAGATCGGTTCATGGATCAAACCGCTGGGCGGCTACTTTATTTCTTTCGATTCGATGGAAGGATGCGCGAAAGCAATCGTCGCTAAGGCGAAAGAGGCCGGACTGGTTATGACAGGAGCAGGAGCTACCTATCCGTACGGCAAAGATCCGCACGACAGCAATATCCGTATCGCGCCGTCCTATCCGACGCCGGAAGAACTGGCTGTTGCAACAGATATCTTTGTGCTCAGTGTAAAACTGGTCAGCATCGATAAACTGCTTGGCAATCTGTAAGAATAACATATAATAAAGAAAGTCGGAATATCTCCAATACTATAATGACCGGAGTATTTCGGCTTTCTTTACTTAATATAGCAGATCGCTGCCCGTAATCTCACTGCATGAGGCGGAGACTTTCCATGCTGCATTTGTGTCGTTTGTTTCATCTTCCGAAACAAAGGAACCACTTAGAAAAACTACAGCGGCAAAGGCCAGTCCCGCAATAGCTATGAAAAGACAGATACACAGAATACGTATGATCCGATGCGGCATTCTTTTTTTCTTTTCATCTGTCGGAACTTCAGGAATATGGGAAGAAGTTTCAGGCAGGTCTGAATAATAAATATAATTGCTCACGGTATAACCTCCTATCTTCTAAATTCAATGTATAGCAGCAGTGTGAATTATTTTTTGTAAAAAAGTGAATTATTTATTTTTTTTCGAAAATATAAAAATATGGTATAATATTTTCATTTGCTGCCGGTATTGGCAGAAAAAGTTGTAAAAAGCGGACTCGGGAGGAAATATATGGATTTTCATACAATATTCAGATCGCAGTGCCTGATCACGGACGGAGCGATGGGAACATACTACGGTGAGAAATACGGAAAGGAATCAGGAACGCCTGAGACGGATAATCTGACAGCCCCGCAGAAGATAGAAGAGATCCACAGGGAATATATAAGGGCCGGGGCAGATATCCTGAGGACGAACAGCTTCGCTTCCAATATCCGGACTCTGTGTGCGGGCAATACGGTCAGCATGACGAGAGAAGAACAGCTGCGGACTGTCTATGAAAATGTCGCTGCAGCCTGCCGGATCGCACAGTCTGCGGCAGAAAAGGAACGGAGCTGCGCGAAAGAGGCCGGACGGGAAACAAAGGAGATCTATATCGCCGGCGATATCGGGCCAGTGCCGGAAAAGCGGGGAGCTGAAGAGCAGGATGCAGAACTGATTGAAGAATATAAAACCATGGCAAAGGCACATTTGGATGCCGGACTGAAACTGATCTGGTTTGAGACATTTTCAGATTTCGAGCGGATCCTGCCGGTGGCTGAGTGGATCAGGTCTGTCAGCGATGCTTTTATCATGGTGAGCTTTTCCGTCAATGTGTTCGGGTATACGAAGACGGGAATAGGGATGAGAGAACTGATCAAAACAGCGAAAGAAAGTAAACTGATCGACGGTATCGGCTTTAACTGCGGTATCGGTCCTTCTCATCTGGGGAAACTGCTGAAGAGGCACGATCTGGGAGATCTGATCGTGGCGGCGGTGCCCAATGCCGGATATGCGGACCGGATCGAGAACCGGATGGTATACAGAGACAATTCAGGCTACTTCTGTGATGCCATGGAAGAGATCGCCGGTCAGGGAGTCAACATCATAGGAGGCTGCTGCGGGACGAACCCGGAATATATCAGGAAACTTTCACAGGCAGCGGGGGGCAGGAAACTCGCAAAAAGGCTTTCGGACCGGCCGGAGCAGCGCGCGGAGTCGGAAATACGTTATGACAATAATCCGTTTATCCGAAAACTTTACTCCGGAGAAAAAGTGGTGATCGCTGAGCTGGATCCGCCATTTGACGGGAATGACAGAAAGATGACAGATGCTGCGGCAGTCCTGAAGCAGGCGGGCGTGGAGATGATCACTTTTTCCGATTCTCCTATGGGCAAGATGCGCGCTTCGGCGTCTATGTCAGCGGTCAAGATTGCAAATCAGCTCCAGATCGAGACTATGCCCCACATCGCATGCCGCGACAGGAATGCGATCGGGATCGGTTCGGAGATACTGGGAGCTTACATGAACGGGATCCGCAACTTCCTGATCGTGACAGGCGATCCGGTGCCCTCGGGCGACAGAGGCAGTATTACGTCTGTATACGATTATCATTCTGTTACGCTGATGAATTATGTGAGGCAGATGAACCGGGAACATTTTTCCGAAGATCCCATTGCCTACGGAGGAGCGCTGAATTACGGAAGAAAGAATATCGATGCGGAAATAAAAAGAATGCGGAAGAAATGCGAGGCGGGGGCGTCATTTTTCCTGACCCAGCCCATTTATTCCGATGAAGATATCGAGAGGATCCGGTACATAAAAAGCAGGATCGATACTAAAATCATCTGCGGGATCATGCCGCTTGTCAGCTACCGCAATGCTCTGTTTATGAAAAATGAGATCACCGGGATTGATGTTCCGGATGAGATCATCGCACAGTACGATAAAGATATGAGCAGGGAAGAAGCGCAGGCTGTGGGTGTGCGGATCGCTGTAGAGATTGCGGAAAAGCTCAGTGCTGTGGCGGACGGATATTATTTTATGGTGCCCTTTAACAGGGCCGGGATGATCGCGGAGATCATGGAAAAAACGAAATAAAAATCAAAAGGAACATAGACAGCGCTGTAAAATCGAATTACAAATGCAACGAAATATTTTTCTGGATATTAACGAAGAACCGCCCGAGTATATGACGCCGGCAGGACGTGTAAAACGGAGAAAAAGCGTGATTGGAACCCGATATGCCGGTCATAATTCCATGACAGGGATTATGAAGGGAAACAGGATGTTAAAAGGTCTGGGAGAACGCCATGACTCAGGGATAAAGATCACACTTCTGACTCTGCCGGCAGATGGTTACCCGAAAGAACGGATTGAAAAGACAAAAGAACTGCTTGCAGAACTGACGGAGTTGGGTGTAGCCGTGATGGAAAAGCCGAAAATACACGAGCATTTTGCTGTTATTGACAAGAAGATTGTCTGGTATGGCAGTGTGAATCTGCTGTCCAATGCTAAGGAAGAGGATAATCTGATGAGGGTGAAGAGTAAGGAAATTGCGCAGGAGCTGCTGGAGATTGGATTTACTGTTTCTGATAGATAAGCATGAGGTTGTGTGGTATACTAAATATACTAAAAGAAACAGAGAGAAAGAGCTTTATTTTGAAATTATTTATCCGGGAGGTCTGAGCATATGGAAAAGATCAAGGATGAAAAGTTAAGAAAGATTTTACAGGAAATGGCGGAACTTCTTCACGGTGTGTATGGAAATCGGCTGAAGGCGGTAATCTTATACGGCTCTGTCGCCAGAGGAACCCAGACGGAAGATTCCGATGTGGATATCATGGTTTTAGTAGATGGCACGGATGCACAGTTGCGAGAATACGATGAAAGACTCAGTGATGTGTCTACAGATCTTGCCCTGAAGTATATGAAAGTGTTTTCCATCATTGATGTAAAATATCAGGAGTATCAGGATTGGAAGACAATATCCCCGTTCTATCGGAATGTGGACCGGGAAGGAGTCGTGGTCTATGCAGCATGAGAGAGAAACTCTGTGCAAATACCGGTTGGAACGGGCAAAAGAAGATTTGCAGGCCGCTCATGTGAATCATGAATCCGGACTGTTCAAGGCAGCAATCAATCGGTCATATTATGCAATTTTTCATAGTATACGTGCGGTGAATATTCTGGATGGGTTTGATGCCTCCAAACACAGTTCTGTGATTGCTCATTTTAATCAGTATTATGTGCATACCGGTGAATTTGACCGAGGAATATATAAGATTATTGATGGTGCTTATCGTATCAGGGAAAAATGCGACTATAGTGATTTTTTCCTGGCTTCAAAAGAAGAATCCTCTATACAACTGGAACATGCGGAGACTTTTGTAAAGACCGTAGAAGCATATATTCTCAGGAAAGAGGAAAAATCATAATCATACCTCCCGGGCATGCTCCACCATGTAAACTAAGCATTTGTCTATAGCCTCAGCCGGTTATACAATATATACAGATAAAAAGAAATTGTATAAAAACTGGAGGCGTTACACATGGATACAGAGAAAATGAAACAGGACTTAGGCGGCGGAAACGTATTTGAGGTCGGCGAGCCGAACACAGCATTCGCCCAGTATTTCATCGGACAGAGCTATCTGAAGATGCTTACTACAGAGAGAGTAGGAATAGGCAACGTAACTTTTGAGCCGGGTTGCCGTAATAACTGGCACATCCACCACAAGGGCGGTCAGATTCTCCTTGTAACAGGCGGACGCGGTTACTATCAGGAATGGGGTAAAGAGGCACAGGAGCTGAAAGCCGGAGATGTTGTAAACATTCCGCCGGAAGTAAAACACTGGCACGGCGCGGCACCGGACTCATGGTTCCAACATCTTGCTATCGAGGTGCCGGCAGAAGGAGCATCCAATGAGTGGCTTGAGGCGGTGTCTGACGAAGAATATGGAAAATTAAAATAGTATGCTATGCATTTATAAGCACTCCCTGAACAGAAAATCACGGTTTTTTGTAAACATGGGGGTGCTCTTTGCATTTTCTTTGTAAAGAATACGTCTATCTTAGGATTTCACTCTGGATATTAAACCTGTGATGATGTTATAATAACTTTAACGGTTCGCATTAATAAAGAACTGTGTCGTTTAATCAAAGCAAGGAGTCATCCGGAAAGGAAAGAATATGAGAAAGACAAAGATCATCTGTACACTTGGACCGGCCACAGACAAAGAGGGTATTCTGGAAGCTCTCATCCGTGAGGGAATGAATGTGGCCCGTTTTAATTTTTCACATGGCACTCATGAAGAACAGAAAGCGCGGCTGGAGAAACTGAAAACACTGCGCAGGCAGTTCGACAAGCCGATTGCAGCTCTTCTTGATACGAAAGGTCCGGAAATACGGATCGGATGTTTTAAGAAGAAGAAGATCACGCTGGAAGAGGGACAAGAGTTTACTCTTGTAAATGACGAGGTTGAAGGAACACAGGAACAGGTGACGATCAGCTACAAGGATCTTTATAAAGATGTAAAACCGGGTGATTCTATCCTGATCGATGACGGACTCGTCGGCATGGAAGTCGTAAATATCGTGGATAAGGATATCGTCTGTATCGTAAAGAACGGCGGAGATATTTCGGATCATAAGGGTGTCAATGTGCCGGGGGTAGAGCTGAAGATGCCGTTTATCAGCCCGAAAGACAGAGACGACCTTCTGTTTGGAATTCAGGAGGATTTCGATTTTGTAGCTGCTTCATTTACAAGGACGGCTGAAGACATCCGCGAGATGAGACAGCTCCTTAATGATAACGGCGGAAATGAAATTCACATCATTGCCAAGATTGAGAATCAGCAGGGCGTGGATAATATTGATGCGATCATCGAGGCGGCAGACGGCATCATGATCGCAAGAGGAGACATGGGCGTGGAAATTCCTCTGGAACATGTGCCGATCATCCAGCAGAAGATTATTGAGAAGGTATATGCGGCAGGAAAGGTTGT
This sequence comes from uncultured Lachnoclostridium sp., assembly GCA_946491795.1. Taxonomy (GTDB): domain Bacteria; phylum Bacillota; class Clostridia; order Lachnospirales; family Lachnospiraceae; genus Mediterraneibacter; species Mediterraneibacter gallistercoris. Next base: position 24,680 of record CAMLYF010000026.1, on the reverse strand, counting down.
CATCACTGCGACACAGATGCTGGATTCTATGATGATCCATCCCCGTCCGACCCGTGCGGAGACGACAGACGTTGCGAACGCCATTTATCAGGGAACAAGCGCGATCATGCTTTCCGGAGAGACGGCTGCAGGCAAGTATCCGGTGGAAGCTCTTAAGATGATGGTCAAGATTGCGGTGCATATGGAACGGAATATTGATTACAACGCGATCTTCCGCAGCAGGGCGAGAAGTGAGGATCCGGATATTACAAATGCGATCTCTCACGCGACCTGCATGACGGCCATCGATCTGAAAGCAAATGCGATCCTTGCAGTCAGCAAGACCGGGAATACCGCGCGGATGATTTCCAAGTATCGTCCGGAGTGTCTGATTGCAGGATGCTCCAGTTCAGAAAGGGTATGCAGACAGCTGAATCTGTCGTGGGGCATCCTGCCTCTGCAGATCAGGGAAGAGTACAGCTCGGAAATTCTCTGCCTGCGCGCCATCGAGGCGGCACAGACCCATGGTGTCGTAGAAGAGGGAGACAAGATTGTATTTACAGGCGGAATCCCGCTTGGCATTCCGGGCCGGACAAACCTGATCCGCGTATGTATCGTTGGAGAATAAAAATCTGTTATGAGTTTTCTGTATGTGCGGCAATCAGCCGCAGCAGTATTTATACAAGAGACATTCCCACGATCGCCGCAGCACCGACGGCGTACATCAAGGTGATTACAAGACAGATTTTCATTAAATTATTTTTTACCCCTGCTGTCGTATATGACAGCAGGGTGAATATCCCGCTGAATACCATGAATGCCGCATAACTGTATACGATGATCTCAGCAGCAGGAGACTCCAGCGCCCAGTTAAATGTGCGCAGAGGCAGGATTGTCCACGGAATGAAGATCATAAGTGTGCTGACAGCGGTCAATATTTTTCCTTTCATTTTTTCTTATCTCCTTTCAGCCCGCCCGAAATACAGGCAGGAAATCAGTAAACAGATCAGTGTAATTCCAACAGCAACAGGAATCCATGGAATCGGATCCATCCGGCTTTTTCCAATATTTTCCGCCACTTTTCCGTATTCTGTCATTACAAGATAGAACGGGTATCCCATGGGATAGACAAACCATGCTTTTGTATTATTGATCAGCACGCTCGGCACGATTGAGATAAGTCCTACGCCCACAGAAAATATGGGAGTTGATATGCACACGGCGATCAGCCAGAATACGGACAGCATAGGCAGGGAAGCCAGATACAGTTTCCCGGCAAAGGGGAGTACATAGTCCGGCGCAAGGATGAAGCTGTAGTCATTCAGCGCGCCTGCTGCAGCCGCGGCAGTGTAGTATCCGGCAGTCATAAACAGGATAAATGCCGCTGCGGTCACTGCAAGGACAATGAATTTGGCAAGACACAAAAGAGGCGTGCCGACCGGCAGGGCGAGCATCTTGAGGATACCGTGGTTCGTCCGTTCCGTCTGGACGAGAATGACGGTTGTTACGACCATGACCGCCGGATAGATAAACCATGCCATTCCCATGAATCCCTGAATGAAGAAGCTGTTTTCCGGAGAAATGCCTATATCGCTCATATCGAAATTCAGATCTGCGTTCAGTGTATTCGGAAACCAAAGAATGACCGTGGCGGCGATCAGGATCAGCAGAATCTTTGATCGCTTTATTTTCTTAAATTCAACTGCTGTTAATGTAAAAATATTCATGCAAATAACCTCCTGACTTTTAAGTAAATAATCTCTGCGGCACATGCAGCGGCAGTCTCGCACACAGCTGCAATACAGTAATGGAGCACCCGCGCTGTCTCCATGCCCGGCAATATCTGAAACGGAAGGACGTATGGAAACAAAGAGACGATAAAATTATTCTCAGGGAGTATGGTAGCCATAAAGATACACAAAATTCCGATTCCGAGTGCGGTCCACATATTCCGGCATGCCGATGCGGTCACGAGGGAGATCACGGCTGCCGGAAGTGTGAGGAGCAGTGTAAACCCGAGAGTCTGCAGTATTTCCATGAGTTCTGCTTTTCCGGCGCCCAGCCAGTGCCATCCGCAGAAACACAGAGAGGCGGTCTCGAAGAGAATCATCATGAGGAAAAATGGCAGGAGTATCCCGCATTTCCCGATAAAAAGCCCTGACTCCCGGACAGGGAGCGACTGCATCTTCTGAAGCGCATTATCCGCATATTCGATGTGGTACAGGATGCAGGCTCCGGCTGTGATGAGCAGGAGATTCAGCATAGAAATCATCTGCAGATTGGCGCCTGCGAGGACTGCGGCGGGCGAGCCTGCCATAGTGGTAAAAGTATCCGGACGCGCGGCCGTATTGATGACCGGAAGTGCCGCCGCTATGATACCGCCTGCGAAAAATGCAGCTGTCAGGCCGGTCCGTCTGATTTTCTTACATTCTAATCGGAAACTCATTTCACACCACCCCGTCTTATATTGTCTTCCTCGATCAGGGCGAGGAACATATCTTCCAGATTATCATCGGGATACCCCTCAAAAGCTGCTTTTTCTTTCAGTTCTTCCAGCGTTCCCTCAAAGAGCAGATGTCCATGGTTTAATACGCCGATGTGGTCTGCCATCAGCTCTATTTCCGAGAGAAGATGAGAGGAGACGAATACTGTGCAGTCAAATTTGTCCGGCAGGGAGCGGATCAGTGTGCGGATTTCGTGTATGCCCACCGGATCGAGTCCGTTTGTAGGTTCATCGAGGATCAGGATAGGCGGTCTGCCGAGAAGGGCTCCTGCAAGTCCGAGTCGCTGCTTCATGCCAAGGGAATATTTGCGGGCAAGGCGTTTTTTATAAGGGGTGAGATCTACAAGCTCCAGTGCGTCGTCTACAGCGGACTTCGGCAGCTTTAAGATCCGGCGGATAATGTCCAGATTCTCCTCGCCGGTAAGGTTTCCGTAGAAAGCGGGTGCCTCGATAAAGGAGCCAATCTCCCGCAGGATTTTTACACGGTTGTGGGGATAGCTCATTTTATCGATGACAAATGCACCACTGCTCGGGCGGGTGAGCCCGAGGAACATTTTCATGGTCGTTGACTTACCTGCGCCGTTCGGCCCGACGAATCCGTATACAGATCCTTTCGGAACGTGCAGGTTCAGATTCGATACGGTGGTAAAGTCACCGTAGGATTTGGTCAGGTTCCTTGTCTGGATTATATTCATATTACACATCTCCTTTTGGCGGCAGCGCAGCTTTGCTAATAGAGCGGCTGAACTGTCGTCATTTTCTTTATTCATTTGGCGGCGGGCTCCCCGTCGCTGTATCTTTATCATATATGGAGAACCTTACGCCAATCTTCTCCCTGCCTTACATTTACCTTACATTTGCCGTGCAGAATACAAAATGCAGGACCGCTGTGCTACAATATCTCTGGCGGCGGATATGTGCTGCAGCCTGAAAGTGGCAAAGCTCTGAATGGAGAATGGTGACACAGAGATGCTTTGTCGGAAAGGGAGGGGAATGTCTATGTTATCAGATTATATAAAGAGAAAACGGATCCTGCTGGTGGATGATGAGCCGGATCTGCTGGATATGGTTGTAACTATATTGCGAGAAGACGGATATGAGAATATCCGGACCGCGCAGAGTGTGGCAGAAGCGCTGAAAACGGCGGATGAATTTGAACCCGAACTGGCCGTTCTCGATGTAATGCTCCCGGATGGCGATGGCTTCGGACTGATGGAAAAGCTGAAAGAAAAAGGGGATTATCCGATGCTTTTCCTGACAGCCCGGGGTGAGGATGAAGACAAGTTCCGGGGGTTCGGGCTTGGGGCGGACGACTACATGGTAAAACCGTTTCTCCCCAAAGAACTGCTTTTCCGTATTGCTGCGATTCTCCGGAGGAGTTATAAAGAGGAAGCTCCGCTTGTGAAACTGAGCGGCTGTGAGATCGATCTGGAACGGGCGGAAGTGATAAAGGGCGGAGAGCATATCCCACTGACAGCAAAGGAATTCGCTCTCCTGTCTGCCTTATACCGCAATGCAGGGAGGATCGTGACCATTGACGCCCTCTGTGAAGCGGCGTGGGGCGACAATCCTTACGGGTATGAGAATTCTCTTATGGCCCATATCCGGCGTATCCGGGAAAAAATTGAGGAAAATCCGTCAAAGCCGGTCTCGCTGGTAACGGTAAAAGGGCTGGGCTACAAACTGATCGTAGAGCGATAGCCCGGGATTGACCACACAGACTGAACAGAGAAAGGAAATGACAGACTATGAAAAGTATACCGAAACTGATCCGGAGATTTGTCCTGATCCTGCTTCTGAGTATTTTTCTCTTTCTGGCGCTTAATGTCGGTTTTCTGATCTTTTATACGGTCGGGCATTCTACGAACAGGGGACCGTGGACGACTGCGCAGGAGGCGGCGGACTCTATGGAAGAGACAGAGACGGGATATGTTATGCCCGAAGAGATGCAGACAGAGCTGGAAAGCAAAAATATCTGGGCCGTCTATATAGATAACAGCACGTTAAAGGCGCTGTGGCATTCGGATTATCTGCCGGACACGGTGCCGCTCGTCTATACGGCTTCGGAAATTGCGTCGATTACCCGGGGATATATTGATGATTGTCCTATATTTACCGGGGCGGGAGAAGACGGACTGATGATCCTCGGGTATCCGCAAAAGAGTTTCTGGAAACACATGTACCCGAGCTGGGATTACCAGATGATTGAGAGCGCGCCAAAGACCGCGCTTACGGTTCTTGCGGCAAATATCGTGCTCGTACTTCTGATCTATATCGGGGCAAATACCGGGCTGCTGCGCTCGGTGCGCCCGATCGTGGAGGGCATCCAAAAACTGCCGGAAGGAGAACCGGTCAGTTTAAAAGAAAAAGGCACACTCTCGGAGCTGGCATTTCATCTGAATAAAACTTCAGAAATGCTGCAGTCGCAGAAATATCAGCTCAGGAGGAAAGACGCCGCCCGCGCCAACTGGATCGCCGGCGTGTCCCACGATATCCGTACCCCTCTGTCTATGGTCATGGGGTATGCGGCGCAGCTCGAGGATTCCGAATATCTGCGGGAAGAGGATAGAAAGAAAGCGTCTGCCATTGTCCGCCAGAGCCGCAGGATCAAGAACCTCATCAATGACCTGAATCTGGCGTCTAAGATGGAATATAATATGCAGCCTGTTGTCAGGGAAGAGATCAATGCAGTCGCTCTTGTACGGCAGGCAGCGGTAGATTTTATAAACATGGATGTGGACGGAAGGTATCCCATTGAGTGGGAGACTGATGAGAATCTTACGGTCTGTCCGATCTGTGCGGATAAAGAGCTTATAAAGCGGGCGGTCTCGAACCTGATCCAGAACAGTATGAACCATAATGAAGACGGATGCACGGTTTATATATCGGTGTCTGTCTCACAGCCAGGATGCCCGGCAGAGAAAGCTGCGGAAGGAGAGCGGGGGAAAGGAAAATTGCCACGGACAGAGAAAGCTGCGGAAAGAATAAATGGATATTGCGTGATCTCTGTTGAGGATGACGGGACGGGCGCTTCCGATGAAGAAATCGAAAAGCTGAATCATGCGCCTCACTACATGGTGTGCGATACAAATACAAGAGAGCAGCGACACGGTCTGGGTCTGCTGATCGTAAAGCAGATTGCGGAATCCCATGGAGGAAGAGTGGAGATCGGAAGAAGCGGACACGGAGGATTCGGCGTGAAGATAATGCTGCCACTTGACACAGAAACAAAAAAGGAACAGAATAAAGAACAGAATTTCTACGTTTAAAGTTTTAGATAAAAGGAGTCTTATACTATGGACAATCTGATCTTCAGCCTGAATGCCACTGTTCCCATTTTCCTTCTGATGGTACTGGGATTTATCTTAAATAAACTCGGCCTGATCGACGATGTATTTGCATCAAAAATGAATAAATTCGTATTCCTCGTTCCGCTGCCGGTCCTGCTGTTTGAGGATCTCTCGACAGTGGATTTCTCTCAGGTATGGAATCTGAAATTCGTTCTGTTCTGTTTTGCCGTTACGCTGATATCTATTATTATTGCGGCGCTGGTGTCCTTCTTATGGAGGGACAAGAGCATACAGGGAGAATTTATTCAGGCGTCGTACCGGAGCAGCGCGGCGCTTCTGGGGATTGCGTTTATCCAGAATATATACGGGGATGCGGGGATGGCCCCGCTTATGATCATCGGAAGCGTGCCGCTGTATAATGTCATGGCGGTTGTTGTACTCTCATTCTTTAAGCCGGAGAGAAAGAAGCTGGACAAGGAAGTGTGGATGACGACGCTCAAAGGAATCATTACAAATCCGATCATCCTCGGTATCGTGGCGGGACTTGTCTGGTCAGCTCTCAAGCTGCCTATGCCGTCCATTCTGGAGAAGACGGTATCGGATATCGGGGCGACGGCTACTCCCCTCGGTCTGATGGCGATGGGCGCAAGCTTCGACCTGAAGAAGGCCTTCGGAAAAGTAAAGCCGGCAGCGACAGCATCTGTTATGAAGCTGGTGCTGTTTGCCGCTTTGTTCCTGCCGCTGGCCGTGTGGATGGGGTTCCGCAGGGAAGAACTGGTGGCAATCCTCGTCATGCTCAGCTCGGCGACGACAGTAAGCTGCTATGTAATGGCGCGCAATATGGGACATGAAGGCGTGCTGACATCCAGTGTGGTCATGCTGACGACATTGTTCAGTGCCTTTACACTGACGGGATGGCTGTACATACTGCGGAGTCTGGGAATGGTGTAAAATCTTCCTTTTTTCCTGTAGTTTCCAGTGCTTTTTCAGCCTCCGCATGTTGACAATTTTCTGTTCGGATTAGTATACTCTTGCCGTGAAATTATTCAACAGACCGGCGCCGGAGAATGATTTCAAAATATGATAAAAACAGGAGAATATTATGAAGAGAAAAATTGTAGCTGCAATGATATGTGCGGCTATGGTGACAGGCACAGTGCCCGGAATGGCTCTGGCGGCAGAAAATCTTACAGATATACAGACAGTACAGACAGCAGAAGAAATATCGGACGAAGAAAAGACCGGTGAAACAGCCGGGGAAGATGAATTACAGGATACAGATGAGATACCTGAAATAGTGCAGAATACAGACGGAATGTCGGAAAACCGGGATACAGAGGGGGCAGAAGACCCGGAGGATGCCGGTGGGTTAAGCCATGAACAGTTGAATGAGGAACCGGGTATCCCTGAACAGAACAGTAAAGTTGAAATAAATACGGCGGAAAACAAGCCGGGTATAACTGACCGGGCGGATGCCGTCATTGACACACAGGAAGAGCTTGAGGCGGCGATCGCTCAGGGCGGCGAGATAGATCTGGGAGATCAGAGGATAGAACTTACCAGTGCGCTTTCTATAAATAATGATGTAGTGATCAAAGGCGGAACGCTTGCAGGAACTGACAGCGTGAGCGGGAACCTTGTCACATTGATGGGAAACAGGATTACTCTCGATAATGTGAAAATACAGACGTCGGCAGGGAATAAGTCGGCGCTGCATGTGTACGGCACAAATCTGACTGTGAACGGGCTTACCATTGACCACAGCAATGCGGCCGGCGGAGCGCCGGTGATTATAAACAACGGTGCAGCGGCAGATTTTAACGGAACGGTGAACCTGACATTGGGAAGTAATTCGTGGTACGGAATCAACGTGGACAATGCAGCGGCTGATTTTTCAGATGCGGTATTGAATGCGACACCGGTTACAGCCACCCAGTCCGTGGTCTGTCTTGAGGGCGGCGCTTCTGCATCCGGGGCTGCGCTTACGGTTGTTGTGACGGAAAATGACGGCGGCGCAAACCACCGGCAGACAGCTTATGTGGCGGATTCCAATCTTTCACAGTTTATCCAGGCAAAAACAGCAGCAGGCGCCGATATCTCTCTTATTGAATTGAATAAGGATGTTACGCTCACTGCTCCGTTATTTTTAAGCGAGGCAATGACCGTGAGAAGTGCTTCGGGAAGTTATAGGATCAATGGCTCTGATGCAATGGGGGCCGAGAACGTGGTGACGATCACATCCGACGGAGTAATGCTCGACGGCATTGGAATCAGGACGGCGCCGGCAAATAAGTCGGCACTCCATGTATATAAAGCCTCTGCGTCACTTAGAAACGTAACTCTGGATAATCAGGAGACCGCAGGCGGGGCAGCCATGATCGTCAATGGTTCAACAGTGAGAGTGGAGGGAACGCTTAATCTTCTCCTCGGTGAGAATTCATGGGGCGGCATCAATGTAGATCCTACAAACGGTGCGGCAGGTGTTACCTTTACAGATGGTTCCAAGGTCACCGCGGCAGGAAGTGACCAGAATGTCATCTATATTGACGATGGAGACGATGCAGATCAGGTGACTATCACAGGTGCGGAGGAAGCAGGGCTTGAACAGGACGCCGAGGGAAATTATATCGTTGCAGGACAGGATACTGATCCGGAACCGGAGCAGCCGGCGGGTGAAGAAGATGCCGGGGACTCTGACGAGGAAAAGCCATCTGCAGAAGATAACAGCCCGGAGAATGAAGAGAAGCCAGAGAATAACGGAACGGGAACAGACGGCACAGCCGGCGGGGATAAAGAGGAGTCCGGCAGGACTGACGCGGAAAATATTCGCAAAGCTCCCCAGACCGGGGATAGCAGCACCGGACTTTATATAGCGCTGACAGCACTTCTCGGATCGGGAACAATGGCAGGGACTGTTCTGAAAAGAAGAAGGAAGACAACAAAATAATAATGGAAATGATACAAGGCGTATCTGAGGTATTATGTACCGTCAGATACGCCTTGTATGATATTAGCCCTGATTATTTCAGTTTCGAGATATAATCCCATGCTTCGGGATCAAATTCTCTGTCCTTATAATAGTATTTTTTGTCATCTTCGGTAATCTGTTTGATCACCCTGCACGGATTTCCCACGGCTACGACCCAGTCCGGAATATCCTTTGTCACCACGCTCCCCGCGCCGATGACGGTATTGCTTCCGATGTGAACGCCGGGCATGATGACCGTGTTGCCGCCGATCCATACATTATCACCGATAGTCACGCTGATGCCGTACTCATACATAGAGTTGCGTGAGACGGGATGGAGCGGATGCCCTGCTGTATAGATGGCCACATTGGGGGCCATCTGGCAGTTGTCGCCGATCTTTACCTTCGCCACATCAATGATCGTACAGTTATAGTTTGCAAAGAAATTTTTGCCTACTTCGATGTGGGAGCCGTAGTCACAGTAAAACGGCGGATTGATAAAAGCCCCGTCCGATTTCCCGAGAAGCTCTTTGACAATTTTACCGATCTCGTCAAAATCGGAACGGTCCACCGTGTTCAGCCGCTGCAGGATCCTGCGGCATACTTTCTGTTCTTCCATTACAGACTCGTCGGAGATGTATGCCATCTCCCGGTCTCTTCTTTCAATATTATCCATTTTTTCCTCCTTTTTGGATATGGGGACGTAGTAAAACCCGGTTTTACTACGTCCCCATATCCGTTTTCGGTTATTTTAATACCCGGCAGTTTTTCTCCATATCGTAATCCTTATGTACTCCGTCATCATCATAGAGTACATATTCGGCTCCTTCATATCCGATCAGCCGGATCGTATCCATATCGATTTCATCTACGTATTCTGCTGCATCAGCGACCGGGATGCATCTGCCGGAGCGGATAAAGAGCGGCACTTCGTTGAGTGCGATGTCCACGTAGTGGATGCCTTTTCCGAGTACTTCTTCCGAGATGCTTCCATCGGGCAGGAATTTGACGAACTTCATCTCTTCCGGCAGGTAAACATATCTGCCTTTCGCATTCTGCTCGTATACCGGCGCGATCATGATCTCATTGCCCAGCATGAGCTGATCCTCGATGCGGCGCGCCATTTTGTCGTCCGGGTATACGAAAGCCAGCGGTTTGAAATACATATCGTCTGTTAAAGCTGCTTTCATGTATTCGCTGTACAGGTAGGGCAGCAGGCGGTATCTGACGCCGACCACGTGACGGAAGTCTTCCGTATTTTCAAACTGGTAGCATTCCTGCTCTCTTGTACCCAGTGCAGTGTGATTTCTCATGAGCGGAGTGAATACGCCCAGCGCGAGGAAACGGAGCAGAAGATCTCTCGTCGTATCGGAACCGAATCCGCCAAGGTCAGCCCCTGCATAAAGGAAACCGCACATATTGAGGGACGGCATCATTTTTAAGTTGAGCAGGATATGTGACCACCAGGAACGGTTGTCGCCTGTCCAGATGCCGCCGTAACGGTGCATCCCGATGTAGGAAGAGCGGGAGAACATCAGGAAACGTTTGGCTGGATCAATGCGCTCAAATGCCTCTCCTGCAGCTCTCGTCATGTTGAATCCGAACAGGTTGTGCACCTTGTCATGACGGATCATCTGTCCGTTTACATTATGGTAGAATCTCTGATAATCCTCCTGACTGTTTGCGAGGCTTCCCAGCTTGTCGCCGAGCTGCCATACGCCGACGTCCTCTTTAGCTTCCTCTGCCTTTTCGCTTCCGTCCCAGTTGCTTGTTCCGGTATCTGCGAATTGCCGCGCCAGCTCTCTTGCTTCTTCAAGTCCTTCTTTTGAGTAGAAGATGGCAGGCTCGTTCATATCGTTCCAGAAACCTTCGATGCCCTGATCTGTGAGAAAACGGTATTTGTCTCCAAACCATTTCCTTGCCTCGGGATTCAGCACGTCCGGAAAATGAGTATCTCCCGGCCAGACTGCCGCCACAAAGTCGCTTCCGTCCTCTCTCTGGCAGAAGTAGCGGTTTTTTACCCCTTCTTCGTAGACATCGTATCCGTCCTCAATCTTTACGCCTGCGTCGATGATCGGAACGAGGCGGATATGCTGGTTTTTCATTTCCTGAACAAATGCAGGAAAATCTTTGAAACCATCGTTCACGGTAAAGTCTTTGTAGGAATCCATGTAATCGATATCCATATAGATCATATCCAGCGGAATATGGTTCTCGCGGTAGCCCTGTGCGACCTTTTCAAAATCTTCTTTTATCTTGTAGCCCCAGCGGCTCTGACCGTAGCCGAATGCGAATTTCGGCGGGATATAGCTGTGGCCGATCATGCCGCGGAACTGTTTTACGATATCGTACGGAGAGTCCCCGTCGATGACGTACAGTGCAAGGTCTGCGTCCGCGCAGGAGACTTTCAGCGTGTCCATGCGGGTATAGCCGATGTCAAATGTGAGCTTTGACGGATAGTCAAAGAAGAGTCCGAAACTTTCCTCTCCGGCAATGATGATGAAGTTGTGTGCGCCGTACAGAGAACGTTTGTCTTCTGTGTGGTTCGGATCATCCGTGCAGTCGCTGATATAGCAGTAGCCGCGCTTGTTGATTCCGCGGTTGGCCTCGCCCAGCCCGTAGACGATGTCATCCTCGTCCATAATATAAGTGAAAGAAAAACCGTCCTGCGTGTCGATGACGCCGTATGCAGGTGTGCCGTCTGTCTGTGCGATGTCAGTCACGACAGCCTCCGTCTCAAAAGGTGTTCCATAGATGTATTTGCGGATCATGTCATTTCCTCCTTTGATCTTATGAATCGTAACAGTTCAGCCCGCGCCATTCGCAAAACCGCACTGCGTGCTTACTGCGGCTGCTGCCGCTGTTTTGCTCATATACTGGCGCTCAGCTCATCTGATTATCAGGAGCCGGATTTTTATGCAAGCATAAATCCGTCTTCTGATAATCAGATGTCTGAACTGTTAGTATACATTGTATTATAATGTCTAGGGCAGAATAAGACTTGCAGTATTCTGCAAAGTTATAACATAAAAATGCTTTTTCAACTGACGTCTAACTGGCGCGGCGTATTGATTTACTCTCTTCCGTATACTAGAATCTAATTAAGACCCGAGAACAGACGAGGAGTGATATATATGAAACAGCTGTATACCAGATGGGGAAGAGAACTTGATCCGCAGAATGTCCTTCCGGAGTATCCCCGCCCGCTGCTGAAGCGCGGCAGTTACATCAATCTGAACGGATACTGGGATTATGCATTTACAAAAGATTTTAAAAAGCCGGATCAGTATGACGGGCAGATCCTTGTCCCGTTTTCGCCGGAGGCAGTGCTCTCCGGCGTATCCCGGCAGCTGCAGCCGGACGAGTATCTATGGTACCGGCGAACATTTACGCTTGAAAAATGGGACGGCAGGCAGGACGGCAGACGTCTGATTCTGCATTTCGGGGCAGTAGATCAGGCATGTGCTGTCTATGTAAACGGCCGGAAAGCGGCCCGGCATACGGGAGGATACCTGCCTTTTGAGGCGGATATCACTGCGCTGGTCCGTGACGGCGGGAATGAACTGACCGTTGTGGTAAAGGACCTGAGCGATACTTCTTACCATGCCAGAGGCAAACAGCGTCTGGAACGGGGAGGCATGTTTTATACTGCCCAGAGCGGGATATGGCAGACTGTCTGGATGGAGATAGCGCCGGAAAATTATATTACGAGCATCGAGGCCGAACCTGATCTTGAGAAAAGGGCAGTGTGGATCCGGGTTTCAGTGGCGGGAAGCTGCGAAAATGGGACAACGGAGAGTAAAATATGTGGAAAACGGGCGGCAGACTGTCAGACAGGACAGCCGGTGACGATACAGATCCGGCATCCGGGTCTGTATATGGACAGGAAGGATAGAGCAGAAGTCCCGGATATAAATCCGGCGGCAAATCAGCAGATGTGCAGCATTTCCGGCATTACAGGTGACTGGATTGGGATTCCGGTTCCGGATATCAGGCCATGGACATGCGAGACGCCGTATCTTTACTTTTTTACGGTGACGATGGGAGAAGACCGGGCGGAGAGTTATTTTGCCATGAGGAAGTTTTCGATCGAGAAGGATGAAAAGGGAATCCCGCGCATCTGCCTGAACGGGAAAGAACAATTCCAGAACGGCGTTCTGGATCAGGGGTACTGGCCGGACGGTCTGTACACGGCACCGTCGGATGAGGCAATGATCTTCGACATTACAGAAATGAAAAAGAGCGGATTTAACATGGTGCGAAAGCACATCAAGATCGAACCGCAGCGGTGGTACTGGCACTGTGACCGGCTGGGGCTGGCAGTGTGGCAGGATATGGTAAACGGCGGAGAAGCCTACAGGTACTGGTTTGTAACGTATCTGGCCACGGTGATGTCATGGCGGGGCATTACGATAAAGGATGATCATCCGTGGCTGCTTGCAAGAAGAGACAAGGCTGGAAGGGCGGAGTTTGTCCGTGAGATGAAAGAGACGATCCGTCTTCTGAAAGGCCATCCGAGCATCTGCACATGGGTGATCTTTAATGAGGGCTGGGGACAGTTTAAGACAGAAGAACTTACCCGGATAGCAAAGGAAGAAGATCCGGCAAGGATTATCGATGCGGCAAGCGGCTGGTTTGATCAGGGATGCGGCGACCTGCAGAGTGTCCATAATTATTTCTTCAAATTAAAAGTACATCCTGAGAAAGAGCGCGCCGCTGTGCTCTCCGAGATCGGCGGGCATACTTACCGGGAGTCCGGGCACAGTGCATGTGAAGAGCTGTACGGTTACGGGGCATGCAAAGATAAGGAAGCCCTGGGGAAAGCGTACCGGGAGCTGATGGGAAAAGTGCAGGCGCTCATCCCGCAGGGGCTGTGTGCCAGCGTATATACCCAGTGGACGGATATTGAGGAAGAAATCAACGGGGTATATACATGGGACCGGGAAATCAAAAAAATCATCTGATTTTTGTCTGTTTTGAGAGTGTGGCCGGATTACTGTACCAGCGTCCAGATCCAGTAGATAAATCCCAGTATCCAGCTTGTAAAGATACCATAGAGGATCACGGGACCGGCGATGGTGAAGATCTTGCAGCCGATACCGAATACCTGCCCCTCTTTCTTATATTCAATGGCGGGGGCTGCCACCGAGTTGGCGAATCCGGTGATGGGGACGAGTGCTCCTGCGCCGCCCCATTTCGCCAGGCGGGGATAGATTCCGGTCCCGGTGAGCAGTACACTGATCAGGACGAGCATCAGGGAAGTCCAGCTGCTGCACTCATCGGTGGCCAGGGAACGGAACTCACAGTAGTGATAAATGATCTGCCCGAGTGTGCAGATTGCCCCGCCCAGCAGAAACGCCTTGAACATGTTCAGCCAGACATTGTGTCGGGGTGTTTTTTCATTGACATATTTTTCGTATTCTTTTTCTTTCTTTAATTGCTGTATCTTGTCCATAGGAAGATCTCCTTTACTGCCGGTTTCAGCCGGCGTTTCTTATATCGTGCCTTACTTAGTATTCGGATTTCTTATTCCGAATATACATATAAAATGTTCAGCGGTCCTGTTATGTAAGAAAAATGTGCATATTTTACAGAGCAGTGCAGATAATATTGGTAAACCAAATCGAATCAGAGAAATGAGGTTATCAGTATGAACCGGATAATAAAAGGAAAACAGAGCCTGCTCTTCGAAAATGCGCCCTATATCGTAAGTGCCGCGTCCGTGACAGGCAGTAAGGAGGCGGAAGGTCCGCTGGGGAAACTTTTTGATATGACAAACGAGGACGATCTGTTCGGCGCGCAGACTTGGGAAGAGGCAGAGAGCACCATGCAGAAAGAAGCATGTGTGCTTGCTCTTGGAAAGGCACATGTGAAAGCAGATGAGATCCGCTATCTTTTCGGAGGTGATCTTCTGCGTCAGGGAATTGCCACTTCCATGGGGGTGGAGGGACTTCAGATTCCGATGTTCGGACTGTATGGAGCATGTTCTACATCAGGGGAAGCCCTTGCACTGGCAGGAATGAGCGCGGCGGCAGGATATGGGAAATATATGCTGGCAGTCACTTCCAGTCATTTCGGGAGTGCAGAGAAAGAGTTCCGTTTTCCTCTCGGATATGCAAACCAGCGTCCGTTGTCCGCACACTGGACAGTGACCGGGAGCGGAGCTTTTCTCGTGCGGGCGGCGGAACAGGAAGGAGATACAGAAGATGCTGCAGAGGATGATGTCAGCACGACACATGTGTCACACGTTCGCATCGCGGGAGTGACTGTAGGGAAGATAGTAGACTATGGTCTGAAAGATTCCCAGAATATGGGGGCCTGCATGGCTCCCGCGGCAATGGATACTATTGTGCGGAATTTTGAGGACATGGGGAGAAGTGAGCGGGATTATGACCGTATTATCACGGGAGATCTGGGGTATGTGGGACAGTCTATCCTGTTCGATCTGGTCAGAGAAAAAGGCTATGATATAAGCAAGAGACATCTTGACTGCGGAATGACTATTTATGACCGTGAGGCTCAGGATACTCATGCGGGAGGAAGCGGGTGCGGGTGTGCCGCAGTCACGCTGGCCTCTTTTATCATACCGAAGATTGAAAAGGGAGAGTGGAAGCGCGTACTTTTTGTCCCCACAGGCGCGCTGATGTCAACAGTCAGTTTCAATGAGGGAGCCAGCATACCGGGAATTGCACACGGAATTGTGCTGGAGTACTGCCCGTAATAGTAGTAGGAGGAGATATAATTATGGAATATATTACAGCATTTGTAATAGGCGGCCTGATCTGCGCCATAGTGCAGATCCTGCTGGACCGGACAAAATTGATGCCCGGAAGAGTTATGGTACTTCTTGTATGCACGGGAGCGCTGCTCGGATTCTGCGGGATATATAAGCCATTTCAGGAATTTGCCGGTTCCGGCGCAAGTGTACCGCTGCTTGGATTTGGAAATGTACTGTGGCAGGGGGTGAAAGAGGCTGTTGATGAAAACGGATTTATCGGTATCTTCATGGGCGGATTCAAGGCGGGCGCCGTCGGACTATCGGCAGCTCTGATCTTCGGATATATCGCGTCCTTTATCTTTGATCCGAAAATGAAGAAATAGCAGAAGAAAGTAAATGTTGACAGTACAAATATGCGATGGTATGATAAATTCTGTATTTGTAGATGTTTAGGAGATTATCAGAATCAGGCGCAGTAGAGGGAATAGGATTTCTCGGAAGAACGGGAAAAAGTTTTATTCCCTTTTTTTAATGGAACATATACTGCATCAGATGTTAAGACAAAAGGAGGCATAATAAGATATGTGTGGAATTGTCGGATATGTAGGAGAAGAGCAGGCGGCACCGATCCTTCTTGAAGGATTGTCAAAGCTGGAATACAGAGGATATGATTCTGCGGGAATCGCAGTCCGTAATGAGACATCGGGAGATATTTCCATTGTAAAAGCGAAGGGACGGCTTAAGATCCTTTCGGAAAAGACAGATAATGGCAGAAGTGTGCACGGAACCTGTGGTATCGGGCATACCCGCTGGGCGACACACGGGGAGCCGTCGGAAAATAACGCACATCCTCACTGTACAGACGACAGGTCTGTCGTTCTGGTACATAACGGTATTATAGAGAATTATCAGGAGCTGAAAGACAAACTGGTTAAATCGGGATACACGTTCTATTCACAGACAGATACGGAAATTGCCGTGAAACTGGTTGACTATTACTATAAGAAGACAGGAACTCCGCTGGAGGCGCTCACCAGAAGTATGCTTCGTATCAGAGGCTCTTATGCGTTCGGCGTGATGTTCCATGATTATCCGGGACGGCTTTACGCGGCGAGAAAGGACAGTCCGCTGATCATCGGCAGGAGCAGCACAGGAAGTCTTATGGCTTCCGATGTGCCGGCAATCCTTGACAAGACAAGAAACGTATACTATATCGACAATATGGAGATTGCGGAGCTGACCGGAGACGAGGTTCATTTTTACAATATCGACCGGGAAGAAATCCAGAAAGAAGTCGTAGAGATTAAATGGGATGCGGAGTCTGCGGAAAAGGGTGGATATGAGCATTTTATGCTCAAAGAGATCCACGAGCAGCCCAAAGCTGTTCAGGATATGATCGGCGCTTATGTGAAGGATGGCGAGATTGATTTCTCTGAAGTGGGACTGACAGATGATACACTTAAAGATATTGAAAGAATCTATATTGTTGCCTGTGGATCCGCCTACCATGTAGGTATGGCCGGTAAATATGTGCTGGAGGATCTCGCGCAGGTACCGGTAGAAGTGGATCTGGCGTCAGAGTTCCGCTACCGTAATCCGATCATTGTCCCGAATTCTCTGGTCATCATAGTGTCCCAGTCCGGCGAGACGGCGGACAGCCTTGCCGCCCTGCGCCTGATGAAGGATCGGGATGTGCCGGTGCTTGGTATTGTAAATGTAGTCGGCTCCAGTATTGCCCGTGAAAGCGATTATACGCTTTACACATATGCGGGACCGGAGATATCCGTGGCTACTACGAAAGCATACAGCACCCAGCTTATCGCCATGTATCTGATAGCCATCCAGTCTGCGAAGGTAAGGGGAAGGATTGATGAGACGAGATATACAGAGCTTCTCACAGAGATGGAAACTCTGCCGGCAAAAATCCAGAAAACACTTGATGATAAAGAACGTATCCAGTGGTTCGCAAGCAAATATGCGAATGCGCATGACATCTTCTTCATCGGCAGGGGCCTTGATTATGCGATCAGCCTGGAAGGCAGTCTGAAGATGAAGGAGATCAGCTATATTCATTCCGAGGCATATGCCGCGGGTGAACTGAAACACGGTCCGATCAGCCTTGTAGAGAACGGAATTCTCGTAGTCGGAGTGCTTACACAGAATGCACTTTTCGAGAAGACGCTCAGCAATATGGTGGAAGTCAAGAGCCGTGGAGCTTATCTGATGGGGCTTACAACATATGGCAACTATAATATAGAAGACACTGCTGATTTTTCGGTCTATGTGCCGAAGACAGAAGAGTACTTTACCACAAGTCTTGCAATCGTACCGCTGCAGCTGATGGGATACTATGTCAGTGTGGCGAAAGGTCTTGATGTGGATAAGCCGAGAAATCTGGCGAAGTCAGTGACGGTGGAATAGAGAATACGTGTAAAATACGATAAAAGTACAGCTTAGTAAGAGCGGACAGGGAGTTGACAGATATGCCAGGCTATATTCTACATCTGACAGCAGCCCGTATGTTTCTCGACATGCAGAAGGATGATGCGCCTATTCGCTGCCTGCCGGACAGGAAAAATGATTTCTATATCGGGAATCTTCTTCCAGACGCCGTTACTGACAAGACGGCGTCACATTTTCGTGATCCGAAGTATCTTGACCGGATGGTCATATGGCCGAAACCGGACAGGTTTCGTCAAAAATATAAAGACCGTATGGAAGACGCTGCATATCTCGGGTATTATTTTCATCTGTATATTGACTATAGATTTTTCAGCGAATACCTTCCGGATGCCGTTGAGTTTCTGGACAGCAGAGGAAAACCGACAGAGCTCCGCCGTGAGGTCTGCTCTGTGCGGCTGAAAAGGAGCGGAGAGCGGATTACGCTGGCGGAGTATCTGTCGGAGCAATATTACTACGGCGATTACACCAGAATGAATACCTGGCTGTGCCAGCGGTATCATTTGCCGGAGAAGCTGAATGTAACGCGTGATCCGAGGATAGAAGAGACAGATTATCACGGACTGGACAAAGTACTGAAACAGTTGAAAGATTTTCGGAAGGTGCCGGCGGAGGCTGTACGTGATGTGAGAGTGTTTGATGTGGAGAAGCTGACGGCGTTTTTGGAAAGAGTGACAGGTGAGGCGGTAATGGCATTGCACCGGGACAGCACATTTCAGAAACATGGGGAGAACTGATCAGTGGCTTTACAAACATTTAACACAATCTCTTCCGCACAGGTTTTTACGCTCTGTTATAATGTTTTCAAATGGACGTAAAAGCAAAAAGGAGAAAATTCTGTAGATTATCTACACCGCATATGAATATATCAGACTTAAGATCCGGTAATCTGCAGAATGTTAAACAGACCATGAAGAACAATATCACGACACTGATCGAATCCGGCTACGCGGATCTGAGAAAATCGGAGAAGCATGCCGCAGATTACATACTGAATCATATGGAACAGGTCACGGAGATGCCGCTCGACCGTGTTGCCAAGGCCGCGAAGGTCAGTCAGCCCACGGTGCTGCGGATGCTCAGGGCTCTGGGATACGACGGCTATAAGGATTTCCGCTACCAGCTGGTCGCCGAGCTTGCCAAGTCGGGAAATCGGGCGGAAAATGCCGGACAGCCCCAGCTTATGTACGGATATACTCTTGATAAAAAGGACGGACTGGATGAGCTTCCGGTCAATATTACGATGACAACGGAGCGTATGCTGGAGGAAACTCTTAAAAATTTTCCGGGAAAGACATACAAAAGAGTGATCGAGGCACTCAAGAATGCCCGGCTGATCGACATCTACGGTGTGGAAAATTCGGAGGTCATGGCAGTGGATCTGCTGACTAAGCTTCTGTATCTGGGACTTCCATGTCGGCATTTTACCGACTGCTATCTGCAGCAGATCGCCGCCGGACGCCTGACGGATCAGGATGTGGCCGTTGGTATTTCTTATTCCGGTGAGTCGAAGGATACAGTTGATACCATGAGGGCGGCAAAGCGTTCCGGAGCGTGTACGATTGCGATCACGAATTTTAAGGAGTCTACGATCAGTAAATATGCGGATATCCTGATATGTACCAGCCAGGATCAGCATTTCTACGGCAATGCGATCTTTTCCAGGTCCACACAGATTCTGATCGTGGATATGATATATATGGGGCTCATATCATCGGACTATGAGCACTATGTGGAACAACTGAATAAATGCGAAAAAGTTGTGCGCGATAAGGCGTACGACTATCATCGAAAACGGTAGAATCTCTACATTTTAAAGTATGTTAAGCCTCTGTAAAGTTTACATTTCCTTTACCGAGGCTTGATTTTTTCTTGATAGAAACACCGGAAACAGGGCGGTTATAATCTTACATGCAGGCGGCCGGAAGACCGGAACGACAGGAAAGTACGGCAGCCGAAGATACTTTTGAGACACTTTGAATTGCTAAAAGTGAAGAGGAGTTAAGTATTATGCTTGAGTTGAAAAATGTAAAGAAAAGCTATGACGGCACGCAGGTGCTAACCGACATAAGCCTGAATATCGGTGACGGAGAAATTGTTTCTATATTAGGACCGTCCGGATGCGGAAAGACGACGCTGCTTAATCTGATCCTCGGAATCGTGGATTCGGACGGCGGACAGATCATTTATAACGGAGAGGACATCACGGACGTTCCTATGGAAAAGAGAGGATTCAACATTGTATTCCAGGATTATGCCCTGTTCCCTAATCTGAATGTCTATCAGAATATTACATACGGGCTGAGAAATAATCCGGAAATCTCTTCCAAAGAGGAAGTAGAAGAGCTGATCCACCTGCTGGGGCTTGAGGAACATTTAAATAAGAGGATCGGGCAGCTTTCAGGCGGACAGAAACAGAGAGTCGCACTCGCAAGAACGATGGTCATGAAACCGAAGATCCTGCTTCTCGACGAGCCGTTAAGCGCTCTGGACGGCGTCATCAAGGAATCTATCAAAGACAGGATCCGGACGATTGCAAGAGAGTACAATCTGACGACGATCATCGTAACTCATGATCCGGAAGAAGCCCTTACACTTTCCAACCGGGTTATGATCATCAACGATGGAAAGATAGCACAGTTCGGAAAGCCGGAAGAAATCATCGGTAAACCGGAAAATGGTTTTGTAAAGAAATTTATATTAAACCAGCTTGAAATCAAGAAGAACAATATCTATGCCCTGTTCTCGGGACAGCTTGAAGAACAGGCACAGGTGTGCTGAAGAGGTGGGAACGATGAGAAAGAACAGAGAGATTAAATTGATCTTTGCCATTGTGGCAGTCTTCTTCGCAGGATTCCTTGCGGTTCCCATGATCAGCGTGCTGGTAAAGTCTTTTACGGGAGACGGCACCGCTGTGTCACTTGGCCACTATGTGGAAGTGCTCACCGGAAGAGGATTCTTAAGAGCATTGTGGAACAGTGTACTCATCTCGGTATGCAGTGCAGTGGTCACGACCGTGCTCGCTTTTATCCTGGCGTACACGATTCACTATACGAACCTTGGCAGACGATATAAATGGCTGATCAGCAAGGCGGCGATCCTGCCGATGCTGCTCCCGACGATCACTTACGGATTCGCGATCATCTATTCTTTTGGAAAACAGGGCCTTCTGACGCAGCTTTTCGGGAGACAGCTTTTTGACATCTACGGATTCAACGGACTGCTGCTTGGCTATGTGGTTTACACGCTGCCCATCGCATTTACGCTGATCAACAACGCTATGGGATACATAGACAAGCGGTTCATGATCGTATCCAGGCTGATGGGGGATTCTCCGCTGCAGACTTTCCGGATGACAATCCTGATCCCGCTGCTCGGGACACTTGCCACAGCGTTTATCCAGACATTCTTCCTGTGCTTTACGGACTTCGGTATCCCGGCGTCTGTGGGCGGGCAGTTTGAAGTGGTGGCCAGCGTACTTTACACAGAGATGCTCGGAAGTGTGCCGAATTTCGGAAACGGAGCGGTAATCGCGCTGATCATGATCATCCCGTCTGTAGTCAGCATCACAGTGCTGCACATTCTGGAAAAATATAATGTGCGGTACAATAAGATTTCTCCGATCGAACTGAAGAAAGGCGTGAAGAGAGACGTGGTTTTCGGAATCTTGAGCGGAGCCATCCTTGTCGGCACACTCTGTATGTTTCTTGTCATGTTCGTCGTGCCGTTCATCGAGGAATGGCCTTACCGGATGAACTTTACGCTGGAGCATGTACAGGCGGTATTTGAGGACAGCCGGCTCTACGGAGTGTATTTCAATTCGCTGATGGTGGCAGTGATCACGGCTCTTGCAGGCACGATCCTGTCCTACGGCGCGGCTCTTGTGACGGCGAGAAGCACGGTCAGCGGAAAACTGAAGAAGGTGATAGACAGCATTGCCCTTGTAACGAACACGATTCCCGGAATGGTCATAGGTCTTGCCTATCTGTTTGTATTCACCGGGACGCCGCTGCAGAATACTTTCCCGATCATTATCATATGCAACATTGTGCATTTTTACTCGACGCCATACCTGATGATGAAGAATTCACTTTCCAAGATGAACGCATCATGGGAGACAACAGCGATGCTCATGGGCGACAACTGGCTGAAGACGATCGTCAGGGTCGTGACACCCAATGCATTGTCCACACTGCTGGAAGTATTCAGCTACTATTTCGTAAATGCAATGGTGACAGTGAGCGCCGTGATTTTTATCGCCGGTACCCGGACCATGGTCATTACGACCAAGATCAAGGAATTACAGTATTTCAATGAGTTTAATGAGATCTTTGTTCTGTCGCTTCTGATCTTATTTACCAATCTGATTGCCAGGGCACTGTTCCAGAAACTCGCCCGGAGAAGCAGAAACCGGCAGAACACAGCAAAGATCTACCGTTTTTCAGTTAAGAAAGCAGCATAAAATCATATACTTGCGCCGTGAATCTCACGGCAATTAAAAGAAAAGGAGAATAATATGAAAAAGTTTACAAGTTTAAAGAAGGTGACGGCAGTTACAATGGCGGCGGCAGTCGCTGTGACAGGTTTCGGACTGACAGGATGCGGGGCGGGCTCATCAGACGATCAGGTGATCATCTATTCCAATGCAGATGAAGAGGCTGTCACAGCGATGGAAAATGCTCTTGATAACAACGGATATGAAGGGAAATATGTATTTCAGACATTCGGTACATCCGAACTGGGAGGCCGTCTGCTTGCAGAAGGCAAAGATATCGCGGCTGATATGGTAACAATGAGTACCTTCTATGTAGAGAGCGCCCAGGCTCAGAACGACATGTTTCAGGACCTGACATTTGATGTGGATACGATTGACAAGTTTGAACCGTACTGCGCGCCGATTACTTCTCAGGAGGGAACCATCATTGTGAATACAGAGATGATGGAGGAGAACAATCTGCCGATGCCGGCATCTTTAAAGGATCTGGCGGATCCGGTGTATAAAGGCTTTGTTTCTGTGACAGATATCGCGGCGTCTTCAACCGCCTGGCTGCTCGTTCAGGCGCTTGTATCCGAGTATGGTGAAGACGGAGCTCAGGATGTGCTGGCGGGCATCTATAAAAATGTAGGAGACCACCTGGAGGATTCCGGGTCCGCACCCCTCAAACTGGTACGTGCGGGTGAGGTGGCAATCGGATTCGGGCTTCGCCAGCAGGCGGTTGCAGACAAAGAGGACGGACTTCCGATCGATTATATCGATCCGACAGAGGGAAATTTCAGTCTGACGGAGTCTGTTGCTGTCGTAGATAAAGGTGAGGATACGAACCCGCTTGCGATGGAGATGGCGCAGTGCATCATCGAGAACGGCAGGGAAGAGCTCCAGTCTTATTATCCGAATGCATTGTACAACGGAGAGTCAACGGATGCAGCCAACAAGTCTGCAAATCCGAAAGTATTCCCGGAGAAACTGACAGTTGACCTTCTGGAGCAGCATGAGGCGATCTCGGAAGCTGCAAAGGAGGAAGCGGGACTGTAAACGGCTCCTGCGGCAGTCCGGCCCGCGCCATTCGCAGAGGTGCGTGAATATAAGGAATTCAGAAAATAATAGAGAGAAGAGAGGAAATACAGATGAAATCATATAAACTTCTTACACCGGGACCGCTGACGACAACGGATACGGTAAAACAGCAGATGATGTTCGACCATTGCACATGGGATGACGATTACAAACAGATCACACAGGAGATCCGCAAAGGGCTGCTGAAGCTGGCCCATGTGTCTGAAGACGAGTACACGGCAGTGCTGATGCAGGGAAGCGGAACATTCGGAGTAGAGTCCGTGCTTACAAGCGTCATCGGATCCGGAGACGAGCTTCTGATCTGCGCCAACGGAGCATACGGCGAGCGTATGGCTGACATCGCGGATCATGCGGGAATTAAGTGTCAGGTATACAATGAGCATTACAATAAAGTGCCCAATGCACAGAAGATCGGCGAGATGCTGGACGCGGATCCGGCCATCACACATGTATCTATGGTGCACAGCGAGACGACTTCCGGTATCTTAAATGATATTGAGGCAGTTGGTAAAGTTGTAAAGGAAAAGGGCAGAGTCTTTATCGTGGACGCCATGAGCAGCTTTGGCGGTGTGGATATCCCGGTGAAGGACTGGGGCATTGACTTCATTATCAGCAGCGCCAACAAATGTATTCAGGGAGTGCCGGGATTTTCATTTATCATTGCAAGGAGAGATCTGCTGGAGGCAAGCGCGGGGAAGGCGAGAAGCCTGTCTCTTGATCTGTATGACCAGTGGAAGACTATGGAAGTGGACGGAAAATGGCGTTTTACATCCCCTACTCACGTAGTGCTTGCATTTGCTCAGGCAATGAAAGAACTGGAGAAAGAGGGAGGCATTGAGGCGAGAAACAGACGCTATACGGAAAATAACCGTCTCCTCATCGAAAAGATGGGCGAAATGGGTATCCATCCGTATATAGACAGCACCCATCAGGGTCCGATCATCACGACCTTCTTCTATCCGGAAGAGTGCCACTTTACATTTTCACAGATGTATGAGTACATCAAGGACAGAGGTTATGCGATCTATCCGGGCAAAGTGACGGAGGCCGAGACATTCCGTATCGGAAATATCGGTGAGATTTATCCGGAGGATATCGAGAAAGTATGCGCGATCATAAAAGAATTTCTGGAGGAGTAAGATTGAAAATGAAAAGTAGAGGGTATCCATTCCCTTAATTGCATGACA
>CAMLYF010000025.1:0-42320 GCA_946491795.1 uncultured Lachnoclostridium sp. | reverse complement strand
GGCAAAAAGATGCTGCCGCATCTATGATTTTCTAATCATTGATGCGACAGCCCCCTTATTGTTGTGCCTGCTGATCTGAAAATGCATGATCTCAGTAGATTCTGAAAAGGAATCTTGTATAGAGTCCTGATAGAATCAACGGCAGGAGCAAAGGATTAAAAATCCATAGAGACTGGCTATCCGGCCGCTTACTTTGTTCAATTAGGCCAAATCGAAAATGGTGCAAACGAATGGGCAGTTTACTCGAAAGTTTAAAACTGCTTTTTCGTTTACACCATCATCGATTCTAACCTAACGAATTTAGCAGAGCGGATATTTCTCTGTCAGTTCTGCCGCCATCTTTCTTCCTGCCTCTACATTGTCCTCACTCTCGATAACCATGGCGATGATCTCGGCAATCTTATCCATATCCTCTTCTTTCATGCCGCGGGTTGTCACTGCGGGAGTACCAAGTCTCACGCCGCTTGTGACAAACGGGGAACGTGGATCATTGGGAATCGTGTTCTTGTTACAGGTGATATGCGCATCATCCAGACGTTTCTCCAGTTCTTTTCCACTGACATTCTTCTCTGTCAGGTCGACCAGCATCAGATGATTGTCCGTGTCACCGGATACGATTTTTACGCCACGTTTTTTCAGTCCTTCGCAGAGTGCCTTGGCGTTCTTCAGAATCTGCTTCTGATACTCTTTAAATTCCGGCTGAAGTGCTTCCTTGAAGCACACTGCTTTTGCTGCGATCACATGCATAAGCGGTCCTCCCTGGATTCCCGGGAATACTGCTTTGTTAAAGTTGAACTTCTCATTCATCTCATTGCTGGAGAGGATCATACCGCCTCGGGGTCCTCTCAGTGTCTTATGCGTCGTAGTCGTCGTCACATGCGCATACGGGATCGGACTCGGATGGAGCCCGGCCGCTACAAGACCTGCTATATGTGCCATATCAACCATCAAATAAGCGCCGACTTCATCAGCAATCTCACGGAACCGCTTGAAATCAATAGTGCGCGCATAGGCGCTGGCACCGGCAACAATCATTTTGGGCCTGCACTCTTTCGCGATCTCCAGCACCTTGTCATAGTCGATCACACCTTCATCATTGACGCCATAAGGTACGACATTATAGTATTTTCCCGACATATTAACCGGTGAACCGTGAGTCAGATGTCCGCCATGATCAAGATTCATGCCCATGTAGGTGTCTCCCGGCTGAAGAATGGCAAAGAATACTGCCATATTTGCCTGTGCTCCGGAATGGGGCTGCACATTGGCATACTCACATCCGAACAACTCTTTAGCGCGTTCCCGGGCCAATTCTTCTACGATATCAACACACTGGCATCCTCCGTAGTATCTCTTGCCCGGATATCCTTCCGCATATTTATTGGTCAGAGGGCTTCCCATAGCCGCCATAACGGCCTTACTCACCCAGTTTTCAGAGGCGATCAGCTCAATATGGGAATTCTGTCTCTCCATCTCCGCTTTTATCGCATTTGCAATTTCCGGGTCTGTTGTCATGATCTCATCGAAGTCGTACATTTACATATCCTCCATTAATCTAATTCACATTGTTACATTAACACATTGAAGTCATTATAGCACAGCGCCTGAACCGCGTCTATCTATTATTTTTCTTTGTCCTCTCA
The DNA here is from genome assembly GCA_946491795.1 of uncultured Lachnoclostridium sp. GTDB lineage: Bacteria > Bacillota > Clostridia > Lachnospirales > Lachnospiraceae > Mediterraneibacter > Mediterraneibacter gallistercoris. The sequence goes on along the minus strand of CAMLYF010000025.1, from coordinate 40,677 downwards.
TGGCTGACATTCCCGCCGCTGTAGTTATCCGCCCGTAATTACGCAAAATCGAACAAGGACAGCTGATTGCTTTCGGGCAGATCTCCAAAGAGTCCCAGTCCCTGCATCAGATCGATAACTGTCTTGCTCACTTTTGTTCGCTGACGGAAATCATCCAGAGACAGATACGGGCCGTCTTTCGACGCCTCCTCTACTGCCTCGGCCGCTTTGTCACCCATACCTTCAATACTGGCGAAGGACGGCATAAGCTTTCCGTCAACAATCTGGAACATCTTCGCTTTAGCCTTATAAAGATCGATAGGTACGAACTCAAACCCGCGGGCATACATCTCCTGCACAATCTTCATATCCTTCATAACATCCTGCTCTTTCTTGCTGAGAGAGTCACTCCGTTTTTTATAATCCTGCATATAGTAATTCAGCTTGTCCTTGCCCTGACACATGATCTCGTATGTGAATGCGTCTGCGCGAATACTGAAATACGCTGCATAATACGCCAGAGGATAGTTGATCTTACAGTAAGCGATGCGGTATGCCATCATGACATACGCAGCCGCATGAGCCTTCGGGAACATGTAACTGATCTTCTTGCACGACCAGATGTACCAGTCCGGCACGCCCTGAGCCGTCATAGCTTCTTCCCACTCCGGCTTCAGCCCTTTTCCTTTACGTACACTTTCCATGATCGTAAACGCCAGCGCGCTTTCCACGCCTTTATTGATCAGATAGATCATGATATCGTCTCGGGTACAGATAGCGGTTGAAATGGTCGCTTTCCCCGATTTTACCAGTTCCTGTGCATTTCCCAGCCACACATTGGTTCCATGGGACAGACCGGAGATACGGATCAGGTCAGACAGCGTCTGGGGTTTTGTATCTTCTACCATCTGGATAACGAAGTCCGTTCCAAACTCAGGGATTCCCAGACAGCCCAGCTTACATCCGTCGATATCCTCAGGTTTGATACCGAGCACATCCGTTCCGTGAAACAGCTCGATAACTTCCTTGTCGTCCAGCGGGATCTCTGTAGCTATAAACGGATGCTCTTCATTGTACTCATTGTCCATGGCATCAGAGGTAATGTAATCTTCAAGAGTACGGATCATAGTCGGATCATCATGCCCGAGAATATCCAGTTTCAAAAGGTTATGGTCAATGGAATGATAGTCAAAATGCGTCGTGATAATACCGCACTCCATATCATTAGCCGGATGCTGTACCGGAGTAAATTCATTGATATCATGGCCATGCGGCAGTACGACAATACCGCCCGGATGCTGTCCCGTACTCCGCCGGATTCCTGTACAACCTACTGTTATTCTCTCGATCTCACAGCGCCGCTTTCTCTGTTCCCGCTCTTCGTAATAATTTTTAACAAAACCGTAAGCCGTTTTATCAGCCAGTGTACCGATCGTCCCCGCCTTAAACGTATGACCCTCACCGAACAGAACCTCGGTGTATTTGTGGGCTTTCGCCTGATAATCTCCGGAAAAGTTCAGGTCGATATCAGGCTCTTTGTCTCCCTTAAAACCAAGGAATGTCTCAAACGGGATATCAAAGCCGGCTTTGACAAGCGGTTCACCGCATACCGGACAGTTCTTATCCGGCATATCAAATCCACATCCTCCGGCAAACGCTTTTACCTCTTCCGACTCGAAGTCACTGTAATGGCATTTTTTACAATAATAGTGCGGACTTAACGGATTTACCTCCGTGATTCCCGCCATAGTAGCGACAAAGGAAGAGCCCACCGAACCACGGGACCCGACGAGATAACCGTCCGCATTAGATTTCCACACCAGCTTCTGAGCGATGATATACATAACGGCATACCCGTTGGAAATAATAGAATTAAGCTCTTTTTCCAGACGTTCGGATACCTGGACCGGGAGATCTTCCCCATACATCTCATGTGCCCTGCGGTAACAGATATTTCTCAATTCCTGATCGGAATTTTCGATCACCGGCGGACATTTATTCGGATTTACCGGCGATATCTTTTCAATCATACCGGCAATCTTCACCGGGTTATCCACAACAATCTCCCGCGCTTTAGCCGCTCCCAGATAAGAGAACTCATCCAGCATCTCCTCGGTTGTTCGAAGGAAGAGAGGCGCCTGATTATCGGCGTCGTCAAATCCCTTTCCCGCCATGATGATCCTGCGGTATACTTCATCGTCCGGATCAAGAAAATGAACGTCACACGTGGCAACCACAGGTTTTCCGAACTTTTCTCCCAGCTCAACAATCTCGCGGTTAATGTTTTTCAGATCCTCCTCTGAATTAACGTCCGGCGTACGGTCGCTTTCTATCATAAACCGGTTGTTTCCGAGGGGCTGTATCTCATAGTAGTCATAAAAATCCGCCAGTTTCGCGATCTGCTGGGCGGACCGCTTCTCGAGCACTGCCTGATACAGTTCGCCCGCCTCACAGGCGCTTCCGATCAGAAGCCCTTCCCTGTGTTCATTTAACAGACTTTTCGGTATTCTGGGCCGTCTCGCATAATAAGTCAGGTGCGACTCCGTGATCAGCTGATAAAGATTATATCTTCCGATATCGTTCTTTGCCAGTATGATAATATGGTGTGTCGGCATCTTCCGGATCGCATTTACATTTCGGTCACCGAAATGGTTGACTTCTTTTAATGTGGTAATGTTATCTTTCTTCAGCATTTCCACAAATTTTACAAAAATCTCTGCTGTCGCCCCCGCATCGTCCACTGCCCGGTGATGATTTTCAAGTGAGATATTCAGTGCTTTCGCAACTACATTCAGCTTATATTTCGACAATGTCGGCAGAAGCACCCGAGCCAGAGCCACAGTATCCAGATAGACAAAATGATCATTTAATCCCAGATTTCTACAGTTCTGTTCGATAAATCCCACATCAAAACCTGCATTATGGGCTACGAGTACACCGTCTCCTATAAATTCAAGAAACTGCGGAAGTATTACGTCAATGGCCGGTGAATCCATGACCATCTCATCCGTGATACTTGTCAGATTCGTAATCTCAAACGGAATCGGCCTCTGTGGATTTACAAAGGTGCTGAAGCGGTCCACGATTCTCCCGTTTACGACTTTAACTGCGCCGATCTCTATGATGCGGTCTCTGATAGAACTGAATCCTGTAGTTTCAATATCAAATACAATATATGTATCATCCAGGGTCTGAGCACCGGCATTCACCGCAATATCTGTCATATCATCAACCACATATCCCTCTACTCCATATATAACCTTAAAAGGATCGTCTTTATCAAGTGTCTCGATGTAGTGGTTCGCGTCAGGGAAAGCCTGAGCCACACCGTGATCTGTGATAGCGATTGCCGGGTGTCCCCAGTCGTGGGCCCTCTTCACAATATCCTTTACCTCGGACACGCCGTCCATGTCGCTCATCTTTGTATGACAATGAAGTTCTACTCTCTTGATCGGACTGAGGTCTTCTCTTGAGACAGTAAAATCACCGATTTTCTTGATTCCCGTAACAGAACCGATTGTCAGTTCACCGTCAAATTTATCAATGGTTGTAATACCTTTGATTTTTACAAAAGCACCTTTTTTCAATTCTCCGAGCAGCTCCGGGAGCTGATCATTGCGGGTAAACATCTTCACAGTGATCGTATCAGTAAAATCTGTTACCGCAAACATGATAATAGTCTTTTCATTTCGGATTTCTCTTGTATCGAAGTTAATGATCTTGCCGTGGACCGTGACTTCTCCCATTTCCGTCACTACCTGATCCAGCGTAATCGGTTCATCGTCAAAGTTTCTTCCGTAAATCAGGTTCGGATCATCCCCCTGTTTGACAGGACGATAAAAATCTTTCTTTTTGAAATCTCCTCTTTTCCCGTTTTTTCTGCCTCCGCTGCCGGAAGAGGCACGTCCTGACTGATGCTTCGATGACGACCTCCCGTCTGAAGCATTTTTCCCGCCGGATGTCGCGCCTGTACTTGCATTTGCTTTATTATCCTCGCCGGAATCTCCGGATTCTCCGCTTCTGCCTTCCTTGGCCGTGTACTCACCCCGCTGTCTTGCACGCCGTTCGAAAATAGCATTGATCTCCTGCTGCAGTCTCTGCTCGTCGTACTCGCGCGTCCCGTTTCCATCCGGTTCGCGGTATGTAATACGGATATCCGCCGGTATATGAAATCTGTCCTTAAAGATTTTTTCAAGAAGGGTTAATATTTCTTCCTTGCGTCCTTCTGATACAATCGTATCAAGCAGTTCGAGGCAGATCACATTACCTTCTTCATAATGGATCTGAGCCTGTGAAAACATACTGGATGCAAGTACACTCTGCTCTTTCAGTTCCAGAACGATGCTGTCCCTGTATTCATTCATCAGGGCCTCCGGCGTGTACTGCCCGGAAAGCGCATATTCTTCTTCGATGCGCACATCTACCCGCACATTACCAAAGAGCTGGTCTTTGATCCGCCGCTCCATCTGCCAGATCTGCTTTTTCTGGATCAGATGCCGGCTGAATATATGTACATGAAGAAAATCACGGCGTGAATTCGTCGTGATCTTCTTTACTTCCACATCCGCAAAAAGGATCTGGATATCATCCTCCACTTTCAGAGTCGGGAAAACATAGAAAAAGGTTTTGTCGTTTCTGGTCTTTTCCAATTTAAACACTCCTGTATCAGTCTCAGCAGGCTTTCGCCCGAATAATTTCCGATTCGAAGATTACTCTTTCCAGTTCAGAAGCTCCTGACGGAGAGCCTCAAGAAGTTCTTCTTCCTTTACTTTCTTAATAATCTCGCCCTTTTTGATCAAAAGTCCCTCACCGATACCGCCTGCAATACCGATATCCGCTTCCTTTGCCTCTCCCGGTCCGTTTACTACACATCCCATGACAGCCACCTTGATATCAAGAGGAATATCCGCAACCATCTTTTCTACCTGATTGGCAAGTCCGATCAGATCAATCTTCGTTCTGCCGCATGTCGGACAGGATACAACTTCGATACCGCCTTTTCTTAACCCAAGAGTCTTCAGGATAAGTTTTGCCGTACGTATCTCTTCCACCGGATCTCCGGTCAATGAGACTCTTATCGTATTTCCGATTCCTTCATAAAGAATAATTCCCAGACCTACGGACGATTTCACATTACCTGAATATACAGTTCCCGATTCCGTAATGCCGACATGGAGAGGATACGGACATTCTTTTGCGATCAGTTCATGGGCTTTCACACACATAAGTACATCAGAAGACTTGATACTGACAACGAGATTGTCATACCCCATCTTCTCGATCATATGTACCTTGTCCAGAGCGCTCTCAACAATTCCTTCTGCGGTAACACCGCCATATTTCTCCAGAAGGGGCTTCTCCAATGATCCGCTGTTCACACCCACGCGGATTGGGATATTGTACTCTTTCGCCTTATCTACAACTGCCTTTACCCTGTCTTCCGAGCCGATATTTCCGGGATTGATACGAATCTTGTCCGCACCGTTCTCTATAGCTGCAATTGCAAGGCGATAGTCAAAATGGATATCTGCCACAAGCGGGATATGGATCTGTTTTTTAATCTCCTTCAAAGCTTCTGCCGCTTCCATTGTAGGTACAGCGCAGCGGATGATTTCACATCCCGCCGCTTCCAGTTTCAGGATCTGCGCAACTGTCGCGCCCACATCCTCTGTCTTTGTATTCGTCATAGACTGAATGGCTACCGGATTACGTCCTCCGATCATTACACCGCCGATATTGATCTCTTTTGTCTGCTCTCGTAACATATGTTTTCTCCCTTACTCTGTTCATTAACACATATTTCCTGCCCAGTTACAACAGGAGAGTTCCGCATGCGGAACTCTCCGTAATTTCTATTCCTGCTCACGAGTAAACACGAGCTGGTCGCCATATTCGCGTTCTGTCAGCGTCAGGGTATCCTGTTCTATATTGTAGCTGTATGTTCCTGACAGTGTACCTTCCGCGTATTCATCATTTTCTGTCCGTACTGTAAGAACTTTGGTTTTTGTATCTACATCATATTCCGCTGTAAATGCTTCGTCTGTGTCATTTGAATCTGCCGGAGTCAGTGAAAGTTCGCCGTTGTCGCTGATGACAAGAACATTGCCGGAATCTTCATCAACCCATGTTCCCTCCAGAGGATTGCCTGTAAATAACTTCACAATAAAAAATACGGCTATAATTATGATAAGGACAGAAGAGACTGTCAGAATCGTACGCCAGATTGTACTTCTCTTTTCTTCGTTATTTTCATAGATCATAAATTCACCCCTTTAAGTTCTGTTTTCATTATAAAGAATCAAACCGGGGCTGTCAACGTCCGTAACACAGCGGAAAGGTGTTTACTCCCCGCCCAGTTTGGAAGATACGAACCATCCGAGCACAAACGTGATGATACCTGTCACCAGCATCAGAACGGAAAAATCGCTCCAGTCCGTCTTCAGCAGAATTGCGATCGGAGATGCCAGTATCAGTCCGATAATAGCATAATATGCATGAATCTCTGCTTTAGAAAAAATAAATTCGATCAGCTTCGCAATCAGAAAGATTCCAAGAATCACGCCGATACCGAACGGAATCAGAATCCCGCACTGCACGAGAATATCCTGAATATCAAACGCGATCAGCGCATCCATGAACTTATTGATCGTCTTAAGGATCGTATCATAATATCCGAGAAGCATAAGCATCATAGAGCCGCTCACTCCCGGGATTACCATGGTCGCAGCCGCAATGATCCCGACCACGAGCAGTTTCGCAACATTTATAAATCCAAAACTTACATCCGCTGCATTTCCGCTTGTCTCCCCCATAACTGCCATAAGGATCACAACAGCAAAAAAGATTACAAAACAGACGCCTTTCCCGACTGACACGGCGTGACCCTTTACTTTTTTGAAGATAAACGGAAGGCTGCCGGCAATCAGACCGCAGAACGCAAAATTCGTCGGAATCGGATAATTAGTCAGCAGGAACTCGAAAAGTCTTGACAATGCCACAATTGCAATAGCTGCCCCGAGAAAGATCGGGACCAGCAGTTTGAGACTCTCCCTAAATTCTGATTTCAAATGGGTGATCGCATGGATCAGTTTGTCATATAATCCCATGGCGACCATCATTGTGCCGCCGCTCACTCCGGGTATGATATTTGCAATACCTACAACCATACCCTGCAACAATTTCTTTAACATTATTCTGATACTCCTGATTTTTTATTCGCCTTTTCCGACCTTTTTACGAAGAAATGAAAACAGCGTATTCATCTCCTCATCCGTTCCCACAGTAATCCGCAGATACTGCCCGATTCTCTCATCGTTCCAGTGCCGGACATAGATATGCTCTGCTTTCAGTTCTTCAAACAACTTTCCTGCATCATATTCCGGATGTCTTGCAAAGATAAAGTTTGCTTTTGATTCAGTCAGGACAAATCCGAGAGACTTCAGTTCTTTCTTGGCCCATTCTCTTGTCTTTACTATCCTGCGGACATTTTCTTCGAAATACGCTCTGTCCTTTACCGCCGCTGCGCCGCAGACCAGAGCCGCCCTGCTCATAGTATAAGAATTAAATGAATACTTCACGTCGTTCAGGCACCGGATCAGCGCCGGATTTGCTATCGCATATCCGATCCTCATACCGGCCATGCTGCGTGCTTTTGAAAATGTCTGAGTAACGATCAGGTTATCGTAACGTCCGATCAGTTCGATTGCCGAACGTCCCGCGAAATCCACATAGGCCTCATCCACAATCACAATAGAATTCCTGTTGTGCTCCAGAATATCCTCAATAAAATCAAGTTCCTCATAGATCGCCGTCGGAGCGTTCGGATTCGGAAAGATGACGCCGCCGTTATCCCGGTAATAATCTTCTTTTACAATGCGGAAATCATCATTTAACCTGGGGCATTCGTAAGGGATCCGGTAAAGCTGTGCCCACACCTTGTAAAATGAATATGTAATATCAGGAAACAGAACCGGCTTATCTGAATTAAAAAATGTCAGAAAGCACAGAGAAAGCACATCATCAGACCCGACTCCTACAAATACCTGGTCTTCACCGACCTGATACTGCTCTGCAAGAGCTTTCACAAGCACGCTTGACGCAGGGTCCGGATACAGGCGGAATGCGTCTGTATCCAGAGAAGCCAACGCTTTCTTCACCTCCGGCGACGGAGGATAAGGGTTCTCGTTTGTATTGAGTTTGACGACCTGTTCCTGAGGCTGTTCCCCGGGAACATAAGGCTCTACCTGACGTATATTTCTAAGAAGTTCTTCTCTGATTTTCATAGTATTCTCCTGTGCTTATTTATATTCCTCCGCGAGCTCTGCGAACTTCGGCAGAGAATTAACGATTGTCTCGTATGCCACACAATATGCAATCCTTACGTATCCGGGACATGCAAAGGAGCTTCCCGGAACGACAAGAATATTATACTTTTTCGCTGCCGCACAGAACTCCTTCTCATCAGCAACCGGGGATTTCACGAACAGGTAGAATGCTCCTTCCGGTTTAATACACTCAAAGCCGAGTTCCTTCAGTCCGTTGTAAAGGGTCTCTCTGTTTCTGTCATAGAAAGAGATATCTGTTTTCTCATCCAGACACGCCTTTACCACTTTCTGCTGAAGTGTCGGCGCATTGACAAATCCGAGGATACGGGTAGCCACATTTGCCGCTGCGATCAGATTTTCACTGTCTGCAGCCTCGTCCGGGATCACAAGATATCCGATACGCTCGCCCGGCAGAGAGAGTGATTTGCTGTAAGAATAACCTACAACTGTATTTGCATAGTATTTCGTAAGATACGGGACTTCGACTCCGTCATAAGCCAGCTCTCTGTATGGCTCATCGGAAATCAGGTAAATATCTGTTCCGTATTCTTTCTGTTTTTTCTCCATGATCGCCGCCATCTTTTTGATCGTATCTTCAGAATAAACAACACCGGTCGGATTATTCGGTGTATTGACGATCACGGCACGGGTTTTCGGAGTGATCTTCTCCTCGAACTCATCCAGTTTCGGCTGGAAATCCGCTGTGTTCGGCGAAATCTCTACGATGACACCGTCATAGTTGTCCACATAGCTTCTGTATTCTCCGAAATACGGAGCAAAGACAACAACTTCATCCCCCGGATTCAGGAGTGCCTTCAGAATTACGTTAAGTCCGCCCGCAGCACCTACTGTCATTGTAATGTTCTTAGCGGCAAATTCTGTACCGAAACGTTTATTCAGTGACTCCGCCACTGCCTGACGCACATCTTCATATCCTGCATTGCTGTTTGTATAGCCGTGCAGCACAACCGGATCTTCTTCGTCCAGAAGCTCTATGATCGCTTTTTTCACTGCTTCAGGTGCCGGTACGTTCGGGTTGCCGAGGCTGAAATCAAATACATTCTCAGCGCCGTAGATTTTTGCCAGTCTGTTTCCTTCCTCGAACATTGCGCGGATCGCAGAACTGTTTGCCACCATGTTTTCCATTTTCTTAGATATCATTGATCTCACTCCGTTTCTTTTACTATTCCTTTTTCTTCAAGAAATGCCGGTTTGTAGGATAATTTTGCTTTTCTGAGCCCCTCCGCTCCGGTATCTTCTTCCCGGTTTACATATTTATATTCCATGCACTCATGCTGCACGAACTGCTGGTTGATCATAGGATAGGCTCCCTCGACATCGGCAAAAGCTTTTTCGATATGGACAACAAACGTGTCATCGCACAGAGGCTCTCCTATCGTAAATGCCACGATCTTCCCGCCTGCTTTCAGAACGCCGCCCGTCAGATCCAGTTCCTTATATAAGCGCAGGGAATTCAGTGTGACACACATCTCCGAATTCTTCTCCTGATCATCTTCACATCCGTTCTGGTTTCTCCACTTCAGAGCCATCTGGAAGCATTCTTCTACATTGTCGTCCGAAAGTGTCTCATAAGTCCAGTCCGGATACAGATTTTTGAATTTGTTAATATGGTTGCGTTTGCCATGAAGCTTCTTACCCGCCAATGTTGCAAGCTTTTCCGTCTCGTACACATAGTCCGCGATATCCCGGTCATATTCAACCGTAAATCTTCCCGGATACCACTTTTCAAGCTGCTCGAACATTTCCGGCGTTACATTGTAAAAAACAAGCGGACATTCTTTCTCTTTGCAGTATTCTGTCAGATAATCTACAGCCCGTCTGATATTCTCCGGCTCCCCTGCCGGGTAGGCAAAGGCCAGGCCATTGTCATCGCTGCGGAATACAAGGGCGTCTTCGATCACCGCATATTTCACTTTATAGTGCCGGGACCAGAGGTACACATTCACAAAAGTACGTTCACAGCTCCTGCTCGGGGATTTGTGAAAGTATGATGTGATAATCTCTTTATCCTCAAGTTCCGGGCGTTTAAATTCGGGTTCTGTCATAAATTCCATCGCCTTTCTGTCTTTTGTCCCTTTTCCGGATTAATCTTCCATCTTCGCCAGTTTCGCCGTCTGGTCCGCTGCGATCAGACTGTCGATAATCTCGTCCAGATCGCCGTTTAGGATAGAATCCAGCTTGTGCAGTGTGAGTTTGATCCTGTGATCTGTCACACGGCCCTGCGGGAAGTTATAAGTACGGATCTTTTCTGATCTGTCGCCTGTACCGATCTGGCTTCTTCTGGCCTCGGCTTCTGATGCCTGCTGTTTCTCCAGTTCCAGATCATACAGCTTGGAACGGAGCAGACGAAATGCCTTTTCTTTGTTCTGAAGCTGGGACTTCTCTGTCTGGCTGTAGATCACGATCCCGGTCGGGAAATGGGTCAGACGGACCGCGGAGTCTGTCGTATTGACACACTGGCCGCCGTTTCCGGATGCACGCATAACATCGATGCGGATATCTTTCTCATCGATCACTACATCCACTTCCTCCGCCTCCGGCATAATAGCAACTGTTACAGTGGATGTATGGATCCTTCCGCCGCTCTCCGTCTCCGGCACTCTCTGTACACGGTGTACACCGCTCTCATACTTCAGTCTGGAGTAAGCGCCCTGACCGGTGATCATAAAGACACATTCCTTAAATCCGCCGATGCCGTTCTCATTTAATGAAATCATCTCTGTCCGCCAGCCGCGGCTGTCGGCATAATGTACATACATACGATAGATCTCGGCAGCAAAGAGTGCGGCCTCATCTCCGCCTGCGCCGGCACGGATCTCAACAATAACATTCTTATCATCATTCGGGTCTTTCGGGAGAAGAAGGATTTTCAGTTCCTGTTCCAGCTCCTCGATCCGCTTTTTCGACTCGTTCATCTCTTCTTTCGCCAGCTCACGCATCTCCTCGTCAGACTCCTCTTCGAGCATGGCAAGGCTGTCGTCAACATTCTGTTTACAATTTTTATATTCCTGATACGCCTCTACGATGGGAGCCAGTTCGCTCTGTTCTTTCATCAGCTTCCGGAAGCGCTCCTGGTCATCTGCCACGCCCGGCTCCTGAAGTTCTCCCATCACTTCCTCATATCGGATCAGCAAATCATCTAATCTGTCAAACATTTCTCATACGTCCTTTTCTAAAATTTAAACTACATTATCTAATATATCTTCCATATACAACCCGGTCAAGCCCTGCCAGGTCCTTTTTCACATGGATCCCGGTAAAACCCTGCAGGCGCATAAGCTCTGTCACATCCGCAGCCTGATCATATCCGGTCTCAAAGATCAGATATCCGCCGTTCTCCAGATAAGAAGGGCTCTCTGCGATAATCTTCCGGTAAAAATACAGCCCGTCCTCTCTTCCATCCAGCGCTTCTATAGGATCATGAAACTTTACTTCATCCTGAAGTCCTGCAATCTCTGAGCTTTTAATATAAGGCGGATTGGACATGATCATCAAAAATCTGCCTGAAATATTTTCATATAAGTCGCTCTCGATAAATTTCGCAGGAATATGAAGTCTTTCCGCATTCTGTTCGGCGACCGCAAGCGCCCGGGCCGAAAGATCGCTTCCGATACCCTCTGCCCTGCACTTTGCATAGTGAAGAACACTCAGAAGAATACAGCCGGATCCCGTACAAAGATCGAGGAGACGGATATCTTCTGTGCTTTTCCCGGATATGTCTTCGTCCCGGTTCAGGATATCCAGCGCTGTCTCCACAAGAATCTCCGTGTCCTGTCGCGGAATAAGAACATCCCCGTTTACGAGAAAAGACAGACCCATAAATTCCTGTTCGCCTGTAATATGCTGCAGCGGAACACGTCTGCAGCGGGTCTCTATACATCTGTCATATTCCGCGCTCTGTTCTGCTGTCAGCATTTTTTCCGGATCTGCGTAATATGCGGCGCGTCCTATCCCGGTCACATATTCCAGAAGATACCATGCATCAAGCTTTGCTTCCGGAACACCTGCATTTCTAAGTTTCACTGCCCCCTGTCTGTATGCATGTTCCAGGCTGTATCTGTCACCGGAACTCATAAATTCTCCTCCTGCCACGTACGCCAGTCAAAGACTTCCTCCACTGCACGTATCCCGACTTCAATCATACTGTCGTCCGGTTCTTTAGTCGTCATGTTCTGCACCCACATGCCCGGCCGGCTCAGAAGATTGATAACCACATTGTCACTGTTTCCGGCAAGACGGATGATCTCATAGGATACCCCTGAAATCAGCGGAAATAAAGCAATGCGGATCAGTACCCTTGCCACCTGAGATTCCGCGGTGATAAAAAAGCAGAAAATGATACTCACGATCATGACAAAGAACAAGAAGCTGGTGCCGCACCTTTTATGCTGCTTGGAACTTTTTCTCACGTTCTCCACATTAAGTTCCAGACCGTGTTCGATACAGTTAATGCATTTATGTTCTGCTCCGTGATACATGAACGTCCTTTTAATATCTTCAGTCCTTGAGATAATAAATATATAAATCAGGAAGATCACGACTCTGATCACACCTTCAAATATCGTCATCGCTGTTCTCGAAGATGTATATTTCTCTATAAAACTGCTCAGGAAATACGGAAGGACCATAAAAAGAGCTATAGCGATCACAACTGCGGCCGCCACGGTCACATTCATGAATATCTTTTCCTGCTTTTCCTGTTTCGCCGCCTCTTCCTCTGTCACAGCTTCTCCTTCTTCTTCCTCAAAGAAGCTTGCCGAATACATAAGTGTCTTCATTCCGAGCACAAGGGAATCGATGAAACTGAAGATGCCGCGTATAAAAGGGATCTTCAGCGGCGTCTTCCACGGGATCACGCTGTGATACTCCTGCACATCAACCGCGATCTCCCCGTCCGATCTGCGGACCGCGACGGAATATTTTCCGCCGTTTCTCATCATGATGCCCTCCAGTACTGCCTGTCCGCCTATGTTTGATGATTTCATTTTTCCTCCTGTAAATCGACATTGATTATCGGACGGGATTCCCATCCGATAAAACAAAGAGGCTGAGATGCTTTCACCTCAGCCTGCTGTGTCTGTTTCCTATTTAATACCGTATTTCTTGTTGAACTTGTCAACACGGCCACGTGCCTGAGCCGCTTTCTGCTGTCCTGTATAGAACGGATGGCACTTGGAGCAGATCTCAACGTGGATGTTCTCCTTTGTTGAACCTGTAACAAATGTGTTTCCACAGTTGCAGGTTACTGTAGCCTGATGATACTCCGGATGGATTCCTTCGCGCATGATATTCACCTCTCTATTTTAAATTATTTATTATAATCTCTAAACAGCTTTCTCATTGTAGCATAAGATAATTTCTTTTGCAACTGTTTTTTATATAAACTTCTGACGAATCACCTGATGAACCAGTTCACTGTTTGATTTTGTACGCGAAAACAGATTTAGAAGATTGTCCGCTGCCTCTTCTGCTTTCATGCCGTTTAATCCTCTGCGCATGATATAGACTGCTTCCTGTTCTTCTTTATTCAGAAGCAGATCCTCGCGTCTCGTTCCCGATTTGGCAATGTCAATAGCCGGAAATACTCTTCGTTCCTGTAGTCTGCGGTCAAGAATAAGCTCCATATTTCCTGTACCTTTGAACTCCTCGTACACGACATCGTCCATCTTGCTTCCAGTGTCCACCAGCGCAGTCGCGAGAATCGTAAGACTGCCGCCCTCTCTCATGTTTCGCGCAGCGCCGAAGAAACGCTTCGGGCTGTACAGGGCCGCCGGATCAAGACCACCGGAAAGAGTTCTTCCTGACGGCGGAACGATCAGGTTATAGGCACGTGAAAGTCTTGTGATACTGTCCAGAAGGATCATTACGTCTTTTCCGTGCTCAACCAGACGTTTTGCCCTTGCAATAACCATCTCGGACACTCTTTTATGATGTTCCGGAAGCTCGTCGAACGTAGAGTGGATTACTTCCACGTTCGGGCCGGAAATAGCCTCTTTAATATCCGTTACCTCCTCCGGTCTCTCATCGATCAGAAGAATCAGCAGATGCATATGCGGTTCTGTCTTCTGCACAGAAAGCGCGACTTCTTTCAGAAGCGTTGTTTTACCTGCTTTGGGAGGAGATACTATCATACCTCTCTGTCCCTTGCCGATCGGAGAAATGAGATCCATGATCCTCATAGCCGTACTGCTTTCCGCCTGTTCCAGCCGTATCCGCTTATTCGGAAATATCGGAGTGAGATCCTCGAAATTTTTGCGCTTCATTGCCTCCGCCGGGCGCATTCCGTTGATAGTCGAAACATAAAGAAGTGCGCTGAACTTCTCTCCCTGTGTCTTAATCCTCGTATTCCCTGTCAGGATATCGCCTGTTTTAAGGCCGAATCTCCTGATCTGTGCCGGTGATACGTACACGTCGTTTTCTCCCGGCAGATAATTGTCACTCCTGATAAACCCGAATCCATCCTGCATAACCTCCAGAATACCGTCAGCAGTATGTCCGCTGTCGAGCTGTTCAATATCTGTCTCGGCTTTCTTTTCCTTGAGCTCCTCTTTCACCTCTTCCCGGGCTTCTGTGGCAGCTTCTTTCTGTTCTTCCTGCTCGTCGAGAGCAAGCATGGCGTCAATAAGGTCACTTTTCTTGAGCGTCGAGACTCCTTTCATCTTTCTGGCTTTTGCCAGCTCTTTTAAGGTTGCAAGTGGCAATGATTCATATTTTTCTCTCGTCATAAAACACTTTCCTTCCTATGAATATAGTACAACTGGATTTTCTGTTTAAAATAGTCAAAAACTCTTCGGGAATTATCGTCTGAATTGACATAAAATCGATAAGCTTTGATAAATCTTTTCCTATTATACATTCCACGCATGCCCTTGTCAAGTCGGGCCCAAAGTGCTATGATATTTCCGAACCAGTTCAGCCATACATCGGACGGGAACGGAAAACATGCTCGCATGTTTTTGCGATTGGACGCATGTATGAGATGAGCGCCTGTTTATGAGCAAAACAGCGGCGCAGCCGCAGTTAGTACGTGAGTGCGGTTTTGCCTGAGGTATAATTGGAAGGAAATAATCGGTAACAGTATCTATGTCATACAGAACAGAATCACATACCCCGCCCATGCGCTGGGGAGAAAAGCGGTATCATTCTCTAGATTTCCATCTGCGGAGCCGGTTCGGAGAAAAAGTATACCGGATCGCGTTAAACGGAGGCATGACCTGCCCGAACCGGGACGGATATATTGCCACAGGCGGCTGTATCTTCTGCAGCGCGGAGGGTTCAGGAGATTTTGCCGGCAAGGCATCTCTTACAATCCGTCAACAGCTTGATGCAGGAAAGCAGCAGCTCCTCTCAAAACGCCCCGTCAATTCTTATATCGCGTATTTTCAGGCCTTTACAAACACGTATGCACCGGTCGGATATCTGGAATCCATTTTTACGGAAGCAATAGAAGATCCCGATGTCAAAGTCCTTTCTATCGCCACCCGTCCGGACTGTCTGGGTGACGATGTGATCGCGCTGCTTCAGAAGCTGAATTGCATCAAACCTGTCTGGGTGGAGCTTGGTCTTCAGACTATCCATCCCGTAACAGCCGGATTCATTCGACGCGGATATAAAACAGAAGTATTCGACCAGGCAGTACAGCGTCTCCGCGCAGCCGGAATCGAGGTAATCGTCCACGTTATACTGTATCTTCCGGGAGAGACAGAAGACATGATGCTTGCAACGATCGAGCATCTGAACCGCTCGGATATCCAGGGAATCAAACTGCAGCTGCTGCACGTACTTGAAGGAACTGACCTCGCCGGTATTTACAGGAAAGAGCCGTTCTATATACCTGATATGGAGACATATATCCGTCTGCTCGGACAGTGCATCTCCCATCTCCGCCCGGACATCGTGATCCACAGACTGACCGGTGACGGGCCGAAAGATCTGCTGATTGCACCACTGTGGACCAATTCAAAGCGCACAGTACTTAACCGTTTACATCAATATTTAAAAGAAAATGATATATGGCAGGGAAAGGAGTACCATGGCTGAAACATTTACATTATATAAACTGATCATACTATACATGCTGAACAAAGTGGATTTCCCGCTGACAACATCCCAGATATCAGAATTTGTGCTGGACAAAGGTTATACCTCTTATTTCCGGCTTCAGGAAGCGCTCTCTGACCTTACGCAGTCAGATCTCATCCGGACAGAAACCACACATAATCGGACACTGTATCATCTGACAGAAAACGGCGCAGAGACAATTCTTTATTTCAGTAATAAGATCTCACCTGCCATTCGGAAAGACATTGACGATTTTCTGAAGGAAAAGCAGTATGATCTGAAAGAAGAGGCATCTGTAAAATCTGATTATTATCTAAAAACGAGCAGGGAATACGAGGTGCGCTGCCAGATCGAAGAAAACGGCTCCAGTCTCATCGATCTGAAACTCACGGTTCCGACCGAAAAAGAAGCTGAAGCCATTGTCAGTCACTGGAATACAAAGAGTCAGGAGATTTACACGTTACTCCTCTCGAATCTTCTTTAAATATTCCCGTATATTTTTTTCATATCCCAGACCGCCGGGTTCATAGAACCTGGCGTCTTTTATTTCATCCGGAAGATACTGCTGTTTTACATAATGGTTCGGGTAGTCATGGGCATACTTGTACCCTGTCCCGTGCCCGAGTTTGGCAGCGCCTTTGTAATGAGCATCCTGCAGGTGTACCGGCACGGTCGTCCTGTATTTTTTTACCGCCTCATTCGCCGCAAATATAGCGTTGCAGGCCGCATTGCTCTTAGGAGCGCAGGCAACGTATGTGACTGCCTGGGATAAGATGATCTGTGATTCCGGCATTCCGATACGCTCCACAGCCTGTGCCGCCGAGACCGCGACAGTCAGCGCCATAGGATCGGCATTTCCCACGTCCTCCGCCGCACAGATCATGATCCTGCGGGCAATAAATTTGATATCCTCTCCTGCGTAGAGCATTTTCGCCAGATAATACACTGCCGCATCCGGATCTGACCCTCTCATACTCTTGATAAATGCGGAAATAATATCATAATGGTTGTCACCGCGTTTATCATAATTTACCACTCGTTTCTGGATACACTCGGATGCGACTTCCACCGTGATATGTATAATGCCATCCTTACTCCGGTCCGTCGTCAGGATACCGAGCTCTATGGCATTGAGCGCGTTTCTTGCATCGCCGCCTGCCATATCCGCCAGGAAGTCCAGCGCGTCATCATCGATCTGTGCATGAAAACTTCCCATTCCTTTCTGCGTATCTTCCACAGCTCTTTTCAGAAGAACTTTTATGTCTTCTTTCTCCAGCGGTTTAAGCTCAAAGATGCTGGATCTGGAAATCAGGGCGCTGTTTACCTCAAAATAAGGATTTTCAGTCGTCGCCCCGATCAGGATCACTGTTCCGTCCTCCACGAACGGGAGAAGGTAATCCTGCTGTCCTTTATTGAATCTGTGGATCTCATCGATAAAAAGGATAGTCTTCCTGCCATACATCCCCTGCAGATCTTTTGCTTCTTTTACGACCTCTTCCATATCCTTTTTCCCTGCTACTGTCGCATTGATCTGCTTAAATTCAGCGCTGGTCGTATTGGCGATCACCCTGGCCAGAGTCGTCTTTCCCGTTCCCGGAGGTCCGTAAAAGATAACAGAACTGAGCTTATCCGCCTTGATTGCCCGGTAAAGCAGTTTATCTTTACCTATGATATGCTGCTGTCCTACCACTTCATCCAGAGTGGCCGGCCGCATTCTGGACGCCAGCGGCGATTCTTTCTCCTTGTTAGTCTCTCTCATATAATCAAATAGATCCATAATGCTGCTTCCTTTCCTTACTCTGCTCCTGACAGTTCACGGATGACCTGACCTGCGATCAAAAGGCCTGCCACCGGCGGGACAAATGATATACTTCCCGGAACGGACCTTCTCACGCCCGGATCCTCCCCTGTTTGCCTTCCGCCGATATCGACCGGCTTCTCTCTGGAATACAATACTTTCAGATGTAAAATTCCACGCTGCTTCAGTTCTCTGCGCATAACTCGGCAGAGAGGACATACACTTGTATTTGACAGGTCGTCTATCTCAAAAAGCTCCGGATGAAGTTTATTTCCGGTACCCATACTGCTGATCAGGCGTAATCCTCTTTTCCCCGCTTCCTCCGCAAGTGCGATCTTTGCGCTCACCGTATCGATTGCGTCGATAATATAATCAATCCGGCCTTCTCCGTCCAGTATACCCGTCAGATTTTCCGGGAGTACAAATGTCTCATATGTTTTTACCCTGATCGACGGATCAATATCGTGGATACGCTCAGCCATCACCTCAGTTTTAGGCCGGCCGACCGTGCTGTGATAAGCAATAGACTGACGGTTGATATTAGTAAGTGATACCGTGTCATTATCGATAATGATCAGAGTACCGATCCCGCTTCGCGCCAGCGCTTCAATGCAGTGTGAACCGACTCCGCCTGCGCCGAACACCATAACCGAGGATTTTCTCAGCTTGTCCATCCCTTCCGTACCGATCAAAAGCTCTGTTCTTGAATATTGATTTACCATGGCTGTCTCCTTCATTTTGCCTTCTTTGATTTTCTGTATTCCGAAGGGCTCATTCCCTTCTGCTTCCGGAATGCCTTTGAGAAATACAGGTTATTCTCAAAGCCCACAGAATATGCAATGGTAGATACGGACAGGTCTGTCTCCCGTAACAGACGGCACGCCTGACGTATCCGGTATCCGGAAAGATAGTCTTTCGGGGATTTACTCATGTAATTCTGGAAAGACCGGAACAGATGACTCCTGCTGATCCCCACGTAATAAGCGATATCCTCAACCGTTATAGGGTACGAATAGTTCGTCTCAATGTAACTTATCGCTTTCTCCACGTACATAACATGGGAATCCTTCTCCGGCTCAGTCGTTTCCGCATAATGCATAAACAGGGCAAGGAGACTGTACAGACTTCCGGTCATGGCAACTGAAGATTCATATGTATTCCCTTTGTTCAGATATATCTCTTCCAGGCCGTTCCTTATTTTTTCTTCCGGGATCTTTCCTTTCAGAATATAAGGGGTCTCTTTGCTGAATCCTGTATTTCTTATAATAGATGCAGCATCTGTTCCCATAAACCCTGCCCAGCAGTACTCCCACGGTTCATCCTTATCCGCCTGATACTGAAGCGTAGTGCCCGGGAACAGTATAAAGGTGTCGCCTGCCGTCAGCCGGACCGATACCTTGCCTGTTGTATATACTCCGCTTCCGGAAATAATATGATGTATACAGTAATGATCCCGTATTCCAGGTCCCCACTGATACTCCGGCTCGCATTTCTGATATCCTACATTATAGACAGACAGCGAGTTCAGGAAATCTTCTCCTACTTTATAAGAATGTTTATATGAATCTGACATATTTCATACCACCTTGATATCCGCCATTTACAGTTGCAAAAGATATTATAATATTGCCGCTTTGTTCGCGCAACATTTTTACATAAATTTGCACGTAATTTTTATGGACTTTAACGGTCTTATTCGATTATACTAGTATCAGAATAAACTGATTCACATTTTTCAAGACTGAGGAGGATCATCAGAATGAAACAGAAACTTTTGGACAAATTTGCAGAACTTTTCGGGAATTCCGAGGGAGCTCACTTCTATTTTTCACCTGGCCGCGTAAACCTGATCGGTGAACATACGGACTACAACGGAGGACACGTTTTCCCGTGTGCTCTTACGATGGGAACATATGGCGTGGCAAGAAAACGCGATGACCGTATGATACATTTTTATTCCATGAATCTGGACACATTCGGAGTAGTCGAGGCCTCTCTTGACGACCTGACAAACAAGAAAGAATACAACTGGGCAAATTACCCCTTAGGTGTTGTATGGGCTTTCGCTGAAAAAGGATATAAGCTGGACACAGGTTTTGACATGGTCATCTGGGGTAATATTCCGAACGGTTCAGGGCTCTCCTCTTCCGCATCACTGGAAGTTCTCACCGGAGTTATCCTGACTGATCTGTACGGAATCACAGATCTGACCATGACAGACCTTGCGCTGATCGGACAGTATTCCGAAAACAATTTCAACGGCTGCAACTGCGGTATCATGGATCAGTTCGCCGTTGCCATGGGCAAAAAAGACAACGCAATCTTCCTTGATACGAACACAATGAAATATGAATATGCCCCGATCCATCTGGAAGACGCAAAGATCGTGATCACCAACAGCAAGGTAAAACACAGCCTTGTGGATTCTGCATACAATGACAGACGTCAGGAATGTACAGATGCTCTTGCAGCGCTGAAAACAAAACTGGACATCAACGCGCTGGGAGATCTTACTCCGGATGAATTTGAGGCTAACAAAGAGCTTATCACGGATCCTGTACAGCTGAAACGTGCAAAACATGCGGTATATGAGAACCAGCGTACAATTGACGCTGTAGCTGCATTAAGAGACGGAGATATCAATAAATTCGGTCAGCTTATGAACCAGTCTCATATCTCTCTGCGCGACGACTATGAAGTATCCTGCGAAGAGATTGACATTCTCGTTGACCTTGCATGGAAAATTCCGGGTGTGATCGGTTCCCGTATCACCGGAGGCGGATTTGGAGGATGTACGGTAAGTATCGTCAAAAATGATTCTGTAGATACGTTCATCAATGAAATCGGTAAAGTTTATAAAGAGAAAGTCGGACATGAAGCAGAATTCTATACAGTAGATATCGGAGACGGAGCTTCCCGGATCGATTAGTATACATCTGACAACAGATATGCACATTATTTTCTGAAAGGAGAAATCAGCCATGATTTACGAATCAATTAAGAAACTGGTACAGTACGGGATTAACACAGGGCTGACACCCGAGAGCGAACGGATTTACACAACGAATCTGCTTCTTGACCTTATGAAAGAAGACGATTATGAGGATGTACCCTGCGATCTGGACAATATCGTTCTCGAGGATGTCTTAAAGGATCTTCTCGACGAGGCTGTAAAACGCGGCATTATCGAAGACAGCATTACATACCGTGACCTTTTTGACACGAAACTTATGAACTGCCTCGTACCCCGCCCGGCACAGGTTCAGGAAAAATTCTGGAAAGAATACGAGAAATCCCCGGAGAATGCAACCGCCTACTACTATAAATTCAGTCAGGATACCAACTATATCCGCCGCGACCGTATAAGACGCGACCGTAAATGGACGGTAGATACACAGTACGGCACGCTGGATATTACGATTAATCTCTCCAAGCCGGAGAAAGATCCGAAGGCTATCGCAGCCGCCGGAGCTGCCAAATCTTCCTCATACCCGAAATGCCAGCTCTGTATGGAAAATGAGGGCTATGCCGGACGCGTAAACCATCCGGCCCGTGAGAATCACCGTATCATTCCGATCACAATTCAGGGAAAGAAATGGGGATTCCAGTACTCACCTTATGTATATTACAACGAGCACTGCATCGTATTTAACGGAGAGCATATTCCGATGAAAATCGACCGCAATGCTTTTGCAAAGCTGTTTGATTTCATCAAACTCTTCCCCCACTACTTCCTCGGCTCCAACGCGGATCTTCCGATCGTCGGCGGCTCCATCTTAAGCCACGACCATTTCCAGGGCGGACATTACACATTCGCCATGGCAAAGGCACCGATCATTGAAAACTTTACGGTAGCGGGCTATGAAGATGTGGAAGCCGGCATCGTCAAATGGCCGCTGTCTGTTATCCGTCTGCGCGGAAAAGATACAGAACGCATTATCGATCTTGCAGACCATATTCTCGGCAAATGGCGTGCTTACACGGACGTGGATGCATTTATCTACGCTGAGACAGACGGGACACCGCACAATACGATCACTCCGATCGCACGTATGAAAGACGGATTATACGAACTGGATCTGACTCTCAGAAACAATATCACTACAGAGGAGCATCCGCTGGGCGTTTATCATCCGCACGCAAAACTGCACCACATCAAAAAGGAGAACATCGGATTGATCGAAGTAATGGGACTCGCTGTCCTTCCGGCACGTCTGAAAGGCGAGATGGAACTTCTGAAAGAATATATTCTCGAAGGGAAAGATATCCGAAGCAACGAACAGATTGAGAAACATGCAGACTGGGTAGACGAATTCCTTCCGTCCTATCCTGATGTAAACGCTGAAAACATCGAGCATATCCTCGAACAGGAAGTCGGCAAGGTATTCTGTCAGGTACTCGAAGACGCAGGAGTATATAAATGTACAGAAGACGGACTAAAAGCATTCCACCGTTTCATCGACATCCTCTAAAAGATTTTGTATAATAGAAAACAACCCGGGAGACAGGCCGTGAATATAAAGCCGTAACATCTCCCGGGTTTTCTTTATTGCTCTTCTTCAGGATAAATCGAAATATTCAATTCATCATTTTCTCCATAATCAGCTTCAGCATGATACGTATTATCATTCTGTACTGTTACTTCCACATCTGTCAGGCCGTCTTTTGACTGAAAATGTCTGGTACCTGTAGTACCTTTCTCGCCTATTTCCACCATTCCGGCACTGACTTCGGAGCTTTTTCCCGGTGCAGCAGTGCTTCCGCCGGCGAATACCGTCATTGCCGTACCTGCCAGCAGTACAGCGCACACAATACCAGCTATGCTTATCTTCTTAAAATTCATAATTGCCACTATCCTTTCCTGAATTGCACTCTTTCCAAATCCATTCAGAAAGAAAGACCATTGATATTGGGTTTCTGCCAGATCAAGCAGAGTTTCTGCATACTTTTTCTTCTGCTTTTCTCCGTATATTTCGAGGACTCTTTCATCACATGAAAGTTCGATATCCCGGTCGAAGAACAGATACATCATCCATGCAAGGGGATTAAACCAGTGGATGCAGGCTGCCATGAGCATGAACATCTTTAAAACATTATCGGCTCTCCTGATATGGACCATCTCATGAGCAAGAACATATTTTAAGTCTATGCGGTCTGCCCTGAGCTGCTTTGGAAGAATAATCCGCGATTGTACCATACCGACTGTCAGCGGTGTAGATGTTCTGTCAGAAACATATATCTTCACTCTCTCCGGGATCTTCACCAGCATCCGTAAAATCTCATCCTCATCTTTTGATACAGGCAGGGCGTCAGCCAGCCGCTGAGATTCTCTGTAATAACGTATTCCAAAGATAAACAGCAATATTGCAATCCCAGAAATCCATAAGATCCATAGCACCATCCTCCAGTCAATAATTCCGGCAGCCGGCCTGCTCACGTCTAACACTGCTTTTTCAGCATGTACAACTACCGGAGAAACTATCCCGTAACGAAGAGGTAAATCAAAAGGGATCAACAATCGCAATGCGGCAATCTCCCACAACAACACAAATACTTTTTTTCGGAAGCCGTTTTACCGCCAACATTCGCAATGCCAGGATCAAAATGATCAGAATCCCGCCGGAAATACTCATGTGCATCAACATCATATCCACCTCATTGCATTTGATCAATCATATCTCTTAGCTACTTCAGTTCTTCCGCGTCTAACATTGACTTATCCGACAACAGAGCAGCGAAAAACTGCTGCTTTGATCCGTCAAACATTCTCTCAATCAGTTCATGCGTCTCATACGCCTGAACTTCCTCCTTTGAGATGACAGCACGGCAGATAAATTTAGGCTCGATCCGCTCGATTGCTCCTTTTTCAATGCACTTTTTAATCACAGTATATGTGGTATTTCTGTTCCACCCGATTTCCTGATTCAATATCTTAGCAATCTGACCCGCAGTCAGATCACCTTCCTTCCACAATGTTTCCATAACCTTCAACTCGGAATCAAATAACTTCACCTTCATATCACGTCAACACCTTTTTACTATTGAAGTAGTCATCTGCTGACATAAGAACTGACACACTGTCGAAGACAGCAAACAGATACACAAGCACCTAATACAGCTCCAACCCTGCCGGAGACAAAAAAAACAGCCGGAACACAGGTATCGCTTGCGGGCGCGCTTTCGCTCGGGCCGCAACATAGCAGTACATAAGGCTGCAAAGGACGCAGCCTAAGTGCTGATGTTGCTCTACGGCCCTTAAGCGATACCTGTATTCCGGCGGATTATTTTGCATCTCCGTCAGCTAATTATTTCTTAGAATCAAGATAAGCTTTTCTTCCCTCTTCGTAAAGGTTATTTCCCTCGCTGTCAATAATAACAACAAGCGGCATATCCTCAACATAGAGCTTTCTCAGCGCCTCTGCACCGAGATCTTCGTATGCGATAAGCTCAGCTTTCTTTATACATTTTGCAAGGAGAGCTCCCGCGCCGCCAATGGCTCCGAAATAAACGCCGCTATACTTTTTCATGGCTTCTACTACTTCCGGAAGACGCGCGCCTTTTCCGATCATTCCGCGGGCTCCTACTGACATCATTGTCGGAGCATATGCATCCATACGTCCGCTGGTAGTCGGGCCGGCGCTTCCGATTACATGACCCGGTTTTGCCGGAGTCGGTCCTACATAGTAGATCGTTGCATCCTTCGGATCAAACGGGATATCCTCACCTTTGGCAAGTGCTTCACACATTCTTTTGTGTCCGGCATCACGGGAAGTATAGATTGTTCCCGTAAGAAGTACCTGATCTCCTGCATGGAGTGTTTTAGCAAGTTCCTCTGTAAGTGGTAATGTAATCTTTCTTGCCATTTATATCACCTCCGTTTTGTGACGTGTCACGTGACAGTTGATATTAACTGCACACGGCATTCCTGCGATATGTGTCGGCATTGTCTCGATATTAAGACCGATCGCTGTTGTCTTTCCGCCGAATCCCTGCGGTCCGATTCCCAGCTCATTGATTTTCTCCAGCATTTCCTTCTCAAGATCTGCATAGAACGGATCCGGGTTGGATGAATCAAGAGGTCTCATAAGCGCTTTCTTTGCGAGGAGCGCGCACTTGTCAAATGTTCCGCCGATACCTACACCTACTACCATAGGCGGACACGGATTCGGTCCCGCTGTCTCAACAGCCTCGATGATGAAATCTTTGATTCCCTGAAGGCCTGCTGACGGCTTAAACATACGGATCTGGCTCATGTTCTCACTGCCGAATCCTTTCGGTCCTACTGTGATCTTGATATTCTCACCCGGTACAATCTCTGTGTAGAGCATTGCCGGTGTATTATCGCCGGTATTACCGCGGCGCACCGGATCCTTTACAACAGATTTACGCAGATATCCGTTTGTATATCCGCGGCGAACGCCTTCGTCTACAGCCTCCGCCAGATCTCCGCCTACAAGATGAACATCCTGTCCGATCTCAAGGAATACACATGCCATTCCGGTGTCCTGGCAGATCGGTACGTTTTCGCTGTCTGCGATCTCATAGTTCTCGATAATATTGTCAAGAACTCCCTGTGCGATTTCGCCATCCTCACAGGCACGGCAGTCGCGGATCGCGCATTTTACATCCTCCGGGAGATGTTCATTTGCTTCAATGCACAATCTCTCGATCACATCAGTAAGTGTACTTACATTGATTTCACGCATAAAAGTCAACTCCTTCCCTACTTACATTTCATTTTCTTAATATTCTGCATGAACCGCGAAGATACTTTAGCATCTGCACGGTCCATAACAAACAATTTTAATAATTCTATTCGGCCGGACTGTTTATAAGAATATTCCGATAAACTGGCAGGCCAGTACGACAAATACGAGTGCCACCGGATAGGTTGCGGCGTAAGCAGATGCCACGTCGTCTGTTCCGGTTACACGGATCAGTGTTCCGAGAGCCGGAGTACTCGTCATTCCGCCGCAGATAGAACCAAGCGTATTGAACAGGCTCAGCTTCATTATCTTTGTAGCAACGAAGTATCCGACTATCATCGGGATCAGCGTGATCAGCGCGCCATATACAAACAGGATCAGTCCCTGCTCTTTGAGGATCTCGATAAATCCTGCACCGGCCTCCACACCTGCTCCGATCAGGAACAATGCCAGTCCGAACTCTCTCAGACACTCAAGAACGGATTTCTCCACATGGAAACTGATCTTTCCTGCATGACCGAAGTGACCGAGGATCAGACCTGCGATCAGCGGGCCGCCCGATGTTCCCAGAGAGAACTCAGCTCCGCCCGGAAGCGGGATCACGATCTTCGCAAGGACAATACCGAGCGCGATCGCAAGTGCAAATGCAAAGAAGCCCATCGGATCAACATGGAACAGGTTGTCTTTCGTCTTCACGTCGCCTACATTCTGAGCTGCTTCAAACTTCGCACGCTCCGCCGCCATATCCGTCTTAAGGATCTTCGGCACAAGCTGTACAAAAAGCACAACACCTACCACACCGAACGGATAAGCGATACCATATCCGATAGATGCGTTTGACGATCCTGTGGCGTCCAGGGCGGCCGCAAGTCCCGGCGTACTTGTCAGAGCACCTGACATCATACCAACAGTGATATCTTTCGGTACACCTGCGATCTCAATAATCCCTGCTGTGACGAGGGCTCCGATCACAATAACGATAAAACCCAGCAAAATGTATGATTTCGCATTAATCTTAAAGTTACGGAAAAATTTGGGGCCGGCAATAAAACCGACAGATGTTACGAAGCAGATCAGACCGAGATCCTGAAACATTCCAAGACCATCGACCAGCTCTTCGTTATTGCCGATAAAATGTCCGAACACGAGGGCGACAAGCAATACGCCTGCCGTCCCCAGCTCAACCCCTTTGATCGTGATACTTCCTACAAGATAGCCTATCGTAGCTACGAGGAATAAGATCATCAGGGTCTCCCCCATCACACTTTCCTGAAACCAATTAACTATAAACATTCTCTTCTTCCTTTCCTATCTCTCATGTCTTGCGTATTTCGGAAGAAGGAGCGGAGAAACATCTCCTGTGTCAATTCCGGCCTCTTTCAGCTCTTCTGCATATGCCTGGATGTGATCCAGATTCATATTGCCAAGCTCTACATTTTTAGCCTTAGCTGCAGCAGCTTTTCCTGCGTTGCGTCCGAATACGATGATATCCAGAAGTGAGTTGCCCATCAGACGGTTTCTTCCATGAATACCGCCGACAGCCTCTCCTGCTACAAGCAGGTTGTCGATTACTTTTGTAAATCCGTCTCCGCCGATCTCAAGTCCGCCGTTCTGGTAGTGCAGTGTCGGGTATACAAGAATCGGAAGTTTTCTCATATCGATATCATATTTCATGTACATACGGAGCATCGCCGGGATCCGTTTCTCGATCGTTCCCGGTCCGCCGATCATCTCGATCATCGGAGTATCAAGCCATACGCCGCTTCCAAGCGGTGTGTTCACGCCCTTGCCGCGCGCTGTACACTCGCGGATAATGCCTGATGCAGCCACGTCACGTGTCTCCAGCGGATGCATGAACGCCTCACCGTCCACGTTTACAAGCTGTGCACCTACGGAACGTACTTTCTCTGTTACGAGTGCGCCGAAAATCTGGGACGGGAATGCAACTCCTGTCGGGTGATACTGGATCGTGTCCTGATACAGGAGCGGAGCTCCCATACGGTATCCGAGGATCAGACCGTCTGCTGTAGCGCCATAGTGGTTTGAAGTCGGGAATCCCTGATAATGCATACGTCCCGCACCGCCTGTAGCGATGATAACCGTCTTAGCCTTTGCAACAAGGTAATCTTCTGTCTCCAGGTTCTGAAGAACCGCTCCTGCCACCTGGCCTCTGTCGTCTCTGATCAGTTCTACTGCTACAGTGAACTCAGCAACCGGGATCTGGCGGTTTAATACTTCATCGCGGAGTGTACGCATGATCTCAGCTCCGGAGTAATCCTTGCAGGCGTGCATTCTCTTTCTGGATGTTCCGCCGCCGTGTGTTGTGATCATACGGCCTGTCTCATCCTTATCAAACATAACACCCAGCTCATTGAGCCATTTGATCGCATCCGGCGCTTCCATAACAAGACGTCTTAAGAGTTCCGGTCTTGCGGCAAAGTGTCCGCCTCCGAATGCATCCAGATAATGCTGTACAGGAGAATCATTCTCTTTGTCGGCAGCCTGGATACCGCCCTCTGCCATCATCGTGTTGGCATCGCCGATACGGAGTTTTGTCACGATCATGACATTAGCTCCCGCCTCGTTTGCCTCGATTGCTGCAGACGCGCCTGCGCCGCCGCCTCCGATGACGAGCACGTCAACATCGTAGTCTACTTTGTTAATATCAACTTTTTCAGCGAGAAGGCGGCTGTTAGAATGGAGCAGATGCACCAGCTCTTTCGGCGCTTTCTGTCCCTTGTTCGGGCCTACCTTGATCTCTGCAAATGCCTCTTCCCTGTAATCAGGATGAAATTCCTTAAGGAGAGCATCTTTCTCATCCGCCGTCATTCGTCTCGGCTCTACACCCAGACGCTGTGCTCTGGTGGCCTCCACTTTCTTTACGGATTCCATCATTTCCGGTGTAAACATGATCTTCCCTCCTTATTTCTCGATCTCTCTGTTGTTGTAAAGTTCCTGCATCTCTTCGATCGGCTTCTGCATGATCTGCTCGATCAGCTGATCATAGTCGCCGTGATGGATCTCTTCCACACGCTCTGTCAGGTGTTTGGATTCCGGTGCAATGTATTTTCCTGTAAGTCTTCTTGCAAGGACTCCTACCATCGGGTGGGAAATCTCTGCCGGACATCTTACGGAACAGCATCCGCATCCGATACAGTCGAACGACTCTTCCGCACACTTCTCGAACTCGCCGCGCTGTGCATATGCAATATACTGCATAACGTTAAGGTCCTGAGTGCAGGCCTTTGTGCAGGCGTTACAGCCGATGCAGCTGTAGATTTCCGGATAGAGATCCATCATGATCCTCTGCTCCGGCTTGATGTCTTCAATGTCATATGTTCTCTTGTCTGTCGGGAAGAACGGAACAGTTGCCACATACATGCCCTCTTCTACCTGTGTCTGACAGGCAAGGCAGGTCTTCAGCTCATTTTTGCCCTTGATCCTGTAGATCGTAGCACAGGCACCGCAGAAGCCGTGACGGCAGCCGCATCCTCTTTTCAGCGTATAACCAGCATATTCCATAGCTGTCATGATCGTCAGGTCAGCCGGCACACTGTATTTCTTACCGAAAAAATATACATTTACCATATTTTCCATGATATTTCTTCCTTTCCCTAGTATTCATTCGGCATCTCATCGATTTCATCGCACCGAAATACCGGACCGTCTTTACATACATATTTTGAACCGATGTTACATCTTCCGCATTTTCCGATTCCGCATTTCATGCGAAGCTCCAGTGTCGTATAGACCTGTTCTCTGGAGAAGCCGAGTTCCTCAAGACCGGCCAGTGTGAACTTGATCATGATCGGTGGTCCGCAGATCAGAGCCGTCTTGTTTACGTCGAATCCCAGTTCTTTCACATAATTCGGGACAAATCCCACATGGCCGTCCCAGCCTTCCTGCTCGCGGTCAATGGTCAGGTGAACATGGACATCCGGAGCGTTCATCCATACTTCCTGGATCTCTTTCAACTGAACCAGATCGTCGGCGGAACGTGATCCGTAAACGATATCCACTGTGCCGTAGTCGTCACGGTTGTCCAGCACGTAATTGATAACGGAACGCAGCGGCGCAAGTCCGATACCTCCGGCGATGAACAGCAGGTCTTTTCCTTTGAGTTTATCCTCTACCGGGAAATGATTGCCGTACGGTCCTCTGACCGTGATCTCGTCGCCTACCTCAAGGCTGTGGAGATAATCTGTGAGCACTCCGCACTTCTTGATGCTGAATTCCTGATATT
This sequence comes from uncultured Lachnoclostridium sp., assembly GCA_946491795.1. Classification (GTDB taxonomy): domain Bacteria; phylum Bacillota; class Clostridia; order Lachnospirales; family Lachnospiraceae; genus Mediterraneibacter; species Mediterraneibacter gallistercoris. Next base: position 10,545 of record CAMLYF010000025.1, on the reverse strand, counting down.
CTTTATTAGTCGGCGAAGAAGTAATCGAAAACATACCTTCGCTGATTCCCGGAGCGCAGAGCATCGCGCACTGTCCCGGCATATGCTCGAAGAGCTTGCCGCCCTCCGGAGCATTGACACGGAATGTCTTAACATCCGGCGTCTCCTCGCGGATGTCAGTGATCACGCCTACTTTCGGGATCAGGGTATCCAGTGTATAGTTCTTGTGACATGTACATTCACTCATTACTTTTCACCTCCCTGTTTTGCAAATGCTTTGATAACTTTTACGATATTTAAGGATTCCGGACATTTCTCCACGCATCTTCCGCATCCTACACAGGAATACATTCCATCGTTGTTTGCCGGGAAGTATACCAGTTTGTGCATGAATCTCTGGCGGAATCTCTCTTTCTGTGATTTACGGTTATTGCCGTGAGCCATCATCGTGAAGTCAGAGTACATACAGGAATCCCAGCAGCGGTATCTCTGCACTCCGTTCTTTCCTGCATCGTAGTCTTTGATGTCATAGCACTGGCAGGTCGGGCAGACAAATGTACAGGTTCCGCACGCAAGACACGGTTTGTACAAATCATCCCAGAGCGGATCCTCAAATTTTTCCATGAGGACATCTCCGTTCCATCCCTCAAGAGAGAGATGTGTATACGGAAGCTGCTCGATGATATTGTGGATCGCCTCTTTCTCTTTTTCGACAGTCTCATCCGCAGCTGCATCCTCTGTAAGAAGGTCAGCAACTGCCTTTGTAAGCGCCTCACCCTTTTCTGTAAGCGGTTTCCAGTACAGATCCTCTCCGATCATCCATGTGGCAACATCTGCAGCCGGATCAGCCGCGTCAATGCCGAACACCTTACAAAAGCATGTTTCCTCCGGCTCGTGGCAGGCAAGGGCAACGATCGTACCGTGATCTCTTCTTGCCGCATAGAACGTATCAAGCGGATCTACGAGGAATACTTTGTCCAGCACTTCCACACCTCTTACATCACAGGCTCTCATGCCGAACACAACGAAATCCTGCTCTTTTAACGCCTCAGGCTCAATGCTGATCTTCTTTCCGTCCCTGACACAGGTGTAGAGCGTCTCGCTCTGCGGGAAGAAGGCGTCTTTCGGAGATTTTACTGTCTTTAACGTATCGATATCGACCTGTGCATCCTCCGACCATGCGGCGAAGTTTACCTGGCCTTCGTTTCTTACCGGAAGATATAATTCCTGTTCTGCGGCAATCTTCTGAAATAATGCCGTCAGATTTTCTTTCGCTATCTTATACATACATTATCCCCTTTCTGCCACAATTCCCGGCTCTGCGTCGTCAAACTCATAGTTGGTGAGCGGAGTTCTCGGCTCCAGATCAGCACCTGCCTGGTATTCTCCGTAGAGCTCGTTGATATCTTTGATAAATTTGCGGTTGAACAGATGCAGTCTGATTCCCTGAGGACAGACTCTGCTGCACTCGCCACAGTCCGTACATCTTCCTGCAACGTGGAAAGCACGGATAATATGGAACATCTTTTCCTCGAAGGAATCAACGTTTGCCTTCTGCGCGCTGTCGAACTTGTTGCTGTCGAACACACACTTGCGGCAGGAGCAGGCCGGACATACGTTACGGCAGGCATTGCAACGGATACATTTGCTCAGTTCCTTCTGGAAGAAAGCGAATTTCTCCTCCGGGCTCATAGCTTCTATTCTTTCTACTTCTGCAAATCTGTCTGCGTCTTTTGTCTCTTTGGACTCGCCGATGATCTCGTCAAATACCATGTGGTCTTTGCCTTTGCATACATGGCATCTCTCAAGCATAGCGTCTGTGTACGCACAGCTCTTCTCTCCATAGATCGTATCGATCGTAAGCGTCTCTGCCTCGTCTTCGATCTCTGCACCGGAGATACTCTTGATACCTTTGATCCCCATAGCTTTGATCTTCTCGATGTCAAGCTTTCCTTTGCATCCCACACCGATGATATACGCTTTGTCTCTGTCCACACGGTGCTCTTTCATCAGCTCCTGGAAGCTGTATGTATCACATGGTTTCAAGCATACAAGCGTCTTACCTTCCAGTTTGGAAGCCTCGATCATATATTTGCTTAAGTTTGCTCCGCAGAATCCGTTGTACACGAAATCCGCAAAGTCTTCTTCTTTCTCAAAGTAAGCCGGTTCCGGATTGTAAGGCAGGTCCCCGGCTTTCCATCCGAGCACTCTTGCCACAGTTCCGTCGGCCAGAAGCTCTTTTGCGCGGTTGATTAATTCCTGCATCTTAAATCCTCCAATCTTACATTTTTGCCGAGGGATGTGATCTTGTCCACAAACTCATGCATTGTCTGTGAGAACTTCGCCCCCTCTGCGGCTGATACCCATTCCACGCGGGTACGGCCGTTTTCCACTCCGATGTAATCAAGCATGGAGAAGAGAAGTGTCATACGTCTTCTTGCGTAGAAGTTACCGGAAGTATAATGGCAGTCTCCCGGATGGCAACCGCACATGATAACGCCGTCCGCTCCCCTTTCAAACGCTCTTAAAATAAACATCGGGTTGACACGGCAGGAGCAGGGAACGCGGATGATCTTGACGTCCGCCGAGTAGGTCATACGGCTGCTTCCCGCGAGATCCGCTCCGGCGTAGCTGCACCAGTTACAGCAGAACGCCACAATCTTTGGTCTGAATTCTTCATTCTTTTCTATAGACATATCGCATCCACCTCCGCTAGAATCTGTCTGTTCGAGAATCCCTGCAGGTCCATTGCTCCGGACGGACATGTTACGGTACAAGCGCCGCATCCCTGACAAAGCGCATCGTTTACGACCGCAATACGTCTTGTCTCACGGATTCCGTGATCGTTCACCTCTTTATCTTCGTAGGTGATCGCTCCGTACGGGCAGACATTCGCACACTGGGAGCATCCGTTACACATCAGCTCGTCGGAATGTGCCGTACACGGATTGGTCAGCAGTTTATCTTTGGCGAGAAGTCCGATCGCCTTTACAGCGGCAGCTCCTGCCTGAGATACAGTCTCCGGAATATCTTTCGGTCCCTGGCACACACCGGAAAGGAAGATACCGGCTGTCGGTGACTCTACCGGACGAAGCTTCGCGTGAGCTTCTGTGAGGAAGTTGTTCGTATCGATACTTGCTGTCAGCATAGTAGCGATCTTTCTTACATCCGGGTTCGGCTCGATCGCAGCAACAAGGACAACCATATCAGCCTCTTTTAAGATCTGTTTGTTGTCAATCAGGTCAGCGCCCTGTACGAGCAGCTTTCCGTTTGGCTGCGGAATGACTTTTCCGACCTGTCCTTTGATGTAGTTTACACCGTAGTCTTCTACTGCTCTGCGGTAGAACTCATCGAAGTTCTTGCCCGGTGTTCTCACATCAATGTAGAATACCGTCACATTTGTATCCGGATATTTGTCGCGGATGAGCATCGCGTGTTTTGCAGTGTACATACAGCAGACTTTTGAACAGTAGCTCTTGCCCCTGTCGTCCGCGCAGCGGCTTCCCACGCACTGGATAAATACGATCTCCTTCGGAGCCTTTCCGTCGGAGAGACGCTCCAGATGTCCGCCTGTCGGTCCTGCAGCGTTCATGATACGCTCCAGCTCGAGAGATGTGATGACATCCTTGCTCTGGCTGTATGCATACTCATCATATTTGTCAAGCTTGATCATGTCGAATCCTGTAGCGACAACGATCGCGCCGTATTTCTCTGTAACGATCTCGTCGATCTGATCATAGTCGATAGCGCCAGCCTGGCACACTTTCGAACAGATACCGCATTTTCCTGTCTTGAACTTGATGCAGGCATCACGGTCAATAACCGGAACGTTCGGAACTGCCTGTGCAAACGGTGTGTAGATAGCACTTCTTGTATTCAGGCCGCGGTTGAATTCGCTCGGCGTCTTCTTGCTCGGACATTTCTCCTGACATACGCCGCAGCCCGTACATTTATTCATATCGACGCTTCTTGCTTTCTTGCGGATCTCAACTGTGAAATCTCCCACGAAACCGGATACGCTCTCTACTTCACTATATGTATAAATATTGATGAGCGGATGGGCGTTTACTTCTCCCATCTTCGGCGTCAGGATACAGGATGAACAGTCCAGTGTCGGGAATGTCTTGTCGAGCTGCGACATCCTTCCTCCGATACTCGGGGTCTTCTCCACGATATCAACCGGATATCCTGCCTCTGCGATATCGAGCGCTGTCTGGATACCTGCGATACCGCCGCCGATCACAAGCGCTCTCTTTGTAACACGGCTCTCGCCCGGTTTCAGCGGTGCGTTTAAGTTTACTTTCGCAACTGCCGCACGCATCAGGATGACTGCCTTTTCCGTCGCCTCTTCCATATCCTTATGGATCCAGGAACAGTGCTCACGGATGTTTGCGATCTCCACCATATACGGGTTAAGTCCCGCTCTCTCCGCTGCATTTCTGAATGTCGTCTCGTGCATACGCGGAGAACATGAACAGACGACAAGTCCGGTCAGATGTTTCTCTTTGATCGCCTTGTGGATCAGCTCCTGCCCTGCCTCAGAACACATATACTGATAGTCCTCGGCATGAACAACTCCCGGCTCGTGGAGCGCCATCTCAGCGACTTTCTTTACGTCTACCGTAGCTGCGATATTAGATCCGCAGTGGCAGACAAATACTCCTATCCTCTGCACCTGTTATCACCTCCTGTATCTTCTGAGTGCACTTACGAGAAGCTGCTGCGGTGTATCGGGATCGATCAGTTCCGGGATCTCGTCCGCCAGCAGATAGTTCTGTCCTCTCTCACGCACAACGATCTGTCTTGCAGCGTCGATCAGCTTGCCCGGCTTTACGTCACGCGGGCATCTCTCTACACAGGCAAAACAGGAAAGGCATTTCCAGAGAGATTTTGATTTGACCAGTGACTCAATATCCTCGTTGATCACATAGGAGACAAACTGGTGCGGTTTGATGTCCATTTCATTGTAGGAAGGGCAGGAAGCGGAACATTTACCGCATTTCATGCATTTCAGCGGATTCACGCCGCTGATCTCTTTGATCATCTCTGCGCGACTGTGTTCTGTTTTCACTGCTCATCCACCTCCTCTTTGAGTCCCAGCGCCTCTGCCAGAAGTTCTGTAAAGTAGTAAACCGGCAGGTTGCCGCCATTGTTCTTGTTCAGATTATACATACACAGCGGACAGGCTGTGATCAGCATATCAGCGCCGAATCCTGCTGCGCTCTCCTCGATCTTGCGGCACATGTTCTTGGACATGTCCTCTTCTTTCAGTGATATGTATCCGCCGCAGCATTCATTTCTGTACGGATAAATTATCGGTTCAGCTCCGATGGCACGGATAAAGTCTTCCATGATCGTCGGATTTTCCGGATCATCAAACGCCATCAGTTTGCCCGGGCGCAGAAGCAGGCAGCCGTAGTAAGCTCCGATCTTTTTGCCTGTAAGCGGTTTTACAACTTTTTTCTTCAGCTCGTCAAATCCCACGCGGTCACGGAGCACCTCAAGATAATGAAGTACTGTCGTCTCTCCGGCGTAGGGCTCGTCGAGTTTCATATAGTTGTTCGCCCTTGTGCGGATATCATCGACATTTTTCATGTCATCATTTACCCTTTTGATCACATGATGGCAGGCCGAACAGACTGTGACCAGATCCTGTCCGTGCTCCTTTGCATCATTGAGCGCACGTACAGAAGCCAGCTTTGTAGCAATCTCGTCTGTACCGAGCGGATACACGCCGCCGCAGCACTGCCACTCGCTGATCTCTTCCAGCTCGAAGCCCAAAGCTTCAGCGGACACTCTGGCATAGTGATCCAGATCCACTGCCTTGTTCTTCAGAGTACAGCCGGGGAAATAGCTGTATTTCATAGTGTTTACCTCCTTGTCTGTCAGGCGGGTGTAAGACCCGCCCCGTTACCGAATCATTTCTCTGCCTTGTACCGGCAGAATAAATAACCCCGGATCAAAATTAGATGTCTAACTGAGCGATTACTTCTTTCAGCTTGTTTGCGCTTGACTGAAGTTTCTCAATCTCTTCGTCTGTCAGGTGCATCGGAACCTTGCCCTGTACTCCATTCGGTCCGACAAGTGAAAGAACACTTAAGCATACGTCGTCAACGCCGTATTCGCCGTGCATCATAGAAGATACAGTTGCAACAGAGTCAGAAGCTGCGAGTACCAGATTGCAAAGTTCTACAACAGAAACAGCTACTGCATAGAATGTAGCACCTTTCTTTGCGATAACCTGTCCGCCTGATTTGTGCACATATTCTTCCATTCCCGGTTTGTCAAGCTCTTCAAAATCCGCGCCAAGAGCCTTCATTTCTTTATAGTAGTCGTCGATCGGCATGCTCGCGATGTTAGCGCCTGACCACGGAACAAATGAAGAATCACCATGCTCACCATATACATATGCGTGAATATTCTTCTGTGCCACTTTGAAATGTCTGGACAGTCCATAGCGGAGACGTGCTGTGTCAAGCAGTGTACCGGAACCGATGATCTGATTCTCCGGAAGTCCTGAAATCTTTGTAAAGACATATGTCAGGATGTCTACCGGGTTGCTTACGATGATATATTTTGCATCCGGTGCTGCTTTAACGATTTCCGGTGTGATAGATTTGATAATGTTGACGTTTGTCTGCGCAAGCTCAATTCTTGTCTGGCCCGGCTTACGCGCGATACCGGATGTGATAATAACGATATCAGAGCCTTTCGCATCCTCGTAGTCACCCGCGACAATGGAAATCGGGCTTCTGAAGCATGTACCCTGCTCGATATCCATTACTTCGCCTTCCACCTTTTCCTTATTGATGTCGATCATAACGATCTCAGATGCGAAGTCTTCATAGGAAAGCTTGTACGCAATTGTAGCTCCGACACTTCCGGCGCCGATGATAGTAATTTTGCTGCTCATAGTTTCTCCTCTGCCTTTCTTTAATTTTTTCTGAAAATAAAAAAGAAATCGTGATTAGTGACCTCGTTGTCATTGTAGCTTTAACCCTGGTTTTGTCTAACATGTCATTCTACATTGCTTTGTGACTCCTCGTTTCATTAATCAGATTTCACTTTTTCTATCATACCACATTGTTAATAATTTGACAACATATGTTTTCTATATTTTTCAGTTTTCAGTTCAGTGATCTGTCATGGAATTCTTCCTTTGACAGCCATTATATGCTCTGTGCTGCTTCTTGTCCGGAAGGCGCCGCCTGCGAAATGTTAATTCGTGTCCCTTGCTTTCTTCCATATTCTTTACCTAAGGCTCCATCCCCAGTTTTTCTCTTACTTCGGTCATCCTTGTGCGGAACTCCTTATAGAATCCGCTGTCATCTGAAGCCATATAGGATGTCTCATAAAAACTGCGGAGTACATAGAGGGTTAAAATTCTTGTGTTATCATCATTTAATGTAGTCAATGCATTCTCACATTCATTTAAGAAATCATGCCACTCCATGATATAACTCTCGTATGCTTTCAGATTCGGGATGCCGAGCCATTTTTTGATTTTGACTTTTCCTCGGTCTTTTCTTGGACATTCATGAATCTGGATAAAATACCTAAATCCATCCTCCTCATAATACCTGCCAAGAGGGAACAAACGGCAAAGGCCTGGTCTGCAGCTGTGTATCGAACATCTGCCCGCATCGTCCAGGAAGGGACAGGCTTCTCTTTCTGCGTCCATTTTCAAATTTGGCAGAATCACGCCGTCTACAACCCCCAGTTCTATATAACTTTCTCCCAGCAGCGATGCGAAATCTTTTTTTATTCCTCTATGCAGTCTCCAGATATCCATCGGGTCCAGGATGATCGAACTCCCCATTCCCCGACAGCAGTCCGAACAGCCTTTACAGTCATGGCAGTCCGCTTTTACCATATCTCCGGAGGAATAAAGCCTGCCGTCGGATATCTCTTTTATATCTACATTGCGTTTCATATAAATCTCCTTCTCTGCTATACAGTATTTTCAAACAAAAAATCCGGGAAATGTCTGAATCATCCAGACTATTTCCCAGATTTCCTTCATTCATATCATTTATATCTGTCAATCATTATATCCGTTCGGATTCTGGCTCTGCCATCTCCAGGAATCTTCACACATTTCATCAAGCCCACGCTCTGCAACCCAGTTCAATTCGTTTTTCGCTTTTGTTGCATCGCAGTAACATGTAGCGATATCACCGGCACGGCGTGGTTTAATCTCATACGGGATCTTTTTACCGCAGGCTTTCTCAAATGCCTTGACCATATCAAGGACTGAATATCCGTTGCCTGTTCCCAGATTATAGACAGAAACTCCCGCTTTTTCTTTCAGTTTTTCTACTGCGCGCACATGTCCGATGGCAAGATCTACTACATGGATATAATCGCGCACGCCTGTTCCGTCCGGTGTGTCATAATCATTACCGAATACACCGAGACATTTCAGTTTGCCGATAGCTACCTGTGTGATATACGGCATCAGATTGTTCGGGATACCTTTCGGATCCTCACCGATCAGTCCGCTCTTGTGTGCTCCGATCGGGTTGAAATATCTCAGGAGAACAACGTTCCACTCCGGATCAGCCGTATGCAGGTCAGTCAGTATCTGCTCCAGCATCCATTTTGTCCATCCGTACGGATTTGTACAGGTTCCCTTCGGGCATTCCTCTGTAATCGGGATAAATGCCGGGTCGCCGTATACAGTTGCAGAAGAGCTGAAGATGATGTTCTTCACACCATGGTTTCTCATTACGTCACAGAGTGTGATTGTTCCACCGATATTGTTTTCATAATATTCAAGCGGTTTCTGCACAGACTCTCCTACCGCTTTAAGTCCTGCAAAGTGGATCACGGATTCAATTTCTTCTTTTTCAAAGACTTCATTCATTGCCTCTCTGTCACGGATATCTGCTTTATAGAATTTCAGATCCTTTCCCGTGATCTCTTTTACTCTGTCCAGAGCTTTCTCTGAGGCATTGTACAGATTATCTACTACAACAACATCATAGCCGGCGTTTAAAAGTTCCACACATGTATGGCTTCCGATAAATCCGGCTCCTCCGGTTACTAAAATAGACATGATCGTTCCCTCCTTAAGATTAAGACTGCAAAATATGTTTTCCTGTTTACGAGTTCAGTATAGCACATACGGCAGAATTTTTCTTTATAATTTTAAATCATCTTTTGGTAAAAATGTTGCATGGCACTGTTTACACAGCGCCATGCATATCTCATCACCACAATTTTTCAGGATAGCGTCCCGCATCTTTCAGAGACTGGATTGCAGCCACCACAACAGGCTTGTCTTCCTTATAGGTTACGCCATACCACTTATCTTCTGATTCCAGTACAGTCACCGCTGCTTTATTCTCAGCCAGAAGTCCGCTCACTACCGCAGGAAGATAATACTCACACTTCATGGGATTTTCCTTCAGCCCCTTGGTCAGAAATTCCGGAAATCCGGCTCTTATCTCATCCAGCATACTGTGTGTAAATCCCCACATATTCATAGATACAAGTGTGTCTCCGTCAATCATGTTCCACGTTTTCCCATCATCCTCTGAAAATGCGATTCCGTCTTCTTTTTTCTCAATCCTTGTACGTTCCGTCACACTGACAAGCTCCTTTTGCTCATTCAGTTCACAGACGCCGCGGGAAACATATCCATTGTCCGTCACTGTATTTTTCAGCCGGTATCCGACCATTGTATAACGGTATTTTTCATCATCCTCGTGAGTGGTCAGATACTCGTAAATCACTTTGAATGCATGCTGCCCGTAATAATCGTCTGCATTGATCACAGCAAACGGCCCGTCGATCTCGTCAGCGGCGCTTAAAACCGCGTGTGCCGTCCCCCATGGCTTCACGCGTCCTTCCGGTACGGAGAAGCCGGCAGGAATATTGTTGATATCCTGATAAGCATACGCAACATCCATAAACTTTTCAATCCTGTTCCCGATCGCCTCTCTGAAGTCATTTTCATTCTCTTTTTTAATGATAAATACGACTTTTTCAAATCCAGCCTGCTTTGCATCATAGATAGAAAAGTCCATAATGATCTGTCCTTCTTTATCCACAGGATCGATCTGTTTCAGGCCGCCGTATCTGCTTCCCATGCCTGCTGCCATTATGACAAGAACCGGTTTTTTCATTCTGATAATCCTCCTGATTTCATCATTCTTTTCCTTTTATAGAGGAAACATTTTTATCATTCTTATTGTAATCTATCGTGAACAGAAAATCAAACCTGATTCTCCGGTTTCTGGACAGCGAGCACAGCCATCTGTCTGAATACCGGGCCCTTTGTCATATCTGTAACCTGTTCTCTTTTCATCCTTTTCTCCCCGCACGTAAATTTTTCCACATTTTCTTTCATATTATATTATTAGATATTCCAGGGGGAGTCAATGTGATTCCATGCCGTCAAAGGCAATGGTGAAGGCAGCACGGCAGTTTGAGATACTTTGCTGCGGCACAAAAGATACGGAGTTCTTGTTAAAGATTATATAGACACTTGAAAAAGGAGATAAAAACCCATCTTTGACAGTTTACGAAAGAAAAAATGGCTATACCCTTGATTTTATGAGG
>CAMLYF010000024.1:0-43829 GCA_946491795.1 uncultured Lachnoclostridium sp. | reverse complement strand
ACATTTTCATAACGTTTTGTGCCTGAGCAAAGCGAAAGGAATGGATATAATCATGAAGAAAATTAAGGCAGTGATTTTTGACTGGGCAGGGACAACAGTGGATTTCGGATGCATGGCGCCGGTGCAGGCATTCGTGGAAGTGTTTAAACAGTACGGTATCGAGCCGACCATGGAGGAAGTGCGCGAGCCTATGGGCATGCTCAAGATCGACCATATCCGTACCATGCTGAAGATGGACCGGATCAAAGCACTCTGGACAGAGAAGTACGGTAAAGAGCCGGGAGAGGAAGAAGCGCAGGCACTGTATCAGATCTTCGAGGAGAAGCTGTTGAGCATCCTTCACCTTTATTCCGATCCGAAACCAGGTGTGGTTGAAACTGTAAACCGTCTGAGAAGAAACGGCATCAAGATCGGTTCCACCACGGGATATAATGACAAGATGATGGAGATCGTCGTTCCGGCAGCAAAGGAGAAAGGATACGAGCCGGACGTATGGTTCAGCCCGGATTCCACCGGACAGAAAGGCCGTCCGTATCCCTATATGATCTTCCGCAATATCGAGGCGCTGGGCATTAAGAAGGTACGCCGTGTCCTGAAAGTGGGGGACACTGTTTCAGATATCAAAGAAGGCAAGAATGCGGGGGTATGGTCCGCGGGTATCGTAGTCGGAAGCTCCGAGATGGGACTGACACAGGAAGAGTATGAAGCACTATCTCCGGAAGAGAAGGAAGAGAAGTGCAGGGAAGTTTCGGAGAAATTTCTGGAGGCAGGTGCAGATAAAGTATTTTACACTATAGAAGATTTGGGAGAGTTCCTTCTTGGTTAGTAAAACAGTACCGTCATTTTAGTGATAAAAAAGTGGATAACAGAGCTCTGATTTGTACAAAACGGCACAAATCAGGGCTTTTTGAGACTTTACATAGATTTAACATAGACTTGATTTTACATTTTACATTTCTCTTTTATGATGAATAGCGTCGACGGGAGAGAACGGACCGCGGCAGCGCAGAGACAGAAGCGCAGTACATAATAATCTGAATTAAAAAAGGAGATTATCAACATGAAAATGAAAAAGTTTATCGCAGTATTAGCAACAGTATCTATGGTAGCTGCTATGGCAGTTGGATGCGGCGGAAGCTCAGACGACACATCTGCTGAGGGGGACGCAGCTGCAACAGAAGAAGGCGGCGACGCAGCAGCTTCAGGCGACTGGGATGCGGCAAACATGATCACAGCCGTAACACGTGAGGAAGGATCAGGTACAAGAGGAGCCTTCACAGAGCTGTTCGGCGTTGTAGATGATGAAGACAACGACATGATCACACTGGATGCACAGACGACAAACAGCACAGCGGTTATGATGACAACTGTAGCTGAGAACGAGTACGCGATCGGTTATATCTCACTCGGATCTCTTGACGAGTCACAGGTAAAGGCTGTTAAGATCGACGGAGCAGAGGCTACGGCAGAGAATATCGAGAACGGATCCTACAAAGTATCCAGACCGTTCAACGTAGCAGTAAAACCGGATTCCGACAATGCGGTTGCAAAAGACTTCATGGCATTCATCATGAGCACAGAGGGACAGAAAGTTGTAGCTGACGAGGGATACATCCCGGTAGCTGACGTTGAGGCGTATGCAGGAGAGGCTCCGGAAGGAAGCTGTGTCGTAGGCGGATCTTCTTCCGTATCTCCGCTGATGGAGAAACTGATCGAGGCTTATAAGGCAGTGAACGCGAACGCAAGCATCGAGCTTCAGACATCTGATTCTACAACAGGTATGACATCCGCGATCGAGGGAAGCTATGACATCGGTATGGCGTCCAGAGAGCTGAAAGATGAAGAGGCAGCAGAGCTTGAGGGCACAGTGATCGCTACAGACGGTATCGCAGTGATCGTAAACCTGAACAATCCGACAGACGATCTGTCCTCCGATCAGGTTAAGAGCATCTACCTTGGCGATGTGACAACATGGGACGCTATATAATTAAGGAAACAACAGTATTTTGAGCTGCTGAACCTGATACAAACAGAGAAATCATCAGAGAAAAGATTTCCGCTTAAAAAATATGAGCCGGGCAGATAAGAAATGTCTTCCCGGCTCATTAGGAGGAAAAAATGAAATCAAAAGCATGGACTGAAAAATTCATGCAGGGAGTATTTTTCGTAGCCGCGTGTGCATCCGTGCTGGCGGTAGCGCTCATTTGCATCTTCCTGTTTGCAAATGGTATCCCTGCAATGAGAGAAATCGGATTTATCAAATTCCTGACAGGTGAGATCTGGCGGCCGAACAGCGAACAGTTCGGGATCCTGCCGATGATCGTCGGAAGTCTCTATGTGACTGCGGGAGCGATCATCTTCGGCGTGCCGATCGGGATCCTGACATCTGTCTTCATGGCAATGTACTGCCCGAAGCAGATCTACAAGCCGCTCAAAGCGGCGACCGAGCTGCTGGCAGGCATCCCTTCGGTCATCTACGGCTTCTTTGGTCTGGTAGTAGTTGTGCCGCTGGTCCGCGAGTTCGGAACATTTCTGTATAAGGCGCACCTTGTATCCAAGCCGGGCAACGGAAACAGCATCCTGACCGCCTCCCTGATCCTCGGCATGATGATCCTCCCGACCATCATCGGGACGACAGAGAGCGCGATGCGCGCGGTTCCTTCTCATTACTATGAAGGTTCGCTCGCACTGGGAGCAACAAAAGAGAGAAGTATCTTCCGAGTAATTATCCCGGCTGCCAAATCAGGCGTGATCGCGGGGATCGTCCTGGGGATCGGACGTGCCATCGGCGAGACAATGGCGGTCATCATGATCGTCGGTAACCAGGCGAGACTTACCGGAAGTATCCTTGACGGTATCCGTACCCTGACCGGAAATATCGTAATTGAGATGGGCTATGCGACAGGCCTTCACAGAGAAGCGCTGATCGCAACAGGAGTCGTACTCTTCGTGTTCATCCTGATCATCAACTTAAGCGTAGCATTACTTAAGAGGGGGGCGGATCATGAGTAATCAGACAGGAAAAACAATGGTTAATAAGACAACGGCTGCAGATAAGCTTAAGACTTATCTGAAACATCCGGGCTCATTTATCGTGATGCTGCTCGTGATGCTGGCGTCGATCATCACATTTGCGGTGCTGATCTTCCTGATCGCGTATATCCTGATCAATGGACTGCCGCATATCACACCGTCGCTTTTCTCACTGGAATACAGTTCGGAAAATGCTTCGGTCATACCGGCTTTTGTCAATACGATCGTTATGACGCTGTTATCCCTGATCATCGCAGTGCCTTTCGGGATCTTCTCCGCGATCTTCCTTGTGGAGTATGCAAAGAGAGGAAATAAATTCGTTGAGGTCATCCGGCTGACGACAGAGACACTGCAGGGAATCCCGTCTATCGTGTACGGCCTCTTCGGTATGCTGTTCTTCGTAAACACACTGGGTTGGGGCTTCTCCCTTCTGGCAGGCGCCTTCACCATCGCGATCATGATCCTTCCGCTGATCATGAGGACGACGGAGGAAGCACTGAAAGCAGTTCCCGATTCGTACCGCGAAGGAAGCTTCGGACTGGGCGCGGGCAAACTGCGCACCGTGTTCCGTATCGTACTTCCGTCCGCAATCCCGGGCGTGCTCGCAGGAGTGATCCTCGCCATCGGACGTATCGTCGGCGAGACCGCGGCGCTGATGTACACATCCGGAACCGTAGCCCAGATCCCGGACAGCGTGATGGGATCCGGACGAACGCTTGCCCTTCATATGTACGTCCTCTCAAGCGAGGGCCTCTACATGGACCAGGCATACGCAACCGCAGTGATCCTGCTCGTACTCGTGGTAGGTATCAACGCACTGTCAAGCTTTATTGCGAGAAAACTTACGAAAGCATAAATTGTGAAAAAACTGTGAACAGGGACGTAGTCAAATCGGGTTTTACTACGTCCCCAACCAAGAAAGGGATAGGAAATGTCTAAGTTAAGTATCAAGAATCTTGATTTATATTACGGCGATTTTAAAGCCCTCAAGAATGTGAATCTTGAGATCGAAGCAAACAAGATCACCGCTTTTATCGGACCTTCCGGATGCGGTAAATCTACTCTCCTCAAATCCATCAACCGTATGAACGACCTCGTCGAGGGATGCCGCATCGACGGCGAGATCCTCCTGGACGGCGAGAATATCTTCAAAGGCATGGATGTAAATATGTTAAGAAAGCGTGTCGGAATGGTATTCCAGAAGCCAAATCCGTTCCCCATGAGCATCTATGATAACATCGCGTTCGGACCGAGGACACACGGGATCCGTTCCAAGGCAAAGCTGGATGACATCGTTGAAAAGTCTCTGAGAAACGCGGCGATCTGGGACGAGTGCAAGGACCGTCTGAAAACAAGCGCGCTGGGGATGTCCGGCGGACAGCAGCAGAGACTGTGCATCGCCAGAGCTCTTGCGGTAGAGCCGGAAGTGCTCCTGATGGATGAGCCTACATCTGCCCTTGACCCGATCTCTACATCGAAGATCGAAGACCTTGCGATGGAACTGAAAAAAGACTATACTATTGTCATGGTCACACATAATATGCAGCAGGCAGTCCGTGTATCTGACAACACAGCTTTCTTCCTGCTCGGAGAGGTTGTAGAGTACAACGATACGGAGAAATTATTCTCCATACCGGCTGATAAGAGAACAGAAGACTATATCACAGGGAGGTTCGGTTAAATTATGCGCAATAAATTTGATGAACAGTTACATTCACTGGATGAACAGCTCACACACATGGGCGAACTCTGCGAGACTGCGATCGCTAAAGCGACACAGGCGCTCAAAGACGGTAGCATCGAGCAGGCTAAGATCATTATTACAGAAGACGAAGAGATCGACCAGATCGAAAAAGATATCGAGAGACTGTGCCTGAAGCTTCTTCTGCAGCAGCAGCCGGTAGCCAAGGACCTCAGAAGGATCTCCGCAGCGCTTAAGATGATCACGGATATGGAGCGTATCGGAGACCAGACTTCCGACATCGCCGAGATCATAATTTCTTCCAAAGGCGTAGCTGCCACAGAGGAGATCCACGTGATCGGTACGATGGCTTCTGAAGTCAGCAAGATGGTGCGCAACAGTGTGACAGCGTACGTAAACAGAGATCTTGAGCTCGCGCAGAGCGTCATGAAAGCCGACGATGAGATCGACCAGTACTTCGAGGAAGTCCGCGATGAGATGATCGATTTCATTAAGGAAGAAAAAGGCGAGAACGGCAAGAGGATCTTCGATCTGATCATGGTGACAAAATATCTCGAGCGTATCGGAGACCATGCGACAAATATCGCCGAGTGGGTAGAATTCTCTATCACAGGCGTACACAAAGACAGCGCGATCATCCACGAAGGCTGATGCGCTGAACACTGGAAGAAAAGAAGGAGAACTGAGAAGATGATATATTGCGTGGAAGATGACGACAACATCCGCGAACTTGTAATATATACACTGGAGACAACCGGTCTTAAGGCCAGAGGTTTCGCAGACGGTTCTGCTTTTATGGAGGCTCTGGCGTTTGATACGCCGGAGCTTATTTTGCTCGATATCATGCTTCCCGGGGACGACGGGCTCGAACTTCTGAAAAAGCTCAAATCTTCGCAGAAGACGAAGAACATCCCGGTGATCATGGTGACTGCAAAAGGTTCGGAGTATGATAAGGTGGTCGGCCTGGACTCCGGAGCAGACGACTATGTGACGAAGCCTTTCGGCATGATGGAGCTTGTCTCCCGTATCAAAGCGGTATTAAGACGCACCGGAAAGGTGGAGGACCGCATGGATATGGAGACGGCAGGAGTCCATGTAGACGTGAAAAAACATGAAGTTACGGTAGACGGCAAGGAAATCTCTCTGACTCTCAAGGAATTTGAACTGCTTGAAAAACTGATGCGCAACCAGGGCATCGTGCTGACGAGAGACCAGCTCCTCACAGAGATATGGGGCTATGATTTTGACGGCGAGACGAGAACGGTAGACGTCCACATCAGGACACTGCGCCAGAAGCTCGGCGAAAAAGGCGAGATCATTCAGACGGTCCGCGGCGTCGGATACCGTGTCGGAGGGGCTGCATGAGAAAGAAGATACTCAGAAGCATGGTGATGGTATTTACCGCCACCCTGCTTCTTTCTTACGCTATATTGACAATCATCATGTATAACAGAAATATGTCCCTGCTCGAAGCGGAAGTGAGGCAGGAGGCAAAATATATCCAGACTGCGATCAATATTTCCGGTCCGGAGTATCTTCGCGAGATGAACGAAGTAGACAGATCGACGCGTATTACGCAGATTGCGCCGGACGGAAGTGTGCTCTATGATACAGACCAGAATGAGAGCAAACTTGAAAATCACAGCGGGCGCGCGGAAGTAAAAGAAGCCCTGGCCGGCGGCACAGGAGAAGACGTCCGGATGTCGGACACGCTCGGAAGAGAGATGTACTATTATGCAGTGTCACTCAATGACGGAAGTATTCTGCGTGTGGCAAAATCCATGGACGGGCTGGTCATCACTGCGCTCAATGTGCTGCCGGTTATGGCAGGTCTGGCGGCTGTCATGATCATTCTTGTGTACTTTCTTGCAAAATGTCAGACAAAACGTCTCGTCCGTCCGATCTATGAGCTGGATCTGGAGCATCCTCTCGAAAATAAGACGTATCCGGAACTCATCCCTTTTCTGGAGGCTATGGACCGGCAGAATAAAGAAAAGGAAGCAGTTGCAAATATGCGCAAAGAGTTCTCGGCAAATGTATCCCACGAGCTTAAAACTCCGCTTACCTCGATATCCGGCTACGCTGAGATCATGAAAAACGGAATG
The DNA here is from genome assembly GCA_946491795.1 of uncultured Lachnoclostridium sp. Lineage (GTDB taxonomy): Bacteria > Bacillota > Clostridia > Lachnospirales > Lachnospiraceae > Mediterraneibacter > Mediterraneibacter gallistercoris. The sequence continues at coordinate 36,989 of CAMLYF010000024.1, read as the reverse complement.
GTCCGTCCGGCAGATATACCGGTATTTTCCGAGCGCATCTATAAAGAGGCACGCCGTCTGATCACGCTGGTCGAAGATATCATCAAACTGTCCAAACTGGATGAAGAGTCAGTGGAATTGGAGAAAGAAGAGGTAGATCTCTATGAGCTGACAAGGGAGATCATCAGCCGCCTGTCTCCTCAGGCGTCCCAGAAGAATATCCATATGGAAGTGACCGGCGAGCCGGTGAACTATTTCGGTATCCGTCAGATCCTTGACGAGATGATCTATAATGTATGTGAAAATGCCGTGAAATACAACGTTGAGAACGGACGGGTATCCGTCTGGGTCGGCAATACGCTGGACGGTCCGAAAGTTACAGTGACCGATACCGGGATCGGGATCCCAAAAGAACACCATGAGCGCATATTCGAGCGCTTCTACCGTGTGGACAAGAGCCACTCAAAAGAGCGCGGCGGCACCGGGCTGGGGCTCTCCATCGTAAAACACGGGGCGCTCCTGCATGGGGCGAAGGTCAGCGTGGACAGTGCGCCCGGAAGAGGGACAAGGATTGAGATGCAGTTCCCGAAAGTGGGGAAGTAAATTCCGTGGTTGCCGGGGAGATATCCGTCAATAAATCATCTGAAAATCACTCGTACACAGTATGTTGATCCACGTTATCAGGACGGGCGGGGAGGGAATGCTTCCGGCTCCGGTTACAGAACGTAAGACTAAGTAACAAGCCTGTGATACGGCTAAATACAGATCACTCAGATGCAGAACTCGCTTCACTCAGACAACTGCATCTGAGCGATCAACGCCGTATCGCAGGCTTTAACTTAGTCTAACATTCTTTCACAGTCGCCGTCCGCATCCCCTCCCCGCCCGTCCCGAAAGGTGCATCAAATGGGCTGTAACCGAATGATTTTCTGCGTTTATCCAATCGGAAGTATCTCCCCGGCAATCACGAAGTTTACTATTAAAAAACTGGTCGAAATGATAAATTTTGTCGACTAAGTTCTGATCTCTTCCGGTTTATATGAGTGTTTGTTGAAGAGTCCGCTGCGGAAAAAGGATGACTACCGACCGGATGAGACAGCGGAAAAAGAGGATTCTGCATAAGCTGTGCATCGACATGGAGCGTTCCGAATACACCTCGTTCTCCATGTTAGCGATGTTAAAATGCGAGTTCCAATGGACGAGCATTTTGATATCGCGTTACATGGATTCGAGGGGATGAGGTAAAGTGGGTCGGTACGGTGCAGGATCCTCTTTTCCGCATCCCTTATTCGATTCTGATGGTTATTCTTATTGCTGCAGCATCATCCTTTCAAGCAAACACGAAATTTCCTTGCCAGCGGGAAGCTGGTGTGCTATCATGTCTATAACACACCAGAGAAAGGAGCTTTCCATGATCATAGAAGTTGATTTCAACAGTGATGAAGCGATCTATATCCAGCTCTGTAATCAGATCATAATGGGAATCGCCACGTCCGTGATACATGAAGGGGATTCGCTTCCATCGGTGCGCCAGCTCGCGGATACGATCGGCGTAAACATGCACACGGTAAATAAGGCATACAGTGTACTGAAGAGAGAGGGCTATATCAGCCTGGACAAGAGGCGCGGGGCGGTGATCGCTCTTGATATTGACAAGATGGAGCAGTTGGGGGAGATGAGGCGCGCGCTTAGGATCGTGCTCGCGCGCGGCTGCTGCAAGAATATTTCCCGTCAGGAAGTGCATGATCTGGTGGATGAAATATTTGATGACTATGAGTGAGACTTATCGACTCTCTGTAAGGAATCTATATTGAATGAAGAAGAGCATGCAGGAGGATTTTATGCACATATCATATACGAATCAGGCGGAGAACGCTATTAAATATGCGGCGAAGAAAGCGAGGGAGATGCAGCATCCCTATATCGGGACAGAGCATCTCCTTCTGGGGCTCAGGCAGGAGTATTCCGGAGTAGCAGGGCAGATCCTTGCCCGAAACGGCGTTGAGGAGGAGAAGATCTATCAGCTCATGGACGAGCTGATCGTGCCGCAGACCGAGGCGCAGGTGAAGAGCAGGCCGGCGGAGAGTCCGCGCTATAAAGATATTCTCGAGAACAGCGCAAAGGAAGCGCGGAGGCTGCACACGGAGGAGGTCGGGACAGAGCATCTGCTGCTGTCCATGATCCGGGATGTGGACTGTGTGGCTACCCGTATACTGATCACGCTGAATATCAATCTTCAGAAAATATTTCAGGATATTTTGGCCGCCGCAGGCCTGGATCCGAAAGAGTACCAGGAGGAATTACAGGAAGAGGGGAGAAATTCCCGCTCTATGATGGATCAGTTCTGTATGGACATGACGGCCAGAGCGGAAGAAGGAAAACTCGACCCGGTAGTGGGGAGAGAAGAAGAAATGCATCGGCTTATGCAGGTCTTAAGCCGCAGGACGAAGAACAATCCGTGCCTGGTCGGAGAGCCGGGCGTTGGAAAGACGGCGATCATCGAGGGACTGGCGCAGCGGATCGCATCCGGCGTGGTTCCGGAGAAGATGAAAGACAAGAGGATCTATACGCTCGACCTGCCGGGGCTGATCGCAGGTTCCAAGTACCGCGGAGAGTTTGAAGAGCGTATGAAAGGGCTGATCTCCGAGGTGGAATCAAACGGAAATGTGATCCTGTTCCTGGATGAGATCCATACGATGATCGGCGCGGGAGGAGCAGAAGGGGCGATCGACGCTTCCAGTATCTTAAAGCCGTCCCTTGCCAGAGGCGAGCTTCAGCTCATCGGCGCGACGACTATAGCCGAGTACCGCAAATATATTGAGAAAGACGCGGCGCTGGAGCGGCGTTTCCAGCCCGTATCCGTGGAGGAGCCGACGAAAGAGCAGTGTCTGGCGATCCTCGGAGGATTAAAAGAAAAATATGAATCCCATCATAAAGTCGTGATCGAAGAGAAGGCGCTGGAGGCCGCGGTCCAGATGTCGGAGCGGTATATCACAGACAGGAATCTTCCGGACAAGGCGATCGACGTGCTGGATGAGGCGTGCTCCAGAGTGAGCCTCAGAGGCTACAAAGTACCGGACAATCTGACAGCTATGGAGGATTCCCTGAAGGAGCTTATGCGGCAGAAGGAGGAGAGCATCCGCAGCGGAGACTTCGCGGAGGCGTCTCTTGTGCAGAAGGAGCAGGAGCAGGTGGAGAAGAAGCTGGAAGAGGTAAAGAAACGTTTCCGGAAGAAGACTTCATCCAGACAGCCATCCGTGACAGCGGATGACATAGCGGAGGTGGTTTCCGCGTGGACGAAAGTGCCTGTGCAGAAGCTGGCTGAGAGCGATGCAGACCGCCTGAAGAAACTGGAGAGTGTCCTTCATAAGCGGGTCATCGGTCAGGACGAGGCGGTAAGCGCTGTGGCGCGTGCAGTCAAGAGAGGTCGCGTGGGATTAAAGGATCCCCGCCGCCCGATCGGATCCTTCCTTTTCCTCGGGCCTACGGGCGTCGGAAAGACAGAACTGTCGAAAGCGCTGGCGGAAGCTCTGTTCGGCAATGAAGAGTCCATGATCCGCGTGGATATGTCGGAATATATGGAGAAACATTCGGTTGCCAAGATGATCGGTTCTCCTCCGGGATATGTGGGACACGAGGAGGGCGGACAGCTCAGCGACCAGGTACGGACGCACCCGTATTCTGTTGTCCTGTTTGACGAGATCGAGAAAGCCCACCCTGATGTATTTAATATTCTGCTTCAGGTGCTGGACGACGGACATATTACGGATTCGCAGGGGCGGAAAGTTGATTTCTCCAATACAGTCATCATCATGACTTCCAATGCCGGCGCGAAGGCGATCGTGGAGCCGAAGAAGCTGGGATTCGCCGCAAAGGAAGACCCTGCCGGCGATTATAAACGGATGAAACAGAATGTGATGGATGAGGTAAAGATGATCTTCCGTCCGGAATTCTTAAACCGTATCGACGAGACGATCGTATTCCACGCCCTGGACAAGACGCATATGAAGAAGATCGTGACCCTGCTGTGCCGTGATTTCACAAAACGTCTGGCAGATCAGCTCGATATCCATCTGACCCTGCGCGAGTCGGCGAAGAATCTGATCGTGGAGAAGGGAACGGATGCAAAATACGGCGCAAGACCGCTGAGACGCGCGCTTCAGACCGAGCTCGAAGACAGGCTGGCGGACGCGGTCCTGAACGGAGAGGTAAAAGCGGGCGACCATGTGGCGGCAGGAGTCTCCGGGAAGCAGATCCGGTTCACTGTAGAACAGGCATCCCGATAACAGATTCCGGTGGCAAAAAGCACAGGTTTATATTATAATATCGGTAGCGGTAATGCCGGAGGCATTGTACAATAAAATACTTATAGAGACATTTAGGAGGAAACATAAGATGGCAGCGGTAAAAGAATTGTTGCGCGCAGAAAACGACGGGACACTCAGTTTTGGAGATTACACCCTTACTGCAAAGACAAAGAAAGACAACTACGAATTCGAGGGTGATATATATAAGGTAAAGACATTTTCCGAGATCACAAAGCTCGAGAAGAACGGGATGTTCGTCTATGAATCAGTGCCGGGCAGCGCGGTGGAGAACTTCAGGGAGACAGAGAGCGAAGTGTCTTTCACTGTATCTGCGGGCGGGGACGTGCAGTTTACCCTCGAGCTTGAGCCGGAGAGCGAATACGAAGTATTTATCGGCGGAAATTCAGCGGGAAAGATGGCTACGAACCTGAGCGGGAAGCTCAGCGTCAGCGTGGAGCTCTCGGAAGGGCAGAACGTGCCGGTGAGAGTTGCAAAGTGCTGATCAGGCAAAAGCCCCGGGGAACGGACAGGCGCCGGAACCGGCGGATATGAGCCGGACTATATAAACGAATGCGGCAGGGCGGATGTTTCATCCACCCTGTTTTAACTATCAGACCTGAGATTTCACATTCCCTCTGAAACTAAGAAGTCTCAGGCTTAAAAACAGGAGGACGGTAGATGGCGAAAGCAAAGAAAAGCATATTTTTCTGCCAGAACTGCGGACACGAAGAGGCGAAATGGCTCGGACAGTGTCCGGCGTGCGGGGAGTGGAATACATTTGTCGAGGAAAAGCTTGACAGCGGGATCACAAAAGGGACGACTGCGGGATCACGTTCTGTCAGGGAATCTGTGAGAGAAGCGAAAGTCGTGCCGCTTACGGAAGTGTCTGCGGATGACGATGCAAGATGCAGGACGGGGATCCGCGAGCTTGACCGCGTGCTGGGCGGCGGGATCGTGCCGGGATCTCTTGTTCTGGTGGGAGGCGACCCCGGCATAGGAAAATCTACACTGCTCCTGCAGGTCTGCCGGATGCTCTCGAAAGATAAGAAGGTGCTGTATATTTCCGGAGAGGAATCCCAGGCACAGATCAAGCTCAGGGCAAACCGGATGGGGGAATTTTCATCGAACCTGTATCTCCTGTGCGAGACGAACCTGGAGATCATCCGCGGCGTGATCGAGAAGGAGCGCCCGCAGCTTGTGGTCATTGATTCCATACAGACGATGTACAGTGAGGAAGTCTCCTCGGCTCCGGGCAGCGTCTCCCAGGTCAGGGAGTCTACCAATATATTTCTGCAGCTGGCGAAAGGACTGTGCATTCCGATCTTTATCGTAGGACATGTGACGAAAGAGGGAACGGTCGCCGGCCCGAGGGTGCTGGAGCATATGGTGGACACTGTTTTGTATTTCGAGGGCGACCGCCACGCTTCCTACCGGATCCTGCGCGCGGTGAAGAACCGTTTTGGTTCCACCAACGAGATCGGCGTATTTGAGATGCAGCAGGCGGGGCTTGCGGAGGTGGAGAATCCGTCGGAATACATGCTGAGCGGACGCCCGGAACATGCGTCCGGCTCCGTGGTGGCGTGTTCCATAGAGGGAACCCGCCCGATCCTGATCGAGATCCAGGCGCTTGTCTGTCAGAGTAATTTCGGGATGCCGAGAAGGACAGCGGCGGGAACCGACTATAACCGCGTCAACCTGCTCATGGCAGTCCTGGAGAAGCGGCTGGGCATGGCTCTGGGCAATTCCGACGCCTATGTCAATATCGCGGGCGGGATCCGCATGAATGAGCCGGCCATCGATCTCGGAATTGTGATGGCGATCGTATCAAGTTTCCGGAACCGCCCCATCGATGAGAAGACGATCGTGTTCGGCGAGGTGGGCCTAAGCGGCGAGGTGCGCGCGGTCAATATGCCGGAACAGCGTGTGGCAGAGGCGAAGAAGCTGGGATTCGAGATATGCATCCTGCCGGAAGTTTCCCTTAAGATGGTAAAAGGGACCAAAGGAATTAAACTGGTAGGCGTGAAAAATATCGGCGACGCGGTGCGTGAGATCTAGCGGCTGCGGGCAGAGCACAGAGAGGAGAGTAAGAATGAATCCGTATATGTTAAAGGCAAGATACTATGAGACAGACCAGATGGGGATCATCCATCATTCCAATTACATCCGCTGGATGGAAGAGGCGCGGATCGACATGCTGGATCAGATGGGCTATCCGTACCGCAGGTTCGAGGAGATGGGATATATAAGTCCGGTGCTCCATGCGGAATGTGAGTATAAGAAGAGTGTGAAATTCGGCGACGACGTGAAGATTGTGGTAAGTATCCAGGAGCTCGGGAAGGTTAAGTTTGCGCTCAGATACGATATCTGCAATATGTCGCAGGGCGGAGTCTTAAGCGCCTGCGGGATGACGAGACACTGCTTTCTTAATAAAGACGGAAGACCTGTAATGATGAATAAGGAAATGAAAGAGTTTACAGACGCCATGCAGAAACTGATTTGAGAGGAAGCATAGAGAGATGCCGGATCGCTTTTTTTATGAACAGATGGTAAATATGATGTGCTCTCCGCTGTATATCTATAATATAGAAGGAATACTGCTTGATAAAATAGGCGGGGATGACAAAGAATGGTGGGTATGGCTTGGATATGACAGAGACCGGGCGGCGGGGATCCTTAAAGAGAGAAAAAGCTATCCTGCCATATATACAGGCAAAGACGGATACACGGCCGCGGTTCTGTACTCGGAAGATGCAGACAGAGTACTGGCCGCAGGGCCGGTGATGCTGGCTCCGGCCGATGATAAGAAGTACGACGCCAGGGGCAGGAAGAGGTTCCTTGTCGAGAAAAAGGACGACATGCCGGCGGCGTGCTCCCTCAGTACATTCGTATCCGGATGTCTTCTCTTATACTGGAAACTGACGGGTATAGAGATGCCGGAGGCTGAACTGTGGCAGCATAACAAAGAAAACTATGAGAAAATACGCCTGATCCGGAAACGTCTCTCAGACGATATGTTCTTCAGACAGGAGAACTTCGGGAAACACAATCCGGGCGAACAGGAGCTCAGGGAGCTGGAAAGCATAGAAAACGGAGACAGGGAAGCTTTGGCCAGAAGTATTTCCGAGACGTATGAGGGCTCGATCGGCATTCTGGCAAAGGACCCGCTGCGGCATTACAAAAACGTCGCCATCGGGAATATCACCCTCGCATCCCGCGCGGCGGTCAGAGGGGGCGTCAGCCTGGAGAATTCCTATTCTATGGCGGACAGCATGATCCAGCAGGTGGAAGAGATAAACAGCATACCCGAGGTCGAGAACTTCAAGCGGGAATGCCAGTACCTTTACGCAGAGGCTGTAAAAAATGAAAAAGAAAGAGGAATCGCAAACGCGGGTAAGAATCCCCTCATAGGGAAAGTGAAGGACTACATATTCAGCCACCTGCACGACAAGATAAAAGTATCGGATATTGCGGATAAGCTGGGGGTCAATCCGAATTATCTTACGAGCGTATTCAATAAAAGTGAAAAAATACCACTGAAAAAGTACATCCTTCAGGAAAAAATACGCAGAAGCCAGAACCTGCTCAAATACTCTGACTATCATATCCAGGAGATCGGATTCTATCTCGGGTTCAGTTCCCAGAGTCATTTTACAAGGCAGTTTCAGGAAATCACAGGGATGACTCCCAATGAATACCGGAAGAAATACGGATATAGAGAAAAATGGAAATGAATATGTGATAAATGCAAAACAGCTGAGAAAATTGATATATCTTGGCTGTTTTTTAATTTATAATTCACAATTAGTACATAATTTTTTAAAAATCGGGCGATTGTCTGGTTTAAATGTACAAGATATCAAAGGAGGGAAGATGATGAAAGTCACAAAAAAGTGGGTCGCAGCGGCGGCAGCGGCGGCGCTCACCCTGACCAGTCTGCCGGCGATGCCCGGGACAACGGTGCAGGCGGCGGATAGTGTGGATCAGACAGTCCGGCTTGAACCGTGGAACGCGTCTACGTTCAACGATACCAACGGCGATGGACTGGGCGAGTTCGAAGGCTGGGGAACGTCCCTGTGCTGGTGGGCCAACAGGATCGGCTACAGCGAGCAGCTGACGAGTGAAGCGGCAAGACTGTTCTTCAGCGACGAAGGGCTGGACATGAACATCGGCCGCTACAATGTGGGCGGCGGCGATGCTCCCCATGAGGTTGCGGAAGTGGCGGTAAATGAAAACGCGCAGTTCTATGACCTCGAGACGGAAGGACGGACGCCTGAGTATGCCGGAACGAGCATGTCGGTGGGAACGAACACCGGCATGAACAGCGTGCAGTTCTCTGCATCGGATGCGGATTTCGGCTTTACGAAAGGGACAAATGTCGGCTCATTCAAGTCTATCGGCTGGATCAACGAGCTGGGAGCCGAGCCCGGACAGGGCGACAATCTGCACTACACGGTAAACGTAGAGGAGGCGGGAACCTATACGGTAAAACTGCTTCTCACACTGACCGGCTCCAATGAGAGAGCCGCGGCAATCCGTGTAAACGGCACAGATGATTATGTTGTTGACGCGGATACGGTCAATGCAAATACGATCGCGAAAGGAAACAACAATAATCTTTTCTCGGTTCCGATCAGCGGCGTTGAACTGAAAGCCGGAGAGAACACCATCGATATCGGCGGTTCAGGCGACTGGACGCTGGATTTCGTGAAGATGGCGGTCATTAAATCCGGTGAAGAAGGCGTAGTTCCGGAAGAAGATGAGTTTGCCCACTCAGAGCATATCATCCGTTCCGACGGAGGCGTGCCGGGATCCTGCGTGGACGTCACAAAGATGGATCCGGATAAGGATGAGAGCTACTATATCAATGAACTGGGATTTGACCAGGCTGACGCAGAGTGCGGTTACGCATGGAACTATGACTGGGATGCCGACATCAACCAGATCAACATTCTGAAAGCTGCGGCGGCTGTCAGCGGCGAGGATTTTATCGCGGAGGCATTCTCCAACTCGCCGCCGTACTTTATGACGGTCAGCGGATGTTCCTCAGGACATACGGACTCCAATCAGGATAATCTGCGTTCAGATTCCTATACGGCGTTCGCAAAGTATATGGCGGATGTGATTGAGCACTGGGAAAACGAAGGCGTGATCGATTTCCAGAGTACAGATCCGATGAATGAGCCTTACACCAATTACTGGGGCGCATACAGCAACAAGCAGGAAGGATGCCATTTCGATCAGGGCGAATCACAGTCCAGGATCCTTGTGGAGCTGAACAAAGAGCTTGAGTCAAGAGGAATTGACATTATCATCTCAGGCACAGACGAGACGAGCATTGATACACAGATCACATCTTATAATGCTTTGTCCGACGAGGCAAAGAATGTGATCAGCCGTATCGACACTCACACATACAGCGGTTCCAACCGCGAGGGACTGAAAGAACTGGCGGAGAGCGAAGGCAAGAATCTCTGGATGTCAGAGGTGGACGGCACTTACACGGCCGGAACAGATGCAGGCGAGATGACGGCGGCTCTTGGCCTGGCTCAGAGAATGATGACAGACGTTAACGGTCTCGGAGCATCCGCATGGATCCTCTGGAATGCCATCGACATGCATGCGGACGGCAGCGAGTATGGTCAGAGATGGGTAAATATGGGAAGCGCCAACGACTACCTGACCATCGACGATCTGATGCAGGCATGGAAGCCGAACGACAACAGCAGTTACTGGGGACTGGCGGCAGCGGACCATAATAATGAAGAAATCGTACTTACCATGAAATACTACGGATACGGACAGCTGTCCAGATATATCCGTCCTGGATATACGATCATCGGATCCAGCAGAGGAAACGTCCTCTCTGCTTATGATCCGGAAGGAGACAAGGCAGTGATCGTAGCCATGAACACATCCGGCGAGGATAAGACGTGGAAATTTGATCTGTCAGGATTTGAGACAATGGGATCTGATATTACGGCGATCCGTACAAGCGGCTCCATGGCCGACGGTGAGAAATGGGCGGACGTGACAGAAATCGACGACATTGTGCCGGATATAGAGAACAGAGCCTTTACGGCGACGATGAAAGCCAACTCCATCACGACCTATATTGTAGAGGGAGTGAACGGAATCAGGGAGGATGCCGGCGAAGAGACGAACCCGGCCGTAACAGAGATCGAAGTCAGCGCAGATCAGGTAACAGGCGGAAAAGTTTGGAACAATGGAACGACCAATACTCCGCAGACAGTAGTAGACGGCAGCTATGAGACGTTCTATGACGGCGTGGACGCAGACGACGGAACGCCGGGATATGTAATGTTCGATCTGGGCGAGGCAAAAGAAATCGCGGCTTTCAGCTATGCGCCGAGAAATGGATTCTCAGACCGCATGATCGGGGGTGTAATCAGCGGCTCTGACAATGGGACAGACTGGACGCCGATTTATACGATCGACAGCGCCGCGTCACAGGGAACGGACAATTTTGTTTATTACAGGGATTTCAATGACGGAAAGCCTGCGGCATACCGGTATGTTAAGATTGAGCGTGCTTCCGAGTGCAATATCTCCGAGTTCAGCGTATACGGGCTGGCGGGAAGCTTTACGGAACAGGCAGCTGTGACAGCGACAACCTGGGATGGCTCAGAGCCGAAGCTCCCGGAGACTGTGGAAGTGACGATGGAAGACGGAACTGTAAAAGAGGTTGCCGCAAACTGGGACCTTGGAAGCATTGACGTAGGCTGGGATGAGATGGGACTGTATGACTGCTATGCGGTAACGGGAACATCCCCTGAAGCCAATGGAACATTAAACGCTTATGTTCTCTGCGCTCCGGATGAGCTGGAATATCTGATCGACTGTATGACCGGCAATACGCCAATCATAAAAGACAGTAAATATGATTCGAAAGTATGGAACGCGGCGTCAGCCCTTGACAGTCTGCTTAATAAAGATTCTTCCGATCAGGCTAAGACAGATGAGAATACATGGGGACTGACAACAGATATTTCAGGGCTGGATACCTGGGATTATAATCTCGGGGATGCCGGAACTTCATCTCCGCTGTACACATACGGCTACTGGGCAAAAGAAGGAGTTTCCATTACTTATGACCTGACTCTTCCGGCAGGAAAGCATGACGTTATGCTGGGAGGATACGACTTCTGGAGCAGCCGTAACATGGATGTATACTACTCCGTAGACGGCGGCGAGAAAGAACTGCTCTGTGAACTGGCGGTTAATCATGATACCGGCAGCATGGCTCAGGGTACGATTACTCTTGCTGAGGACGCGGTCGTTACAATTTCCGTTGAAAACGGCGGCGACGGCGATCCGGTTCTCGGGTGGATCTCAGTAAATAAGCATACAAGCTTTACAGACGCTGAAGATTATCTGAACGCGGCGCTGGAGCAGGTGGATATCCCGAATAAGGACGACGTCCGCGGCAACATTACTCTTGCCGATCAGGTGGAAGTTGACGGCGAGACAGTCAATGTGACATGGGAGACAAGCCATCCGGAAATCGTGGATGCAGAATCCCATGAAGTGGAAGGATATGACGTAATGCCGGCCGGCGTTGTGACAAGACCTGCCAAGGATACAGAAGTCACAATGACAGCGACTCTTTCTTATGGAGAGGAGACAAGAACAAAAGAAATTACTCTGAACGTAAAGGCAGCGCCTGAAGAAATTTCAGAGGATGATTACACAGATTACTTCTTTGCATATTTTGCAGGAGAAGGATATTCCGACGGCGAGCAGATTTATTTCGCTTCCAGTCGGGACGGCATGAACTGGGATGATCTGAACAACAATAATCCTGTCCTCACTTCTACTCTTGGAGAAGAGGGAGTGCGTGATCCGTTCATCATCCGTTCGCCGGAGGGGGACAAGTTCTACCTCATCGCCACAGACCTTAAGATCTACGGCAACAACGACTGGAATGCGGCGCAGAACAGCGGAAGCCAGAGCCTGATGGTATGGGAGTCCACAGACCTTGTGAACTGGAGCGACCAGCGCATGGTTGAGGTGTCTGCTGAGATCGGGGCAGGATGCACCTGGGCCCCGGAGGCGACTTATGATCCGGCGACAGGAGAGTACGTAGTATACTGGGCGTCCAGAACACCGTCTGTTGACAACAAACAGCGTGTATATTACGCAAAGACGAGAGACTTCTATACATTTACAGAGCCTCAGCTGTATATTGAAAAAGATCAGTCAAGTATCGATACAACAATGATCGAGAACGACGGAACATACTACCGATATACAAAGAATGAGGGCGACTCTACAAATGAACTCGGCGCACTTACAAAGACGATCTTCATTGAGAAGAGCAGCAGTGTACTCGGTGAGTTCACACAGATTCCGTCTGATTCACTGAACTCCGAAGACAATCAGTGGGTTGAAGGACCGACGATCTTCAAGTTGAACAGTGACGATGTGGCAGAGGATACCTGGTGCCTGCTCGTTGATGATTTCGGAGGCATCGGATACTATCCGCTTCTTACAACTGATCTTGAGAGCGGAGAATTCACAGCTCCGGAAGAGGGAACATTCAAGATGCCGTCCAGAGCAAGACACGGCACGCCGATCCGGGTGACAGCAGAAGAGTATGCGCGCATCATGGAAGCATACGGTTCACCGGAAGAGGTGGACACAGTGACGGTTATGGGCGAGACGCCGGATCTTCCGGATACTGTAACGATCAATACAGGAACGGAAGAAGTTCAGAAGGCAGTAACATGGAATCTTGACGGCGTATCCTTCGAAGGAAATCCGTTCAGCTATGTGACTGTTACGGGAACCGTGGAAGGCACTACAGCGGAAGCGATCGCAAATGTACAGATCATTCCGGCGAACATAGAATATATGATCGACTGCAATAACCTGGATTCCGAGACATGGAAGCGTATTGCAGAAGCAGGCGGCGGACTTCTGAATACAGAGGCTGCCGATCAGGCGAAGATGGATGATAATGCATGGGGTTACACAAGCATCGTCGGATCAGATGATTCGGCAGATATGACAGGCTACAGCCAGAGCAGTGCTTCAAATCCGTACACCGGCGGCTGGTGGGCACGCGGCGGAAAGAACATTTCCTATCAGGTTACACTTCCGGCAGGCGAGCATACGATCATGCTCGGATGTACCGGATGGTGGAGCATGGGCCGTCAGATGGATGTATTCTATTCTGTAAACGGCGGCGCTGAGACAAAACTCTGCGACTTCGACGCGGTAAACGGCCAGCCGAGATACGCATCCGGCACGATTACGCTGGATGAAGAAGCGGTTGTGACTCTGACCGTTAAGAAAGCGGACGGCAACGACCCGATCCTCAGCTGGATCGCGGTAAGCGGTATCGCGGAAGGTTCAGAGATCAGTCTGGACGAACTGCAGAATGCGGTAAATGAAGCAAACGCACTGAATGCTGAGGATTATACATCCGGAAGCTATCAGGCGGTGAGCGAAGCTCTCGACGCGGCATCAGCCGAGCTTCTCAACCCGACCTCACAGGCTGAGGTAGACGCGGCGGCAGACGCGCTGAACGCGGCAGTGGCGGCGCTGGTAGATATCAGTGACCTGAGAGCGGCTGTAGAGAAATACGCGGATCTTACGTCGGACGCATATACGGAAGAAAGCTATGCAGCCTTCGAAAAAGCATATGCTGCGGCTGAAGAAGTACTTGCCAATGCAGACGCCACGAAGGATGAAGTGGAGAACGCGGCAGCAAATCTGGAGGCAGCGGTTGAAGGGCTGCAGGAGAAGCCGGAAACGGTTGTATCCAAGGATGCTCTGCAGGCTCTGTACGATGAAGTAAAGGATAAATCCGAAGACGATTACACGGCAGAAAGCTGGAAGGCATTTGCCGATGTACTGAAAGCTGCGAAGGCAGTCCTTGAAGATAAAGATGCAGTTCAGGCAGAAGTGGACGCGGCTTACGGCGCATTGAAGACTGCAGCGGATGCACTTCAGGCCAGACCGTCAGATCCCGGACAGCCGGGAGCGGATAAAGATCAGCTCCAGAATCTGTACGATTCCAACAAGGATATTGAACAGGGAAGCTATACAGACGCAAGCTATCAGGCTTACAAGGATGCTCTGAAAGCAGCGCAGGCTGTTCTCAATGACCCGGACGCGACACAGGAGGAAGTAAGCAGGGCTTACAGTGAACTTCTGGATGCAGTGAAGGGACTGACAGACGGCAAGGCTCCGCAGAAGGATCCTTCCGGGGATACCCAGGGACAGGATCCGGATAAAGACGCCGCGAAGAATGAGGGCGCAGTACAGACAGGTGATACGACTCCGGCGGCTGCAGTGGCGGTAATAGCAGCAGCTGCGGTACTGGCAGCGATTGCAGCGATCACCGTTATCATCATCAGGAGAAGAAGGAACAGATAAGTATCCTGTGAAACGATAGTAATTGCAGGCGGGGCGGCAAGTCCCGTCTGCAGTAAGGAGAAAACAATGAAAAAAGGCATTAAAATGTCAAGGCGCAGCAGGACGCTGCTTGCCGGTGTGCTGACAGCGGCTATGGCTATCCAGCCGATGACGGCTTTTGCGGCAGGTTCTCTTCCGGAGACGCAGAACGAGGAAACGACAGTTCTGACAATTGAATCCGTAGAAGCAAACAGTTATCAGAGCGGCAATGAGGCTTCCCTGGCAATTGACGGCAATACCGGAACGCACTGGCACTCATCCTGGGATACGGGACACCCCGTGGTTGCAGACGGCCTGTATATCACGATGGATCTCGGACAGGAGACGGCTGAGCTGTCACAGCTCACCTATACTCCGAGACAGGATAAGGATTACAACGGCATTTACACAGAGTATGAGATCTCTGCCAGCACCGACGGTTCAGAGTACACAAAGGTTGCCGAGGGAACCTGGGCTGCGGATAAAGAAGTAAAGACGGCAACATTCCCGGAAACGGAAGCAAGATATGTCCGCCTGACGGCAGTACATACGATGGGCAACAGCGACAGCGAAGCGGATCAGTATGCATGCGCGGCTGAACTTGCTCTGGGAGCTGCCGGAGACTGGGACAGAGACGCGGAAAAAACAGAGCTCGCAGAAGCGCTTGCAGCTGCTCAGGAATATCTGGACAGCGACAACGGCAAGACAGAGACAGAACTTGCGAGATTAAAAGGCATGGTTGAAGACGCGCAGAAAGTCGCTGGTGACGGATATCTTGCAGTCAAAGAAGAACTTTCCGGACTGGCTGGTGACATCACAGCCGAGGTGGAGCGTCTGGAAAATGACGAGCCGTATATTACATATGATTCTATTACCGGTACAGCCGCTGAGAGAATGTATGACAATAACGGCAATAAAATTCAGGCACACGGCGGCCAGGTGCAGAAGATCGGCGATACATGGTACTGGTACGGCGAAGATAAGACAAACGGATACCGTCCGGTAGAAGGCGTTCACTGCTATTCTTCAAAAGACCTGTACAACTGGACAGACGAGGGTATTGCTCTTGACGCTATCGAAGTGCCGGATGAGCACTATGGCGATGACAGTTATGTAGACCTTACCGTATTTGAGACGAATGAGGAGCTGAAAGCTCTGTACGGCGACTATGCGGGACAGCCGGCGGACGATCCGACTTACGAGACAAAGCTGGAAGAGGTTTACTGGAACCTCGCAGAGGACCGCTGCGTTATGGAGCGTCCGAAGGTCCTTTATAATGAAGAGACCGGACAGTACGTGATGTGGTGGCACTGCGACGGCCGTACGCCGACCAATACAGCCGATTACGGCAAGGCAAGAGCCGGCGTGGCGGTGGCCGATAATCCGGCGGGCCCGTTCAAATTCGTGGGCACATACCTTCTGGCTTCTGATCCGGACCGTACAAGCCATGGATTTGACAGCCAGGGCGGACATGTCCGTGATATGAACGTATTTAAGGATGACGACGGAACGGCTTACGTTCTTTACTCATCTGAAGGAAACGAAGTAATGTATATCGCCAGACTGAATGATTCTTACACAGGACTGGCAAAAGATCCGGAAGACATGATTCACGGCGAAGATTTTGCTACGATCAGTACAGACTCCCGTGAAGCTCCGGCAATGTTCAAGTACGACGGCATGTATTACCTGATCACATCAGGCTGTACAGGCTGGGCTCCGAACCAGGCGGCATATGCTGTGGCCGAGGATCCGATGGGACCGTGGACAAGAATGGGCGACCCGTGTGTGGGCGACACAGACAGGAATACATTCTGGACACAGAGCACCTGCGTGATCCCGGTAGATCCGGAGAACGGTGAGTTCATTTACATGGGCGACCGCTGGTACAATCCGGACAACGGCGCTGACATCAGTGATTCAAGATACGTATGGCTTCCGATTGAATTCGGTTCCGACAATACGATCATGATTAAAGATTACAGCAACTGGACGCTTGACGAGCTGAAAGGCAAAGGCGCAATCACTATTGACACGGAATTCCCGGAGACGTCCGAATCTGTGGGAAGCCTGATGGAATCTCTGCCGGACACTGTAGATGTGACGATCGGCGGAACGGCTTATAAAGACACACCGGTAGTGTGGAGCCTTGATGAGACAACGGCAGCGCTCGGCGATTATGCTCTGGGCGATGTTACTGTATCCGGACAGCTTACAGAACTCAACAGAGAGTTTACAGTGACAGTATTCAACTGCCCGGCTTCTCTTGTATACTTTGCAGACTGCGCAACAGGAACGGACAATCCGTCTGAGATTTTTGACAGGTTCGTGGAAGGAGCAGACGAGCTCCTCAACATGGTTTCCGACCAGGCTTATGGCGATGACAATGGCGTCAGCTGGGGATATACAAGCACACCGGGAGCGTCCGGCGGAAGCTCGCCTGAGGATATGGGATCACACACACCGGGCAGTTTCTATGACAGCGGCTGGTGGGCGACCGGCACAGGAACAATTGATTACAGCTTCGAACTCGAGCCGGGAAATTATGCGGTAATGACCGGTTATCAGGAGTGGTGGAGCAGCACAAGAGGCATCAAGATCACAGCTGTATCCGTTGACGCGGACGGAAACGAGACAGAGATCGGAACAACTACATTTACCCTGTCTGGCGAGCAGGATATGCAGCAGAGGACAGACATTACGGTACCTGAGGATTCTGATCATGTGAATGTATCCATCAGCAAAGCGTCCGGAAGCGATCCGGTATTAAGCTGGATCGGCATCGTCGGTACAGACGGGCAGGCGGAACCGGCGGCGGAGAATCTTGTGACAAACGGAAGCTTTGAAGAAGGAACCACAGGCTGGAGCACCGGAAGCGGAGCTGCGGTACTGGAAGGCGAAGACGCGCCGGACGGAACGCATTACCTGAAAGATAACGGTGACGCGAACAGCTGGGGCGACGGAAGCAGCCAGAGTGATATCGCGGTTGAGCCGGAAACAGAATATGTGCTGACAGGTTCTGCAAAAGCTGAAGGAAACGGACCGTACTGGGTAGGGGCGAACGTAGACGGCAGAGAAATCTACGCGGTATTCTCCACAGACAGCGGTTATACAGATACGACAGACACAGCGGCCAAGCTGGCATACGCGGTATATCCGGGCGCTTCGGACTGGACGGAATTTGAAGTCCGGTTTACAACAGGCGCGGATACGCAGTCGGTTAATGTATATACGTGGGCAAACAACGGCGCTTACGGCTATCTGGACAATGTAGTTCTCAAAGAAGTAACAGGTAAATTAGACTGGACAGAATTCGACGCTCTGATGGCTGAGATCGATGCTATGGACAAAGCAGAGTATACTGAGGAGTCCTGGGCGGATTTCCAGACCGTTGTAACAGAGGCAAAAGAATTCAAAGAAAACGCGACAGATGAGACAAAACAGAGAGAGATCCGTCAGATGATCTCTGATCTGGAAGACGCTATGGAGAATCTGATCTCCATCCACGAGCCGACAGGCGACGTGACATATTATGTGGACGCTGAAAACGGTAATGACGAGAACGACGGTACATCACCGGAGACAGCATGGAAGACGCTTGCGAAGGCATCCTCCATCCGCCAGCTCAAAGAAGGCGGAAGCATCCTCCTGAAAGCGGGCAGCGTATGGAACGGCGAGCAGCTGAGCGTGAAGAACGCGAAAGGCTCTGAGGCGAACCCGATCGTGATCGGAAGCTACGGCGAAGGCGCGAAGCCGGTCATCAACGGAAACGGCGCGAACTGGGATGCTGACACGAAAGAAGAACTGGCAGCGGTTCACATTTACAACAGTGAGAACATCGTGATCGAAAATCTCGAGATCACGAACTGGGACAGCACCGCGCAGGCGGGCGAGGGCTGGACATACGGCCAGAGCAGCAAGCTGTTATCCGGACTTGTTGTGGAAAACAGAGATGCAGGAGAACTCTCCAACATCGTGATCCGCAACAATAAGATCCACGATGTCAACGGAAGGATGGCAGGCGGCGCAGATAAGGGCGCAGGCGGACTGATCGTTCTGGTGACAGGCAACGGATCAAACCATTCCGGCAAGGTAGAGTCCTGGTACAACGGACTGACAATTGACGGAAATGAAGTTTACAAGGTATGCCATGAAGCAATCTACATGGAGAGCGTATGGGCAAGCCGTACGCTGGTAGGCGGAACAAGCAGCGACACCGGTTATCAGAATGCCGGAAACAGCAAGTGGATCGGCAGCAGCGACGTTGTGATCGAGAACAACTACGTACATGACGTTGCCGGAGACGGCATCGTTCCGATCAATACGACAGAAGCGCTCGTTCAGTACAATCTGATCGACAATGCGGCTGACACAAACTGGGATTACAGCGCAAACGTGAACCACGCCGCACTGTGGACATGGGATTCCGACAATGTAACATTCCGCTACAATGAAGCGTCCAATTCCTCAAAGGATTCAGCCGGCGAGGCGATGCTTCAGGGAACAAACGACAGTATGGCGTTTGATTTTGACTACGGCGTACAGAACTGTCTGTATGAGTACAACTACAGCCATGACAACTACGGCGGATTCCTGATGCTCTGCCCGGGACCGGGAGCTACGGTAAATAATATCGCAAGATACAATCTGAGCATCAACGACGGACGTTATGACGGAGCTCCGATGATCCGTGTCGGCGGAGGCAAATACGGCTCCAACGGCGTACAGGTTTACAACAACACGATGTACTGGGAAGGCAACGGCGGTTACGCGGCGGCCCTGGCACCGGCATCCGACTGGGAAGGCTCTGTTGTGACAGATGTATCCATCTTCAACAACATCTTCTACGGACCGGCAACAGACGGAAGCGTGAAACAGTCCGAAGGAGTGTCCTATTATAACAACCTTGTATACAGCAGCGACGGAAGCGCGCAGGAAGTATACAGGAACGCGGCGGATGACGCGAACGCGGTATACGAAGATCCGATGTTTGCCGATGTAACTGATATCACGGCCGGAAGCTGGGCGGACGGAGAGACGACTCTGGGAACAGCAGACGGATTTATGATCCAGAAAGATTCACCGGCGATCGACGCGGGAGCTGAGCATCCGGAAGCGCCGGCAAGCGCACCGTCGGCAGTTGCTGATGAACTGGTTCCGAACGAGACAGATAAGCCGTCATACGATTACTACGGCAATGCGCTGGCAGACGGCAAGAACGATATCGGAGCCAACGAGTACACGGCAAAAGCGGCCGTAGACAAGACAGCTCTGGAAGAAGCGATCGAAAAAGCCGAAGCAGTAGATCCGGATCTGTATACAGAGGATTCCTATGCTGCACTGGCAGAGGCTCTGGATGCTGCGAATGCAGTGCTTATAGATGAGAATGCGACTCAGGGTCAGGTAGACGAAGCCGTAAGATCTCTGCAGGCAGCACTTGAGAGTCTGGTAGAGGCAGCGCCGGCTCCGGGAACGGAGATCAGAGACGAGCTTCAGGATCTGTACAATCAGTATGCAGGTCTTGAGCAGGGAAGCTATACGGCCGAGAGCTATCAGGCATTCCAGGATGCGCTGAAGAACGCGGCTGATCTTCTGGCAGATGAAGACGCGGCGGACAAAGACCTGCAGGCGGCATATGACGCGCTTGCAGCTGCGGTTTCAGGTCTTGAGGTAAGTGAAGAGCCGGTCACAACACCGGATGATGACAAACCGGGACAGGCAGATGCCGTAAGGGATAAGCTTCAGGCGCTGTACGATGCAAACAAAGACATGCAGCAGGGCAGATATACGAACAGCAGCTATTCCGCGTTTACAGACGCGCTCAGAGCAGCGGGAGCGGTTCTTGCAGACGATGACGCTTCTGTTAAGGAATTGACAAAAGCGTATGAAGATCTTGTATCCGCGATCAACGGACTTACCGTAAAGGACGCCGTTGTGTCGGATGATGACAAGGCGGACGCAGTGCAGACAGGCGATGATTCACCGGTTATGCTCTATGCGGCGGTTACAGCGGCGGCATTTGCAGTGATCTGCGCAGCAGTTGGGGTGTTATACATCAGAAGAAGAAAAAGATAAGGATGATATCCGCTTTATAAAAGGTTAGGAGTATTTATGGTCAGATTAAAACGACGGCCTTTTCCGGCAGCTGTGGGGACGATTTCCGTCCTCACAGCTGTGCTGGTTCTGGCAGGATGTGCAAAAGGAAACGACCCGGCGGCAGAAAAGCCGGATTCAGAAGATGCAGTGCTTTATGTGGGGGACGAACCGGTATCGGAAGCGGAATACAGGATGCTTGCGGAAAAATACAGCAATCAGATCTACATGCAGTATACGACAGAGCAGGTGAACAGCGCCGATTTCTGGCAGACAGAGACAGACGGCACGGCTCCCTGGGAGCTCCTGGATGAACTTGTACAGGAAGAACTGCAGTATAATTATACTCTGAAGGATCTGGCGGTGGAGCTGTCCGTTGAGGAAGACTACACCTATCAGGAACTGATGGAGGACAGAGAGCAGGAAAATGCCGACAGGGAAGAGACACTTGGATCGGAGGAAGGCGTCGTTTACGGTCTGACGGATTTTGACGAGCAGACCTATTATGAGTACTGGTATTCCAATCTGGAAACGCAGGTGACCAACGCTCTGGTTGAGAAGGAAACCTCTGTAACGGAGGAAGAGTGCAGGGCGTATTATGACGATAACCCGGATACATTTTCTTATGAAGACGGCGTGACCGTGCTCTATGCGGAATTCCCCTATACGCAAGATGACAGTGCAGAGTCTGACGTACAGGCGCAGCGGATGAAGAAGGCAATGGAAAGTACAGATTCGCTTTCCGAATTAAGCGAGGCTTTTCCGGATGCTTCTCTCCAGAAACTGGATCTGAATTCTCTGGATACACAGGAGGGGATGAGCGGAGTCTATACTTACCGCTGGCAGACGGCGTCGCAGATGCAGGAAGGTCAGATATTCGGGCCTTATGAAGATAACGGAATGCTGTGCATTATGAAATGCACGGGCAGAACCGGGGACGGCAGCCTTGATTTTGCCGCCGTAAAAGGCCAGATCGAGAGGTATCTGCAGGCAGGGCAGGCGCAGGAGATCATAGCAGACAGGATGGAAGACGCACAGATCAGTCCGGGGAGCATATCTCCCGAGGAAATAATCGTATCTTTATAAGAGGGCGATTGCAGGATAAGGAAAATAAAAAAGAATGTCAGGCATATGAGTCTGATATTCTTTTTTATTTTGCAATAAACAGTATATAACAGTTGACAACAGTTCTATACTGTTATATACTGTTTATCAAGAGGAGGACACATATGAAGATTATAATCAACAGTTCATCAATGGTACCTATATATGAGCAGATCATGGATCAGATCAAAGCGCAGATCACTGCGGGAGACCTGAAAGAAAATGACGCGCTCCCCTCTGTCCGGACTCTTGCAAAAGAACTGAAGATCAGTGCCCTGACGGTCAAGAAAGCGTACGATAACCTTGAAGAGGAAGGATATACGGTCACGGTTCACGGCAAAGGCACCTATGTTGCCGCAGCTAACACAGAGAGGATGAGGGAAGAGCAGCGAAGGGAAGTTGAGACAGATCTTGACAACGCTGTTCAGAAAGGCCGCAGGTGCGGGCTTACGGACGAGGAAATCCGGGAGTTATTTGAGTTGATAATGGAGGACTAGACGATGCTGGAAATTAACGGATTGGTAAAGAAATATAAAGATTTCACCCTGGACTGCTCCATGAAAGTAAGGCGGGGATGTATCACGGGACTTGTCGGAGAAAACGGCGCCGGAAAATCTACAAGCTTCAAGGCGGCGCTGGGGCTCATCAGTTATGACAGCGGTGATATTAAGCTGATGGGAAAGTCACCGTCAGAGCTGAGAGAAGCCGAAAAAGAAAAGATCGGAGTGACTCTGGCGGAGTCGGGATTCAGCGGTTATCTGAAAGTAAGGGACATCGTGCCGGTGATGGCGGCAATGTATCCGGGATTTGACCGGGAAAGATTTCTGAATCTGTGCCGCAGATTCAGTATACCTCAGGATAAATATATTAAAGAATTTTCAACAGGAATGAAAGCAAAACTGAAAGTCCTTGTGGCAGTTACCCATAATGCTGATTTTCTTCTGCTGGATGAACCGACAACGGGACTGGATGTAACAGCACGGGAAAGTATTCTGGATCTGTTCCGCGGATATATGGAAGAGGATGAGAGCCGGAGTATCCTCATTAGTTCCCATATTTCATCGGATCTTGAGGGGCTGTGTGATGATATTTACATTATTCATGAAGGAAAGATCGTCCTGCATGAGGATATGGATAACCTGCTAAATGAGTACGGTCTCATCAAGGCAGACGACGGGCAGTATGCAAGGCTGGACAAAGAACACATCCTGTCGGTCCGCAGAACGCCTTTCGGC
This sequence comes from uncultured Lachnoclostridium sp., assembly GCA_946491795.1. GTDB lineage: Bacteria > Bacillota > Clostridia > Lachnospirales > Lachnospiraceae > Mediterraneibacter > Mediterraneibacter gallistercoris. The sequence goes on along the minus strand of CAMLYF010000024.1, from coordinate 13,852 downwards.
TATGAATGCCTGACAGATCAGAAAGGCTATTATAGAGAAAATTATCCTGATATTGTAGTTGAGAACGGATCGCTGGATGAAGCGATCACGATGATGACAGGAGGGGAAAGATTATGAAAGGATTGCTGATAAAAGATATAAGATTGATGAGGAGCCAGGGGACGCTCCTACTGGGACTGCTTGTGATTGTTGCAATATTTATGGGATTGGTAAGCGACGTTTCCCCGTCTTTCGTGGTGACATATATCACGATCTTCTTGTCCGTTTTTACAGCCACTACGATAAGTTATGACGAATATGACAACTGCTATCTTTTCCTTATGACACTTCCGATCACAAGAAAGAAGTATGTAAATGAAAAATATGTTTTCGGGATTTTGATCACATTAGCTGCATGGGTTATAGGCATGGTGATCGGCACTGTGATGCTCATAACACAGAAGACTGGGATATCAGAAGCCGAGTGGATCATAAGCAGTCTCATGTCCATTTTCATAGCAATCGTATTCATGAGCGTTATAATGCCGATCCGGTTTAAATTTGACGGCGAGAAAGCGAGGTATGCCAATATTATTGTAATGGGCGCGATTCTTGCAGTTGCATTTGGCGCATCAAAACTTATAGATTATATTCCAGGGCATATCACGGAAAGTGCGGGAAAATTCTTTGCCGCTCTGGGAGATAACGGGATTGTGGTACTCTCTGCGGTCATAGCAGTTGCAGCTCTTCTGCTCTCGTATATCTGCAGCCGCCGTATTATGGCGAAGAAAGAATTCTGAGGCGGCGTTATTGAATCAGATTTTCATTTCACGACCTTTAAAAGTAATCGAGCAGTTATAAAGCAGGAATAGAGAAGCTTTATAACTGCTTTTATGTTTGTATCAATCTGTGAAATTATCAACGGTGTGATGATAACTATTTACAAGTCGTGTAAGTTTGTTGGCAAGTAAATTATTTTAATATTTGATATTGAAGCTGAATTTAAATTATGTTATCGTGACCATACTCAAGTATCTCTTCAAATATCTGAAACGTCTGAATACAGTAGTTCTACAGGGCAGGATCGCCTGAAATTCAAACAGAAATTTTTAGAGTCAGCATTTAGCGGGAAACTTGTGAAAGTGGTGTTTCTTCAAGAAGAGCAACGTGGTAAAATAAGGAGGAAGAATGGATGAGGAATACGAATGAAAAAAGAAACAATGACAATTTTATAATGCTTCCCACTGTGGACTTCTGTTTTAAAGAGCTGATGAAAAATTCGAAAGTACGTAAAGGATTTATCGCGGCTTTATTAAGAAAAGATCCGAGCCTGATCCGAAAAACTACACTGATTCCGACAGAACTACGGAAAGAAAGTGAAGATGATAAGCTGGGGATTCTCGATGTTTTGATTGAAATGGCAGATGGAACTAAAATGAACATGGAGATGCAGGTGGCTTACTTTGAGTACTGGATAAACAGGGTATTGTACTATATCAGTAAGGTTTATTCCGGACAGATTAAAACAGGTGATTCATATGACATATTAAAACCATGCATCCATGTCAGCATTTTAGATTTCATTCACTTTCCACATGATACAAAGTGCTGCCGTAAGATTGCGTTTTGTGACGTAGAGACTGGTAAACAGTATACAAATCTGATGGAGATTTATATTTTGGAACTCAAGAAACTGCCGGGGGAAGACCAGAATGAGGCAGGCATCATACGTTGGATGCGGTTCCTTGGTGGGAAGAGCCGAAAGGAGTTTGAAGATATGGCTAAGAAAGATGAATATATCGAGGAGGCCTATAATGAACTGAAAAGGCTGAGTCTGGATGAGCAGAAAAGAATGGAGTATGAACTGAGGCAGAAAGCAGTGCGAGACTATAATACCCAGATAAAAAGTGCGGAAAAGCGCGGAGAAAAGCGCGGAATAGAAACAGGGCGTCACGAAGCCCTGAAACAGGTTATCGGACATATGTTAGACGACGGAAAGTCAGAAAATGAAATATCCGGCCTTATTGGCTGCGAACCGGATGAAGTAATAAGACTGGCGGAAGAGTGGAGAAAGGAAAACAATATAATATCTTGAAATAGTGACACGTTTCTTCGGATTTTATCATATCCGGGAAACGTGTTTTTTCTTATAATAAGACCAACAAAAAACAACGGCCATTTTATTCATGGGTCAAAGGAGGAAAGAGTTTTATGAAAAGAAAAAGATTACTTGCATTTGTACTTGCGGCAGCGATGGCGGGAAGTCTTGTGACCGGCTGCGGCAGTTCCGGATCGGACGGCAAAGAAGGTTCAGGAAGTTCTTCTTCAGGCGGAACGGGGAAAGTGTATTACCTGAACTTCAAACCGGAGCAGGCTGACCAGTGGGTAGAGCTGGCTCAGACTTACACAGATGAGACCGGCGTACAGGTAGACGTGCAGACGGCGGCATCCGGTACATATGAGTCACAGCTCAAATCAGAGATGGCAAAGGACGAAGCGCCTACTCTGTTTCAGGTAAACGGACCTGTGGGTCTGGCTACATGGAAAGATTACTGCTATGATCTTGCCGGCAGTGATGTATACAAGGACGTTCAGAGCGATGATTACGTACTCAAAGACGGCGATCAGGTACTCGGCATCGCATATGTAATCGAGACATACGGGCTCATCTACAACAAAGCGCTGTTAAATGATTACTTTGATGCAGACTGGTCTACGGTAAAATCTATCGACGATCTGAATAACTTTAACGCGCTTAAGACTGTAGCAGAAGAGATTCAGGCGCATAAGGATGATCTGGGAGTAGAGGGCGCTTTCACATCCGCGGGCATGGATTCGTCTTCAGACTGGAGATTCAAGACCCATCTTGCGAACCTTCCGATCTACTACGAGTATAAGGACAGAGGCATTACATCTACAGACGCGATCGAGGGTACATATCTTGACAACTACAAACAGATCTGGGATCTGTACATTAACAATGCTACATGCGAGCCGTCCATGATCTCATCCAAGACGGGCGATGACGCGACAAGCGAATTCGCACTCGGCGAGGCGGTATTCTATCAGAACGGTACATGGGCATACAACGATATCAAGGATAATGAAGTGGCTGATGAAGATCTCGGCATGCTTCCGATCTACATCGGAGTTGACGGCGAGGAAGATCAGGGACTCTGCACCGGTTCCGAGAACTACTGGTGTGTAAATAAGAATGCATCTGAAGAAGACATTCAGGCTACACTTGATTTCCTGAAATGGGTTGTAGAGAGCGACGAAGGACGCGACATGCTGGCAAATCAGATGGGATTCGTGACGCCGTTTACTACATTTGAAGATTATCTGCCGAACAATCCGCTCGTTCAGGCAAATGAGGAATACACAGAAGCCGGCAAGATACCGGTGAGCTGGAACTTTACGACGATGCCGTCCGAGAACTGGAAGAACAATCTGGGCAGTGCGCTTCTTGAGTATGCACAGGGTACAGGCGACTGGAACGGTGTAGTGACTGCGTTCGTTGACGGATGGGCAAAAGAGTACGCGGCTGCAAACGAATGACATACATTGTTCCTGCCGGAAGGCGGAAAGGATTCCTGAAAGTTTAAAAGTATGAAAATAAGAGCCCCGGCAGAATGGCGGGGCTCTTATCAGGAAGGAGAAAAGGAAATGCAGAAAGCAATCAAGAAATATTTTCCTGTCTTTGTACTCCCTACAATGATAGCGTTTACAATCGGATTTATAGCCCCGTTCCTCTTGGGAATCTATCTTTCTTTCTGTAAATTTACAACAGTAACGGATGCAGAATTTATCGGTCTGAGCAATTATGTAAAAACACTTGGAGACCCGGAGTTTATCCACTCTCTCTGGTACACGGCGCTTTACACTGTGGTGACCGTGCTTCTTATCAATGTACTGGCGTTTGCCGTGGCAATGCTCCTGACAAAGGGGATCAAAGGAACCAATATCTTCCGTACAGTATTCTTCATGCCGAATCTTATAGGAGGTATCGTTCTCGGCTATGTGTGGCAGCTTCTCTTAAACGGTGTTCTGGCATATTTTAACCGTACGCTGACATATTCGGAAGTATATGGTTTCTGGGGGCTTGTGATTCTGGTTCTCTGGCAGCAGGTAGGATATATGATGATCATTTACATCTCGGGCATCCAGAATATTCCGGGCGAACTGATCGAGGCGGCGAAGATTGACGGGGCAAGTTCATGGCAGATCCTGAAAAATGTGACGATACCGATGGTAATGCCGTCCATTACGATATGTACGTTCCTCACACTGACAAACGGATTCAAGCTTTTCGATCAGAATCTTGCGCTGACGAACGGAGCTCCGTCCAAGATGTCAGAACTGCTGGCTCTCAATATTTACAATACTTTCTACGGCAGAGCAGGCTGGGAAGGCGTAGGTCAGGCAAAAGCTGTGGAGTTCTTTGTATTGGTAGCGATTATTGCATTGATTCAGAATAAACTGACACGGTCGAAGGAGGTGCAGCAGTAATGAGTGCGAGAAAGGCGAAACACGGCTGGATACTGACAGTTATTTTCACGGTTATCAGTCTGCTGTACATATATCCGATTGTGCTTGTATTTATCAACTCATTTAAAAAGAAAGCATATATCAGCAAAGAGCCGTTTGCTCTTCCGACTGACAAGATGTTCGTAGGACTTGAGAACTACATCCGCGGTATCGAACAGACCGACCTTATCAAAGCATTCGGATGGAGCGTGTTTATCACAGTGTTTTCTGTGGCGGCGATCATCCTGTTCTGCTCTATGTGTGCATGGTATATCAGCCGGGTAAATACAAAAGTGACAAAAACAATTTATATATTATGCCTGTTTGCCATGGTAGTACCGTTCCAGATGGAGATGTACACACTTTCCAAGATCTCGAATATGCTTCACATGGGCAACCCGTGGGGAATTATCGTGATATATCTGGGCTTCGGCGCAGGTCTTTCCGTCTTCATGTTTACAGGGTTTATGAAATCCATTCCGCTGGAGATTGAAGAAGCGGCTATGATCGACGGGTGCACGCCTCTCCAGACATATTTCCGCGTTGTTATGCCGATTTCAAAACCGACCTGCGTGACAGTTGCTATCCTTCAGGCAATGTGGATCTGGAATGATTATCTCCTTCCGTCCCTTGTTCTGGACCAGAGAAAATACAAGACAGTTCCCATGGCGGTACAATATCTGAAAGGTGGTTACGGTTCTGTCGATATGGGGGCCATGATGGGAACCCTCGTGCTGGCGATCGTGCCGATCATCATTTTCTATCTCTTCTGTCAGAAATATATTATCGAAGGCGTGGTCGCAGGAGCTGTGAAGGGATAACAGAGCTGCGGTTCCGGAGCCTGGCTTTATGAACATATGATTATAGCAGTGAAGAGTAATCTCTGTATTGCGCGGCGGGATTGTCCGCCAGGCAGTGCAGAGATACTTTATTTTCGCCAGCGGTTATACTATAATTCATTTTGAAAAGGAGGGCACAATGCTTACAATTCTGATAGTAGATGATGAGAAACTGGAGAGAAACGGGATTAAATTTCTCCTGAAACGGGAAAAAGAGGAATTCCGCATATTAGAGGCCGCAAACGGAAAGGATGCGCTCGGTGTTCTTGCGTCCAATCATGTTGATATCCTTTTCTCGGACATAAAGATGCCTTATATGAGCGGACTGGAGCTTGTCCGTCAGGTAAGGGAAACAGACAGGGATATGGAGATTGTCATTTTCAGCGGATATAATGATTTCTCTTATGCAAGGGAAGCCCTGCGCCATGGAGTGGTCGACTATGTCCTGAAGCCGGTGGATCCGGCAGAGTTCTCAAAAACGCTTTCAAGGGTGATCGGAAATATCAGGACCCGGCAGGCTGAGAGAGAACAGAGGGAACGTCAGAAAGATTATCTGATGAAATATTTCTTTATTGAGTATCTTTATACATCGAACACGGAGAACGCAGACAAACTGGAAGAATTGATGTCAGGCGGCAGCTGTATCCTCAGCCGGTGCGTGCGTATGATCCTGGTGAGTGCGTCCAACGGTTTCTTTGAGACAGACGAGGAACATTTCACCGGAGCCCTGAAAGATCAGATCCAGAGGGAGTTCTATTATGTCAATCTGAATTCCAATGAGTCTCTTCTGCTGTTTACGGAGATGTATACGGATTACAGGGCTCTGGCAGATACGCTTCATCAGTTCTTCTGGCAGCAGTTTGATACGGACTGTTATTTTGCGGTCAGCGAACCGGTGGAGAGCTGGAGAGAGATGCCGGAAGAGTTCCGCAGACTGGAGAAACTTCTGGAAGAGCAGTTCTATCAGCCTGGCCGGCATATATTTTTAAGCGGGGAACCGGGAGAAAATACGCAGGATACGGCCGGAGAAGACTCCGAGATCATGGAACAGATCAGTAATGATATCAAATACAAAGACCTTGCGCATCTCAGGCTGGATTTCGGAAGACTGGAGCATAAATACAGGGCAGGCGGGAAATTTTCGCAGATGTATGTCAAATTCGTGTTCTCCAGTATCCTGAAAGAGATCTACGAACAGATGGATACGGCGGATGAGAAGATTCTTTCGAAAAAGGTGGACCGGCTTTACCATGGCAGGAAGATCGATGATGTGGTCGATATTGTCTCGGGAGCGGTTGAGGAGTTTGAAAAATATATACAGGAGCAGCAGGACGGTTTCCGCGGGGAGATAACTACTGTAAAAAATTATATATACCATCATTACGGAGAGAAGGAGCTGGGACCGGAGAAACTTGCCGCGCTGGTATATCTGTCTCCGGGATATCTCAGCGCGATTTTTAAGGAGGAGACGGGAGTTACGCTGAACCGCTTTGTCCGTGAAGTGAGGATGAATAAGGCGAAAGAACTTCTTGAGGATACAAATAAGAAGATCGCTCAGATCGCCAAAGAAGTAGGCTTTTCTAACAGCTCATACTTCTGCCGCAGTTTCCGGGAGTTCTTCGGGACTTCGCCGGAGTCCTGCAGAAAGGGAATGACAGATGAAGAATCTATACAGGAAGTTCAAGAATCTTAAATACCGGTATAAACTTACCCTGCTTGTACTTGCGGCCGGACTGATCCCTGTGGTGATCATTGTGATCTATATGCAGAGCGGAATGCTGAGTATTCTCCATGAAAATGAAGTGGACAGTATGGAGAATACACTGGAGCAGTCGGTGGAGGCAATCGATAATCAGGAGATGATCTACGAGAACCTTGTAGACTACCTCTCCTATTCTCAGGATCTCAGGTCAATCCTTTCGACAAAACCGGAATCGGATTACGAGGCTTATCTGGAATATGTCAATGTGGCGGATCCTCTGTTGCAGATGCCCCAGATTTACCATAAAGAAATCAAAGAGATCACACTGTATTCAGAGAGTATTCAGGTGGCGCACGGAGATACGCTGATGCCTCTTTCCGAGGCGGAGAACCAGCCGTGGTATGCCGATATGGATGACAGCACGCTTCTGCAGTGGTCTGTGCGGCGCGGCGCCAGGCAGGAGATCACGGCCTGCAGGAAGTTCTATGATGATGACGTCACGGCAGTCCTTGTTATGACACTGGATTATCAGGCTGTGCTGGAGCCTTTTACAAGCCAGCTGCGGGATAATACGGGAGGAATCGTTCTGGACGCAGGAGGCAATGTGGTATATTCCAGTTATTCCATGGATGATAAATATACGCCCGCGCAGCCGGAGTCTGTGGACTATATTACAGAGAACTACACGTATTCTGTCCAGAGTATGGACGGAACAGGGTGGAGGTTTTATATATACCGTCCCTCGGAAGTGATTACGGAATCTGTGTGGATACTTATGGCAAGAAATATCCCGATCGTCATTATCTGTATTATCCTTCTGGTGCTTGTCGGCTATGTATTCTCGAGGAGAATGGTCTCCTGTCTGGAGCGCCTGACAGAAAATATGAACCAGATCCATCTGGGATTCCGAAAGGTGACGGTTACCAGCAATTCCAATGATGAAGTAGGCGTGCTCATCCGCTCTTTCCGCCGTATGATGGATCAGATCAACCATCTGATCTCGGAAGTATATGAGGGAAAGATCAAACTTCAGAACAGTGAGATGAAGGCGCTTCAGGCACAGATTAATCCGCATTTTCTCTATAATTCCCTGTCTATTATCAACTGGAAAGCGCTTGAGGCAGGAGAGGATGAGATCAGTCAGGTGACGCTGGCATTGTCGACGTATTACCGGACGAGCCTGAACCGCGGTGAGACGATGACAACAGTTGAAAATGAGATCAGCAATATAAGAGCTTATCTGAAAATACAGCTGGTCATGCATGATGACAGTTTTGCTGTAAAAGAAGAGGTCGATCCGGAAATATCCGGGTATGAGATTCCCAAGCTGATTCTTCAGCCTCTTGTGGAAAATGCCATCGACCATGGACTTGACATGTCGGAGAACGAGGAAAAGTGTCTGTACGTCGGGGCTGCCCAGGATGGTGATCTTCTTATATTTACAGTGCGGGACAACGGCGTCGGCATGGAGCAGGAAAAAGCGGATGAGATCCTTACATACCAGTCTTCCGGCTATGGAATAAGAAATGTGTGCGAGAGGATACAGGTTCTGTATGGAGAAGCCGGAACGATGAAAGTGACGAGCAGCCCCGGTCAGGGGACGGAAGTAAAGATCCGAATTCCGAAGAAAGCAGGAAAGAAAACACAATGAAAAGACAAATTTTACAGTTTACAGCTCTGGCTGCCGCGCTGATATTTCTTTTTTCCGGCTGCTCCGGCAGTGTATCCGGACTGAACAGTGATGTGGCGGAAACAGGGAAAAGCTCAGAAAACGCAGGGACGGCAGATTCTGAATCAGTTCAGGCGGCGTGGGATGAGGCGGCACGTACGCCGCTGGGGAAATATCCGGATACTGTCGAGTACACTCTCGGAAAGATAGCGGGAGCCAATAATTCCAATCTGCCTGCCGGAGACACGTATGAAGATAATGCTTACACAAGGTATCTCAAAGAGGTTCTGAATATCCAGAATGTGGATATATTTGAACTTGAGGCGGGCGGCTCTTATGAGGAAGCCCTCGAGATGAGCATAGCCGACAGGTCAATTCCGGACGTGCTTGTGGTAAACGGCAGGGATAATCTGGAGAGACTGGTAAAAGCCGGGCTTATAGAAGACCTGACTCAGGTATATGAAGAGTGTACAACAGATGTGATCAAAGAAATGTATGACAGTTACGGCGATGATCTGCTGGGCTCCGCCACATTTGACGGAAAGCTCTATGCCTTCCCCAATACAGCTATCGATGACGGTCATATGCTCCTCTGGCTTCGGTCCGACTGGATCAGAAAACTGGGGCTCGAAGAACCCCGGACGATGGATGAGGCAATGCAGATCATCAAGGCATTTGTGGACAATGATATTGCCGGAGACGGGAAAACAGTGGGGCTGGCCTGCAGCACGGGGCTTATTGCAGGCTCCAGTGAGACCTACGGAGTGGACGGGATATTTACAAAGTTCGGCTCTGCTCCGGAAAAATGGATTCTTGACGACGATGGAAATGTGGTGTACGGATCGGTAACTTCCGAGACAAAAGAAGCCCTGAGATATCTGAATCAGCTGTATCAGGACGGGGTGCTTGATTCCCGTTTCCTTCTGCGCAAGACAGATAATATCGACGAGCTGCTCGTAAACGGATACTGCGGTGCTGCTTTCGGGCGCTGGTGGGCGCCGAATAATCCGCTGATCCTGTCTTACAGCGCGGATAACAGCGCCGAGTGGAAGCCGTATCTTTTCGCCGAGGATGTGACGGACGAACCGCAGACTTTTGAGTCGTATGATGAATGGATGTATGTAGTCGTGCGAAAAGGATATGAGCATCCGGAGATTGTCGGAAAATATGTGAGCGCTATTTTTGATTATTCCAGATATGAGGATGATCATTACGCATCAGAGGTAAATGACTACTTCTCGATTAATGTGGATCCTACTGCAAGGCCTATGAATATCAATGTAGATTACATCGATGCTCTGTACCGCTGCGGTGACAATCTGCAGAAAGCGCTGAACGGCGAAATAAGTGTGACAGAGCTTTCCGGCCTTGAGAAATCATATTACAATACCTGCCGCTCTTTCCTGAACGGCAATCTGACCACTGCCAACGGATGGGCGGCGTATGCCTCCAGAATACAGGCGGTGGAAGTGCTGAACAATGCCGGGATCAGAGAGAAGCCGGCAATTCCCCTGAGTGCGGCAGAAAGTGAGATCCCGCAGAATCTGCAGGATCTGGAAACATCTGCTTTCCTGAAGATCATTGCAGGAGAAGAGCCGGTGGATTATTTTGACACCTTTGTACAGGAGTGGTATGCTGGCGGGGGAGAAGAACTGACGGAAAATGTGAGAAATTCCTATCAGTAAATTTTGAAAGTTGTGAAAGGAGACGACATGGGATATTTTTATTTTACACGTCACGGACAGACTGTATGGAATGTAGAAAATAAGATATGCGGAGCTACAGATATTGCACTGACAGAGCAGGGACATCATCAGGCGGAAGAGCTTGCCGGACGGATACTGCGGGAGGGCATTCATATAGATGAAATTATCTGTTCTCCCCTGATGCGCGCGGCGGACACAGCGAAACATATCTCGGAAATCACGGGAGTACCTATGAGGGTTGAGCCGAGACTGAAGGAGCAGAACTTCGGGAAATATGAATCCACACCGCGCAACGGGGAAGAATTTCAGCACGCCAAGACTTGTTTTGCCGACAGCTATGAGGGCGGGGAGTCCATGATCCGCTTCTGTCAGAGAATCTACAATCTGTTAGATGACGTCAGACAGGAAGCGGATGAGAAAGTCTATCTCATGGTCGCCCACAATGGTGTCGCCAGAGCTGTTCAGTCCTATTTCACGGACATGACGAATGAAGAATTCGCCCGGTTTGGGATCAAAAACTGTGAACTGAAGAAATATGAATTCAACTGATGGCGTTACTTTAAAAGTGATGCGTATTCAGGATGTTTTTCGAACCATTTTACAGCGTAGGAGCAGGTGGGAACGGCTTTTAAGTTCCTCTGCTCCAGATCCTCTGCCAGCGCCTCCATCAGTTTTCCGGCGATCCCCTGGCCGCGCAGTGAAGCGTCTACAAAAGTATGGTTTATATCTACGGTTTCCTCATCAATATAGGGAAATGTGACTTCTGCGGTTATTTCTCCCTTCTCTGAATATAATGCAATCTGATTTTCCTTGTGTGTAAATTCCATGATTATCTTTTCCTCTCTAACTTATTCCTTTGCGATTGGCAGCCGGATCACGGTGCGCAGTTTCTCAGGAGCAGTCCTTCTGGGATCGCTCAGATAGATTTCGTGGTGCATACGGTGCCCGGAAAAATCTGTTTTATACCCCTTCTCTTTGAGAAAGACTTCTATGTTTTTTATTGTCTCCGGTTCGTCATTGTAACTCCCTATATGCATACATTGTGCGCATGAGCCTTCATGATATGTGAAGAATTCTGCTTTGGAGAAATCGGTTTTCTTTTTCTCGGACGCTTCCCGGACTGCCCAGTCAAACACTTCTCTGGTGACAAATTCCGGCAGCCGGATCATGGAGACCCAGCGGAAATCATCTTTACGGGAGTAGTCGATGCCTGTTTCGGAACCTTCCTGATACCAGAGCCCTTCCAGAGGCGGCACTACGTAGGGAAAATATCCCTCGATCTTATGATTCCCTTTATAACTCATTTTTATGGTAAATGCAATCCCATAGAGCAGTTCCATTGCCGTCTTGTATTCTCCATCCGGTTCGTTCGGATTCCCTTTTCCCCTTACGGCTACATAATTCATTTCCGGAATGTCTACGATACCGGGCTTTTTCGGCGGCAGATAAAATTCTTTATATTCCTTTTTGTAATCGAATGCCATATGGTGCTCCTTTCTGGTCGTGTTTATTTTTGAACCTTCGGATTTCCTTTTTAAGGAAAGGCCTCCGGATTGTTGTCAGACTTCCCTGAGGTTGCGGATGCGGTTTTGGATATCGGTTTCAAATTCTTCATCCGTGAGCTGCGGATCCTTCGTCTCACGCCATATTGTACAGGGAAGTTCCTCACATTTTGCACAGCTTGTCAGATGTTTCCGGTTCACCGCGCAGCGGTAGATGGGACAGGCTTTTCCTTTGAGCGCGTGAAATACTTTACCGCACAGCTCATTGCATCCTTTACATATATTTCCGTAACACCCGCATTCCGAACAGTCAGCTCCGCAGCAGGTGATCCCGAGAATATCTCTCTGGCGGCGCCTGCTGAAGCTTTCGAGGACCAGCCGGTATGATTCGTCCAGCATATCTTTCATCAGATCATCCGGTACGGCTCCGTCCGGGCGGATGGAATTCCAGTGGACTTTGTCTGAATAATATCCCGGTATGATATCCGTGTAGAGTCTTCGCATATAATCGCCTCTTACCGGATCTAGCTTAAGGTTGATATAGTATGGCTTATTTTCCTGATCAAGACATATCGCAGCGAACATCCTGCCTCCGACATGATACCGGATCCAGTTCCAGACAGGCTGCAGATCCTTTGTTACGCCCTTTTTCTTCAATAGATAGTCATCCATCCATGTATATTTCATGTTGCGTCTCCTTTTCTATATGCTAACTTGTTTTTGTTTTACCGATGTCTGTGATATTACATTTTTCATCATGCCCGTGCTTGTTGCCGCTGGTATACAGATCAGACATTTTGCGGATCGTTTCTCCAAGTTCTTCTCTCAGAAATTCCGGCTCAAGCAGTTCGGCTTTTTCCCCGAATGTCAGGAGCCATGAAATCAGATTATCTCTGCTGGTGTAATCGGCGTGGAAGAGCAGCCGTCCATTCTGTAATTCTTCAAAACATCCGCTGCCGAATTCCTCAATCAGGCGCCATTTACATTCTTTATCAAAGAGAGCTTTGACGCGAATACCGCCCGGAAAGATCCGTTCATTGCTCAGATCCGGATACGGGGCAGTGCGCTTCTCAAATTTTTCATCTTCATCTGCCGTAAGTACTTCCATACGGTTCAGTTTGAACAGGCGGTAGTCTTCTCTTTGGCGGCACCAACCCCACACATACCAGCTTGACCAGCAGAAGATCAGATAATAGGGCTCTATTACCCGGCGGCTTTCGCCATTCGGAGAGTAATAATGGAATTCAAGAAGCGACCTGTTGTCAATGGCTCTGCGGATCAGCTCAATCTTCGGGGCCAGAGACTCCTTATACCACGAAGAAAGATCGATCAGAATAGACTGATCACCTGTCATAAAATCAGAAGAACCGGCGGAGAGTTTTTCCATCAGCTGCCCGTAACGATTCGTGCCGTTGATACTGTCCAGACTTCTGAGACCTGCGAGGATATCTTTCATTTCCGAATTCGTCAGCAGGGTGCGGTCGATCCTGAATCCATCCATAATAGAAATACCGCCGTTTACTCCTTGTTTTGTTACAATCGGGATTCCCGCCTGACACAAAGCGTCGATATCCCTGTTAATGGTTCTGCGAGACACTTCAAAATGCTTAGCAAGATCTGGGGCGGTTACATTCTCTTTTTGCAATAATATAGACAGGATTCCGATAAGCCGATCAATCTTCATAAACTGCTCCTTTCGTTTATTTGTGGCTATTATATCATGGAAAAGATGTCAGCTGTATGTCATGTTTCTATATATAAAAAAGATGAAAAGCACGAAAGATTTTGTTAACGACTGAGAGTATAAAAAAATAAGAGGGGCATCACATGTGAATAATGCCATGAAAGGAGATAAAAATAGTTGGAATTGCGTGAATTGTCTGAAATAAATAAAAAACAGAAAAAACATTGACAATTCCATTTTGTAG
>CAMLYF010000023.1:0-48056 GCA_946491795.1 uncultured Lachnoclostridium sp. | reverse complement strand
AAAAGATGCTGCCGCATCTATGATTTTCTAATCATTGATGCGACAGCCCCTTTTTGTGATGGCGATGAGCCGAAGTCCGGAATCGACGCGCCCGAGACCCTGGCGACCGCTTTTACAAGTAACGAGATCAAATATATTCACATTTCTCGAAATAGTGCATCAGAATATCCGCGCAGTTTTCCACACCCAGTTCGGATGTGTCGAGGATCATGTGATAGTCATTTACATCGCCCCACGTCTTGCCGGTATGTTCATAATAATAGGCAGCTCTTTCTTCATCAGTTGTCTCCACTTTTTCCTTTGCCTCGTCATAGCTTAAATTTTCCTTATCCATGATCCTGTGGATGCGGTCTTCCTTGTCCGCGCACACGAAGATGTTCAGGACATTCATCCGGTCTTTCAGAATATCCGAAGCACAGCGGCCGAGGATGATGCATGGTTTTTCTGCCAGTTTACGTATGGCTTCCGCTTCGCTTTCGTACATATGATCATTGATCTTCTGTTCAATGTACGCCTTGTCGTATACAGGGATATGAAGCTGTTCGGAAAGTTCTTTTGCGATGATACTTGCACCGGTTCCGAAACGGCGGCTCATGGTGATTACTAATTTCATAAGAACTCCTCCTTTGTATTCACAAAAATCAGGCACCTGTTATTATAACACTTCTTTTGCAATTTGTCTCCCGAGAGATTCCAATTCTTCCATCTGAGCGTCTTTAACGGAAGATTTGATCGTGACATTAGCTACCATCAGCGACATATCTTTCATCTCACTGATCTTTGTGCTGATCAATTTTGTACTCTGCGGCGCCCAGCTTCCGTTTCCGAGGACGGCTATTGTACGGTTTTTAAGAGCAAGGGCTTTCATATCTTCAAGATAATTGTCCATCAGCGGATAAATGCCGTTGTTGTATGTAGGCGCTGCAAGCACGATGTGGCTGTATTTGAAACTGTCCGCGATCAGTTCGGATACATGTGTCTTGGAGATGTTGTGCATGCAGATATTCTTTACCCCTTCTTCCGCAAGGACAGAAGCGAGGATTTCAGCCATATTTTCTGTGTTTCCGTACATGGATGCGTACGCGATCATGACGCCTTTTTCTTCCGGCTCGTACCTGCTCCATTTGTCATATTTGCCAATGATGTAATCCAGATTTGTTCTCCAGACCGGTCCGTGAAGCGGGCAGAGCATCCGGATATCAAGACCGGAAGCTTTTTTCAGTACAGTCTGCACCTGCATACCGTATTTTCCAACGATGTTTGTATAGTAACGGCGGGCTTCATCAAGCCAGTCTCTGTCGAAATCCACTTCATCATTAAAGATGTTGCCGTTTAAAGCTTTAAATGTTCCGAACGCATCGGCACAGAACAGGATTTTGTCTGTCTCGTCGTAAGTCATCATAACTTCCGGCCAGTGTACCATCGGAGCCATTACAAAGTGAAGCGTATGTTTACCGGTAGAGAATGTCTCTCCCTCTTTGACGATGACTTTTTTTCCTTCCAGATCGAAGTTGAAGAACTGGTCGATCATTGGAAAGGTCTTTGCATTGCCGATGATCTGCATATCCGGGTAGCGGAGTACAAGCTCGTCGATCATAGCGCAGTGATCCGGTTCCATATGGTTTACGATAAGATAGTCGAGCGGTCTGTCCCCCAGAACTGCCTGTACATTTTCAAGAAACTGCCGTCCGACAGCGTAATCAGCAGAATCAAAAAGAACAGTCTTCTCATCAAGAAGAAGATAGGAATTGTATGAAACTCCATCGGAGAGCGGAAAGATATTCTCGAACAGCTCGATACGTCGGTCGTTTGCCCCCACCCAGTACAAATCTTCTGTTACTTTTCTGAAACAGTGCATGAAAAATTCCTCCTTGTAAAAATATAATCATGAGATTGTGAATGAATAAACAATTGTCAACGACTATATTCTACCATAAAAGATAAAATTCGCAATATGCGTATTTATTTTCGTGCAAGGAACTGATATTATTAAGTATAGCTGTCGTCCGCATGCATATGCAGGACGAAATCTTGAAGCTGGAAAAAAGAAAGGAGAGAAAAATGTTATTTGTATACTATCCGAAATGCAGTACATGTATGAAAGCAAGAAAATGGCTCGAAGAAAACGGAAAAGAGTATGAGTTAAGAGATATTAAAACGGAAAATCCGACAGCGGAGGAGGTTGAACAGTGGTGGAGAAAAAGCGGTCTTCCCCTGAAGAGATTCTTCAATACAAGCGGAAATTCGTATAAAGAAATGAAATTGAAAGATAAACTTCCGGAAATGAGTGAGGAGGAACAGATCCGTCTGCTCTCTACCGACGGTATGCTCGTAAAGCGGCCGATTCTTGTCGACGGTGATAAGGTCTTTGTAGGATTCCGCGAAAAAGAATGGGAGGAAAATATTTAAAAAGCGGAATCAGTTATAATGAGGAAGCTAAATTGTTTTTTGAATTTATTGACACGCAGAAGTGCAGAGAGTAGAATATTTGTAAAGCTATCCGAATACTAAGAAGTTTTCTGGGATGAGGATGGCGTTTTTATTACTAAATCATGGATGTTCCGGGGAAAAGCCGACCGGGACGACAGCAGAAAAGGAGGAAAAATATGAAAAAGAAGATCATCAGCGTATTATTGTGTGCGGCTATGGCAGTCACTCTGATCGCAGGGTGCGGAGCTCCGGCAGCAGAAACCGGCGGAAATGAAGGAGGAGGGTCTTCCTCTTCAACATCAGAGGGAATCCCGAAAGATGAGATTAAAGTAGGATTTGTACATGTGTCAGATCCGAGTGATATGGGATACACATACAATCAGGATCTGGGAACTCAGGAGATGCAGAAAACTCTTGGATTAAGCGACGATCAGATTGTGAACAAATACAATGTACCGGAGGGCGCCGAGTGTGATACGGCTCTGAGAGAACTTGTAGACGCAGGATGTAATATTATCTTCGCGACAAGTTTCGGATTTGAGGATTATGTAAAAGAGGTTGCTGCAGAGTATCCTGATATTCAGTTCTGCCACGCGACAGGATACCAGGCTGCCGATTCAGGACTGGACAACTTCCACAACTATTTCGCGTCTATCTATGAAGGACGCTATCTGGCAGGTATTGCTGCAGGTATGAAGACAGAGTCAAACAAGCTCGGCTACGTAGCCGCATTCCCGTTTGCAGAGGTTATCAGCGGGTATACAGCATTTTATCTGGGCGCAAAGAGTGTAAACCCGGACGTGACAATGGACATTATGTACACCAATTCCTGGAATGATCCGACTGTCGAGTCCCAGGTGGCGCAGGCGCTGATCGACCGCGGATGCGACGTAATCTCACAGCACTCCGATTCTACGGCACCTGCAACAACAGCAGAGGACAACGGAGTATGGCAGGTAGGCTACAACAATGATATGATCGAGGCTGCTCCGAATGCTTCTCTGATCTCTCCGCGTATTGACTGGGGAATCTATGTAACAGAGGCTGTTCAGGATGTGATCGATGGAAAAGAGATCCCGGTTGACTGGTGCAAAGGACTTGAGGATGGCGCTGTTTATCTGTCTCCACTGAATACAGATATTGCAGCAGAGGGAACGCAGGAAGCTATTGATGAGGCACAGGAGAAACTGATCTCCGGTGAGATCCATGTATTTGACGGACCGCTTTCCGGTGTGAGCCCGGAAGGTGAGAAGTATGAAGTTCCGGAAGGCGAATACTATCATGAGCAGGAAGAATCTTCAGCACCGTCCTGGCTGTATATCATCGATGGCTGTAATGTTGTCGAATAATATCAGCAACTTTATATAAGTTACAAATACAGAGCCGTCTTCGGACGGCTTTGTTTGTATGACAGCTACATAGAAGAAAAAGAAAGAGAAGGAAGGTGAGATTTTGGGAGGGACAGCAGAGTATGCAGTAAAGATGCATCATGTAACAAAGACGTTCGGAAAGGTCGTTGCAAACAAAGATGTCAATCTCGAATTGAAGACCGGTGAGATTCTTGCACTCTTGGGAGAAAACGGCAGCGGAAAGACAACTCTTATGAACATGTTGTCCGGTATTTATTTCCCGGATCACGGAGAAATCTTTGTAAAAGGCAGAGAGGTTACGATCCGTTCCCCGAAAGATTCTTTCGCCCTTGGAATCGGCATGATCCATCAGCATTTCAAGCTTGTAGATGTGCTGACGGCGGCGGAAAATATCGTGCTGGGACTTGACGGAAAGGCTGTTGTGAACAGGAAAGAAATTAACAGTAAAGTGTCGGAACTTGCGAAACGGTATGGATTTGAAATGGATCCGACAAAGAAAGTATATAATATGTCTGTTTCGGAAAAGCAGACTGTGGAGATTCTGAAAGTTCTGTACAAAGGCGCAGACATTCTGATCCTGGATGAGCCGACAGCCGTGCTGACTCCCCAGGAGACGGACAAGCTGTTTGCAGTGCTCCGTAACATGAAAAAAGACGGGAAATCCATTATAATCATTACGCATAAACTTAACGAAGTGCTTGCGATCTCGGACCGGGTGGCGATTCTCCGAAAGGGAGAATATATCGGAGTGGTCAATACGGCGGAGACGGATCAGGCTCAGCTTACCGAAATGATGGTAGGACGGCCTATCAGTCTGGAGATTGAGAGACCGGAAGTAAAGCGCGGGGAAAAACGTCTGCAGGTGATCGACCTGACCTGCCTGAACGGTGATGGAGTCAAAGCCCTGGATAATGTGTCCTTTGATGCATATGGCGGTGAGATTCTCGGTGTTGCCGGAATTGCCGGCAGCGGACAGAAAGAATTGTGCGAGACCATTGCGGGATTGTATCCGTCTATCGGAGGATCTGTTCTGTATCTGGGAGAGCACAACGGAATCCCTGTACAGGAACGTATACTGGGACTGAAACCGGACGAGATCGTGAAAAAAGGAATCTCTATGGCTTTCGTACCGGAGGACCGGCTGGGCATGGGGCTTGTTGCAGGCATGGATATGACGGATAACGTGATGCTCAGAAGTTATAAATCGAAGAAAGGAATTTTTGTAGACAGGAAGACACCGAAAGAACTTGCGGAGAAGCTGATCGACGAACTTGAGATTGTGACTCCGGGTGTAGATACTCCTGTAGGCAGGCTTTCCGGAGGAAACGTCCAAAAGGTGCTTCTGGGACGGGAGATTGCCTGTCAGCCTTCCGTGCTGATCGTGGCCTATCCGGTCCGGGGACTTGATATCAACTCTTCATACCGGATTTATGATCTGCTTAATGAACAGAAGAAAAAGGGCGTCGCGGTTATCTTTATCGGAGAGGATCTTGACGTGCTGATGCAGCTGTCTGACCGGATTATGGTTATGTGCGGCGGAAAGGTGAGCGGGATAGTGGATCCCCGTGAAGTCTCCAAAGAAGATATCGGTCTTATGATGATCCATACAGACAACCCGTTTGCAAAAGATAAAAGGGAAGACGAGAAAGGGGAGGTGACAGCATGAGTTCACATAATGCACAGGCAAAAGAGCCTCTGATAAGAATGGTAAAAAGAGATACTATGCCGCAGAAAAAAGCGTGGGGAATTCGTGCAATAGCTTTTATCCTCTCACTTGTGACCGGAGGAATCGTGATCCTCATGCTGGGGCATAATCCGTTCTCTGTCTATATTTCCATGGTAAAAGGGGCGTGGGGATCGAGCACTGTTATCCATGAGACGATTAAAATAGCAGTGCCCCTGCTGATCACGGCAATCGGCATCTCATTTGCGTTTAAGATGAAATTCTGGAATATCGGCGGCGAGGGACAGATCCTCGTCGGGGCTGTAGCAGCCGGCGCTTTCGGGCTCTTTACAGCTCATATCTTCCCGAAGCTTCCGCTGGTGCTGCTCATGATGCTTGCCGCTATTGTGGCAGGCGGGATCTATGGATTGATTCCGGCGGTCTGTAAAGCAAAATGGGGAACAAATGAGACTTTGTTTACTCTGATGCTGAACTATATTGCACTGGCATTCATTAAATACCTGATGAACGGTCCCTGGAAAGCAAAAGGAAGCAGCTATCCGAAGATTGACATGCTTGTGCCGGGAGCACGTCTGACGAAAGTGCTCGGCGTGCACTGGGGATGGATACTTGCCCTGGTTCTTGTTGTACTTGCCTATATCTATTTTAATAAGACCAAACAGGGATATGAGATCGCTGTTGTTGGCGAGAGTAATAATACAGCCAGATATGCAGGCATTAATGTGGGGCGCGTTTTCAGACGGACAATGTTTATCTCCGGCGCGCTCTGCGGCCTTGTGGGCATGCTTCAGTTCGCAGGAGCTGATTATACCATCACAGAAAGCACTGCCGGCGGAGTCGGTTTTACCGCGATCACGGTGGCATGGCTGGCAAAGATGAATCCTTTCGGAATGCTGGTCGTGTCTGTGTTTATCGCCATGCTGGAACGAGGATCCAATGCGATACAGACTCAGTTTAAGATCCCTGCATCTGCTTCGGATCTTCTGATCGGCATTATACTGTTCTTCATGCTTGGATGTGAATTCTTTATCACATACAGGCTCATCAGAAGAGGAAAGGAGGAACATCATGCTTAATACATTGAATGGATTGTTTATTGCCGCAGTTCTGGCCGGGACACCCCTTCTGCTCGGAGCGCTGGGAGAAATACTGACAGAGAAGTCGGGCAACCTGAACCTCGGTGTAGAAGGTATGATGTTCATGGGTGCCATTACAGGGCTTGCCGGTTCTTATTATTACGAGCAGGCGGTAATTGCCGGCGGGGGAAACCCGAGCGGAGTTCTCTCGGCAGCGATCGCTCTTGTAACTTCTTTTATTGCAGGTGCAGGGGGAGCGCTGATCTACAGTTTCCTTACGATCACACTGCGTGCAAATCAGAATGTAACAGGACTTACACTGACTATCTTCGGTACCGGGTTCGGCAATTTCTTCGGTGAGTATATCGGACAGCAGGCCGGCGGTTATGTGGCGGTTACGGATGTGACCAAAAAAGCGTTTTCCGGATTAAATATACCGGTGCTCTCGGATATACCGGTGCTCGGACCGCTTCTGTTTGGCTATAACTGGCTTGTTTACTTTGCTATAATCGTGGCAATTATTATGGCATGGTTTTTCAGTAAATCCCGCGTGGGACTGAATCTGAGAGCAGTGGGAGAGGATCCGGCAACAGCCGATGCTGCCGGTATCAATATTACGCTTTACAAATATCTTGCAACTGTGATCGGAGGAGGAATCTGCGGAATCGGCGGTATGTATATGAGTATGGTAACAACATCCGGCGTATGGGTGCATGACTGTGTCAGCGGCTATGGCTGGCTGGCAGTTGCCCTGGTTATTTTTGCAACGTGGAGCCCGGCGCGCGGCATGATCGTGGCCCTCATTTTCGGAGGCCTGACGATTATGCGTATGTATGTCAACATCCCCGGACTTCCGGCCCAGATTTATGATATGGTGCCATATGTGGCAACGATCATTGTACTTGTTGTGACGAGCATGCGGCAGAGCAAAGAACACGCCCAGCCGAAGAGCTGCGGCCTCAACTACTTCCGCGAGGAGCGGTAAGTTCGTGTTTATTGAACAAACACCGCTGTAATAGTAAAGTCATATTGATCGAATTGTGGACGCAGAAAAAGAAGATACTGCAACAGTATCTTCTTTTTTGCTGTCTCATCCGGTCAGTACACTTTTTTCAGCCGCAGCGCCATTCTTCAACAAACATGCATACAAACCGGAAGTAGCCGGAACTTTATCAACAAATCCAACCCTTCCCAGATACGTGGGTCAATCCACTGTATCCGGGTGATTTTCGGACAATTTACTGAGAAAATGACTTTCCGGCAAACACGAATTTCCAAATATATATTGCATTTTTCTCCTCTGTATGCTATCCTCACTTTACTGATATCGGCGGCTGTCTTGCTGCTGTATCTTCACCGCTTTAAGGCGTCTCATTTTCGGCTGGTTCCATATCGGAACATATATCCGACAATGAATGTAACTGTATGATAGAACAAGTATAAACCTGAGTATAGAAGAACCAGGTGAAAAGAGGTGCTGTGTATGGCAGATGGTCCCCCGTTTCCAACTATAAGTCCGAATTATAGCTTTAAAGGTTCAAATTACAGTAAGATAAGTCCGTTTTATTGTACATGTAAAATTGTATAATAAGAAAGCTAAAATGTTGTTGACAATTTACAATTAGTGTAATAGTATAATAACAGATGCGAACAACTGTTCGATAGAGGAGAAGGAGAATTTGATTTATGGCAGTAAATGATGAGAAGAAAAAAGCTTTGGATGCGGCTATTGCAAAGTTAGAGAAAGATTTTGGAAAAGGAACAGTGATGAGACTAGGAGACTCCAGTGCGCATGTGGCTGTGGAGACAGTGCCGACAGGGTGCTTAAGTCTTGATCTGGCACTGGGACTCGGGGGAGTACCGAAAGGCCGTGTCATTGAAATATACGGACCGGAATCCAGTGGTAAGACGACAGTTGCGCTTCATATGATCGCAGAGGTACAGAAGCGTGGCGGCATTGCCGGATTTATCGATGCAGAGCATGCGCTGGATCCGGTTTATGCAAAGAATATAGGCGTAGATATTGATGAGCTTTACATATCTCAGCCGGACAGCGGAGATCAGGCGCTTGAGATTGCGGAGACAATGGTGAGATCAGGAGCCATTGATATTATAGTTATCGACTCGGTAGCCGCACTGGTGCCGAGACAGGAGATTGAGGGGGATATGGGAGACAGTCATGTGGGACTGCAGGCCCGTCTGATGTCACAGGCTCTGCGTAAACTGACCCCGGTGATCAGCAAATCAAACTGTATTGTGATCTTTATCAATCAGCTGCGTGAAAAGGTGGGCGTGATGTTCGGAAATCCTGAGACAACGACCGGTGGCCGCGCGCTTAAGTTTTACGCTTCTGTCCGAATGGATGTCAGAAGAATAGAGACGCTTAAGCAGAGTGGTGAGATGGTAGGAAACAGGACCCGGATCAAGATTGTGAAGAATAAAATCGCGCCGCCGTTTAAGGAAGCTGAATTTGATATTATGTTCGGAAAAGGTATCTCCAGGGCCGGGGATATCCTTGATCTTGCGACAGGGATCGATCTGGTCAAAAAGAGCGGAGCGTGGTACGCATATGAAGGCGAGAAGATCGGACAGGGCAGAGAAAACGCAAAAGCCTATCTGGAGAATCATCCTGAAGTAATGGAAGAACTGGATCGGAAAGTGCGCGCGCATTATCATCTGTCAGGAGAAGACGGGGACGCGGAATCTTCGGAGACTGAAGCTGTAAAGAAGAGCACGGATAAGAAAGCTGACACAAAAAAGTCCGACATGAAAAAGACGGGAACGCAGAGTGACCTTTCGCTTACAGGCGGTAAGCAAGAATGATCGTTACGGAAATCGAACCATATACTAAGACAAAGTTTAAAATATACTTAGACGGGAAGTTTGCCTTTGTATTATACAAGGGCGAACTTTCCCGTTATGGTGTCCGGAAAGGCGAAGAATTGTCTGACGGCATTGTAGAAAAGATTGAGACGGATGTAATACTGAAAAGGGCAAAGCTGCGGGCGTTGCACCTTCTGGAGGATATGGACCGGACGGAGGCAGCACTGAGAGAAAAGCTGAAGCAGGGATGCTATACGCAGGACATGATCGACAGGGCTGTGGACTATGTAAAGTCTTTCGGATATCTTGATGATGCCCGCTACGCGGAAAATTTCGTCAGGAGCAGACAGGGAGCAAAGAGCAGAAAGGAAATCCGGGCATTGCTCATGCAGAAAGGCGTATCATCTGAACATATTGAGCAGGCCTTCGAGGCCTGTTATGCAGATGAAGGAGAAGATGAGGCTGTACGCACAATACTCCGTAAAAAAAGATTTGATCCGCGCACTGCGGATGAGCCTGAAAAACAGCGGATATACGGGTATTTGGCGAGAAAAGGATTCCGATATGAGACTGTCCGTCAAGTGATACAAAATTATGAGGACAATGCTTGACATTGTTGTGAAAACAGTATAAAATTTAACTGTTGTATTTAAGTGATATGTACAATGAAAATTGAATAAGGAGGTGCTCCTGTGCAATTAAGTTTAGGCTTATGTATAGTAATTGCCGTGGCCCTCGCGTTGATAGTCGGGATTATTTCTCATTTTGCAACGATCTCTAATTTGAAGAAGAATGCTGAAAGCAAGATCGGAAATGCAGAGGCAAGAGCAAGGGAAATTATCGACGATGCAGTGAAGAATGCTGAGACAACGAAAAAAGAAGCTCTTCTTGAAGTGAAGGAAGAATCTATCAAGACCAAGAATGATCTTGAAAAAGAAACAAAAGAGAGAAGAGCGGAACTGCAGCGCTATGAAAAGAGAGTGCTTGCAAAGGAAGAAGCGGTCGAGAAGCGTTCGGACGCTCTTGAACATCGTGAGAACAAGCTTTCGTCAAAAGAAGAACAGCTGCGTCAGCGTGAAGCCAAAGTAGAAGAACTGAGTCAGAAACGTGTGCAGGAACTGGAACGAATCTCAGGACTTACCTCCGAACAGGCAAAAGAATATCTGTTGAAAACTGTTGAAGAAGATGTTAAGCATGACACTGCCAAGATGGTCAGAGAGCTGGAGGCTCAGGCAAAAGAGGAAGCAGACAAGAAAGCGAAAGAATATGTTGTCAATGCTATCCAGAGATGTGCGGCTGACCATGTTGCAGAGACAACGATTTCCGTTGTGCAGCTGCCGAGTGATGAGATGAAAGGACGTATTATCGGGCGCGAGGGAAGAAATATCCGTACGCTTGAAACACTTACCGGTGTAGAACTGATTATCGATGATACTCCGGAAGCAGTTGTATTATCGGGATTTGATCCGATTCGCCGAGAGGTCGCAAGGATTGCTCTGGAAAGACTGATCGTAGACGGGCGTATCCATCCGGCGAGAATTGAGGAAATGGTAGAAAAGGCGCAGAAAGAAGTCGATACAATGATCAGAGAAGAGGGAGAAGCAGCGGCTCTTGAAGTGGGAGTCACAGGCATTCATCCGGAACTGATCCGTCTTCTTGGCCGTATGAAGTTTAGAACAAGTTACGGGCAGAATGCTTTAAAACATTCGATCGAGGTCGCTCAGCTTGCAGGACTGCTTGCAGGGGAGATCGGGCTTGATGTGAGAATGGCAAAGCGTGCCGGACTTCTTCATGATATAGGAAAGTCAATTGACCATGACGTAGAAGGGTCACATATTCAGATCGGTGCTGAT
The DNA here is from genome assembly GCA_946491795.1 of uncultured Lachnoclostridium sp. Taxonomy (GTDB): domain Bacteria; phylum Bacillota; class Clostridia; order Lachnospirales; family Lachnospiraceae; genus Mediterraneibacter; species Mediterraneibacter gallistercoris. The sequence continues at coordinate 36,820 of CAMLYF010000023.1, read as the reverse complement.
CTGTGCAGAAAATATAAAGAGTCTGCGACTGTGATCAATGCAGTGGAAGCCCATCATGGCGATGTGGAACCGCAGACTTTGATTGCGTGTGTCGTACAGGCTGCCGATACGATTTCAGCGGCAAGACCCGGTGCGAGACGTGAGACCATCGAAACATATACAAACAGATTAAAACAGTTAGAAGATATTACCAACCAGTTTAAAGGTGTGGAGAAATCTTTTGCCATTCAGGCAGGTAGAGAGATTCGTGTTATGGTAGTTCCGGAGCAGGTATCTGATGATGATATGGTGCTTCTGGCCAGAGATATTGCTAAGCAGATTGAGTTCGAACTGGAATATCCGGGACAGATTAAAGTAAATGTTATCCGTGAATCACGGGCAACAGATTATGCGAAATGACCAGAATCATAACAGGTGATGAAAGACCGGCCCTTGTCGAAAGACGAGGGCTTTCTTTTTGCAATGGCGGCGGATGGCGCAAATATAAAATGAGAAATAAAAATGCAGGAGGTTGACAATGGGCGAACATATTAAAAGGCTGAACAGAGAATTGAAATTCAAGGGAAAAATTATTGATTTTTATCAGGACACGATCGAAGTCAACGGAGATCATACTGTTGTGTGGGATTTCATAAAGCATAAGGGGGCTGCTGCTGTTGTACCTGTGACGGAAGATGGAAAGATTCTTATGGTAAGACAGTACCGCAATGCACTGGACCGCTATACGCTTGAGATTCCGGCCGGAGCGCTGGACGCTGAAGATGAACCGGGAATTACATGCGCCTCCCGTGAACTGGAGGAAGAAACGGGATACAGAAGTGAAAATCTGGAATGGCTGATTACCCTGCGGACGACTGTCGCATTCTGCAATGAGCGGATTGAAGTATATGTGGCAAAAGATCTGATTCCTTCAAAACAGCATCTCGATGAGGATGAATTTATAGATCTGAAAGCGTATTCGCTGGATGAGTTAAAGGAAAAAATATTTGCAGGAGAAATCGAGGATGCAAAAACGGTCGCTTCCCTGATGGCATACGCGGTTAAGTATCAAGAATAATCATAAAACCCCGGCATATAATGAAATATCAAAGATGTATACAAGCACTGTTCAGCGGAAAACAGGAGGAAGAATGAAGATATTTCATACGAGGAAACAGTTCCTTGCTTTTTTTATGCCGGGTTTTTTATTGGGGATTATTTATGTGAACTTTATAGCGGGAAAGTATATGGCTGAACCGGGAATATTCAGCGATTATTTTCTGAACCAGTTTGTTGACGCTAAAATTGACGTTCAGGAATATCTCTGGTATCTGCTGCGGCTGCGTGCCGTCCCGTTTCTTATACTGGCTGCTCTTTCGTTCACCAGAGCGCGAAAAGCAGCGGTTATCCTATTTCTGATCTGGACAGGGGCTTCCGGAGGCGTGCTCATTTCTTCTGCAGCTGCCGAACTGGGGATGAAAGGCTGCCTTTTATGTGTGGCTGCGCTTTTCCCCCAGTTTTTGTTTTATATCCCTGCTTTTATTGTGATGCTGTGGTATTGCTATACTGTTCCCCAGAGTCATTGGAACAGACAGAAGACGGTATTTGTTGTCCTTACCATGTCACTCGGAATTATTATGGAACTGTATGTAAATCCGATTGTTGTCAAAGCCTTTCTCTCTACTCTTTAGAAGCATGCTTAAACAGAACTGTAAAAGCCAGGACTGATACGGCAAGCTGACTTATAAGCAGTCCCCAGAGATACCCTTGTATGCCAAAATGCGGAATGGCGAAGAAAACACTGCTGATGCGTATGAGGAGCCCGCAAGTATTAATGAGAAAAGTAAATCCTGTTTTACCATATCCGTTTATCGCACTGAACAATGCAGTGTTTGTATACAGAAACGGACAGATCCAGGCCAGCGTGAGAATAAATTTCCCGGCAGTTTCACTGTGAAACAGAAGTGTCCCGATAAGCCTGCCGAAGATAAGGAAGAACAGGCAGCATGACAGTCCGAGGATAAAGCAGCTCCCTACCGCTTTTTTGAGCAGGCGGATAACGGCGGAGCGGTTTCCCGCTGTGCTGGTCGCACTGACTGCAGGCATAAGGACAATTCCCACTGAATTTGTGACGGCAGACGGGAACTGGATACATGGCAGTGCCATGCCGGTCAGAACCCCATACAGACTGAGCGCGCCGGAGGCGTCAAGTCCGTAGAGTTTAAGACAGACAGGAATAGATGCTGCCTCTACGCTCTGAAGCAGTGTGACAATGGTACGGTTGGCTGTCAGAGGAACGGACAGACTTAACAGCTCGCGCAGGTGACGGAACAGGCTTTTAGAAAAGAATGTACGTACAGGACTGCCAAGCCGGGTGAGAGAGTGCGCGGCAAAAAGGGCAGAGACAAATTCTCCTGCTGTAATTCCTGCCGCTGCCAGATGAATGGACGGTGTTCTTCCGTTGTTTTGCGTGACGGCAAAGAGCAGCAGGACGGAGAAAATGCGGACAAACTGCTCAATCAGCTGGCTGAGAGCCGGAAGTCCGGTATTCTGCAGTCCGAAGTAATACCCGCAGATACAGCTGTGTATGGCGGCGCACGGGAGTGCATAAGACACGATCATGAGCAGATCGGCACAACGCTCGTCGCCAAGAAAAGATGCAGCGATAAAAGAGGCGTTCTGCTGTATAAACAGAATTTCTGCAATGGAGATAAGAAGTGTCAGGCTCAGAGCTGTTCCGAGTATAGCTCTGGCCTCATTTTTTTTGCCCAGTGCGGCTTTTTCGGCGGTCATGCGGGAAACAGCGGTCTGTATTCCGGCTGTGCTCAGTGCGAGGCAGAGGGAATAGACAGGAAATACGAGCTGGTACAGTCCTACGTTTTCTTCTCCGAATGCATGACTTAAGAAAATGCGAAAGAAGAACCCCATGATACGGCTTATAAAACCGGCAGCCGTGAGGATCATGGCGCCCTCAAAAAGCTTATGCTTAGACGACATATGATTCGCCACCCCGTTGATCTGTCTGTTACAAAGCCCTTTTTCACATATGGAAAATGAGATTCGTAACAACTTTTTATAACATATGTGAAATCCCGGGTTGACAGAACTGCCTGGTAATGATATTCTACAAAAGGAAATCCTAGTAAAAAGATAGGGTATAAATTACCGGGAATTAAAATCCGGAAAATGCAGAGCAGGGAAGGTGAGAACTTGAAACTGTCTACGAAAGGAAGGTACGGCCTTCGCGCAATGATAGATCTTGCACAGTACAGCGGAGAAGCACCGGTCTCGATTACAAGTATATCTGCGCGGCAGGATATCTCGGAACGTTATCTGGAACAGCTTATGGCCATGCTGAAGAAGGCGGGACTTGTCAGCAGTGTAAGAGGGGCCGGAGGCGGATATATTCTGGCAAAAGATATGAGAGAAATCTCAGTGGGAGATATCCTGAGAACTCTGGAAGGAAGTCTGGAACCGGTGGAATGTCCGGGTCTGGAGCCGGACGGCGAGTGTAAGGCTGCTGACAGCTGTGTGACAAAATACGTCTGGAAGCGGATCAATGACAGCATCAACCGGACGGTGGACGAGATCATGCTGGATCAGCTCGTGGAAGAGAGCAGAAAAAAATGCTGTGCGGATAAGACGCAGCGGGTATGCAAAAACTGAGAAATACGGGAACCGGCATATCGGACAGAAGTACTGTCAGATGGCCTGACTGATAAATACTATGGAGGTAATATATGGAAAAACTGATTTATCTGGACAATGCGGCTACGACTAAGACATCCCCGGAGGTTGTCAATGCGATGCTGCCTTATTTTACAGAACACTTCGGAAATCCGTCCAGCGTATACGGATTTGCCGCGGCTAACAAAGAGGTTATTACAAAACAGCGTGAGATCATCGCCGGAGTACTCGGAGCAAAAGCAAACGAGATCTATTTTACAGCAGGAGGAACAGAATCTGATAACTGGGCGCTGACAGCAACGGCGGAGGCTTATGCGTCAAAGGGAAAGCATATCATTACAAGTAAGATCGAGCACCATGCAATTCTGCACACGTGTGAGTATCTGGAAAAAAGAGGATATGAAGTGACGTATCTTGATGTGGATGAGAACGGGCTGGTCGATCCGAAAGCAGTAGAAGCGGCCGTCCGTCCCGATACGATCCTGATCTCCATTATGTTTGCAAATAATGAGATCGGTACCATCGAACCTATTGCGGAGATCGGCAGGATCGCGCATGAGCACGGTATCCTGTTCCACACAGACGCGGTACAGGCTTTTGCCCATGTTCCGATCAATGTGGATGAATGCAATATCGATATGCTCAGCGCCAGCGGCCACAAGCTGAACGGTCCGAAAGGAATCGGGTTCCTTTATATCAGGAAAGGTGTGAAGATCCGCTCATTTATCCATGGAGGCGCTCAGGAGAGAAAACGCCGTGCAGGTACGGAAAATGTTCCGGGAATCGTCGGCCTTGGCAAAGCAGTAGAACTTGCGGCAGTGTCCATGAAAGAACGCATGGATTATGAGACGGAGCTCAGGGATTACCTGATCAGCCGGATCGAGAAAGAAATCCCATACTGCAGACTGAACGGAGACCGTGTAAAGCGGCTTCCGAACAATGTGAACTTCAGCTTCCAGTTCATTGAGGGCGAGTCGCTTCTGATCATGCTGGATATGAAAGGAATCTGCGCATCCAGCGGGTCTGCCTGCACATCGGGGTCACTGGATCCGTCCCATGTGCTTCTCGCTATCGGACTGCCCCATGAGATTGCACACGGATCACTTCGCATGACTCTGGATGAGGAGACAACGAAAGAAGATCTGGATTATGTTGTGGACAACTTAAAAGAAATTGTCGCGCAGCTTCGGAGCATGTCACCGCTGTACGAGGATTTTGTAAAAAAGCAGGAGAAAAATAAAAACTGACAGGAATATCAGGAGGTATCATATTATGTATACAGAGAAAGTAATGGATCATTTTCAGCATCCGAGAAATGTGGGAGAGATTGAGAACGCCAGCGGAGTCGGCACAGTCGGCAACGCAAAGTGCGGCGATATTATGAGAATTTATCTCGATATTGACGAGAATCAGATCATCCGGGATGTAAAGTTTAAGACGTTCGGATGTGGCGCAGCGGTCGCGACCAGCAGTATGGCTACAGAGCTTGTCAAAGGAAAGAATATCCAGGAGGCAATGCAGGTGACGAATAAGGCGGTTATGGAAGCGCTGGACGGGCTTCCGCCGGTAAAAGTGCACTGTTCCCTGCTCGCGGAAGAGGCAATTCACGCGGCACTGTGGGATTATGCAGAGAAGAACGGTATCAAGATCGAAGGGCTGGAAAAACCGAAGTCTGATATCCATGAAGGCGAGGAAGAGGAAGAAGAGGAATACTGATGAGCAAAGTAGTTGTCGGGATGTCAGGAGGAGTAGATTCGTCTGTGGCAGCCTATCTTCTGAAAGAGCAGGGATATGACGTGATCGGCGTTACCATGCAGATCTGGCAGGAAGAAGACGCCTGTTCCGTTGAGGAAAACGGCGGATGCTGCGGTCTGAGCGCCGTAGAGGATGCCAGAAGAGTTGCTTCGGCTCTCGGGATCCCTTACTATGTCATGAATTTCAGGAAGGAATTCAAAGAGAATGTAATTGACTATTTTACGGACGAATATCTGAACGGGCGTACTCCGAATCCGTGTATCGCCTGTAACAGGTATGTGAAATGGGAGGCGCTCCTGAACCGCAGCATGGCCATCGGGGCGGACTATATCGCTACCGGCCACTATGCAAGGATAGACAGGCTGCCGAACGGGAGATATGCGCTCAGACGTTCGGCAACACTCGCAAAAGACCAGACGTATGCCCTTTATAATCTTACTCAGGAGCAGCTTAAGAGGACACTGATGCCGGTCGGGGCTTATTCAAAAGATGAGATCCGTTCCATCGCGGAGAAGATCGGGCTTATTGTGGCGGACAAGCCGGACAGTCAGGATATCTGTTTTGTGCCGGACGGGGATTATGCATCTTTTATTGAGGATACGGTAAGAGAAAAGACCGGGAAAGAGCTTCCTACAGGAAACTTTGTGACTCCGGACGGGCGTGTCCTCGGGCAGCATAAAGGAATCGTCCATTATACGGTCGGACAACGCAAAGGGCTGGGGCTGGCTCTGGGCTATCCGGCATTTGTACTTGAGATCCGGCCGGAGACCAATGAGGTGGTGATCGGCACTTATGAAGAGTCCCTGACCCATACTGTGCGTGCGGACCGTGTGAATTTTATGTCGGTGGAAGATCTGACAGAACCGAGACGTGTATTCGCCAAGATCCGCTATAATCACAGAGGGGCGTGGTGTACAGTGGAAAAGTCGGGAGAAGACGAGATTCTCTGCCATTTTGAAGAGCCTCAGAGGGCAGTGACGCCCGGGCAGGCGGTTGTACTGTATGACGGGGAATACGTGCTCGGGGGAGGTACAATAGTATGAAACTTGATCATTCCATGATACAGTGCGATTACCACATGCATACGGAGTTTTCCACTGACAGTGAAGCGACTGTCAAAAGTATGCTGGACGCCTCAGTGGAGCGGGGACTTCGGTCTGTTTGCATTACGGATCATCTGGATCTGGATTATCCGGAGGACGAAGAACTGGGGCCGGATCCGTTTCAGTTCGATCTGGGGAAATATTTTGAAACGCTGACACAGATCCGGGAAGAGTACAGGGAAAAACTGGATGTGCGTATCGGAGTGGAACTGGGGCTGCAGCCTCATCTGGGGAAAATATATGGGAAACTGGTCAAAGAGTATCCGTTTGATTTCGTGATCGGATCCCTTCATCTCATACATGGGATGGATCCATATTACGGAAAAATCTTTGAAGGGAAGACGGATAGAGAAGTATACAGAGAGGCGTTTCGTGAAACGCTGACCTGCCTGGAGGGCGTCTCTTCGTTTGACGTGCTCGGGCATCTGGACTATGTGGTGCGGTACGGAAGGAACAAAGCCCGGGAATATACCTACAGGGAGTTTTCTGATGAGATCGATGCGATTCTTAAAAAAGTAATATCGGAAGGCAAAGGGCTGGAGATGAATATGGGTGGAGTAAAGTACGGCCTCGGTTTTGCCAATCCTCATCCGGATGTTCTGAAACGGTACCGGGAACTTGGCGGAGAGATCGTGACCGTAGGAGCTGACGCTCACTGTCCCGAGCATGTCGCCTATGATTTTGAGGAGGCGGCGGAGATTCTGAAATCCTGCGGATTCCATTATTATACGGAATTTAAAGAACGCAGACCGGTATTTAAGAAGATTCCGTGAGGAACGCCGGTTTCAGACCGCTCTATTCGGAAAACCGCACTGACGTGCCCGGTGCGGAACTGTTTGAATAAAAATACATTTAGGTCTTGAATTTTTGTTTCTGGTTTAGTACAATTATTCTAGTTAATGAATCCTTCACAATCATGATTTTGTAAGGATTCATTGCCATGACTGGGTTACAGTCAAATATTTTTTAAACTTTTAGGAGGAATTAATCATGGCAGTAAAAGTAGCGATTAATGGATTTGGACGTATCGGACGTCTCGCTTTCAGACAGATGTTTGGAGCAGAAGGATTTGAGATCGTGGCAATCAACGACCTTACATCCCCGAAAATGCTGGCTCACTTACTGAAATATGACTCAACACAGGGCAGATATGCACTTGCTGACAAAGTTGAGGCAGGAGAGGATTCCATCACTGTTGACGGAAAAGAGATCAAAATCTATGCTGAGGCTGATGCTAACAAACTTCCGTGGGGAGAGATCGGTGTTGACGTAGTTCTTGAGTGTACAGGATTCTACACAAAGAAAGAGAAAGCTCAGGCACACATCAATGCAGGCGCTAAGAAAGTTATCATCTCCGCTCCGGCTGGAAATGACCTTCCGACAATCGTTTACAATGTAAACCACGAGACACTGACAAAGGATGACGACATCATTTCTGCAGCATCCTGTACAACAAACTGCCTCGCTCCGATGGCTAAGGCTCTGAACGACCTCGTACCGATCAAATCCGGTATCATGTGTACAATCCACGCTTACACAGGCGATCAGATGACACTTGACGGACCGCAGAGAAAAGGCGATCTGAGAAGATCACGTGCAGCAGCTGTTAATATCGTTCCGAACAGCACAGGCGCAGCAAAAGCTATCGGTCTTGTTATTCCGGAACTGAACGGCAAACTGATCGGATCCGCTCAGCGTGTTCCTACTCCGACAGGATCTACAACAATCCTGACAGCAGTTGTTGACGGAGAAGTTACAGTTGATCAGATCAACGCAGCTATGAAAGCAGCTTCTAACGAGTCTTACGGCTACAACGAGGATCAGATCGTATCCAGCGATATCGTTGGTATGACATATGGTTCTCTGTTCGATGCTACACAGACAATGGCTCTTCCGGTTGGCGACGGCACAACAGAGGTTCAGGTTGTTTCATGGTATGACAACGAGAACTCTTACACAAGCCAGATGGTAAGAACAATCAAATACTTCGGAAAACTGCTTGAGGCTTAATTCATTCTAATCAATGAGGACAAGCGCTCAGAAGATAATTCTGAATCATTGACTCACAATGGGGTCCGGTCTTGTTGTAGGACCGGACCTTATTTAGTTTAAAAAGTATCAGGAGGCTATTAAAATGGCAGCACTTAACAAAAAAACAGTAGATGATATCAACGTAAAGGACAAAAGAGTCCTTGTAAGATGTGATTTCAACGTACCGCTTAAAGACGGAAAAATCACAGACGAGACACGTATCGTGGCAGCTCTTCCGACGATCAAAAAGCTGATCGCTGACGGCGGAAAAGTAATCCTCTGCTCACACCTCGGAAAACCGAAGGGAGAGCCGAAGCCGGAACTGTCACTTGCACCGGTTGCAGTAAGACTTTCCGAGCTTCTCGGTCAGGAAGTTAAATTCGCAGCTGATCCGGAAGTTGTAGGAGCGAACGCAAAAGCAGCTGTGGAGGCTATGAAAGACGGAGACGTTGTACTTCTTGAGAACACACGTTACAGAGCAGAAGAGACAAAGAACGGTGAAGAGTTCTCTAAAGAACTTGCATCTCTCTGCGATGTATTTGTAAACGACGCATTCGGAACAGCTCACAGAGCTCACTGCTCAAACGTCGGTGTCACAAAATATGTTGATACAGCTGTTGTCGGATATCTGATGGAGAAAGAAATCAAATTCCTCGGAAATGCTGTAGAGAATCCGGAGAGACCGTTTGTCGCTATCCTTGGCGGCTCCAAAGTATCCAGCAAGATTTCTGTTATCAACAATCTTCTCGAGAAAGTCGACACTCTGATCATCGGCGGCGGAATGTGCTATACATTTACAAAAGCTCAGGGCGGAAATGTAGGTAACTCTCTTCTTGAGGAAGATTATCTGCAGTACGCACTTGATATGGTTAAGAAAGCAGAAGAAAAAGGCGTAAAACTTCTTCTTCCTGTTGACGCGGTTGCAGCAGACGCATTCTCAAATGATGCAAATACAAAAGTTGTTGCTCAGAACGAGATTCCGGACGGCTGGATGGGCCTTGACATCGGACCGAAGACAGCTGAGATGTTCGCTGACGCTGTGAAATCAGCCAAGACGGTTGTATGGAACGGACCGATGGGATGCTTCGAGATGCCGAAGTTCGCAGACGGAACAAAAGCAGTTGCAGAAGCTCTTGCAAGCACAGATGCAGTGACGATCATCGGCGGCGGAGATTCCGCGGCAGCAGTAAACCAGCTTGGTTACGGCGACAAGATGACACATATCTCAACAGGCGGCGGCGCTTCCCTTGAGTTCCTTGAAGGAAAGGAACTGCCGGGTGTAGCAGCAGCAAACGATAAGTAAAATGCAAGGAGAAATAATAAAATGGCAAGAAAGAAAATCATTGCAGGCAACTGGAAAATGAACAAAACTCCGAGCGAGGCAGTTGCACTTGTAGAAGAACTGAAACCGTTAGTAGCAAATGAAGAAGTTGACGTAGTATTCTGCGTACCGGCTATCGACATTGTTCCGGTTGTTGAGGCGACAAAAGGAACAAACATCCAGGTTGGAGCTGAGAATATGTATTTCGAGGAGAGCGGAGCTTACACAGGCGAGATCTCACCGGCTATGCTTGTAGACGCAGGCGTTAAATATGTAGTTCTCGGACACTCTGAGAGAAGAGATTACTTTGGAGAGACAAACGAGGATGTAAATAAGAAAGTCCTTAAAGCATTCGAGCATGGTATCACACCGATCATGTGCTGCGGAGAGACTCTGGAGCAGAGAGAGCAGGGCGTGACAATGGACTTTATCCGTCAGCAGGTTAAGGTTGGTCTTCAGAACGTAACAGCTGATCAGGCTAAGACAATGGTTATCGCTTACGAGCCGATCTGGGCTATCGGTACAGGCAAGACAGCTACAACAGAGCAGGCTGAGGAAGTATGCAAAGGCATCCGCGAGTGTGTTGCTGAAGTATATGACGAGGCTACAGCAGAAGCAATCCGCATTCAGTACGGCGGATCTGTAAACGCAGGAAATGCTGCAGAGCTGTTCGCTCAGGCTGACATCGACGGCGGTCTTGTAGGCGGAGCTTCACTGAAAGCTGATTTCGGTAAGATCGTAAACTACAAATAAGCTCCGGCATCTGGAATTCTCCGGATTCAGCTGAATAATGTGATAATTAAAAAGGCGGTTTATCTTGTGTAATATCACGGATAAACTGCCTTTTTGCAAATTAAAATGACATGTGTCATTTATAGTTAGTGATAAACATGGTATATATAAAGCAAAATCAAGTGCGGTATTTAAAGGAGGATAAAATGAAGAGAATACTCATTGTCGGCAGCCTGAATATGGATACGGTTCTTGAGGTTCCCTATCTGCCCAGAGCTGGTGAGACAATCACGGGTAAGAATATTACTCTGATACCCGGCGGAAAAGGCGCGAATCAGGCTTATGCCGCGGGAAAGCTCGGAGGAGACGTTGTAATGGCAGGTGCTGTAGGGGATGACAGCTTTGGAGACAGGCTCAGAGCGAATCTAAAAGAAGTGGGAGTAAATACGACTCCCATTGTTGAGATTTCCGGTGTTCCAACAGGGCAAGCATACATTATTGTAGACGATAATGGAGAGAATTCCATTACTCTGATCCGGGGGACAAATGGAGAGGTTACCTGTAAAATGGCAGAGAGCTGGAAAAAGTATATTGAAACATGTGATATTTTAATTATGCAGCTTGAAATACCGTTAGATACAGTGCTGTATGTGAAAAATTTGGCTGTCAGGCTGGGAAAGACCGTGATACTGGATCCTGCTCCTGCAAAAAAAGAGTTTCCAGATGGATTCTGGCAGGGAATAGATTACATAAAGCCAAATGAGACAGAGCTTTCCATTTTGACAGGAAAAGCGATAGATACAAAAGAAAATATTATTATTGCTGCGTCAGAAATGTTGGATAAAGGCGTGAAAAACGTAATTGTTACTCTTGGGGAAAAAGGATGCTTTCTTGTTAACCGGTCAGTACAAAAATTTTTCCCGGTGGAAAAAGTAAAAGCAGTGGATACAACAGCGGCGGGAGATTGTTTTACAGCGGCTTTTGCTCTTGCTTTAAGCCGCGGTGAAACTGAAGACGAGGCTGTAAATTTCGGACAGAAAGTTTCTTCCATTGCAGTGACGAGAAAGGGGGCCCAGACCTCAATACCGGATGCATCAGAACTGTGAAACCCAAAGTACGTCTGTGATCCTTCATGAAAATAATAAGAAAACAGGGAGGCTGTCAAGGCTCCCTGTTTATTATGCATATGTGTATTAATCATATTGATTCAAGCATCTTTATACATTTTTCGGGCTCGGGAGCATAGAGAGAGGAAATCCGGACTTTATCGGATAATCCTTCGTCTTCAAGCATTTCTTTCAGTACCCGCATCAAGATACCGGGGCCTTTACCGAGTTTACACGAGGCAAGGGTTTCGTCCAGTCCGGTTCGACCATCAAAAGAACCATACCAGTCCGCATAACAGGTATAGTCTACTCCGCAGCTTGGGCTGCCGTCTACGCCAACAAATCCAAGCACTTCAAACATGTCCTCGTTTTGCAGATATTCTTTTAACTGCTGTATAATCGGTGTCAGGATATTGCGGCAATGTGTGCGGAAAAAGACATTATCAAACTGATTGCTGACATGTCCCCAGCGTCTTGCACCATAGAGAGTGAATTCGGGACAGGGCAGCTGGATGAGTTGTATATCACTGTCGATTGCTTTGCGCATAAATTTTTTCCTGAGGTTCTCTTCGGCGTCAATCTCCTGCTGATTATACAGGACAACTTTGGCTGATGTATTCAGAATACAGTGAGATACAAATAAGATTTTTTTCATAAAATTGTCCTCCTTTGTAAAATCTACAGACAAATCTAACACAATTGATTCTAAAATTCAAGAAAAACTTTTAAGACGTTATTGCAATTTTATATCATAGTATGACATCCCCATATCGAACAGACAATTTTTCCAGATTCTTTTGCTCGATGATAATTTTCCCTTTTCGGAGTTCAATATAGCCTTTTTCCTCAAAGTCTGAGAGATGGCGGTATAAGGTGCGCAGGTTGATATGGAGTGTTTCGGCAAGATTTTTTCGGGTAAGCGGGCAGACATAAGGTGTCTTCCGCTGTGCCTGGAGAAAAAGATAATGTCCCAGAATATCTTTGGAGTGAAACAGCTGGTTTGTTTCAGCACGATCCATGTTTGACTTGAGCGAGGCCCCCATGGTTACCAAAGTTTGGTAACAGATATAGGCGTTTTCCCGTATGATTGTTTCAAAAACAGAAAGAGGAATGCGAAGGATATAACATTTGCTCTGGGCGACTACAAAAGCTGTGTAAGCACTTATTTTGTTTAAATATTCAACCAGTCCCATGATATCTAATGGTTCGATAAAGTCAATGACATTATCATTGTCCCAGCTGATGCAGTTTAAAACACTGACACGCCCGGAGATAAGTATGTAGATATAGCGGCATGGATCGCCTTGGCTGATGATGGTTTCCTCTTTCTGAAAATCCAGCAGACGTGCCTCGGCTAGATACTCCTGAAGCGCGGGATATGGGTTTATAGGATTATACGCACCGGAAAAAACGATTTCTAATGCTTTGGAAGTTTTGCTGTACATATAGCGAATATACCCCTTTCTTTTGTTAAAAATAATAGAGAAAGATGACAAACGTCATTTTTTTAATTATACATATGTGCTAATCTACGGTCAAGTTAAAGGTCTCGGTTGACAAAAAAGTCATCCGTGCAGAACAACTTAGTCAAAAGGAGGACAGAAAGCAGTATGCAGACAAACAAAGGAAAAGGAGAGAGAAAAATGCAGGAAAAAAAGTATTCAATTAAAACTGATTTTTCAATGTTAGCAATTCTGATCATTCCAATCAGTGTGGCCGTAAATTTTGTGGGAGGACAGCTGGCATCTATTTTGAAACTTCCGATGTATCTGGATACGATCGGAACGATTTTTGCCGGTATGCTGTGCGGTCCATGGGTCGGAGCAGTAGCAGGTGGTTTGACAAATGTTGTAACTGGAATTGCAAACCCGGTCAACTTCGCTTTTATTCCGGTTAATATTCTGGCAGGTCTGGTTACCGGATTCCTCGCAAGAAAAAGAATGTTTAATGTATGGTGGAAATGGATTATCTCTATGATCCTGATGGCAGTCGTTGCAGTAGTATCCTCAGCACCAATTGTAGTTCTTGTATACGGAGGTGTAACCGGAAGTGGAACATCATTGATCACAGCAGCGGCAATGGCAGCAGGAGCAAATATCTGGGCGGCATTTTTTGGAACAGAGGGAATTTTCCAGCTGCTTGACCGTGTAATTTCTTTTATTATCTGCCGTTTGGTAATTCAGGTAATTCCACCGAGAACACTTGTGAAATTCGGATGCGGAGTGAATTACATTAAGGAGAAAGATAAAAAATAATAATTTTGCAACCTCCTTTTGACTTATGGCACAATGTTGTATTTGAGTAAAAAGAAAAGGAACGCTTGTTTATGGAAAATTATATTGAAAAAATACAGATACGAAAATCAAATAAACTTGCAGGACTTTACCCTTCGACAAAAGCGTTGATCGTACTTATGTATGCGGTCTGTACTTTTATTGTCAATACGATAGAGGTCACAGATATCGGCCTTCCGCTATTTCTTATTCCACAGTTTTTGGTGATTCTTATACTGTGCAAGGCAAGCGGAGTCCTTGGAAGGTGCATAAAAGCGCTGAATACGGTGGCTGTTGTAGCGCTGATCATCCTGCTGGTTCAGACGTTTCTTGTACCGGGCGGAGATCTGATATGGCGGTTCGGTATATTGCGGATCTATGAAAGAGGATTGCGGACAGCTGTCTCCCTGTCATTTTTGATTATGAATATTGCAGGAATTTTTGTATGGCTGTTCCAGACAACAGAAAACAAAGAAATATCAAGAGCTCTTGAAGATTCCGGAATGAATTATAAGGCGGCATATGTATTTACTTCTACGCTTCAGATGATCGAAATACTGGGAAGAAACAGTAAAACGATCATGAATGCACAGAAGGCCAGAGGTGTAGAGACGGAGGGTAATCTTATTGTCAGGGCAAAGGCTTTCTTCCCTTCACTGGTGCCTTTGATCTTAGGGGCAGTCATTAGTTCAGAGGAGCGTGTGCTTACTCTGGAAGCAAGAGGATTTACAATGCAGGGGCCAAAGACACATTTGTTTGAACTGAAGAAAAGCGGCTGGGAAGGAAAGGTGGCCGCTGCGTCAGTTCTAATCACAGTGCTTCTGCTTGCAGGGAGGATTATGTTATGGCTGTTGTGATTGAATGTAAAGATGTGACTTATTATTATCCATTGACGGAAAAGCCGGCAGTCGAGGACCTGAATTTAAAGATTGAAAGCGGTAAATTCTATGGAGTAGTGGGGGAAAACGGCGCAGGAAAGACAACTTTCTGCGCATTGCTCAGAGGATTCGCTCCGGGATTTTACAAAGGTGAATTAAAAGGCGAGGTGCTGGTAGAGGGAAAGAAAACAATAGAATACGGAGGGGAACTTTCCGCTAAGATCGGATATGTATTCCAAAATCCATTTACACAGATCAGCGGTGTGAAAGATACTGTGTTCGAAGAAGTTGCTTACGGATTGGAGAACTTCGGGGTTCCTGTGGAAGAGATTGAGAGACGCGTGATCGAAGTTATGAAAATGACAGATATTGAGGCGCTTGCAGAAAAAAATCCCTTCGACCTATCGGGCGGACAGATGCAGAGAGTGGCGCTGGCATCCGTAATTGTGCTTGAGCCGGATATTCTGATTATTGATGAACCTACAAGCCAGCTCGATCCGGAAGGAACGGAGAGTGTATTCCGAATTATCAAAGCTTTAAAAGATAGAAAAAAGACGATCATTCTGGTAGAGCATAAGATAGATCTGATCGCGGAATATGCGGATGAGGTTCTGGTGTTTGAGAAAGGACACCTGATTAAATCGGGAGATAAAGAAAAGATTCTTTCTGATATTTCTCTCCTTGATCGCGGAGTGTCTCTTCCTCAGGTGGCCATTCTGGGAGCAAAGCTCAAAGAGAAAGGATTCCCGCTTCGGAAGATTCCGGTGACGGAGGATCAGGCTGTAAGGCTGATCCGGGAATCGTTAAAGGAGGGTAAGCAGGATGCATGATTTAATACTTAAAAATGTAAGCTTTTCTTATCCGGGAGGATTTCTGGCAGTAGATGATATTAATATGGAGATTAAGGCGGGCGAAAATGTAGCCATTGTAGGTCAGAACGGCGCCGGAAAAACAACTACTGTCAAGATGATGAATGGTCTGTTAAGGCCGACAAAGGGCGATGTGCTGATCGGAAATATGAATACAAAAGATTATACGACCGCACAGGTATCAAGAGTAGTCGGCTATGTATTTCAGAATCCGGATGACCAGATTTTTCATTCTACTGTAGAAAGTGAAGTACGTTTTGGTCCGAAGATGATGAAACTAGAACCTGAGGAGGAAAATTCGCGGGTTGAAGAAGCACTTAAGATTACAGGGATGGATAAGTATAAAGAAGAAAATCCATATAACCTTCCTCTTTCTACAAGGAAGTTTGTGACAATCGCTGCAGTTATCGCTATGAATACAGATGTTCTTATTTTTGATGAGCCGACTGCGGGACAGGATATGGAAGGAAACAAGAGATTGGCAGACATATTGCGCATCCTTCATAAGCAGGGGAAAACAGTGATTACTATTTCACATGATATGGAATTTGTATCCATGAACTTTGATAAAGTAATCGTAATGGCAAAGAAAAAAATTGTAAGGACAGGCACCCCGCGGGAGATATTCTGGGATATGGATGCTCTTGATAAGGCAATGTTAAAACAACCATATGTAAGCAGGGTATGCAGGGCTCTTGGAATAGAGGGTGGTGTGATCTGTATTGAAGATGCGATAAACGAGATAATGAGCAGGGAGAATGTATGAAAAGGAATAATGTATTGACAGCGTTTCTTGCTTTTGGAATGTATTTTTTGACTGGTGCTGCGTGTATTGTAGTGGGAAGCAGTTTGACGCATCTGGCAGAGATGTATGATATGAGTCTGGACAAGGTGGTTCTTCTCGGATCTGCATATGCATTTGGAAGAGTGCTGACGGTTTACGGCACAGGACATCTGGTAGAAAAGATTGGAACCAAAAAAGTTCTGGGCATAGGGGTAATTCTTATAATGGCATATCTGATTGGCCTGCCTCTGGTGGTGAATTTCTATGCCGGTATGTTCTTTGCATGTTTGGGCGGAATTGGAATGGGTGCCCAGGATACAGTGTGTCCGGTCCTATTAAGCGCGGTATTCAAAAGAAATTATGCCGGCTCGTTAAGTGTGGGTCAGGCAATGTTCGGTCTTGGCAGTTTTGCTACACCATTTCTGATCGGCATACTGCTCACATGGCATCTTCCGTTTTATGGAGCCTATTATATATTACTGGTCATTCCAGTTCTGATGCTGATCTGCATTCCTTTTGTACGTCTGCAGGAGCATAGTGCGGAGGGCAAAAAAACCGAACAGGTCGAGCCGCTGTATACAAAAAGCAAACTTATAGCATGGGGTGCGCTTTTGATCTTATGTGCAGCGTACAGTGCTGTTGTAAATACGCTTGGGCTTTACATATCAAGTTTTGCTGAAAGTATCGGTATTTCTTCCGCAAACGCAGCATTTATGCTCACTGTATATAATGTGGGAAGCGTGACAGGATCATTTGTGTTTGTATTGATCTTGAGAAAAGTCAAACCACAGACTGTATTGATCATCAACAATCTTTTTGCATTAGCGGCAGTTGTGCTTGTCCTTGGTGTAGATCACACGGCAGCCTTATTTTCGGGATTTCTGTGTGCAGGATTTTTCCTAGGCGTGCTTTTCAGCGTAATCGTTACCGTAGCTACAAGGATTGGATACGAGCGTATCAGTATTGCAAGTTCTATTGTGGCAACTGCAGGGGGAGGATCTGATATCCTGACACCTATCATAACAGGCTTTTTAGTGGGGCGGATGGGAATTCGTATCTCGTTTTACTATACAGCTCTGATGATCATAATAAGTCTTGCTGCGGCATTGCTCATAAAGATTAATACCAGTGAAAAGAAAAAGGAGGAATAAGTTTATGTCTATATCAAGTAAAGAAGTATTAAATAAGGAAGGAAAACAGTATCATATTTGTTGCGGCAAAGGTGATATCGGAAAATATGTTCTGCTTCCCGGAGATCCGTTCCGCACAGATATCATAGCAAAACATTTTGATGATCCGGTGCTTGTCGCTCACAACAGGGAGCATAAGACATGGACAGGAACGTTAAACGGCGAAAAAGTTTCAGTGACAAGTACAGGGATGGGCTGCCCGTCAGCTGCGATAGCGGTCGAAGAATTGATCCACTGCGGAGCAGAAGTATTCATACGGATAGGAACCTGCGGAAGGGTCTGCCCGGAGAGCTATGATGAGAGTCTGGAAGGTGTAATCATTACGGGATCTGTCAGGGATGAGGGAACGACTGTACACTATGTACCTATTGAATATCCGGCAATGGCGGACCGGCATGTGACAGATGCTCTGGCAAGGGCCTGCGCAGAGAAGGGATACAAATTTGCGGAGGGAATTGCTCAATCCAAAGATTCGTTCTATGGCCAGCATGATCCGGACAGTATGCCGAACGGCGGGCGTCTCCATCAGAGATGGGAGGCTTGGGAAAAGAGCAGAGTTATGGCATCAGAGATGGAGACAGCAGCTCTGTTTATTGTTTCCTCTATACGCGGTGCAAGGGCAGGGGCAATCATGGCTTACGGAAGCATGAATGATCATACGATTGAGCTTGCGTGTGATGCTGTCAAAATATTAATCGAAGAAGACAAAAAGAGGCAGGAAAAAGGCGATGATAAGTAAAAAGAAAATTATAATTGATACTGACTGTGGTTCAGACGATGCCATGGCTATTGCGATGGCTTTAAACGACCCTCACTACGAAGTGGTGCTGATTACGACTGTATCTGGAAATGTAGCAATGGAGCAGGCGACACTTAATACGCTGACAACGATTGAATATGCAGGTACATACGAGCCGCCGGTGTATAAAGGCACAGCCAAGATGCTGTTAAAAGAACTTGTTTTTGCTCATGAGACTCATGGACTTGATGGAATGGGCGACATCGGTCTCAGGCCGCAAAGACTGAAGGCGGCAGGAGAAAACGGAGTGGAAAAGATGCTTGAGACACTTCGGAACAGTGAGGACGGGGAAATTGATATTATCGCATTGGGACCCCTGACTAATCTGGCTCTGGCTATCCGCTTGGATTATAAAGCAATGATGAAAGCCGGTCGGATCGTAATTATGGGGAGTGCAGGTCTGGGAGCGGGAAATGTTTCTCCGGTGGCGGAGTTTAATATCTGGCAGGATGCGGAGGCGGCCAAGATTGTAACAGAATCGGGGCTGAATAAAATTGTATATGTCGGATGGGATGCGTGTCTGGGAGACTGTATGTTGAATCCGCAGGAGATAGAGGAGATTCGTAACAGTGGAGAACTGGGGAAATTTGCAATAGACTGCAATAAGAATCTGCTGGAACTAAATAGAGAACGATTCGGCGACAGCTATCTTGATATGGCGGATCCATCCGCTGTAGCCGCCGCTCTTTATCCGGAATGCATTGAGCATTGTGAAAAATATTATTGTGAGGTGGACGTCTCGCCGGGGCCGAGTTATGGTGCAGTTCTGGTAGACGTAAATCATTTCAGCGAAAAAGAACCGAATGTATATATATGCAGTAAATTAAAGGCAAAGGAATACAAGGATTATATTTACAGAATGTTAAAAGTCAGATAGGAGGTAAGCAACATGGAGGAACTCAAGGTAAAATTCTTAATGGGTCCGGCAGAGTGTAACGACAAATACATCCCGGAATATAGCAGACAGTTTCTTTCAGAGCTGGAAAAGGTGCTGGGAATGAAAGTATCCTGTGCTGAAATAGAGGAGGTAAAGACTCAGCCGCTTCCTGTCTATTTTATTGCATCAGGCGGAGCAGAACAGGGATTTAAAGAATTGCATACTCAGACAAAAGAACCATATATCCTTCTGACAACACCGGCCTATAATTCTCTGGCGGCAGCTATGGAGATTATGGGGTATCTTCAGGAAAACGGAAAGAGAGGAGAAATTCTTCATGGTTCTATGGATAAGATTGCAGAACGTCTCAAAGTCCTTGTGAGAGTAGCGGATGCTAAAGAGAAGTTAAATCATATGCGTCTGGGATGTTTTGGTACGCCTGGAGGTCTGATCGCGAGTGATGCAGATCCGGATGTACTCAGAGTTTCCAGCGGGATGGAACTAATCGTCTATGAACTGGAGGAACTGGTTGAAGAATACCAAAAAGGCGGATATCCGGAAAATCAGTATACAGAAGAACTGAAAAAGAAAAATTATGATCCGCAGGAAATTGAGAAAGCGCTTAATGTGTATGGCGCGCTGAAACGGTTGATCGAAAAACATGATCTTCATGCGGTATCTGTAAAATGCTTCGATCTGTTGGAACTCATCCATACTACAGGATGTCTCGCTTTGGCAATCCTGAATGCGGAAGGAATTCCTGCTGCGTGTGAAGGGGATCAAAAGAGTCTGGTAAGTATGGCGATAATGAAAGTTTTGACAGGAAAATCAGGATTTATGGCAAATCCAAGCTGTATGGATCCGGATAACAATGAAATTATTTTTGCTCACTGTACACTTCCAATCGATATGCCTGACAGCTATTTCCTGACTACACACTTTGAGTCTGGAATTGGTGTGGCAGTAGCGTGTGACATTGAGCCGCAACAGATGACGATTTTTAAATGTGATGATACATTGACAAGATACTATGCTGGAAGAGCACAGTTGGTAGAGACTATGCATAGAAAAGATTTGTGTCGTTCGCAGATGAAACTCCGGTTGGAGGATGGTACAGAGTATTTTGCAAAGCGCCCTGTAAGCAATCATCATATTATATGTAAGGGTGATTGGAAAGAGATCATTGATGAATATTTTAAAGAGGCAGGGCAGGTGACTGCTGTATGAATAAGTTCAAACGGATTTTTGTGATTGTAATTGATTCACTGGGGATCGGTGCAATGCCGGATTCAGAGAAATTTGGAGATGTGGGAGTAAATACGCTTGGCCATATTGCGGAGTCGGTTGGTTCATTTCATATACCATTTCTTCAGAAATTGGGACTGGCGAATTTATGTCCGTTAAAAACTGTTGTACCGGTGGAGCATCCGATCGGATATTATGGAAAATTAAATGAAAAAAGCCGCGGAAAAGATACTATGACCGGTCACTGGGAAATGATGGGGCTGGAAGTAAAAGCACCTTTTAAAACCTTTACAGATAATGGATTTCCCCCTGAATTGATTGCTGAACTGGAAAAGCAGACCGGAAGGAAAGTGATTGGGAATAAGAGTGCCAGCGGTACAGAAATTCTGGATGAGCTGGGTGAGGAAGAAATTGCAACTGGCCATATGATTGTATACACCTCTGCAGATTCAGTGCTTCAAATCTGCGGAAATGAGGAAACATTCGGCCTTCAGGAACTATATCGCTGTTGTGAAATCGCCAGAAAAATCACTATGAAAGATGAGTGGAAAGTAGGGCGTGTTATTGCTCGGCCTTATGTGGGGAAAAAGCGGGGAGAGTTTAGAAGAACAAGCAACCGTCATGACTATGCGTTGAAACCTTTCGGAAAAACAGTGCTAAACAGTCTGAAGGAAAATGGATTTGATGTGATCTCAGTCGGAAAAATTAATGACATTTTTGCGGGAGAAGGAATTACTCGTGCGTTACATTCTAACAGTTCTGTACATGGAATGGAGCAGACGATTCAGATAACCAAAGAAGAGTTCCGCGGTTTATGCTTTGTAAATCTTGTGGATTTCGATGCTTTGTGGGGGCACAGAAGAAATCCGCAGGGATATGCAAAAGAGTTAGAGCGCTTTGACGAGAAACTGGGAATATTGATGGGACAGTTAAAAAAGGAAGATCTTCTTATTATTACTGCAGATCACGGCAATGATCCCACTTATAAGGGAACGGACCATACAAGGGAAAAGACGCCTTTTCTGGCTTGGTCCCCGTCTTTTGAAAAGAGCGGCCTGCTTCCAGAAATGGAAACATTTGCTGTGATTGGGGCAACTGCAGCAGACAATTTTGATGTCCCTCTCCCGGAAAACTGCATAGGCTCTTCGTGCTTGCCCTTATTAATATAATGAAGAAAGTCAGACGTTGATACTTGACTCCTTTTTCCTATGGGCATAATATTTATACAAATTATGCTGATAGGGGAGAGGAGTCGTTTGCTGTCATGAAAGAAAAGCTATTAAAACACAGCATTTTTTTATCTGTGGCGCTTTCCGTGATTCTGGGAGTTGCGGTTACGTTTTTGTTTCTGGGAGAAGAAGACAGTCTTATAGAGGGCTTCATTGCAGGCCTGCTGATCGGAATTTTTGCAATCTATCCGCTCATACTTCTGTTTACCGATATTACGTTTTCCGACTGGACAGTCACCCTCCACAATGCTGAGAAACACACGCCGATCTGGACAGAAGGAGCGCTTACTGTTGTGATTCTTGCAGTGGTCGGGATTTTGGGATATCTGTTCCTCTCATGCAGCCGGATTTCAAAGGTGCCGCCCCTCATTACAGTGCTGGAGATTGCGGCGGTGTATCTGGGAATGCTGCAGTGTATTCTGTGGATTATTCAGATTATCCGCATGGAAGCAGTCTATCTGTATCTGTGCCTGTTCCCATTGAATTGTATTTTGATTGGGATTAAGGTAATCCGCCAGAAAATTATGGAGTGGGGGAAGATACAGCGTGAAGAGAGCAAAAAGGCCGGAGCAGTCAGCGGATTCCGAAACCGGTATCTGGAATGGCTGAACCGGCATCTGGAACGCTCTTCTGTCTGGCCTGCGGCAGCGTTTCTCCTTATGTGGCCTATGCTGGGGATTATTATCTGTATTCTGATACTGTTCGGACAGCGGCCGGACAGTGCTGTCCGCGCGTGGACCGAGACAAGCGACTGGAATCTGTCCCGGGAAATCGCTCCGCAGAATATTTATTATGATGAACACTATCTCTGCACCGTTGCCGCAGGCGGCCACAGAAAAGTGGTAAAACCGATCCGTATGGGAGTGAGGCACGGACATCCTGTGATCGTGAACCGGCAGCTCTGTGTGGCGAACGCATTTGAACAGATACTGGAGGAACGTATGCCGAACCTGCACCGGAATGTCAGAAACTTTTATGACAGATACGGATTTCCAGTGGCTAAGATGATCCGTTCACCATATATTGCCGACGTGATTTACATTATGATGAAGCCGTTGGAGTGGATCTTTCTTGCCGTGATTTATATGACGGACGTGAAGCCGGAGAATAGAATCGCGGTGCAGTACCTTCCAAAGAGAACGGCATGACAGGGGGATTTTGAGAGCCCTTTCGAAGCGGGAGTGGTTCATGGATTAAGGATGATAGTGCATCTTGAAAAATGTATGAAAAGCGGTTACAATAAGTAACGGGACAAGGCTCCCAAATGTACAATAAAAGGAGATATGGATATGAGCAAGAAACCAACCGTATTGATGATATTAGACGGCTACGGCTTAAGAGATGACAAGCATGGTAATGCTGTTGCAGAGGCAGCTACACCGGTTATGGACAAACTGATGGCTGAGTGCCCGTTCGTGAAAGGAAATGCCAGCGGTATGGCAGTAGGACTTCCGGACGGACAGATGGGAAACTCTGAGGTAGGACATCTGAACATGGGTGCAGGCCGTATCGTATACCAGGATCTTACAAAGATCACAAAGGCGATCCAGGATGGAGATTTCTTTGAGAATAAAGCGCTTGTGGAAGCGTGTGAGAATGTAAAGAAAAACAATTCTGCACTTCATCTGATGGGACTCGTATCTGACGGAGGCGTACACAGCCACAATACGCACATTTACGGACTCCTTGAGCTGGCAAAGAGACAGGGAATCGAGAAAGTATATGTACACTGCTTTCTTGACGGACGTGACACACCGCCGGCATCCGGAAAAGAGTATGTAGAAGAGCTGGAAGCAAAGATGAAAGAAATCGGTGTGGGTGAGGTCGCTACAGTTGCAGGACGCTACTATGCAATGGATCGTGATAACCGCTGGGACCGCGTAGAGAAAGCCTACAGAGCTCTCGTAAATGGAGAGGGAGATCAGGCAGATTCCGCTGTAGAGGGAATTCAGGCTTCTTATGATAAGGATGTGACAGATGAGTTCGTTGTGCCGATGGTAATTATGAAAGACGGCGCTCCGACAGCGACGGTAAAAGACGGAGATTCCGTTATCTTCTTTAACTTCCGTCCGGACCGTGCAAGAGAGATCACAAGAACATTCTGTGACGATGATTTCACAGGATTTGACAGAGGCGAAAGAGTAAAGACCACATATGTATGCTTCACAGAGTATGATGTGACGATCCCGAATAAACTGGTTGCATTTGTGAAGGAAGAGATCACAAATACATTTGGCGAGTTCCTTGCAGCTCACAATCTGAAGCAGGCACGTATCGCTGAGACAGAGAAGTATGCTCATGTAACATTCTTCTTTAACGGCGGCGTAGAGGAGCCGAATCCGGGAGAGGACCGTATCCTTGTAAAATCTCCGAAGGTTGCCACATACGACCTGAAACCGGAGATGAGCGCGTATGAAGTGTGTGATAAATTATGCGAAGCGATCCGCTCCGGAAAATACGATGTGATCATCATCAACTTCGCGAACCCGGATATGGTAGGACATACAGGAGTTGAGAATGCAGCGATCAAGGCAATCGAGGCTGTTGACGAGTGCGTAGGAAAAGCTGTCGACGCTATCAAGGAAGTTGACGGCCAGATGTTCATCTGCGCTGACCACGGAAATGCAGAGCAGCTGATCGACGAGGAGACCGGAGAGCCGTTTACAGCTCATACCACTAACCAGGTTCCGTTCATCCTTGTAAATGCAGATCCTTCCTATAAACTGAGAGAGGGCGGCTGCCTTGCGGACATCGCGCCGACACTGATCGAGATGATGGGAATGGAGCAGCCTAAAGAAATGACAGGAAAATCTCTGATCGTGAAATAAGAATGTCAGCGGCAGTATAGAGATCATAAATACAAATATATGCAGGGGCACGGCATAATGCCGCGCCTCTGTCTGTATGTCAGGATTTGGTGCGATATGCCCAAGGGGTGCTACGTGCCAGTGGCACGTGTCCGGCACCGACCGAAGCGGAGCAGAGACCATCGAACGGCGATGGCGCAAGATGAGCGAGGTATCGCAGTGAGCGGATAGACCGCAATAACAGCAGGAAAGAAGGAAACAGAACGTATGCGTGAAAAACTGACAAAAAGCGATGTGGAGAAGATTCAGGCAGAGATTGATCATCGCAAGCTTGTAGAGAGAAAAGAACTGATTGAAGCGGTAAAAGAAGCCCGTTCCCATGGGGATCTCAGTGAGAACTTTGAATACCATGCAGCAAAAAAAGAAAAAAACAGAAATGAAAGCCGCATCCGTTATCTGGAGAGAATGCTGAAAACAGCTATTATCGTGGAGGATCATTCCAAAGCCGATGAGGTAGGTCTGAACAATACGGTAGAGATATACTGTGAGGATGACGATGAAGTAGAAACTTACCGGATCGTGACATCCGTGCGCGGCAGCTCCCTGAACGGACTGGTCAGCATCGAGTCTCCGATCGGGAAAGCTCTTCTGGGGCATAAAGAAGGCGACAGGGTCTATGTCAAAGTAAATGACGATTACGGATATTATGTCGTGATCCGAAAAGTGATCAAGACGGAGAGCGAAGACGGGGATCAGATCAGAAGTTATTAAGAAACCGGGAAAGGAAACAAAAAATGAGATATACAACTGCTATTTTCGATCTGGACGGAACGATCACAGATTCCGGTCCGGGGATTATGAATTCCATTCGGTATGCAGTAAAGAAACACGGACTTCCGGAATTGTCAGAGCAGGTTCTGCGTTCCTTTATCGGACCTCCTCTGAAAGAACAGTTTCAGTCCGTCTTCGGATTGTCAGAAGAAGAGGGCGCGGTTATGGTTGCCACGTATCGGGAATATTACAGTGACAAAGGAATTTTTGAAAACAGTGTATATGACGGGATGACAGAGGCATTTGAAAAACTGAAAGCCGGCCAAGTCAGGATATTGATGGCTACTTCAAAACCGGAAAAATTTGCGAAACAGATTGCTGATCATTTCGGATTTTCCAGATATTTTGATTTTATCGGCGGTGCTTGTATGGACGGAAGGCGAACCGACAAAAATGAAGTGATCGAATATGTGATTAATACTTGTAAAGTTGACAGGCAGAATGCTGTAATGATCGGAGACCGGCGTCATGATATTATCGGAGCGTCTAAATCCGGAATTCACAGTATAGGAGTTCTGTACGGATACGGAAGCCGGGAAGAGCTTGAAAAGGCAGGCGCAGAAATGATCGCAGTTACACCTGATGACATTGTGAGATTTATTTTATAATAAAACAACCTCGATTTTACAAAAACTTTTCATTGACAGAAGGATAGTTTTTACATCCCCTGTTTATAATACGTATGTAACAGGAGAAGAAATTTCTCTTAAACTAACATATATTTAATACGTATATGACAGTAAATGGGGGATGAAAAATGTACAGAGGATTATGGAACTTTATTACAAGATATACAGATAACAGCCGCGCAGTATCGGTATTTCTTCCGATTATGATTATTGGCTGGACTCTTGCAGGGGTTTTAGCCGGACTCATTGTCTGCGCTTTAACCGGAACAGGTATTGTTTCCGCACTCGCTGACCTGATCTGCGCAGGAGGGTATGCGGGACTGATAATGGGACTGTTCGGAGGATGTCTCTTCCTCTATAGAATCGGAGTCTGAAATAAAGTTTTTTACAGAGAATCCCCTGCCGGACAAACTGGCAGGGGATATTTTATATGTAGAACGTCCTGAGAAATACGTCTCTGCTGTATCGCAGTGCCCGCTTCACTCTACCTCATCCCCCGGCGAAACGGAAGCTTATCCCTTGGAGAAATCTTTATTTTTCTTTCTCAAGATTCTTGAACGCTGTTGACAGCATCAGTTTGATTCTGTTCAGCTGGTTTACTTCACTTGCGCCCGGATCGAAGTCGATCGCGACGATGTTTGATTCGGGATGGCGTCTTCTCAGCTCTTTGATAACTCCCTTACCTACTACGTGGTTCGGCAGGCAGGCGAACGGCTGTGTACATACGATGTTTCCGGCACCGTTGTGGATGAGCTCGAGCATCTCTCCGGTCAGGAACCAGCCCTCGCCGGTCTGGTTTCCGATAGATACGATCTCAGATGCCATCTTAGCCAGATCTTCGATGTGAGCCGGCGGATCAAAGTGTTTGCTCTGGGCAAATGCTTTAGATGCCGGTGAGCGGAGCCATTCTACAGCCGAGATTCCCAGATTGCCGATCAGCGCCTTGGATTTCTTGAATCCCAGGTGCGATACCTTGAAGTTCTGGTTGTAGAAGCAGTACTGCATGAAGTCGATCAGGTCGGGAACGACCGCCTCGGCTCCCTCTGCTTCCAGCAGATCTACCAGATGATTGTTGGCAGCCGGCAGGAATTTTACAAGGATCTCGCCGACTACACCGACGCGCGGCTTCTTGATATCAAGGATTTCAATGTTATCAAAGTCGTTAATGATATCGCGGCAGAGTTTTTTGAACTTCCTGCGCGACGGATATCCCTCGGATACAAACTTCTGTACGACTTCAACCCATTTGCGGTGTACGGCGTTTGTTGTGCCGGGTACTGCCTCGTAGGGGCGCATCCGGTACACGCATTTCATAAAGATATCACCGAACACGGCCGCATAAGCAACACGGATGGCGAGCGGCAGAGTGATCTTGAATCCCGGGTTTGCCTCCAGACCGCTTAAGTTGATAGAGATAACCGGAATATGTGCGTATCCGGCTTTTTTCAGCGCACGGCGGATAAAGCCGATATAGTTGGATGCACGGCAGCCGCCTCCGGTCTGGCTGATAATAACGGCCAGATGGTCGGTATCATAATTGCCTGAAAGGATAGCGTCCATAATCTGTCCGACAACGATGAGGGATGGATAACATGCATCGTTGTTTACATATTTCAATCCCATGTCAACTGCCTGGCGGTTGTCGTTCGGAAGCACTTCGATCTTATAGCCGGCAGCCCGGAATGCAGGCTCCAACAGCTCGAAATGAATCGGGGACATCTGCGGGCAGAGGATCGTGTAGGTCTTTCGCATCTCTTTTGTAAACGGTACCTTCTCAATGGAAGCTGGACGGATCGTACGCTGGGCGTTTTTCTGCTCGCGCACGCGGATGGCAGCGAGAAGAGAGCGCACACGGATACGGGCTGCTCCGAGGTTGTTTACTTCGTCAATCTTTAATGTTGTATAGATCTTATCGGATCCGGTCAGGATGTCAGCAACTTCATCTGTGGTTACGGCGTCCAGTCCGCAGCCGAAAGAGTTGAGCTGGATGAGATCCAGATTCTCTGTTGTCTTCACATAGTTTGCCGCTGCGTACAGACGGGAATGATACATCCACTGGTCCATGACGTTCAGCGGACGCTCTACCGGGTTCAAATGAGATACGGAATCTTCTGTCAGCACGGCGATATTGTAGGATGTGATCATCTCCGGCAGACCGTGGTTGACTTCCGGATCGATATGGTACGGACGTCCTGCAAGGACAATGCCTCTGTTGCCGGTCTCGTTCAGGAATTTGATCGTTTCTTCGCCCTTTTTGCGCATATCCTGACGGCATGCTGCAAGCTCATTCCATGCATCGTGTACGGCAGATTTGATCTCACTCTCGCTTAAGGAGAATTTCTCGCCCAGCTCCTCGATCAGACGGTAGGAGAGTGTCTCTTCGCTCTGGAATGAGAGGAACGGATGGATGAAATCAACTTCGCCGTTTACGATCGGGTCCATATTGTTTTTAATGTTCTCCGGATAGGAAGTAACGATCGGACAGTTGTAGTGGTTGTTGGCATCCTCAAATTCGTTACGCTCGTAAGGAACGGACGGATAGAAGATATGTTTTACGCCTTTGTTGATCAGCCACTGTACATGTCCGTGCGCCAGCTTGGCCGGGTAACACTCAGATTCACTTGGGATGGACTCAATGCCCAGCTCGTAGATCTTTCTTGTGGAAGCCGGTGAGAGTACCACGCGGAAGCCCAGTTTTGTAAAAAATGTAAACCAGAACGGATAGTTCTCATACATATTCAGGACTCGCGGGATACCGATCACGCCGCGTTTTGCTTCTTCTTCCGGAAGAGGTTCATAGTCAAAATAACGGTGGAACTTGTAGTCGAACAGGTTCGGCATGGTGTTCTTTGACTTTTCTTTTCCAAGTCCGCGCTCGCAGCGGTTTCCGGTGATGAACTTACGGCCGCCGCTGAAGTGGTTGATGGTCAGACGGCAGGTGTTGGTACATCCGCGGCATTTTGTCATTGTCGTGGAGTATTCCATGTTCTTGATCTCATCGATGGAGAGCATGGTCGTACCTTCGCAGTCTGTATATCTCTCGCGGGCGATCAGGGCCGCTCCGAAAGCTCCCATGATACCTGCGATATCCGGGCGGATCGCCTCGCAGTCCGCAATCTTTTCAAAACTTCTCAGTACTGCGTTGTTGTAGAAAGTACCGCCCTGTACGACGATATGATTTCCAAGCTCTGATGCGCTGGATACTTTGATAACCTTAAAGAGTGCATTCTTGATGACAGAGTAGGCAAGTCCGGCGGAGATGTCCGCAACGGAAGCCCCTTCTTTCTGCGCCTGTTTTACCTTGGAATTCATAAATACTGTACAACGTGTTCCCAGATCAATAGGATTCTGGGCGTAGAGAGCCTCATGGGCGAAATCCTCTACCGTATAGTTCAGCGACTTGGCAAAAGTCTCGATGAAAGAGCCGCATCCGGAGGAGCAGGCTTCATTGAGCTGTACACTGTCGACAGTCTGATTCTTGATTTTGATACATTTCATATCCTGACCGCCGATATCAAGGATACAGTCTACGTCAGGCTCAAAGAATGCCGCCGCATAATAGTGAGCGACCGTCTCGACCTCGCCTTCGTCCAGCATGAGGGCGGCCTTGATCAGCGCTTCGCCGTAACCGGTGGAGCAGGAGTGTACGATCTCTACACCTTCCGGGAGCTTATCATAAATATCCTTGATAGCGCTGATGGTTGTTCCCAGCGGGTCGCCGTCATTGTTGTGGTAGAAAGAGTAGAGAAGTGTTCCGTCTTCCCCTACCAGAGCGGCTTTTGTGGTCGTGGAACCGGCGTCGATTCCAAGAAATGCCTTTCCGCGGTAAGTGGCCAGATCTTTTACCGGCACCTGATGCTTCGCGTGGCGGGCAGTAAATTCCTCATATTCCGCATTCGTGGCGAACAGAGGCTCCAGACGCTCTACCTCAATCTCCATCTTTACTTTGCGCTCCAGTCTGTTCTGAAGTTCCCTTAAGGCTACCGGAGTATCTTTCTTTGAGTTCAGGGCGGAACCGATGGCGGCGAACAGATGGGAATGGTTCGGGGCAATCGTGTGTTCATCATCCAGTTTCAATGTGCGGATAAAAGCTGCACGCAGCTCTGAGAGGAAATGAAGAGGACCTCCGAGGAATGCTACGTGGCCGCGGATCGGTTTTCCGCAGGCAAGACCGCTGATCGTCTGGTTTACCACTGCCTGAAAGATTGACGCGGCAAGGTCTTCCTTTGACGCTCCGTCGTTGATGAGCGGCTGGATATCGGATTTCGCAAATACACCGCAGCGGGCCGCGATGGAGTACAGCGCCTTATAGTTTTTGGCATACTCGTTCAGCCCGGATGCATCCGTCTGAAGCAGGGAAGCCATCTGGTCGATGAACGAGCCTGTACCGCCGGCACATACACCGTTCATTCTCTGCTCTACATTGCCGCCTTCAAAATAAATGATCTTGGCATCCTCGCCGCCCAGCTCGATGGCAACATCTGTCTGGGGAGCGTAATCCTGAAGCGCCGTTGATACGGCTATAACCTCCTGAACGAAGGGGACGCCAAGATTCTTGGCAAGTGTCAGACCGCCGCTTCCGGTGATGACCGGGGAGACGTAGATCGGCCCGAGTTTGTACAGGGCGCGACCCAGAAGGTCTGACAGAGTCTCCTGAATATTTGCATAATGCCTTTCATAGTCGGAGAAGAGTACTTCGTTTTCTTCGTCCAGAATCGCAATTTTGACTGTTGTAGAACCGATATCGATTCCAAGAGTATGTAATTCTTTCGGATTCATTAATAAATTCTCCAATCTTCTGTATAATTTATATGTGTTATTTCCTATTTAATGTGTTTCCACATTTTGCAGCACCATACATTATACGACAGAATTTTTAAAAAGACAATTGTTATTATTATGAGGTATTTCAAAATAATTCCTGTACATATGGATAAATTATATAAAGATCATGTTAAACACATGAAAAGAAATAACAACTGTTTGACAAACGGTAAGGCGGAATGTACAATTGTAGAGGATTAACAGCCAAAACGCAGTACTGACAAATGTAATTTAAGAACAGATTTTAAAAAAGTAAGGAGTAATTTTTTTGAACTGGCTTGACAAATTAGAAAGAAAATTCGGACGTTTTGCTATTCCGAATCTGACTGTGTATCTGCTTGCAGGATATGTAATCGGCTTCGGTATCATGTATCTAATGCCTGACATGATCGGGTATCTTACGCTGGAACCGGCTCTGATCTTAAGAGGGCAGGTGTGGAGAATTATCTCATGGGTACTCATCCCGCCTACGACAAATGTGATTTCCCTTGTATTCCTGGTACTGTTATATTATTCTCTTGGGACAGTACTTGAGAGAACGTGGGGAAGTTTCCGGTATAATGTATATATCTTTTCGGGATTATTGTTTACCGTGATTGCAGAATTCGGTTTGTATGCGTATTTCCGGTTCAGATACGGTGTGGAAATGCCGCTGTCCATGATCGGACTGGTCAGCACAAACTATATTACAATGTCAATTTTCCTTGCTTTTGCAGCAATTTATCCTGATATGGAAGTGCTGCTGTACTTTATTCTGCCCATCAAGATGAAATGGATGGCACTTGTTTATGTGGTGATGGCAGGATATTCTTTCTTCCGGGGAGGGCTGATGACGAAGGTGGCGATCGGGGCATCACTCCTTAACTTTATTATCTTCTTCCTGTCCAGCCGGAATATGAAGCGGTTTGGCCCGAGAGAGCAGGCGAGAAAAGCAAGGTTTAAACGCCAGTCGGCACCTCATATGAAGTATTCAAACGGGGCAAAACACCGCTGTGCGGTCTGCGGACGCACGGAACTGGATGATCCCTGTCTGGAATTCCGTTTCTGCTCGAAATGTAACGGCAATTATGAGTATTGCCAGGATCATTTGTTTACACATGAGCATGTAAAGTAAAAGTTTGAAATTCTGAGTAAATCTCAGCGACAGCAACGCAGTATGACATGAAAGGAATGGATTATTTATGAAAAAAACAAAAGTAGTATGTACTATGGGCCCGAATACAAATGACAGAGAGCTGATGAAAAATCTGATACTCAATGGTATGGACGTAGCCCGTTTCAATTTTTCACACGGAGATCATGAAGAGCAGAAGAGCCGTATGGATCTGCTTAAACAGCTCAGGGAGGAACTTCATACCAATACGGCAATTCTTCTGGATACGAAAGGTCCGGAGATCCGCACCGGAAAACTGAAGGATGGAAAGAAAGTAATCCTGGAAAACGGGGCTTCTTTTACTCTTACTACAGAGGAGATCATTGGAGATGAGACTAAAGTGTCCATTACTTACACAGGACTTCCGGAAGATGTGGATAAAGGAAGCACAATCCTTATCGACGACGGTCTGATCGGACTGAAAGTTGTTTCAAAGACAGGCAAAGAGATCCGCTGTGAGGTGGTAAACGGCGGAGAGCTTGGTGAAAAGAAGGGAGTCAATGTCCCGAACGTGGCAGTGCGGCTCCCCGCGATCACGGAGAAAGACAAGGACGATATCAGATTCGGAGTAGAGCAGGGTATCGACTTTATCGCGGCTTCTTTTGTGAGAAATGCAGAGTGTGTTCTTGAGATTAAAGCGTTTCTGAAAGAGCTTGGGGCTCCGTATACTCCGATCATTGCGAAGATTGAGAATGCAGAGGGAATCCGCAACATTGATGAGATTATCCGCGCTGCAGACGGTATTATGGTTGCAAGGGGAGATCTGGGAGTTGAGATCCCGGCAGAGGAAGTGCCTTATCTGCAGAAGATGATGATCCAGAAATGTAATAATAATTTTAAGACTGTTATCACGGCGACACAGATGCTTGATTCCATGATCCGCAATCCCCGCCCGACGCGTGCGGAAGTGACAGATGTTGCGAATGCGGTTTATGACGGAACGGATGCAGTGATGCTCTCCGGTGAGACGGCTCAGGGAAAATATCCGCTTGAAGCACTTCAGATGATGGTGCATATCATCGAGAATACAGAGCAGCATCTGGATTATGATACAATGCTCAATAAGACAGGAGAGCAGTTAAAGAGCGGACTTTCCAGTGCGATAGGATATTCTTCCGTGCTGGCGGCTGCAAATCTGAATGCAAAATGTATTATTACTCCGACTTTGAGCGGCGCAACGACAAGAGTTGTATCAAATCTGCGCCCGAAACAGGATATTCTCGGAGTGACTCCGAATGACAGAACCCTGCGCAGAATGTCTATTTACTGGGGCGTGCGTCCTCTTAAGACCATACAGTATAATACTACAGATGACATGTGCAACGGAGCAATCGAACTGGCAACGGTGAAGCAGTATATTGAGCCGGGCGATGTGGTTGTACTGACAGCAGGCATCCCGTCCCAGAATATCAGCCAGGAACGCACTGCAACAAGCAATATGATGAGAATTGCAACCGTAGAGTAAGTCGGATCTTAATGAAATAAGGAGATAAAACTGATGATAAAGAAACCATTTGTAACGAAAGAACAGGTTGAAGAAATTGTTAAGACATACCCGACTCCTTTTCACCTTTATGATGAGAAAGGGATCAGAGAAAATGCAAAAGCGCTGAAAGAAGCGTTTTCCTGGAATCCGGGATATAAAGAGTATTTTGCCGTAAAGGCAACTCCCAATCCGTTCCTTATCAACATTTTGAAAGAGTATGGCTGCGGCTGCGACTGCTCCTCTTATACAGAGCTGATGATGTCGGAGGCGCTTGACATTACCGGAGAAGATATTATGTTTTCTTCCAATGACACACCGGCGGAGGATTTTATTCTCGCTGATAAGCTGGGCGCGATCATCAATCTTGATGATATCACTCATATCGAGTTTCTGGAAAAGGCCATCGGACACATTCCGGAGACGATCAGCTGCCGTTTCAATCCGGGCGGACTTTTTAAGATCAGCAATGATATTATGGATAATCCGGGGGATGCCAAATACGGTATGACTGCGGATCAGATCCTTGAGGCATACAAAACACTTAAAGCAAAAGGCGCGAAAGAATTCGGACTGCACGCATTCCTTGCAAGCAATACAGTGACTAACGATTACTATCCGATGCTGGCGAAGGTGCTGTTCGAGCAGGCGGTACGGCTTTCAAAAGAAGCGGGAGTACACATTAAATTCATTAACCTTTCCGGCGGTATCGGTATTCCTTACAGACCTGATCAGGAGCCGAATGATATTTATGCGATCGGCGAAGGCGTGCGCAAGGTTTACGAAGAAGTGCTTGTACCGGCAGGTATGGGCGACGTGGCAATTTATACCGAGCTGGGCCGCTATATGATGGGTCCTTACGGATGTCTGGTGACAAAAGCCATTCATGAGAAACACACATACAAAGAATATATCGGCGTGGATGCCTGCGCGGTTAATCTGATGCGTCCGGCCATGTACGGAGCGTATCATCATATTACTGTTCTCGGCAAAGAGGACGAGCCGTGTGATCATAAATATGACGTGACAGGCTCTCTGTGTGAGAACAACGACAAGTTTGCCATTGACCGTATGCTTCCGAAGATTGATATCGGTGATTACCTTGTTATTCACGATGCAGGGGCGCACGGATTTTCCATGGGATATAATTACAATGGAAAATTAAAATCCGCGGAACTGCTCTTAAAAGAAGACGGAAGTGTTCAGCTCATCCGCAGGGCTGAGACACCGGCAGACTATTTTGCTACTTTCGATTGCTTTGATATCGGAAAAAAACTGCTGAATGCGGATAAATAAGTAAAAAGAAAGCTGTCGTGTGAATAATTTGTGTATTGCAATTGGTTTTTAAAGATGATATAATCATATCTGGTTTCCTGCGGGAAACCGGATGATTAGCCGCTGTGGCGGAATTGGCAGACGCACTTGACTCAAAATCAAGCGGTTCACCCCGTGCCGGTTCGAGTCCGGCCAGCGGCACTAAAGTTTAGCTCTTCAGTTTCTGACTGAGGAGCTTTTTCATTTTTACAAGATGCAATACAAAAATTTCCAATATTGTATACAAGTATGCTATATTGGAAATTTTTGTATTGCATCTTTTGTTACTGAATGTTAATCTAAAATTGTATCAGTAGCTATATCCATAAATAATTAGTAAGGTGTAAGGAGGGAAGTATACATACAATGAAGAAAAACAAATTACTGATATGTGCGCTTTTCATGTCGATGGTTCTGACTGTGCTGCCGGGCATGGAAAGCTATGCGGCCGGAGAAACGGGGGAGGATGCCGCAGCAACAGAACTTCAGGATGAGAACAGTCAGCGTCTGGAAACAGTTACCGCCATGGATGAGGAAGGCGACATCTATGAGGTGGGTGAGACAGACGGAACAGTGGACGAAAGCTCCGATCAGTCCGTTGAAGATGAATCGGAGGATACGGAGCCGGCTCCGAAAAACGGGATCGCGATGTTTTCCATGCGGTCTGCTGACATTGTCAGTATGAAAGTTGTCAATTTTAACACAAAAGGAAATGACACTACGGATTTCAGCTATTCAGGCGGAAGCGGTTACACGAACGGCGCTTACGGTGCGGATGCGGCATATCTGGGCACAGATAAAAGCGGCAATATCCGATTTATGCTTGGCGGCGTTACAGGAACCGTGAAAAAATCCGAGGTTCAGGTGCTGGATTACAGCTCGGTTGGGAATAATGTAAGTTATTATCAGGTCTCGGGCGGAAAACTGATCCATTATATATCCTATAATCTGAACCAGAAACCGAAGTCTTCTATAAATAACGGACCGGCTCCGGCATATCTGAGTGAGGGAGTTAAGTATTACAGCTACGACGGCCATTATTTTTATGATGATTATAAGACGATGCTTGGGGATTATCAGAATAGTGCAAACGGTGCTTCGGCTGTGAATTCGGGAAATCCGTTTTATAATTATTTCCAGTTTCTTGATATGAACAGTTCCACAAGTTACAGTGGTGATGAACTGAACAATATCCTGAGCAGTAAGATAACTTCATCAAGTTCAAAACTTCGGGGAACAGGTACACTTTTTGTTAAATACCAGAATCAATACAGCGTGAATGCACTTCTTTCTCTCGGGATTGCTGTTAACGAAAGCGCCTGGGGGACAAGCAATATTTGTATGACAAAAAATAATCTGTTCGGCCTCAGTGCATTTGATAAAACACCGGGGGAAAGCTCAAATTATTTTTCAAGTGTTGAAGATTGTATACGTGAATTCATGTCTGACTGGATGGCTGACGGATATCTCAGTTCCAGTGACTGGAGAAATCATGGTGAACTTCTTGGAAATAAAGGTGAAGGCATTAACGTAAGTTACGCATCGGATCCTTACTGGGGAGAGAAAGCGGCTGCAATTGCATGGGAACTGGATTCAGCGGGTGGAAGTCATGACTATCTGGGAGTCAGCTCCGACGACAGCAGTGATTCGAGTGACGTATCAGACATACCGGATTTCGATAATACACCGCCGGCAGATACAGAGCAGCCGTCTGATACAGATACATCCACGGGTACAGAACAGCCGGCAGAGCCGGAGACTCCGTCAGACGATGAAACTGTAACGGATACAGATACATCTACAGAGGAAGAACAGCCGGCAGAGCCGGAGACCCCGTCAGATGATGAAATCGTAACGGATACAGACACATCTACAGAGGAAGAACAGCCGGCAGAGCCGGAGACCCCGTCAGATGATGAAA
>CAMLYF010000022.1:0-48817 GCA_946491795.1 uncultured Lachnoclostridium sp. | reverse complement strand
CTCTTCAAAGAAATTTTCAAGGGTTGTTGTCTATTGTTCAGTTATCAAGGTTCCTATCGTTCTCTCAAGCGACAGCTTTAATATTTTATCAAATCTGTTTTGCTTTGTCAAGAACTTTTTTATTTTCTTTTGTTTTTCGCTGTCCCTCACGAGTCAGCTTAAATATAATACCACTCTGCATGCCATATGTCAACTGTTTTCTACAAGTTTTTTCAACTTTTTTCAACCGAATACATTTGACACCATATATGGTATTTTACTTGATATTATCACACTATTCATATAGATTTTACACCTGTAATCATCTCATCATTTCCCCAGAAGTTCATCTGAGGGATAAAAAAACTACCGGACCAATCCAGTAGTCATAGTGGATAACACCAAACGGAGAAGGAGGGATTTGAACCCTCGCGCCGCTACTAACGACCTACTCCCTTTCCAGGGGAGCCCCTTCGGCCAGCTTGGGTACTTCTCCAAAGCGGAGAGGGTGGGATTCGAACCCACGCGCCCTTTCGGACAAACGGTTTTCAAGACCGCCTCGTTATGACCACTTCGATACCTCTCCATATACTCGCCGTTAATACAACGATATTCAATTTACGCTGTCCATCAAGAAACAATTATCTTCATTTCTCCGTGCGACGTGGATTATTCTATCACATATATAAAATGTATGTCAAGACTTTCTTTTCAAAAATACTTCTGCAATTTCAAGATCTTCTGGTGTTGTGATTTTAATGTTCTCATAAGAGCCGTAAAACAGCCTGACCGGACACCCCAGCATCTGCTCTGCAGCCATAGCATCATCTGTTACATTAATCTCCTCCTGATCCATCAGCATAGCATATGCTTTCTTAATAAGCTCCGCGTCAAATACCTGCGGCGTCTGCACGATCCACACACTGCTGCGGTCAGGCGTCTCGGATACCACATTGTCAGGCGCTGCGATCTTAACTGTATCTTTAGACGGCATTCCCGCCACACAGGCATGGTATTCTGACACACACTCATAAGCC
The DNA here is from genome assembly GCA_946491795.1 of uncultured Lachnoclostridium sp. GTDB lineage: Bacteria > Bacillota > Clostridia > Lachnospirales > Lachnospiraceae > Mediterraneibacter > Mediterraneibacter gallistercoris. The sequence goes on along the minus strand of CAMLYF010000022.1, from coordinate 47,801 downwards.
CGCTCTATCATTTTATCATCGACAAACGGGCGTGCCCCGTCATGAATATAGACATACCCTTCTTTCGTCTCCTGAAGCCCGTTCCAGACAGAATTATACCGCTCTGCGCCTCCGGCAATAATTTTGTGCACTTTAGATATACCGTATTTTTCTACAATCTCCCTCCGGCAGTAGCCTTCCTCTCCCGCGCCGCACACGAGAATAATCTCGTCAATCAGCCGGGAAGCTTCAAAAGCACGAAGCGAATAATAAAGTACGGGTTTCCCTCCCAGAAGCAGGTACTGCTTATGTACTTTTGTACCCATCCGTTTACCGCTTCCTGCAGCGAGTACGACAGCAGTACAATATTTTTTCTCATCCATGTTTTTATCTTTCTCCCAGCTTAAGGTTCGGCACCGCATTCAAATCCCATCCGTGCCGTGTTCCCGCAAGATACTCGTAGAATGCCGCAGCTCCGATCATCGCCGCATTATCCGTACAGTAGATAGGTGACGGGTGATAGAACTTCACGCCTTTCTCTTCACACGCCTGTTTCATCGCCGCGCGAAGAGCCGTATTGGATGCCACGCCCCCGGCAATGGCAAATTTGTACATTCCGTAATCTTCTACTGCTTTCATAGAGTTCTCTACCAGCACTTCTACCACCGCTTTCTGGAAAGAAGCCGCGATGTCCGCAGGGTCAAAACTCTCGCCTTTCATTTTGCATCCATTGATATAATTCAGTACCGCCGATTTCAGACCGCTGAAACTGAAGTCATACTCAGCACCGTCAATATGCGCTTTCGGGAACTTTATGGCATCCGGATTTCCCTCTTTCGCTATCCGGTCAATCTTCGGTCCGCCCGGATAGCCCAGACCGATCGCGCGCGCCACTTTATCGTACGCTTCTCCCGCAGCGTCATCTCTTGTACGCCCGAGGATCTCGTATTTGCCATATTCCCGCACGCAGACCAGATGCGTATGTCCGCCGGACGCAACAAGACACAGAAACGGCGGTTCCAGATCCGGATGCTCGATATAATTTGCCGAAATATGTCCTTCAATATGATGAACTCCGACAAGCGGAAGATGCCTTGCGAATGCAATAGCCTTCGCCTCTGCAACACCTACCAGAAGAGCGCCGACAAGCCCCGGGCCGTAGGTCACGCCCACCACATCTATATCATCCAGTGTCACGTCCGCTTCTTTTAGTGCTTCTTCGATAACCTGGTTAATCTTCTCAATATGCTTTCTCGATGCAATCTCAGGGACCACTCCGCCATACAGCTTATGCAGGTCAATCTGGGATGAAATGATGTTTGACAACACCTCTCTGCCATTGTGTACAACCGCGGCTGCCGTCTCATCACAGGAGCTCTCGATCGCAAGGATATTCAGATCTCTGATTTCTTTCATGTCACGCCTCTCAATCTTCAAACATCAGTTCCGCCGACATTCCGTCTTTTCCCGCCTTTGCCGCCGGAAATATTTTCCGCACGTCATCCATGTACGGTTCCGGCCTTGTCAGGGACGGGCTGTAATGTGTCAGCCACATTTCTTTCACCTGCGCCGTACGCGCAAGCTCTGCCGCCTCATAAAACGTCATATGCTTATACTCCGACGCCTTTGCGGCTTTGTCTTTGTCTCCATACATCCCCTCACAGATAAACAGATCCGACTTTTCGGCATTCCGGCGGATAGAGTCTGTAGGACGCGTATCCGTCGTATAAGTCAGTTTAATTCCTTTGCGGGGAGGGCCTAATACCATATCCGGGGTAAAATGCCCGTCTTCGTTGTCAATCGTCTCACCGCCCTGCAGACGACTCCAGTATTTCAGCGGGATATCCCGCTCTTTCGCCTTTGTGGCGTCAAACTTGCCTGCCCGGTCGATTTCCATCGTATATCCGTAACATAGTACATTGTGGTTGACACGGAAAGCTTTGATACGGTAGCCGTTCATCTCAAACGTCTGCTCCGCGCCCTGAATCTCTTTATATATGATCGGGAACGGAAGTTCCGGTGCGATCACACGAAGACAGCCCACTACGCGTTCCAGACCTTTTGGTCCGATCATCGTCAGGGGTTCGGTTCTGTCTGCATTTCCCATGGTAAGAAGCAGACCAGGGAGCCCGCTGATATGGTCTCCGTGATAGTGGGTAAAACAGATAACATCAATAGGTTTGAAGCTCCATCCTTTTTCTTTTAACGCAATCTGGGTGCCCTCGCCGCAGTCAATGAGCATGCTGCTGCCGTTGAAACGGGTCATCAGCGCTGTGAGATAGCGGTAAGGGAGCGGCATCATGCCTCCGCACCCAAGCAAACAAACATCTAACATATATTTCCTCTGTCTTATTCCTCTATATCTGCAGGCAGCTGAAAGGAAGAGAGAAGCTTGTCATAGCAGGATTCGCACAGATCAAAACTGTGTTTTTCCCCGTCTTTGTCCGAAAAATATCCCCACGTATAATCTACGCTGAAGACTCCCTCTCTCGGAGTTCCGTCCACGACACTTATCTCTTTTCCGCACTGATTGCAGACAATCTTATTTATTTCTTTTGTCTCTTTTAATTGATACTGGCGCATACAATCTCCTCCTGTGTCTCCGCCGTTCCCGACGGGACCGCCGGACGGCAGTAAACATTTTTTTCTTTTTGCTACGCCTACAGTATATCGAATCGGCACTTCGATTGATAGTGGAAACTGCTGCCGCTGTTATGCGTTGATTTCCAGTTCTCTGCTCATGAGGACCGCGTCTTCCACCGGATTTTCATAAAACCGCTGACGAATGCCGTCCTCCTTAAAGCCCGCCGCAGCATAGAGTGCTCTTGCCGCAGCATTTCCGCAGCGCACATCCAGGAGGATCTTTTTAATTCCTTCCGACCCGCAGACTGATTCCAGCTCTGCGAGCAGCGCACGGGCTACCCCCTGCCGCTGCAGTTCCTTCACCACAGCAATCCGGGCAATCTCAGCTTCACCAGCCGCTGTATAAACCAGAAGATAGCCTGCTGTCCGTCCCGCTTTTTCCGCCATCAGACAGATTGTGTTCGGCTGTTCCAGTGTCTCCAGTATAGATTTCTCGCTCCATGAATCCGGAAACAACTGATGCTCCATCTCTGCTACTGCAGCGCCGTCTTCCATCGTCATCCTGCGCACCTTTGGAACCGCGTTTTTCTCACGCTCAGCCCTCTCACGCTCAGCCTGCGATTTTCTCAGATACTCAGGCTTAAACTCGGCGGCCGTCTCATACCTGCCAGCCTCGTAGTAACAGATCCCGAGAGCTCCTACTGCTGCCGCTCTCTGACGGTTCATAAAGGACGGTGCAAAAGAATATGGCACTTTGAGTCCTTCTGCCAGCATATCCGCATAGACAGGCACGCCGTCTCCCAGAAATACAACCCGCCGTCTGTAAACGTTCAGATGACGGATCAGCTCCTCTACCGGAACCGCCATCTGCATACGGAGCACTTGAAAGACAGGCTCGTCATACAGATTTCCATCTTCGTTTTTCTTATGCGAAAACGAATAAAGCCCGGTATACACCTGTTTCCTCCGCGCATCCATGATCGGACATATAATATCCTCACAGCCATACAGACTGTAAGCCATAGCATCCACCGTAGGCACATGAATGAGCGGCTTGTCCAGAGCAAGACCCAGTCCCTTGGCCGTAGCAGAGCCGATCCTCAGCCCGGTAAACGATCCCGGACCTCCCGCCACTGCAATGGCATCGATTTCCGCCAGATCCGCATCGACCATCCTTACCATTTCATCGATCATGGGAAGCAGTGTCTGCGAATGTGTCTTTTTGTAATTTGTCGTATATTCAGCGATCGTCTGGTCATCCTCCACAATCGCCACCGTGGCTGTCAGCCCCGAACTGTCTATCGCCAATACTCTCATAGTCTGTCCCGCTTTCTGTAATCTCGTTCTCTGCATGATCTGCAGAACCGTTTACCGCGAATCCGATTCGCTTATCGTGATCTTCCGGTAGTCAAATCCCTGCTCAAGATCTTTCTCGATCAGGATATCCGTGCGCTTCTCCGGAAGTATCTCCTCGATCAGGTTTGCCCACTCGATCAGAGAGACTCCGTCTCCCATGATATAATCTTCGAACCCGACTTCTTCCATCTCTTCTACATCACCGATCCGGTACACATCAAAATGATAGAAAGGGAGTCTTCCCTCCTCATACACCTGTACGATCGTAAATGTAGGGCTGTTGACCGGTTCTTCTATCCCAAGCCCTTTGGCCAGCCCCTGCGTAAATACTGTTTTCCCCACGCCAAGATCCCCGGTCAGGGTAAATACCTGCCCGGGAATCGCGTGTTCTCCAAGTTTTCTTCCTACATTAAATGTCTCTTCAGGACTTCTCGTCTCCAATATCATAAAGACATCCTCTTTCTTCTGAACGGCAGTTTCAATTAGTGGTGGAACAGGCGGATACCTGTAAATGCCATAACCATGCCGTACTTGTTGCATGTGGCAATGACATTGTCATCTCTTACTGAACCGCCCGGCTGCGCGATATATTTCACACCGCTCTTGTGAGCGCGCTCAATGTTGTCACCAAACGGGAAGAACGCATCAGAACCGAGAGAAACGTCTGTCAGCTTATCAAGCCACGCACGTTTCTCCTCACGGGTGAATACTTCCGGTTTCTCTGTAAAGATATTCTCCCATGCGCCGTCCGCGAGTACATCCATATATTCCTCGCCAATGTACAGGTCAATGGCATTATCCCTGTCCGCGCGCTTGATACCGTCTTTGAACGGCAGTTCCATCACCTTCGGGCACTGTCTGAGCCACCAGTTGTCTGCTTTCTGACCCGCAAGACGTGTACAGTGGATACGGGACTGCTGTCCTGCGCCGATACCGATCGCCTGTCCGTCCTTTACGTAGCAGACAGAATTGGACTGGGTATATTTCAGAGTGATCATAGAGATTGCCAGATCCATCTTTGCCGCGTCTGTAAGTTCTTTATTCTCCGTTACCACATTTGAAAAGAAATCTTTGTCAATATTGAGCTCATTTCTTCCCTGCTCAAATGTGATGCCGTACACTTCCTTGTGCTCCAGCGGAGCCGGTACATAGTCCGGATCAATCTGGATAATATTGTAATTTCCTTTTTTCTTCTGTTTTAAAAGCTCCAACGCTTCCGGCTCATACCCCGGTGCGATCACACCGTCGGACACTTCTCTCTTTATGAGCCTTGCCGTATCTACGTCGCATACATCAGAAAGCGCGATAAAGTCTCCGAAAGAAGACATGCGGTCCGCGCCTCTCGCCCTCGCATACGCGCTGGCAAGTGGAGAAAGCTCTCCCAGATCATCTACCCAGTAGATCTTCGCAAGCGTCTCTGACAGCGGAAGCCCTACCGCCGCGCCGGCCGGAGATACGTGTTTAAATGATGTAGCCGCCGGAAGCCCGGTTGCTTTCTTAAGTTCGGATACAAGCTGCCAGCCGTTGAACGCATCGAGAAAATTAATATATCCCGGACGCCCGCACAGCACTGTGATCGGCAGGTCGCTACCGTCACTCATATAAATCTTTGACGGTTTCTGATTCGGGTTGCATCCATATTTAAGTTCTAATTCTTTCATCTTTTCATCCGCTCCTTTAAGTTTTATCTCGATTACTGGTTCTTATTTACAATCTTAGTCTCATAGCTTCCTGTCTCAATATCGATATAGCGGACAAAAAGAGAAACCTTATTGTCCTCATTCAGGCTGTTCCACAAAAGCTCTGTGAACGCGTCCATATCATCCGGAATTCCGATCAGTTTCGGCTCGCCCTCAAAGCTCGGCAGCGGATCTCCGTCGCACATATAAGTGTGGATAAAATGTCCTTCTCCCGCCGCCGGATTCTCATATGCAAATGTATAGCGGTTGCAGCTCTCGGGATTTCCGTTATTACTCTTCAAAATGGACATCGCATAATTGTAGGAACCGTTTTCTATATGCATGATTCCGGAGATGCGCGGCGTGTAGTTCGGTCCGTCAGGCTCAAACTCTCTTGAACGAAGGGTCTGTTCAAATGTGAGCTGCTTGTCCATTCCCTCATAGATCGTATCTGTCTGATCGCCGTTTGTCACAATGATCTTATTGCCCAGTACTCTGACCGGAGCATAAATGATCAGGCTCGGGTCTGTCAGCTTCGACGGATCGAACGCCTGCGTGCGGATTCCCTCTCCGTCCTCCACAAATATACGATTCCGGCTGTTTTCACTGCGTCCCATGATAAAATACGCTGTGACAGCTTTCTTCCCGTCCGGTGTCTTTCCAATAATGATCCCTCTTCCGGGATACGAATTGTTCCTAAGCTCCTCCTCAATTGACAGCATCTTCATCTCACTGCATCTCCTTTCAATCTTTATCTTCTTTCTCCTCGGACGCGCGCCGCTGTTTCTTTCTTCCCTCGCGCTCCTCGTCTTCATCCTCAGCTTCCTGCTTCGGCAGTATTTTCAGACTGACTCTGCTGATCCTGTTATCCTTCACTTCCTCTACCGAGAAGATCAGATTGTCCTCTTCGATCACATCTCTGTCTTCTTTCGCAGGTATATGTCCCAGCTTCTCGATCAGATATCCGGAAAGTGTATCGTAGTTCTCCGTCTCCAGTTTCAGGCCAAGCTCCTCGTTGAGATCATCGATCAGGATTCCGCCGTCCAGCCGGTACTCATCCTCGCTGACAGCTTCGACCTCCGGAACGACCTCTTCATATTCTTCATTAATATCACCCATGATCTCCTCGACCAGATCCTCAATCGTAACGATACCTGAAAAACCTCCGTATTCATCTACCAGAATCGCCATATGATGTCTTGCTTCCTGCATAGTACGGAAAAGTTCATCCGCCTCTTTTGTCTCCGGTACGAAAAACGGCTCGTGCAGCATCTCTCTGATATTCATCTGCTCAAGGCTGTTCTTCCGTAATTCGATCATTACATCCTTGACATGGAGCACTCCGATGATATTGTCGATGTTCTCCTCATACACAGGTATCCTGTTATGTCTTGTCTCAAGGATCTCATCGATCAGCTCTTCAAACGGTTCATTAATATCAATGGTGACCACATCACGTCTCGGAACCATGATCTCCCTTGCCGTCCTGTCATCGAATGCAAATACAGAATCGATCATCTCTCGCTCATCATCATCAAATGTACCGCTCTCATTTCCCATTTTGAGAAGAGCCTTGATCTCCTCTTCCGTGACAGCCTCTTCCTGATCCTCCGTCTTCATGTGCAGCAGCTTCAGCACCAGTTTTGTCGAAACTGAAAGCAGCTTGATAAACGGCGACAATATGATGGAAATGTAGTGAATCGGCATAACCGTCATCATACTGAAAGCTTCCGCCTTCTGAAGCGCAATCCGCTTCGGCACAAGTTCACCGAACACAAGGTTGAAAAACATCAGAAGCAGTGTCACGCCGTTATGAGCGATAGCACCGCTGTACGGTATTCCCATACTGCTCATCCATGTGCCAAGCACCGGTGAAATACTCGATGCCGCAGAAGCCGATGAATAGAATCCTGCAAATGTGATCGCCACCTGAATCGTAGAAAGGAACTTCGTAGAATCCTCAAAAAGTCCCTCGATCACTTTCGCTTTCTTATTGCCCTCTTCCGCAAGACTTCGTATTCTGTTCTTATTGACAGATACGACCGCCATCTCGGCTCCGGCAAAGTAAGCATTCATCAAAGTGAAAAACAACAATAGTAACAAGTCGAATAAAATAGTGTTCCCCGCAGGGTCCGCGTCCATAAAAAATAACTCCTCCTAACAAAATATTATCAGGAGAAGTATATCATGTGTATGCTGTTTGCGCAAGATGCAGCTCAGCCGGCGCAGTCAGCTGTAAACTGTAACGCCGGACGAGCGCAAACTGTCTGAAGTCAGGCCTCCGTCTCTTTCTCCTCTTCTACATGCTCTGCTATAAACTTCTGCATCTCCCCTGCCGGGATCCCGAGTGCGAAAGCAAATTCACTGTACAGGGCATGTTCGAGAAGCATCTGATACTTCCGGTCCAAACTCGTAATGCTGCCTCTGCTCTTTGTTCTCTTATAAGTTGTCTTAAGGACCTTCACCCAGTTTTCCGGGCAATAATCTGCTATACAGTCCTTGTATTCCTGTTCCCGGAACTTCTCATTCCGCACCTGGAGCACTTCAATGTCCGGCATGCGCCGGATAAGAGCAAGCGCCTCATCACGGCTCACCGGGCGTCGGATATTTGTCTCATCATCTGCCGGCACATACGCCTTATCCCCTGCATCTTCCACAGACTGCAGCGTATAATACTGCTTACTGTTATCCACAAAAGAAAAATCCAGCGTTCCGATATCTTCCACCTTATACAGTCCCCTGCACTTATAGACTACCGCATCTCCTCTGCTGAGCATCCAATTCCTCCTTCTTCTGGTATTACATATGAGTTTTGCCGCTTTCCTTAAAGTATAGTCAAAGAAAGACCGATACAACGCTGTAACGGCCTTTCAATGGTCTCACTATGATATATTTTAACACATTTTCAGTATTAATGTAAGAGTTTTCGTTGCAGGTGGTTGATTTTTGTTACTGTTTTACAGATATAAACCGCTCTCAAACTGTACACTTTTTACCCGAAGAGAATATCTATAAGAGATGGCACCACCGCCCCGATCACCACCAGCACAGCCGCAATCAGTGAGATGATCCGCACAACGTGGAGCCTTTTATCTGACGACCGGGCAGGAATATCCCCATCTGCCTCATCCGTTTTTTCCTCGAGAGACAATGTCAGAGCCTCAACAATTTCTTTTGCCCTGTCCGCATCCTTTTCATTTACATAAATGTCATTTCCGAACATTGATGCTCCCATATAAATATTCATATAATCTCCGCTGCCCTTTGACTCGGAATAAGCCGGAATCCCGCGCTCATTGAGCGTCTCCGTGATCATGTCTGCATCCACACGGTCTGCACATGAATAAATTTTTATAGGTTTCATTCCTTCCATATTTATCTCCCTCGTATAAACTGTTTTAGCACTGTTTCTGCAATTACTATTGTGTCATCTTTTTATATATAGTCCACTGTACGTTTTATTTCAACAGCTCTCTCCATCTTTTCCCGAAATGTTTTTGCTGCATCATCATTCCATTCCAACGGCCGCGCAATCTTACCATTCTTCGTTTTTCCATATATGCAGACATCCCCTGTCTCCATTCTTTGACAGATTTCCAAATCTGTACTCGCTCCAACAACAACCGCTGTGATTGTATCGACTTCTTCTATTTCTTTTTGCTCTATCGTATTCTGCACAATAGGTCCGTCGCCAAATCCTTGTTTTTTACATTCGATGCTGAATTGTTTTACAACAATATAGAAATCCTCTGGCGTCTGTTTAAGTCGTCTAAACGGAATACTTATCGTCTTTGTCAACATTTTTTCCTCAACACGCTGTAAATAACGTTTAATTTTCGAAGGAAATAAAGAGGCATAGTATATTTCCCGTTTTTTTCCATCCTCAGTCATAAAAGCCAAAAAATATATTGTCCCCGTCCCTTTGAAATAAACTTTCAAGTCCGCCACTTCTACCGGATAAGTTATTTTTTCTTTTGAAAAATACTTGTTTTCACGGTCAATATGACCCTTGATCTGAACCGACACTTTATCATCATATGCATCTTTACTCTGCTCTGTTTCACCGGTAAAGATCCAGATAAATCCATCCCAGCTCATTTTCTTATCCATACTGTCAAAATCCGGATTCATAGTCGGATGCTTATCAATGATATTTCTTAAGGTACTGATTGCTCTTTCTTCTATCTTTGCCTGCGGTATCTTCACCGATCTCACCTCCATGCCAAGCAGTAAATTTCCTACAATTCTACGCCTAAAATCCGGAGTTGTTCTCTGATTTCCTTCTCTAGTTTTGCAATTTCTTCATTATCCTTTTCTATTTCTTTGCAGACTTCTGCAATATCAATTGGCTCTTCCTCTTCATAGGTATCCACGTATCTGGGTATGTTCAGATTGTATTCATTCTCTTCAATCTCTTCTCTGGAAGCAAGATGTGCATACTTTTCAACATCTTTTCTCTCCTTATACGTCCGGACGATCTTCTCCACATTAGAATCGCTGAGATTATTCTGATTTTTGCCTTTTTCAAACTCTTTGCTTGCATCTATAAATAAAATATCCTTTGTTTTACGATTTTTCTTAAATACCAGCACGGTAGTAGGAATGCTTGTCCCATAAAACAAGTTTGCCGGCAGACCGATCACTGCATCCAAAAAGTTTTTTTCAATCAAGTTTTTCCTTATGACGCCTTCTGCCGCTCCCCGGAACAATACGCCATGAGGCAGGACAATCGCCATGACTCCCGACGGGCCCAAATGATAAATACTGTGAAGCACAAATGCATAGTCCGCTTTTGATGCCGGAGCCAGTTTACCGTACTTATCGAACCGGGGATCCTTCATTTTCGATTCTCTATTATCCCACTTTGCAGAATACGGTGGATTTGCCACAACCGCATCAAAACTGCATAATGGATGATCCTTGCCCATGCTGTCGAAACCGTCAGGCCAGTCAGTTTCCAATGTATCAGCATTCCTCAGATTCATATTCCCATAGGAAACATCGTGCATCATCAAATTCATTCTCGCCAGATTATAGGTAGTCGTATTTAATTCCTGCCCGTAAAACTTGATCGCACCGGGCCTGTCTCCTCCCGGCAGTTCTTCCTGAACTGTCAGTAGCAGAGAACCTGATCCCATTGTGGGATCATAAACCGCAAATATCTCTCTCGGTTCTGTAATGTCACTTGTCACAAGCTTTGCCAATATACGGCTCACCTGATGCGGTGTATAAAACTCTCCGCCTTTTTTCCCCGCACTTGCAGCAAACTGTCCGATCAGATACTCATAAATCTCTCCGAGAATATCTTTCCCGTCTTTGCTTTTGTACTCTACATCATCTACCAGCTTCACAATCTTATTCAGCGCCTTCGCCCTCGCTGTAGTGGAGGCGCCAAGTCTGGAATCCCCCAGGTTGATATCATTAAATATTCCTCGGAAATCTTCTGCCGCCCCGGTGTTTTTTTCGGCATTTCTATTGAAGTTATCAAAGATCGTCTGATAGTCGCTGGGAATAATCAGTGAGTCATCAATTTTCTGATTCAAAGATTCCCATGTATCCGCGGGCGCAATGGCATATCCCAGTGTTGCAGAGATATCCTCTAAATAGTCCTCAAGCTCTGGTCCTTCTGCCTGTTCTTTATATGCTTCATTGACTGTCTGACCTGATTCCACATCTATAACATTGTTCTCAACCAGATATTTTTCCTGATGCTCCGACAGATAGCGGTAAAACATAAATGCCAGAATATAATTTTTAAATTCCGATGCATCCATATTCCCTCTGAGCTCATTTGCCATAGCCCAGAGCTTTGCACCTATTTCCTGTACACGATCATTTGTCATTTTTGTTTCCTCACATTTCTATAAATTAAACAAACATTTGCTGCAGCAAGCCTTTTTTTAATTTTTCAAAATGGTTTAGCTTATTCTGATGAGCAGTAATAAGATCATCTATTTTTCTCATTAACCCCCCTATACTTTGTTGTTCTTCATATGTTGGCACTTGATAATCCATATTCCCAAGTTGCTTTGCGGATATTTCCGGGAAAGTGGAACCAGCGGCATTTCTAACAGCAAACCTTTTAATCTTAATTCCTGATGCATAAACAAAATAGGGATCATATCCATCTCTTAATACCAACGATTGAAACCCTTGATTTGTAGCTCCCGAATGGCGCAATATTGCCATATCTCCTACACTCGCACGACTTGTAAACAATATTGTTCTTCCTCCCGGAAGCAACTTTGCTGAGCTCTTCTCTAAACCGTTCCTTGTTATTTTCTTTGTACTGTTATTTACATATCTTTTACCTTTTATTTCAGTGGGTGTATACCAATCAATATCACCATCCCAATATTTTTTTACTTTTGTATTAGGAGTTCCACCTCCGACTATCTCTGCTATATCTCTCAGCTTACAGTATTTCCACTCCCCTTTGAACTCAGGGAAGCGAACTTGAGGAACTTGCCTCCTACTCTGCGGAAATACTTTCTGCAACAAGCTTTCCCTTAATTTTTTTAGGTCATCAAGCTTTTTTTGCTGTAATTCTATGTATTGCTCAATCAGTCTTAAAAACATGCCTATTGCTTTCTGCTCTTTTGCGCATTTAGGAAATGAAATCAAAATATTTGCAACCTCATTCATATTAATTTTTTGAGGGAACGCAATATGCAACGTACGTTTCCAAATATCTCTCTGAACCGTTTCTGTAGCAATGCTCCCCTTCAAAAAATAAGAATCTATCTGCCCGTTTTTTATTAATGCAAGACTAACATAGTATGCTATAGGTTCATCAGATTCAACTACATTAGCAGTTCCTATATCTCCTATTCTTGTCATCAAAATATCTCCTCTTTGTGGAAATACACGAAATTCTTTTTCAAAGTCGGAATAAGAGATATATTTTTCAGAATGTAATGTCTTAATATCTTCAACCGAAAGAAACATAACACCTTTTTTGGTATAATTAGGAGTTCTATGAGTTCCATCATATACAGAACACAGTTCTTTTAATGGTTTCTCTTCCCACTCTCCCTCAAACTCCGGGAATCTCAGTTTGGGAACTTTCTTTTTGTCTTCACTCATTTTATGTCACCTTGAATCTTTCGTATTTCTTTGTCAAAATCAGAATCTATCTTCTGATGCTTATTAAACTCTTTGTATTCTTCTATAGCCTTTTTCTTTGCCTCATTATGTGAGATCCTGCCATGTCCTTTTAGTATATCATAGCGGTTAAACTTCAGAAATTCATCTATACTGACTGCGAAATCCTGCATAGAAAGGAGGGTTTCGTCCTCCAGGAGCCGTTCTACATAATCAAAATATGCCGAGACATTTCTCTCCAGCCTGCGAATCTCATTTTCTGTCAGATAGTTTTTTGCAACCACAACATCCGACTGAAGAATACGGCCATCCGGAGAGTTTTTCCACGTCATAAGCCCCATATGGTCTTTGTCTCTGTCCGCACTGTCATATACAATCTCAGCCGCTGTTTTTCCTGTGATAGCATAGTGGAATTTATTCTGCACCTCGGCATAAAATCTCTTTGTTATCTCAGAATTCTTATCGTAGTCATATGATATTTCAGCAAAAATATCTGTAATCTGCTGCCAGATCCTGCGCTCGCTGGCCCGTATGGACCTGACAGTCTCAAGCAATTCACGAAAATAGTCATGTCCGAATACAGTTTCTCCCTGTTTCATTCGATCCACATCTATTTTGAATCCCTTTTGAATATATTCTTTCAAAATACCCGCGGCCCAGATTCTGAACTTCGTCGCTTTTTTTGAATTTACACGGTATCCGACAGAAATGATGGCATCAAGGTTATAGAACCTGACGGGCTTTGTCTGTGTTTTCCCCACTATTGCTCCGTGTTGAGTGGTATGTGCAATTTCTGCACACACCACTTTTTCTTCAAGCTCTCCCGTTTCAAATATATTTTTCAAATGTCTGGATATAGTTGTTCTGTCCACTCCAAACAAATCAGCAATAGCCTTCTGCGTTGCCCAGACAGTTTCGTCCTTTACCACTACTTCAATTTTCTCATCCGCTTCATACATCAAAAACTGTATCTCATTCATATACTCCTCCCAGATACGTTGATATTAAACTTCTGTCAATTCGTCCGCCAGTTTATACACAGCTTCTCTCAAACCGTTCCGGTACTTAATCCGGGATAAAGCCTGTACTTCTTTATCATGTGCCAATACTTTATAATTGGCACTGGCTTTTGCAATGATATCGCGGATCTGCCCGGCATCATCCAGATCCTGTGCCCCATATTGATGCCTGCTGAAAAGCTCACGCATCTGAGTACTGGTGATCACATCAATAATTCCCCATTTAATACGGAATTCCTGGAGCAGTCGATCAATACTTACATTATTAGCTTCCAGAATAATCTGGTCACTGCCGCTGGTCAGTTTTGCTGGATACTGAAAACCCGGATCCGTGGGATACACACCTGTCATAATGGCCTTTGCAGCGTTTTTAATCTTTGCAGCATATTTCCGGTCTTGCAACCCATCCGCAAACTTATCGATTTTCTCTTTTGTATCGCTGGCGCCCTCGTCATCTTTCTCATGTACCTGATTCAAAAGTTTTTCAACCAATTCCGTAAGATAATCATAATCAACCTTTACATCTTTTACATGAGACATTTTTAACTCGATCAAAGAAACTGGTATGCCTTTTGCATGGGAAAGCTGATCTTTCAATTCATTTGTCAACACTGTTGACAACATAATCTCTTCATTAGGAGTCATTCCTAACGCATTGATCAGATCGTCTGGTTTTTCATAATTAAAGCCCAGCCTTACACCGTTAATTTCAACAGGGTCATACTGTTTCAGTTTTGCGATTCCGATATTATACTTTCTGAGAAGTTCCAGCATCCTCTCTTTTTCACGCTCGCTTGGCGGAATATCCTGGAAACCGCGAGTCATCTCTCTCAGATCTGCAACGACAGCTTTTGTCTCATTGAGCATAGCATAAAAAGATTGTGCCAGAATACCCTCCTCTATGTTCTGAGTTTTCCGTTCCTCATCCGTCAGGACTGCTGAGTCTTTATTTGCATAGATTGCAAGAGCCCTATTCATCAGTTTTTCACTTTGAGCCGGCCAGCGATAATTTATAATCCTCCCCCACGGTTTTTCCTGAAAATCTGCGATACGGTTTGTTCTTGAATATGCCTGAATCAGAGCTGCTCCTTTTAAAACCCTGTCCACATACAGAGTATTTAATTCCGGAGCATCAAAACCTGTAAGAAGCTGATCCACTACAATAACAAGATCAAGATATTGCTGGTCACTGACTGTACGGTTGAGTCTGCTGATCACATCCTGCGTATACCCTTCAACATCTTTATGCTCGAATTTTGTTCCAAACTGTCCGTTATATACGTCTATCGCCTCGGCGAGATCACGGTTATTTGTCATCTGCCGGTCACTGTTTGATGTGTCTAAACTAAATGTAACGGCCACTTTTAATGTCGCCTTTCCGCTCCTCTCATTTTCTCTATTCACTCTCTGAAACTCACGGAAGTACATCATTGCCATAGGTGTACTCGTCCGCTTTCCTCCTAAGCGAGTCGTCAGGATTGCATTATATCTTCCATCATTGGACCTGTTTTTCCAATTTTTAAATATATCAGCCACGACAAGCTTTACGTGCTCATAGTTTTCATCATAAAAGCTCGGCTCTACTGTATCGTCAATATCTTCTTCCGTCAGGTTTTCAATTTTCTCGCGGATCTGTTCCTCACTCCAGTTCGGGTGCTGTTCTTTATAAAACCGGGGAAGATACTCACTCTTCATCTGTTCTTCATTAATCGTTGTCTCAAAATCGACTTTAAACCCGAGAACATTTCTGTCGGCAATCGCCTCTCTTATTGTATACGGATGAAGCAGCTTGCCAAAAATATCCTCCGTCCGTTTTCCCTTTGTCGTTTCATCAAACATAGGAGTTCCGGTATATCCTACCCATGCAGATTTCTTAAACGCTTTCTGTATCTCTAAAAAAGCATCTCCTCCTGTACTTCTGTGAGCTTCATCGACAATAAAGACAATATTCTTATCCGGAGATTTAAAGTGACTCCGATGTATCAATGCATTCAGTTTTTGTACTGAAGTTACTATAATGTTATTATCTTTACTTTTTAGCTTTCGGCTGAGTTCATTCGTGCTTTGTGTATCGCTTATTTTCCCCGTCCGTGAATCCTCTTCTATACTGCCGTCCGGATCATAGGCTCTGTATTTTTCATTTGTCTGCTTCGTCAAAGCAATCCTGTCAACCACAAACACAACCTTGTCAACATTCGGCAGACGGCTGGCGAGCCATGCAGTTTTAAAACTGGTTATCGTTTTTCCCGATCCTGTCGTATGCCAAATATAACCGACTTTTCTATAACCTCCCTCAAAATCAATATTCTTTATTCCTTCGATCACTTTTTCTGTCGCATACACCTGGTATGGACGCATAACTTTCAGCGTCTGCTTATTCGGAGTTCCGTCCAAGATCATATAATTGGTAGCCATTTTATGAGCCATAGGTATACTGAGCATAGAATCAGCAAATTCTTTCCAATTCCGTACAACCGAATTATCTTCTCTCCTCTGCCAGTGAAAAGCAAAGTCTTTATCAAATTTATCAGCCGTTGTATTGGCCATATATTTTACATTATTCGGGGTTATGGCTACGAGGATCTGCAATGTAGAATATATATCTCTATACTGATTTTCGGCTGCGTATTGATGCATCTGATTCAGAGCCTCATTAATATCGTGTGTTTCTTTCTTTTCTTCAATCTGAATGATTGGAAGTCCGTTGATCAACAACGTCGTATCAAACCGCCGATCCATTTTTCCCGAGATAACAGCCGGCCTCTCAATCTGATTGACAACCTGATATACAGTATCTCCTGCACCAATCTCTTTCTGATCAAACACAGTCAGAAAAACATGTCTCCCATCATCCAAATCTATTTCTATTTCAGATACACCGTTTAATCCATACAAAAACTGTCCCGCTTCATACGGCGTATGCAGATTCGATATAATTTTCTTTACCTGATTAAACTCAACCACACTCAACGGATGATCCAAAGTCCCCTGATTATGCTGTTCAAGAATTACTTTGAAATTATGCCACAAGTCTTCTGTTGTTTTAATTTTAGGTTCATAATTCCAACGTTTTTGTTCTACTATATATGGTGCCGCATCTCTTATCGCCTTCTCTTTTGACAACTCACTCCAATCATCCACTATCTCATCAACAATAATTCCCTTAGAAAGATACTGAATTAATTCGGTTTCAAACTGAGCCTCTCTCATTTTCCATAACCTCCTCCAACTTGCAGAGCACAACTTTCGTCTCAGCCTTTGCTTCTCTGCATTTCAGGGCTTGTACTTTTAGCTGCTTCAGATAAACATCTCCTATGAGCCTTTGTTTCTCAAGGGAAGGCAGCATAGGAAGTTCCAAACCCTTCAACTGTTTTAATGTATATTTTAAAGTTGTCGATCCCTGAAGCCCGAAACGAAATTGTTTTCTCACCATTTTCTCCTCATTTAAAAGATAAATTAAAAATTTCGGATCGATGCTGCTGCCCGGAAAAATTTTTATATAATTCTGTGTGTACAGATACCCCTTATGTTTTTCACTTACAATGCACGCCGTACCTGATATCAGGCTAAAAATAATATTACCGGTTGACAATGTAGTGACCTGTTCAGTAGTCCTTATTACTTTACTATTCATTTTGGCGGAATCCACTCCAAAAAGATCTTCCAACAAATCATTTTGCCCGAAAACATTATAAAGAGGTGCCCCTTGGCTTGCCGCCTCAACTATCCTAAATTGAGGAGTGCCTCCCAGCAGTTCGGCATAGTGTGTTAATTTATGCATTTGTAGTCATGCCTTTCAAAATACTTTTTATGTCTATAACGTATCACAGATTACTAATTTTTGCAAGTTTATTTGTAATTTTTAAAAATCACATACACAATTTTCTCTAAGTAGATACACTCTATGTTGTTAATACAACGGATTTCCAAAACATTTTATTATATTCTAAAACAGCTGAGGAAAAACGAAAAGGAAGGAGATTCTAATGATCCGTAGAATTATTCAGATAAACGAAGAAAAATGCAACGGCTGCGGCGCCTGTGCTTCAGCTTGTCACGAAGGTGCCATCGGCATGGTAAACGGAAAAGCCCGGCTGCTGCGGGATGATTACTGCGACGGACTGGGCGACTGTTTGCCGGCCTGCCCCACCGGCGCCATTACTTTTGTAGAGCGTGAGGCTGCGGCATATGATGAAAAAGCCGTGAAGGAAAATATGAAGAAGAATGCGGAGACAGGTGCGCAGAACACAGTTCAGCATACCGGCTGTCCCGGCAGCCGGATGCAGCGATTTGAACGTACTGACCATGCTTCAAATGCACTGCCGTCTGTAGAGCACGCCGCTTCTCAATTAGGACAGTGGCCCTGCCAGATTAAATTAGTTCCTGTCAATGCGCCTTATTTTGACGGAGCAAAGCTGTTGATCGCCGCCGACTGTACAGCTTTTGCCTACGCGAATCTTCATCAGGAATTTATGAAGGGGAAAATCACACTGATCGGCTGTCCCAAACTGGATAGTATCGACTACAGCGAAAAGCTGACTCAGATAATCAAAAATAACGATATTAAAAGCGTGACCATTGTACGCATGGAAGTTCCCTGCTGCGGCGGGTTAGAGGCAGCAGCAAAAACTGCTCTGCAGAACAGCGGGAAATTTATCCCGTGGCAGGTGGTCACCATCTCTATAGACGGAGATATCCTGGATTAATCCTGCCTTCCCGGATATATCGATGCCCGGGTACTGTCTCGATGATTCAGCGCCCGGGCATTGTATTTCATATGTTTTTGTTTATTTATCCTGACAGTTTTCTTCGATTTCTCCGTCCTGTTCCAGGAGTTTTTTTATTTCGGGAATCGTCATTTTCCTGTCCCGCAATTGTCTGATATAAGTAATCCGCTCTATGCTTTCTACCCTGCGGTACCGTCTCGTCAGGTTCTCCTCCGCCTGTTCGAATGGCAGCATGCCTTCTTCGGTATAAAACTTCAACGTACTGTACCGCACCCCGGTCAGTCTCACCAGTTCTCCGATGGTTACATATTCCGAATGTTCAATTGTCTCCATACTTCTCTGTCTCGACATCAGGCTCACCTTTTCTTCTTACCAGTATACCGGGACCAGATTAGCCCCCTGAATCGGCACTTTATACGCTCGTTTCGTCATAGGGAATATGCGGTAATAAGCATTATCAACTTTTAACAGCGTCTCGCTTCCTGACTTAACCTCTTCAACGTAATGCCCCATCTTTGTCAGATGTTCCATCACTGCGATCCTGCGTTCCTTTACATCCGTTCCGAGGATCACGAAGTCTATGAAAATTGATTTCCGCCTTTCCAGATACGGGAAAAGCAGATTCACGCCTTCCAAATAAGGATTTTTAAACAAGTTATGCTTTGCTCTCAGAAAACGCTCCGCAAAACTTTCAACCGCGCTGTGAAATTCTGCCTGCCACAGGGCACGGAAGTTCTCATTATCCGAAGCTGCCTCTGTCATCCTCGCCTGCACTTTCTCCTGCTCCGATACTGAAAACAGATCATGAATGCAGCCGCTCTCACGGAAAAGCCAGAGCAAGACAGCGCACTCTACGGTTACAGGTCCGTCTTCCAGAATCTCAGCCCGGACTCCCTCCCTGACTCCCAGATAAGTGTTTTCTTCACTGCGGTATGCCTTCAGTTCTACACCGGCGGTATAGTAGTCCATATCACAGCCAAGGATATCGGGAACCTCTTCCATCACCCCGTCCGCTTCCAGCATGTCAGCCATTTCTTTTTCCAGCTGCTTTGCCTCTTTTTTCTTCAGACTTTTTGCCGCTTCCACAGCCTTGTTCACACCGGAAATAAAATCCGGAGTCTCACACTCTTCATCTGTACCGATAACTTCTTCCAATACTTTCGCCGCCGCGATCCCGCGTACTGCAGCACTCTTTGACAGGGAAGGATGCAGGCTTTCCTGCCCGTCCAGCGCAATGATCGCATACTGTTGAGATAAAACTAAATCCTTCATAATCGTACCCTCCTCTCATATATGCGGCTATCCGATTCCATTAGTTATACCTGCTGCAAATCACTTTCTACTTACTACTTATTACTTACTACTTATGATTTAATTATACACTGGGAAGGCCGTTTTTTCAATAGAATATAGGAAAAATTTATTGCATATTCTTCGTCTCCTGTGAGCTACAGTAAATATCTGTAAACAAGTCTTTCTATCGTTCTGGAATTCAGAACAATTTTCCCTGTCTCAAATGTAAGTATCAGACGCTCTCCAGGATAAATACCGTTTTCTTCATATGCCTGTATTTTTCTTACTGCATTCTGCGCATATACCGGGTCATCCATTCTGCCGTCATGTTCCCAGTAAATTTCCTGTTTTGTCTTTTTGGAAAGAAAAGTGAAATCCGGATGAACTGTGCCAAAACGTTTTAAATACAAGGGACATTCATATTTGTACAAAATACCGTTCCGGTAAAAATAGTCCGCAAGGATTTTTTCCGATTTCGAGCGCACGCGCTCGCCCTTCTCGGTTAATATAACAGGCATATCTTCCTGAAATTCTTTTCTCTTGTAATCCTCAGCAGCCCACTTGCTCAATTGCTGTTCCCAGACAGGTTCAGCCGGCTTAATCAGCTTCTGTCTTTCAGGATGTTCAGCCAGAAAAATTTTTTCAATTTCTTCCTCGTCATAATCTTTTGTAATCTTTCTGATCTGGGACAACCTTTTTTCAGCAAGTTTCATTATCTTTTCATCGTAAGATTTCTGTGCAAGTCTGTACGCCAGTTTCTCCTTCTCTTTCGGAAGATATTCCCCGTTTTTTCTCCCTCCCGGCACGCAGTAATAATACTGAACACATTTGTTACTGCGGGACAGGCGCAATTTCCCCTGCGGAGCATCTTTCAATTGTACTGAAGTCTTCTGAAGTATCTTCTCCAGTCTGTCCTGCTCCTGTAATAACATCTCTCTAAGACCTGCCATATGATTTTCCTTTCTTTTACATTTCTGAATAAAACATGTCTGAAACGACAGACACTCCTGTTATAGAGTAACTTGGAATAATAATTTCTGGAATTTATACTGATTTACGGTTATGAATTGCTTTATAGACTGTAAAACCGTAGTCTTTTCTTGTCTTATACGGTTAAATCAGGATATTTAATATCCGAACCGTATCTCGTCACGATTCTTACGGTTGAATTTGAATTTTCTGATATCTAAACCGTACTCCTCCCACGATCCTTACGGTTGAAATTCGACTTTCTAGTATCTGAACCGTACTCTCGCCAGGATTTTTACGGTTAGGAATTGTTTTTCTGGTTATAGAACCGTTCCGGCAGTTCATCTGTCACCCAAACCGCCTGCTTATGTATGAAATGAATTCAGATTTGTTTGAAAAATCCCGGAAGCCGAAACTCCCGGGATAAGATTTCTTTTGATATTCTGTGTAAACGCTTTGATTAACGTTTGGAGAACTGCGGAGCTCTACGAGCTGCTTTGAGTCCGTATTTCTTACGCTCTTTCATTCTCGGGTCACGAGTCAGGAATCCTGCGCTCTTGAGTACCGGTCTGTAATCAGCGTCTGCCTCAAGGAGTGCTCTTGCGATACCGTGACGGATTGCTCCAGCCTGTCCTGTGTAACCGCCGCCTTTTACGTTTACGATCACATCGAATTTGTCTGTTGTGCCTGTAGCCACGAGCGGCTGGCGAACAACAACTTTCAGTGTCTCAAGTCCGAGATACTCGTCGATGTCTCTTTTATTGATTGTAATCTTACCTGTTCCAGGTACAAGATATACTCTTGCTACTGATTTTTTTCTTCTTCCTGTTCCGTAGTATTTTGCGTTAGCCACTGTTATATCCTCCTTTCAACCTCTACCTAAAATGTCAGAACTTCCGGTTTCTGTGCCTGATGTGCATGATCCGGTCCAGCGTATACGTGAAGTTTCTTGATCATGTCTCTTCCCATAGGTCCTTTCGGGAGCATTCCTTTAACAGCAAGCTCGATCACTTTCTCCGGTTTCTTAGCCATCATCTCGGCAAGTGTAGTCTCTTTCATTCCTCCTACATAATCGGAGTGATTGTAGTAGATCTTCTGCTGAAGTTTTTTACCTGTTACTTTTACCTTCTCAGCATTTACAACGATCACATAATCGCCTGTATCGATATGCGGTGTGTACTCCGGTTTGTTCTTTCCTCTGAGGACTTTAGCAACCTCAGATGCAAGACGTCCGAGTGTACATCCTTCAGCATCAACCACATACCATTTTCTTTCAATCTTGTCAGGGTTAGCCATATAAGTTTTCATGGGTGTTCCTCCTATAAAATCATCAGATAACGTTTGCTTGTGCAATTTATATATTTGAAATCAGCATACTCCGGGGCTATGGCGCATACTGTTTCTCCTTTAGTCATGCTGTAATATTATAGTCCTCCGCTTTCCCTCTGTCAAGATTTTTTTCATTTTCTTCTTTTAATAATAATTACGACCAGCGCTACGACTGCTGCAGCGGCTATGACTGTGACAACTCCCCATATCAGCACGGAATTGTCATCCCCGGTCTGGGGATTTGCAGTCAGGACTGTAGAGGACGCCGACGGTGATGCACTGCTCCGATCCGCATATTTCTTTGTCAGCTCCAGCTTTTCCACCTTAGAAGTCATTTTCAGAGAAGACGGAAGGTCTGCCTGCACTTTCTTTTCCATTAAAACATAAATTCCTGAGTGATCTGTCTCAAATACCGCTTTTCCATTATTATATGTAAAAGAAAGTTCCGTCCTTACCGGAGTTTCTCCGTTCATGCTGATCTCACTGACCACAACTCTGCCAGTGTCAAACCCTGCCGGCACATCCAGTGATACCTCTACCGGGCTGTCCGGCTGAACCGGCTGCTGGGTTACAGGATCAATGACCGCCACTGTATAGATCCGGAACTGATCCGAACTAAGTGCCAGGAACTGGCTCAGACCAGAATAGAGCTCATCTGAACTGTCCATTAAGATTGTGAAAGCCATCGGACCCGGTACGATCTCCGGTATTTCCCCCGGCCATGTGCTTTCCTGTCCGTCTCCCATCTGTCCTTTGTCTTTCTCCGGATTCTCCGCCTGCTGCCCGTCATGCTGATCGTCATCAGACTGATCCGTCTGATCCGTCTTATCATCTGTCCCGATAACATTCTGACCGTTTCCGTCATTTTCCACATTGTCGCCATCATCTAAATCTTTCATTTCTTTTTCTGTGCCCGTATCCTGAGCCTCTGTCGTCTGCATGGCCTTTCCGCCGCCATCCTCATCGTCAGCAGCAGAATCCGTCTCTGCCCTCTCCCCGCTCTGTACACTGATTCCGGTATCGTCCCGTTCACTCTGCTCCTGTGCCCGTGCCTGTCCCGGCATCATCGCTGATATCAGCATTGCGGATAAAAGTAAAACTGTCATCTTCTTCGTGATCATACTCCATTTTTTCATGCCAGTCCCTCCATATCTTTAATATAAAAATCGAACGTTAAACTCTACTTTTAGTATATCCTCCGGACTTTGCAGTGTCAATTTACGAGTCCGTTTTGCTTCTATTTCCTATAAAGGTATGCTATAATAAGTGAGTTATACGCAGGCCGGACCGGACATACTGCCCGGACCTGCAAATATATACGAAAAACGTAAACCAGCAGTAAAGGAAGGTGCTAATCTATGTGGGCTTACAATGAAACTTTTTACCAGATATATCCTATCGGATTCTGCGGCGCTCCCGTGCACAATGACGGCGTCACAGCGCACCGCATCTTAAAGATCGGCGAATGGGCAGGATATCTGCAGGAGCTGGGAATCGGATCCATCATTTTAAATCCGATTTTTGAATCTGACAATCACGGCTACGACACAAGAGATTTTACAAAGATCGACTGCCGTCTCGGCACAAATGAAGACTTCAAAGAAGTCTGTAAGACGCTTCACGATCACAATGTAAAAATCATGCTTGACGGCGTGTTCAATCATGTAGGAAGAGGTTTCTGGGCATTTAAGGACGTTCAGGAAAAGAAATGGGATTCTCCGTACAAAGACTGGTTCTGCATTAATTTCGACGGAAACAGCGGTTACAATGACGGCTTCTGGTATGATGGATGGGAAGGCCATTATGAGCTTGTCAAACTGAACCTGCAGAATCCGGCGGTTGTCGACTATCTGCTTGACTGTGTAAAAATGTGGATCGAGGAGTTCGGGATAGACGGGCTCAGACTGGATGTAGCTTACAGTCTGGACCATAACTTTATGAAGAGACTTCGCCATTTCTGTGAAGAACTCAAACCGGGCTTTGCACTGATCGGAGAAGTTCTCTTCGGAGACTATAACCTGATCGTAAATGACGAGATGCTGCACAGCTGCACAAACTACGAATGCTACAAAGGAATCTACTCCAGCTTTAACAGCATGAATATGTTTGAGATCGCGCATTCACTGAACCGCCAGTACGGTCCGGAACAATGGTGCATTTACCGTGGAAAACATCTCATGACTTTCGTGGACAACCACGATGTATCAAGACTTGCAACGATCCTGACAAACAAAAATCACATTCCGCTTGCGTACGGTCTTCTGTTCGGGATGCCCGGCATACCCTGTATCTATTACGGAAGCGAGTGGGGCGAGGAAGGAGCAAAGGCTCCGGACAATGATTATGCGCTCCGTCCGTGCTTTGAGGAACCGAAGCCGAATGAGCTGACCGCATTTATCAAAGCGCTGATCTCTCTGCGCAGAGAGAGCGACGCGCTCTGCAACGGAACATATCACAATGTAGTGATCACGAACCACCAGCTTGTATTTGAGCGCAGGACAGACAGCGAGCGTGTCCTTGTGGCGATCAACGCGTCCGACTCCGAATATACGGCCGGCAGCCATGAGCTGAACGGCACATTCAGCCGGATCCTGGCATACCCGGGTGAATTTAAAGCGCTTGCGTCAGAAGAAGCTGCTGTCGAAGATGCCGGGGATAAGGATACCTGCAGTACAGCAGATGATATTCCTGCAGACAACGCAGCGGCTACTTCTGAAAATCAGGAAGCAGCCGCCGCTGATATCATCACTTTGAACGGACAGATCACCATGCCCGCTTACAGCGTACAGTATTTAAAAATGCAGTAAATACATAATTCTTTTATTCTCCGCAGATCTGATCTGCAATGATCTGCTGACCTGTCTGGTCCGGATGGAGTCCGTCCGGCTGGACATGGTCGCAGACCTCTGAGCTGAATATATCCGCCACCTGATATCCATACTCTTCAGCATGATCCTCTATGATCTGATTCATATTCCGGATCACATTTTCAACGCCCCGGTCCATCGTAGACGGAATATTCAGATTGGCTACCGGATTATAGATATTGGTCACTATGATCCATGCACCCTCTTTTTTCAGACTGTTGATCTGCTGCATCATCTCTGTCCAGTTTGCCTCAAACGACTGATAATCCCACTGTTCCAGCGCTTCTATGATCTTGAGGACAAGAAGCGGATTGCCCGTCACGGATTCCCGCAGTACTTTCAGCGCCTCGCCCGCGCTCTTGAATTTTGTATCCGTATCAAGGATTTCCTGCACGGCACTCTTACATTCGTTGAGAAGATCATTTGAGCCGACCGTGATAAATATAACGTCCGATCTGCCCACATTTTTGCGCACTTCCTCATCCGCCAGGATCCTGTCGATCATCCCCGCCGAGTCAAGCCCGTTTCTGGCATAATTCATAATCTCATACTGAAAGTCTTCTTCGTCAGCCATCTGTTCCATAGCAAGACTGCTGTACGGCTCGATTGCCACACTCTCATCGCCGGAATACCCTTTCGCGATACTGTCTCCGAGAACCGTGACATACACATCCTGC
This sequence comes from uncultured Lachnoclostridium sp., assembly GCA_946491795.1. GTDB lineage: Bacteria > Bacillota > Clostridia > Lachnospirales > Lachnospiraceae > Mediterraneibacter > Mediterraneibacter gallistercoris. The sequence goes on along the minus strand of CAMLYF010000022.1, from coordinate 22,219 downwards.
CGTCCTGCCAGGGAAGATGCAGTTACACTTTCGATCGTTCCCGCATCTTCTGCCTGTGTTTCTTTATCAGCAGCCGGTTCATCCGGAACAGTCACATAAGTCGTGACCGCCGCCACCGCAAGTACACCGGTCAGCAGAACAACTGCCGCCGTCTGCATTATTTTTCTGATCATACGATCACTTCCTTTTTCACACTTATATTACCCATGATGTACTGCTGCCATGCTCATTTTTTTTAACTATAAGTTTCCAGTCAATCTGCTCTTTCAGTTCATTAACATGAGAAATGATCCCTACAAGGCCTTTCTCACCAGCCAGTTCTTTCAATATCTGGATTGCGCGCTCCCGGGCCGCATCGTCAAGAGATCCGAATCCCTCATCCACAAACATCGTCTCCAGGCTCACCGCGCCCGCCGTATTCTGTACGATATCCGCCAGTCCGAGGGCCATGGAAAGCGCGGCCATAAAAGACTCGCCGCCGGACAGGGATTTTACGTCGCGGACAGAATCCGTTACGAGATCATATACATCCAGATCGAGCCCCGCCTGTCCCTGACTGCTCAGGGCACTGATCTCACGGCACTGAAGTATAAATTCATTGGAAGTCATGCGGGCAAGTCTCTTATTCGCCGCCCGTATGATCTGGCGGAAATATTTCCTCTGGATATATGTCTCAAAATCCAGCTTCACGCTGCCGCTCAAGTTTCCGTTTGCCGTACGGCTCAGGTTCCCGATCATCTCATACTTCCGCCTCAGTTCTTCCTCCGAAGCGAAATATTTTTTCAGCCGCTCATAAGCACTTTTGTTGACCGTATTTTTCCCGTGCAGGTTCAGGATCTCTTCCCGCTTCTTTTTAAGTTCCGACAAGATTTCCTGCTGCCTCTGCCGGTCGGCTTCGACGTCTTCGCGGCGTCTGCCACCGGTCTGCGTTTTTAATGTCTCAATCTGTGTCCGGCACTGAAGAACATTCTTTTCATAATCTTTTACCTGCCAGTCTTTCTCCTGCCAGTCTCCGATCCACTGCTTCGCGTCACGGTACTCATCCTGATCGCTGAACTTCTGTCTGCGGATTTCTTCGCGGAACGCATCCTGCTCCTCGGCAAATCGTTTCTCAAGGCCGGCCTGCTGCGCCTTCAGGCTCTCAAGCAGACCCGCGCGCCGTCTCGTCTCCTCCACACATTTCCGATAGTGATCCTGAGCCTTCTTCACTTTCTCTTTCTCATCTTTCAGCTGCTGCTCCAGACTGGAAAGCTGTGCCTTCGCCTCTTCTTCATCAGGCGGATTTTCTCCCAGAGCCGCCATCCCTGCAGCCAGCTCGACGCGCACCCGCTGATAGGTCTCCTGGAGCAGGGCGCGCTTCTGCTCTGCCTGATCGCGTGCTTTTTTTGCCTGTTCGACCTCATTCTGCTCCGGTACATTTTCCGATAAATCTGCCTTTTTCGGGTGATGGACAGAGCCACATACCGGACAGGGGCTTCCTTCTTCCAGCCCTCTCGCCATCAGTCCTGCCTGCCCCTCAAAAAATCTCCGGTATCTGTCCTCATACTCTTCGGATGCTCTGCGGCAGTCATCCATACATTTTGCCATCTCTGATGTCCTTTTATCATATTCCTTCTGCAGCCGGCGCACATTGGCATATCCCGGCAGCATTTCCCTGAGACGGAGAATCTTTTCCTGCATCCTGGGCTCCGACTCATTCAGCCCTGTCTCGAGGCTCTCGGCCTTTTCACGCAGCCGCTTCTCATCGGCTCCATGCAGCTCCTGCCACGAAAGCTGCGCCTGTATTTCTGCTTTGGTATTCTCCTGTTCCTTCTTTGTCCGGAGCGCCTGCACCTCCAGAGCGCGGGCACGCTCCGCGCGCTCTCCCTTCGACGCCTGCAGTTTCTTCTCTTCATAGACTTTACTGTCACGCTCCAGCGCCTGTTCCGTCTCCCGTGCCCGGTCAAGCATATCAAAAAGCCGGTTCGTCTCCTGTTTTTTCTCGATCACGGCACGCAGTTCATCGGACGCTCTCTGAAGTTTTTCTTCTTTCTCCGCAAGATCCCGGGCAAGATTGCTGCCCTCTTTTATAATCTGCTTTAACACCGTTCTGACTTCTTGCGCCGGCGGCATCTCGCTTTCCAGAAGTTTCTGCCAGACTTCTCCGGATCCGGCAGCTGTATCCGGCGCGCCGGCTCTCCCGGTGCTTTCTGCACCGTCTTTTCCTAAGCTTTCCACGCTGTCTTCCTGTTCAGCGGACACCGGATCCACACGCTCCATCTCTCTTCGTATATCGGCTTCATTTTCTTTCAGACTGACATACAGCGCTTTCCCCTGTTCCTTCAGTTCCTCCTGCATCCGCCAGTAAATCTGTGTCTGAAATATTCTGGAAAATATCTTTTTCCGCTCTCTTGAGCCCGCGTGCAGAAGCTTCAGAAAATCTCCCTGGGCGATCATGGCGATCTGGGTAAACTGTCCTGCGTCCAGACCGATGATTTCTTCGATCTTCTGGTCGATCTCCCGCTTCTTTCCCTGAAATTCTTTCCCGTCCGGCAGAAGAAGACTGACTTTTGCCGTCTCTTTCACCAGACGCACCGTACCGTCTGCATTCTTCCGCTTTCCGACACGCATGTATTCCGGATTTCTTCGGATTGCATACTCCTTGCCACGGTAGGAAAACACGTACTCTACATAAGTAGCCGTGTCCTCAGAGGCATACTGGCTCCGCATCATATTGCCGTCGCGTGCCCCGCCGCTGGTCCTGTCGTAAAGCGCATAGGTGATCGCGTCAAATATAGTAGTCTTTCCCGCGCCCGTGTCGCCTGTGATCAGGAACAGACCGCCCTGCACCTTCGTAAAATCTATCACTTCCGTTCCGGAATAAGATCCGAAAGCGGACATTGTAAGCCGAACCGGTCTCACCTTGCATCTCCTTTCACTCTGTCAAATACATTATCTACGATCTTCTTCTCTTCTTCCGACATTTCCCTTCCCTGCATCTCCCGGAAAAAGTCAGAGAACACCCGGGCCGGATCTTCTATGCAGATTTCTTCCTCCGCAAACTCCAGCTTCTTCCTGGTCCTCTCGTTGTCCATCCGCACTTCCAGAATATGGCTGTACACTTTCTCCAGCTGTTCCTTCGGCTTATACGGATCAATCTCATCTGTCAGGGTGACGCTCACATAATCGTCTCTCTGCTCCGGCTGCGCCGCATTGATCACCTCCGCAAGCTCTCCCCTCAGTTTCCGCACATCCCGCAATGGATGAAGCGGAAGTTTCTCCACTCTGGCACTGCTCCCCTTCGCGCCCAGTTCCACCATATGAAGCATTTTTTTCTGTCCCGCCTCGCTGACAGAATATTTCAGCAGAGTGCCACAGTAGCGGATATGTTCCGCTCCGACTTTCTGGGCGCCGTGAAGATGGCCAAGGGCTGCGTAATCAAAATCCCTCAGGACAGAAATATCCACATTGTCAATACCGCCCACGCTCAGCAGCTCTGAATCACATGTCTCCGGAGCGACGTCTTCTCCCGTATCCATATCTTTCCCTGTATAAAACTGGTGAGATACAATCACATTCCGTTCCGCCGGATCGATCTGCTCACGCTCTAATACGGCCCTGACCGCGGCAGTATAGCTCTCTGGAAGTTCGCCGCCGCACAGTCCCCGCACATATCCTGGCTTCAGGAACGGCAGGAGCCAGAAATGAACATCGCCGTATTCGTCCTGCAGCGTGATCTTCCGCAGATGTTCTTCCTCCGTTTCCGGCGCTTTTCCGGCAATATAGATCTGATGGCTCCCAAGCAGACGGCTGGCATAATCAAGGCGCCGGGCAGAATCATGGTTTCCCGAAATGATAAGAATCGGAATCGCCGGCACTATCCTTGAAAGTCCGGTAATGAAGTCATCAAATACCGTGACCGCCTCCCCGGACGGAACAGATTTGTCATAAATATCCCCCGCAATGACAACCGCATCCGGATGAAGCTTTTCCGCATAGGAAATAACCTCCCCGAGGATATGCTCCTGATCCTCGCGGAGGTTATAGTGATGCAGCTGTTTGCCGATATGGAGGTCTGATAAGTGAAAAAATCTCATTCGGTCTCTCCCTTTCTCTATGATCCCGTCTTCAGAAATCATCTGACTATATTATAGCAAACTCCCGTTATTCAGGGCAAGGTGCCCACATCGTTTTACTTTTACAAATGTACCGTCGTCGGCTCATGCCCCATTGCCGGTATAATCTTTTCCATAAGATCCGATGTCTTAAATCTCAGACTGGATGTATTGATACACGGATGGCATGCGAAATATTCATCCCGCAGGACATCCTCATCAATCAGAAGCCGTACCTTATTCTCCCGGTCGTTCATCAGTCCCATCACGCTCACGGAACCCGGCGTGATGTCCAGATACTTTTCCATATGTTCCGGCTTCGCAAAAGACAGTCTCGAAGAACCGATCTGGGCGGACAGATATTTCGTCTTAAATGGCTTGTCTCCCGGTATAAGCAAAAGATAGAAATCCGTTGCCTGACGGTTACACAGGAACAGGTTCTTGCAGATGGCAACTCCTTTCTCCACACCTTCGCTCAGAGTCCGGTCAATCTCCTCGCAGGCTTCCATGGTCATGGCCGCTTCATGGTCAACTCTTTTATATTCTATTCTAAGAGAGTCAAGAAAATCGTATACTCTTATTTCTTTCTCAAGTCTTCCTTCTGTACTCTCCGGTCTGCCGTCAACTAACTGCATTTGATGTCTCTCCTTTATCGTCTTCTTATATCACATCTTCAGGCTCCGGTAACGGTCAAAGCAGGCGAAAATTTCCTGCCGTCTGGGCATTGCCATGCAGGATATGCTGGAACTGCTCTCACACAGAGCTGCCAGCGTCCCTTTTTCTATGACTTGCTCCAGTTCATCCACTATCTGCCTGAGATCTTTTCTTCCATCCATAATATGCTTCTGCGCATACCTCATACAGTACCCGAGTGCCGTAACCTGCTCGCTGTCCGTAATCTGCTCCACATAACGCAGGTCGATGGTTTCCTTGTTGATCATGACCGCCTCGCGTCCCATGGTCTTCATCTTGATCCTGTCATTCTCCCGGAAGCCTTTTCCCGCCCGCGGGCACCGGTGGAAATCCGGTCTGTTCGCCGGCGTCTCCGGACCGCTGACCGCCGGGTAGCTCTCAGCCTCTTTCTTTGCATATGCAGTGATATCCTTCGGTACATAGCGGTCCATCTGGATGATCGTATCTGCAACGTGGAAATATGCCCCCGAACTTCCGGCCACGATCACAGTGGAAATACCGTAATCATCATACAGTTCCCGTATCCGTTCGATAAACGGAGTGATGGGCTCCATATCCCGGTGGATGACTCTCTGCATCAGCTCATCCCGGATCATGAAGTTGGTCGCGCTCGTATCCTCGTCAATCAGAAGAAGCGAGGTCCCCGCCTCGATACTCTCCACCACATTTGCCGCCTGTGAAGTACTGCCGCTGGCATCCTCTGTGCAGAATCCCACCGTATCCTTCCCGTTCGGGAGATCGTTGATAAACATGGAAATATCTGTCTTCTGAATACTCCTTCCGTCCTCGGCACGCAGCTTCACGGCAGTACTGTCCGTGATGACATATTCCCTGCCGTCCCCTGCGATATGGTCGTATACGCCCAGCTCCAATGCTTTTAACAGAGTGGACTTTCCATGATATCCTCCGCCTACGATCAGGGTAATTCCCTTGCGGATTCCCATGCCGGTAATCTTTCCTTTATGAGGAAGTTCCATCGTCACTTCCAGCTCTTTGGGCGACTGGAACTTCACTCCTCCTTTCATCGGCCGGGGCGAGATCCCCGACTCTCTGGGCAGCACACTCCCGTTGGCAACAAAAGCGCAGAGCCCCATCCCGGGCAGCATTTCCCGGATATAGTGCTGATCCTCCGCGAGATCTATGATCGCTCTCAAGCGCCCTGCATCCATATTTTTATAGAAGAGCGCGTGTTTCACACACTCAGGTACAAAATCAAAGAGAATCTTCTCCAGTTCCCTTGCATTGATCGTCCGCCCGTTCGACGGAAATCCGATCTCCATGCGCAGCACGACGTCTCCGGTCCTCGGATCTATGTGGCAGGCCGTGCGCTCCAGCACCTCCTGAGTACAGCGGCTCACAGAGATCAGACCGCTCTTGCCCGAGCCTTTTGCCTTAAACGCGAACTGCTCCGCCCGCCTTCCGAACTGTCTCGTCAGCTCGTCCTGCAGCGCAATTCTCTGATAGTCTTCCTGATACAGTTCCTTTGGGAAGCCCGCTGTGCGTCCGGCAGCACGGACGCTCACCTTTGACGGAGAGGCGAAGGGGTCGCCCTGCACATGATCGATAGATAAGACATAGCCGGGGAACTGGTAGACGCCCCTTGTATCTTTATAAGCCGGATAGCCCCTGTGGTCGATCCTTTTTAATAAACTTCTGAGTTCTGTTGATGACTGCATGGTGATGTCTCCTCATATTTCAAATAATTATCTGCTTCAAGTTCCTGCATGGAATTTTAGTATACGCTTTTGAGAAAGTCAATATTAGTGTTTGTAAATACAAAAAACCGGCCATTTTGGCGGAATGACCGGTTTTTCGTATTCACTTCAGTTATATCGTTTTCCCTGTCAGTTATACCTTACTCTCAAGCACCGCGCACTGAAACGCTCCCAGTTCGAGTTTTCCTTCATAAACCTCTCCGCTCTCGGCATCTGTCCATGTTCCGATGCCGTCTACACAGACCGGTTCATTCTTGAAGTTCATCACAAATATCACACCTCTGCCGTCGGCTCCGGTGCGTTCTGTTACTGTCACGCCATAAGGCAGCTCCGTCTCCAGCGCGTTTCTCAGACCGATGCTCTTAAATACAGCGCCGTAAAACGCTCTTAAAAATGTAAGGTCAGACTCCGCCGCCAGATAATATGCCGTCCCTTTACCGAACGTGTTGCGTGTTACCACCGGGCAGCCCGCATAGAAATCCTGTTCATAGACAGACAGAACCTCCGTTCCTTCTTTCGCATGGACGATCTCACACATCCGGCGGGCCGGATACTCTGTGCCATTATATGCAAACTGATTTTCAAACTCTTCGGACGGAGCGTCAATTTCCTCCTGAACGACGCCGAGTACGTCTTCAAGCGGATGATGTCCGATAAAACACAGATCCGTATCATCAACCATTCCGCTGAAATATGTAGTCACAAAAGTTCCTCCGTCTGCGACAAATTTCCTGACCTTTTCCGCATAACCGCTCTTGTACATGTAATTGAGAGGGGCAGCCACCAGCTGATAACCGTCCAGTTTCTCATCCATACCGATCAGATCCGCCTCGATTCCTTTTTCCCAGAACGTGCGGTAATGGGACAGAACGCACTCCACATAATCCAGATCAAGCCTCGGCCCCTGTGTGTCCTCTACGGCCCACCAGTTCTCCCAGTCAAAAATGATCGCCGCTCTGGGGCGGTTTACTGTTCCGCCAATCTTGTCACTCAATCCGGCAAGTCTTGCGCCGACTTCCGTCACATCTCTGAAAGTCCTCGTATTGCTGCCGTTCTTGTGATCCAGCACAGCGCCGTGGAACTTCTCGTATCCGCCCCGACCCTTTCTCCACTGGAAATACTGTACAGAATCCGAACCGTGGGCCACCGCCTGCATAGATGAAAGCATATGCATGCCCGGCCTTTTCAGCGGATTGCTGTTTCTCCAGCTTATGGAAGAAGGTGTACTCTCCATCAGCAGGAACGGCGCTTTTTTCAGTGCCCTCATAACACTGTGATTTGCCGCCGTACGCGCCGCCACAGGCACTTCATCTTTCTGTTCGTGCCAGAAGGGGTAACTGTCCCATGAAATGATATCAAGGCCCTTCTTCATCCGGTTATAGTCCAGTCCTTTAAAGAAATCCATAAAGTTCGTGGTCGCCGGTATATCAGACGCCTCCTTCACCGTGCGGATCTCCAGTTCGCAGAAACTGCTGATCTGCTCTGTGGAAAATCTTCTCCAGTCCAGTACAAGCGCTGTACTCGTAATTTCTCCGTAAGGACCCGGGCTGTGTATCTGGCTCCAGTCAGTATATGTATGGCTCCAGAAATGGTTCCACCACGCACTGTTAAGTTTTTCCAGAGTACCGTATTTTTTCTTCAGCCACTGGCGGAATGCTTCCTGGCACAGTTCGCAATGGCAGGTAGAATCTCCGAAATTACCTCCCAGCTCATTTGAAATATGCCACAGAATCACATTATTCCGTCTGCCGAAACGTTCCGCGAGCACACGGTCTATCGCAGTGATCTTCTCCCGCATAACAGGGGATGTATAGCAGAAATTATGCCTTTTCCCCGGCAGGTTCCTTTTCCCGTCCGCCTGCACCTGCATAACTTCCGGATATTTCTGTGTCAGCCAGTTCGGCATCGCTCCTGACGGCGTTGCCAGAACCGCCTGAATATTCTCCTCCTCCAGACGGGTGATGATATGATCCAGCCAGTCCAGCTCATATCTGCCCTCCTCAGGTTCGAGGGCTGCCCAGGCAAAAATGCCCAGGCTCACACAGTTTACATTAGCTTCTTTCATAAGCCGGACGTCTTCTTCGAACACCTCCGGGTATTCAAGCCACTGATCCGGATTATAGTCTCCTCCGTGTAGCAATCTTCCTCCCAGCATCTTATCCTCCTGTTCTCAGATTCCCCTGAAACTAAATGAAAATTCCATCTTCTTCTGCACATCCAGAAGATATTCCGGATGCGTCCATGTCATCCAGCTGTCGTCTCCGGCAATTCCCATCTGTCCCAGTGCTGCCCGCACGACTGTGTAATGTACCTGCGGCAGTTCGTACGGATGTTTCGCGTTCTCAAGTTCATGCGGAGTGTACGGCAGCGCGGAGAACATCATCGGTCCGCTCTTCTCATCCATCTCAAAGAGCATTCCTCTGCCCGCTCTGTCTGTCACCGCAGCATAACGCACCTCTTCTTTGGCTCCGCACTCCTGCGGAACAATATATCTGGCCATATTATCTTTGACCATATTCTCATAGATTCCCAGCTTAGCGCCTTTCTTGCGGTCCGCGTATGTCTCCGCCGGTCCGAGGCCGTACCATTTCACATGGGCATAATCCGCGTTGAGCTTGAACATAACGCCGAATTCCGGCATATCTCCCAGCTCCTTTACCGGATCGTAGGAAAGTGTCGTCCTGATCTTTCCGTCTCCGCTCACCTCATAAGCAAGAGTGCACTGGCTCACCGGCGTCGTCGGCATCAGATAAGTGTAGGTCACTTTCACCGAATGCTCTCCTTCTTCTACTTCCGGTTCCAGTATCCTGCAGCAGTCTGCGCCCCGGAAATCCTTATGATCCACATACATGCTGGCTATCTTCCACTGGGCATACCGTTTCGGCATCTGGTTGCCCTGATCGTTGTCTACAGGAGCTCTCCAGAAGTTCGGCTTCGGGATCTCAGCGATCATCTCTTTGCCCGCATACCGGTAAGATACAAGTCCGCCGTTGAGTACGGAGAACAGCACGTCAAAGTTTTCTCCTCTCACTCCGATATTATGCTTACTGCGGATCACCTCAACCGGTCTGGTGCATGCCGGCTTCTCTGCTTTCACTTCATATACATACTGACCGAACGCCACTTCATGTCCTGCCTCTGCCCACACAGTGCTCTCTTTCAGGCAGAAAGATACTGTAACTGTATATTCCCCGGGAGCTGTCTCCTTCGCTGACGGCAGTGTATAAGTCTTTTCGCACAGCGGCTCTACATCAGTGTCAAGATGTGCTTTCCGGATCTGTACTCCATTCTTTGCCACTGTCACCGTACAGTCGAACTGATCCGTATTTACAAACAGGTTCTTATTAATTACCTTCACCTGTTCTTCCGTTACTTCAGCCGTGATATTCTGATAATTGAATTTCACTTCCTGCATCTTCGGAGAAGGTTCTCTGTCCCCGCCGTATACAATACCGTTGGCGCTGAAATTATAGTCTGTCGGACGCTCTCCGAAATCGCCGCCATAGGCCTGGAATTCATTTCCGTATCTGTCTTTCTTATAAATAGTCTGGTCGATATAATCCCAGATAAATCCGCCCTGATACAGAGGCTCCGTATCAGTGAGATCCGTGTATTTATGCATTGCGCCGCAGGAGTTGCCCATAGCATGGGTATATTCACAGCAGATGAACGGTTTGCTGCGGTCTTTCGCAAGGAATTCTTTGATCGCCTCTACAGTCGGATACATCTGGCTTTCCATATCGCTTGTATCATTATAACTGCGGTCATGGAACACTCCTTCATAGTGCACAAGGCGGGTCGGATCCTCTCTGCGGAAGAACTGCGACATCTCGTAGATATCTTTTCCGCCGTATGATTCATTTCCGCAGGACCAGATCAGAATGGACGGGTGATTCTTGTCCCTCTGATACATAGAATTTGCGCGGTCCAGCATCATATCCAGCCATTCCGGCTTGTTGTTCGGCACAATATAATCGTAATCCCCTGTTGCATGCGCCGTATCCCAGGAGCCGTGTGACTCCATGTTCGTCTCATCGATCATATACAGCCCGTACTCATCACAGAGGCGATAGATCAATGATGTATTCGGATAATGGCAGGTACGGATGGCATTGATATTATTCTGTTTCATCACGGTCAGGTCTTTTCTCAGCTCCTTCTCCGAAACACATCTTCCGGATACTGAGCTGAATTCATGACGGTTGACCCCTTTAAATACGATACGCTTTCCATTCAGCGTCATAATACGGTCTTTCATCTCAAACCTGCGGAAACCGACTTTCTCAGGTATCAGTTCACAGAGCGTGCCGTCGGCATTGTAAACTTCGATCAGCAGATCATAAAGTTTCGGTTCCTCTGCGCTCCACAGTTCCGGATTCGGGATTTCCCATGTACAGGTATCTGTCCCTGTCAGCTCTTTCTCTTCCTCAAAGCAGACTTCGCCATTGTAGGAAAGACGGAAACATGCCTTTCCTGTTCCCCATGCTTCTGTAGAGATCTCAAGACTGCCTTTGGTCAGAGTCTCGTCCGGAATCGCCCGTACTCTGAGATCGCGGATATGTACATCCGGCACAGTATACAGATATACATCGCGGTAAATTCCGGAAAACCGGAAGAAATCCTGATCCTCACACCAGCTGCTTGACGTCCATTTGAACACCTGCGCAGCCAGCTTGTTCTCTCCTTCTTTTACATAATCGGTCAGTTCGAATTCCGAAGGAGTAAATGTGTCTTCACTGTATCCCACAAACGCCCCGTTCAGCCATACAGCGATACCGCTCTCCGCACCCTCAAAGGAGATGAAAAGTCTTTTTCCTTTCATCTGTTCCGGCACAGTAAAATACTTCACATAGCTTGCCGTCGGATTAAAATGCTCCGGAATATCTCCCGGGCGGATATCTTCACGGCCTTCCCACGGATACTGTGTATTCGCGTACTGGGGGATATCATATCCCTCCATCTGGATATGCGCCGGCACACGGATATCATCCCAGTCGCGGCAGGAATAATCATCCTTTTCGAATCCGGGAATCGCCGACTCATAGTTCTTTGCATAATGGAACTTCCACACTCCGTTCAGGCTTTCAACGTACTTCGAAGAGCCTTCCAGCATATCTGCCTCTGACGCATAATATGCATGATCCGAGTGAGCATCCATTCTTCCGTCCCGGAAATATTCCGGATCTCTCACTTTGTTGTAATCGAATGTCCTCATGTTTTGCATCCTCCTCATTAAATGTTAACTTTATTATACAGCAGATAGACAGATCCGTGTATGACATGTTAAACTAAATAATATAATATTTTGAAACAGGAGATACTCTATGACTATTATATTCCGAAGCACCCCCGTATGCGAACCGCTTACTTTTGAATCCATCGGCCAGGACTGGCGGCAGGATTCTGTCAGCCGTCCCGGAGGCTATCCGTTCTATCACTACCTCCAGACCGAGAAAGGAACCGGCCGGGTGGAGACCGCTTCCGCCTCCTATCTCCTGCGGGAAAATGAAGGAATCCTGATCGCGCCGTTCATCCGCCATTCCTACAGCAGCACGGAAGGCGAGTGGTACACCAAATTCGCTTCATTTACCGGAACTGCCGCAAGCTGCATTCCGCAGATCGTCGGGAACCGTCAGATCATCCCTGTGGACTCTGAGCAGGGCAGGCGGATCTCCCAACTGATCGGAGAATGTGTAGAAATGTACAACTCACATCCGCCGGATGAAAAACAGCTCTCCGTCAGCTGCTACACGATGCTCTTAACATTTGCGGACGGTATATATACACAGAAGCTTGCTGAGGATCCGTCATACCGGAATTATGTTCTCCCTGTAATAAAAGAAATCGAAAGGAATTACAGTCTGCCGCTGAGCGTGGAGACAATGAGCAGGAAAGTATATGTAACTCCCCAGTATCTGTCCCGTCTGTTTCGCCGGTATCTGAACTGCTCGACTTATGAATATCTGACTTCATACCGCATCGGAAAGGCGAAAGAGCTCCTGATCACAAGTCCTTCTCTCGAGATAAAAGAGATCGCCCACCGGACCGGTTTCTCTGATCCAAGTCATTTTATCGCTATATTCAGGAAAGCGGTCGGTGTCACCCCTCTGGAATTCCGCAGGCTGAACTGATCTGTCTATTAAAGAAGGCTGCCGCATCAGCGGCAGCCTTCTTACCTCCCTTTCGGGAAAATTTTTCAATTTTATTTTACGGCACCTGTAATACCTTCTGCGAACTGTTTCTGTAATACAAAGAATACGATCATTGTAGGAACAGAACAGAACAGGACTCCGACCATCAGCATACCGTAATCCGTTGTATATCCGGATGACATATTTGCGATCAGCATCGGCATTGTCTGTGCGTCAGGCTGTGTCATGATTACCTTCGGCCACAGGTATGCGTTCCATGCGTTCATGAAAGTGATAACAGCAGCTGCTGCATATGTAGCTTTCATCATCGGCATATACATGCGGTAAAAGATCTGGAACTCATTCAGTCCGTCAATACGCGCCGCTTCCATAGTATCGATCGGGAAGTTTCTCGAATTCTGTCGGAACATCATGATCAAAAACGGCGTCGATATAGATGGAAGGATAAAGCCCCATACACTGTTCAGGAGTTTTGCTCCAGAAAGCAGTTTGAACAGAGGAATCATCGTAGCAACCTGCGGAATCATCATAGCCAGCAGGAGGATTGAGAATACCAGGTCTTTCCCTTTGTCATGATACAGCTCAAATCCATAACCTGCCAGAGAACAGATCAGGATTGCCAGAACTGTCTGTACAATCGCGTACAGGAATGAATTTCCCATAGCCTGCCACAGGTCATAGTTAGCGAGCAGATTCTGGAAGTTTTCAATAAGATGTGTACCAATTGTAATTTTACCGTTAGCAACATCGAAAGTATCGTTTGTTGCCGCAGAAATCATCCAGTAAAACGGAAAAACCGAAAGGAATGCTACGATAATCAAAAATATGTATGTAGGAATCAAACGGCGCTGAATCATACTTTTGTTCTTTTTCTCAGTCACGAGTATCACCTACTTTCATATTGATAAATGCCAGTACTGCAACGATAATGAATACGAAGAAGCACATAGCTGTCGCATATCCGAAGTTCGAAACACCGCCGGCGCCGAACGTATTGTTGAAAATATAGTGCGACATAGTGATCGTCGAGTTCGCCGGTCCACCATTTGTCAGGTTGACAGACTCATCGAACAACTGCAGTGTACCATTGATGGACATGATAAACGTCATGATGATCGTAGGTCTCAGCAGCGGAACTGTGATTCTCCAGAATGTCTTCCAACCGTTTGCTCCGTCAATCTTTGCCGCCTCATATACAGAATACTCAATATTCTGCAGTCCTGCGAGGTAGAATACCATATTGTATCCTGTCCATCTCCAGATCAGGGCAATAATGATAATGGCTTTTGCACTTGCCGCATTTCCGAGGAAGTTATAGTTCTTCTCTAAAATACCAATGTTTACAAGGATCGAGTTGATCAGACCGTCTGTTGCGAACAGAGATTTGAAGATCAACGAATAAGATACAAGGGAGGTCGCACATGGAAGGAACACACAAGTACGGAAGAATCCCTTAAATTTCAGGTGCTGGTTATTCAAAAGCTGTGCCAGCAGTATTGCCAGGATCAGCATGATCGGCACCTGGATGATCAGGTATAAGAATGTATTTCCGACAGATGTCATGAACACTTTATCAGAAAACATTCTTGTGTAGTTGTTAAAGATCGGATCGTTCCACTGCATATTCGCACTGGATCCGGTCTGCAGTGACATGATGAACGCCTGGATCATCGGCCAGAAAGCCATGACAGCGATCAGGATTGTAGCCGGGGTAAGAAATACCCAGCCGGCCGCTGACTGTTTGGCAAGCAGCGACATTTTCTTTTTCTGTTTCACTTAGGGCCCCTCCTTCTATTTAACATTAACTCTCATCGCATCTGCACCCGCAGCTGCGGGAATTTCTTCAGTTGATAAACATGGCAGGGTAACAGATTGCTCCGTCCCCCGCCATATCTCACTTTTCTCTCAGCGTTTATTTAGTTTAAAAGGTTAGTTGCCCATCTCAAAGTTCAGCTGATCTTCTGCTTCCTGAAGAGCGTCCATTGTGTCTGCGCCGTTGATGATATTTACAATTGCTGTTCCGACGTAGTTACGTGCTGAGTAGTGGTAGTCACTCTGCTCGATGATCTGTACATGTGTACCCATCTCAACGATGTCAGAGTAGATCGGCTGGTCATTGAAGTATTCAACGCCTTCCTGATAAACTTCTGTCTCACCTGCCGGAGCATATGTAGAAATAACGCCGCCGTCTTTCAGAGCATTGTCATATGTAACTGTGCTGCCACCAAATGTGTAAGCGAGGAAATCTTTTGCAAGGTCAACATTCTTACAGTTAGATGTGATGTACAGTGAAGAACCACCGTTACTTGCATATCCTTCATCACCGGAAAGAGTCGGCATTGATGTGATCTCCCATTTACCGCTGTTTGCGTCAACTTTCTCAATTGTCGGGATAATCCAGTTACCATTCATAACGCCTGCTACCTGATCGCCCTGGATTGCTTTGTCTGTGTAATCAGACCAGCTGTTCGGCATAAGGAGTGTGCCGTCTTTTGCCATCTGAACCAGTTTCTCTACGATCGTTACAAGAGTTTCGTTCTCTGTGATGTACGGTTTTCCATCTTTGAACATTGATACGCCTTCAGCCTGCAGCATCATGTACGGAAGGTCGTTTCCGTCACTGTTCATGCAGAGAAGCGCTTTGCCCGTCTTGTCATAAACAGCCTTGCCGATTTCCATGAACTCGTCCCATGTACATCCTGTCAGGTCATCGATTGAATATCCTGCCTCTGCAAGAAGATCTGTACGATATGCGCAGATAACTGTACCGTTGTCTACCGGAACTCCGTAATGCTCGCCATCGATTGTGGAGTAGTCCAGTTTCTCAGCTGCGAAATCATCCCAGTTGATATCAATGTCTCCAAGCGGAGTCCATGCATCCGGATAATCTGCCACATATCTCTGAATGTAGTGATCCTGGAAAAGTACGATATCCGGAAGGTTGCTGTAGTCACCTGATGAAGCAGCTGTTGTAACTGCTGTCTCAACATCCTGTGATGCAGCCTGCTCAAGAATCTCAAGATTGAAGTCCTTGTTTACATTCTCTTTGTAGTCAGCTGCCGCTGCCTCAAGAGCCGGAATATTGAATGCCGGGTCCCATGCGAACACTGTCAGTGTGTTCTCATCACCGCCTGAAGCAGCCTTCTTGTCGTCATCCGATCCGCCGCTTCCGCAGGCAGCAAGTGAAAATGCCATCATACCTGCGAGTAAAACTGAAAGTACTCTTCTTTTCATATTACTTAACCTCCTTCGTGTCCCGCTTATCTTTTTTTCGTTCAGGACATCTTATGGAATAAATTATAGCAGGGCATTCACTTCATATGTTTGCATTTTCGCCCGCATGATATGCATTTTCAATCATCTTTATATAATTTGCACTATTTTTATGTATTCGACAAATGTTTTTGTGTATTTTATCCATTATTTTGTATATACTGTTATGCAAAATAAACTCTGTCCGGGCAGATTCTTTTCATTGCATGGAGCATTTCACTGTTCAGATCCAGAAGTATCTTGATTTTTCTGCGTCCGTCCATAATGATCATTGTGTAATAAGGGATATCATCCTCATAGGATGTATAATCATATTTTTTCAGTTTTTCAGTACCGCCTTTCAGACGATATCTCGCCACGCTTTCATGCCAGTTAGGAGCCACAACCTCAAGTTCCTGCAGGTTCAGATCATGTACTTCTCTGCGATGGCGTTTTCCCAGTATAACACTGATAGTAAATTTCACTCCCTCCAGTGTATATTCGTATTCTTTCTGGCTGTAAACATCATAAATAAAATAAAGTCCCACTATCAGGAATCCCGGAAGCATAAACCCTCTTGAAAACATGATCCCCATAAGCACAAAAAGGACGCCGAATATGATCATAACCGCTTTAAGCGCGCCTGTCCCTGCCTTTTTCTTCCTTGTCACCTGTGCTGTTAATTTTGAACTATACATGTATTTACCATCCTTCCTCTGAGTGTATCTGAAATTTCAATATCTGCTGTTCATAATTCTCAGGGCGCTTTCTCCATTCTGCAGGAGTCACCCCCATAACATGCCGGAAATTCCTGTTAAAAGTAGAGCCAACTGAAAATCCGCATTTCGCCGCGATCATCGCCACAGGCTCATCTGTCTTTTTCAGATACTCACATGCCGCCCGTATCCTGACCAGATTAATATACTCCAGCGGGCTCATATTCATATAAGAAGAAAATATCCTTCTGAACTGTGTCTCGCTGATATGCGCCCACTTCGCGATATCGCTCACCTTAAGCGCCTCCCCGTAATGTTCGCCGATATAATCTATGATCCGGAGAATAAGGTTATCTGATTTTAATTTTACCCCACCCCTGGTATTTTCGCTATATTCCCCCCCACATTCTCCGTTTCTTCTGGCCACTTCGGTGAGTACCGCCAGCATAAGTCCTTCCGCCTCCTCCTGACAGAAAGCCTCACCTCTGCGGATAACATCCATGATATCTCTGATCATCCCGGCCAGGCGGGGATATCTGCTGCTCTCTGCAAATACAGCCCGGCTGTTGATCCGGCGCGCCATCTGTTCCACGTCCCCCGGTGTTCCTGAAACAGTTTTCTGCAGTATCTTTTCCACATCCACAAACAGATATTCCCAGCTGCTGAGTTCTCCCGGAAAGCTGTTCGTCGTATGAAGATAATTCTTAGGGATAACCGTAAAAATTCCGCCGTGATAACTGACTTCCTGCTCTCCCAACATCATATTCCCTCTACCTTCATAACAATAACCGATTTCGAGATAATTATGAAAATGAAGATAATCAATATCCCGGCCATACTGCTGCCGCCATTTTTCTCCCAGCAAAGCAAACATCGCACGGTTTTCCGGCATTTGATAATACCGGAATTCAGCCACCTGCTTCTTCTTTTTTCTCATATCAGCCCTCCTTCGCTATCCTGCAGCGTAATCTGTACCGCTGTTATTTATCATATGTGAAAATCTTTCACCCGTCAATCGTAAATCATTGGTCGCTCCGAAAGCCACATCTCGTCTTTGCGACTCAGACAGTCACTAACGCAAAAAATCCCGGCTGGGAAAGAGAGAGAGGTGTATCTTTCCCCGCCGGGAGACAGGTATCTGTATTAAATTATATATCTGACCATCCTGTTTTACTGTTCAGCCTGCCGCTGTCCTATACCTCAAAGATCAGGTCGCCATAGGAAGGCATCGGCCACGCTTCTTTGTCAACGATCATCTCAAGTTTGTCAACCGGCGCACGGAGCGCTTCCATAGCCGGGAAGACGTCAGAGTGATAGAAGTTTGCCTGTACAGCGCCTTCCTCTTTCTGAGCAGCCTCGTCTGTCACTTTGATCAGAGCGTCGAGAGCTGTCTTTGTCTCTCCCATAAGAACTGTCACCTGATCCAGTGTTTCCTTCTGAACAGACGCGTCTGCTCCTGCTGCTGTCACGGCATTTACAGTATCCGCAAGAGTCTTTGTGTATTTGATAAACGCAGGCATAAACTGCTTGCTTGCCATATCGATCATAGTACGGGCCTCGATGTTGATGGCTTTCGCATATGTCTCGTACTGAATCTCCGCACGGGACTCAAGCTCTGCTTTTGTAAATACACCGAATCTCTCGAACAGGTTCACGGCTTTGTCTGTCACCATAGCCGGAATTGCCTCTACCATAGAGCGGATGTTCGGAAGACCTCTTCTTTCAGCTTCCTCTACCCATGCCTCTGAGTAACCATCTCCGTTGAAGACAATTCTCTGGTTCTCTGTTGCATACTCTTTGATCAGATCGTGCACAGCCTTATCAAAATCATCCGCTTTTTCAAGCACGTCGCAGGCATCTGCAAACGCCTCAGCAACGATTGTATTGAGCACAATGTTCGGAGAAGCGATAGAATCGCGGGATCCGACCATACGGAACTCGAATTTGTTACCTGTAAACGCGAACGGTGATGTACGGTTTCTGTCTGTTGCGTCTTTCGCAAGCTCCGGAAGTGTGCTGACACCAGTGTCAAGCTTACCGCCCTTTAAGCTGTGTGTAGCCTCTCCAGTGCTGATCAGCTGCTCCAGCACATCCTCAAGCTGCTCGCCGAGGAAAATGGAAATGATTGCCGGCGGCGCCTCGTTAGCTCCCAGTCTGTGGTCATTTCCCGGATCTGCCGCAGATTCTCTTAAAAGATCCGCATGCATGTTGACTGCTCTTAAGATACATGTCAGTACAAGAAGGAACTGCGTATTCTCATGAG
Organism: uncultured Lachnoclostridium sp.; assembly: GCA_946491795.1. GTDB lineage: Bacteria > Bacillota > Clostridia > Lachnospirales > Lachnospiraceae > Mediterraneibacter > Mediterraneibacter gallistercoris. The sequence continues at coordinate 3,334 of CAMLYF010000022.1, read as the reverse complement.
GTGTCTTGCCGGGATCAAGCATATTGATACCGTCATCTGTCGTGATGGACCAGTTGTTATGTTTTCCGGAACCGTTGACACCTGCGAACGGTTTCTCATGAAGCAGGCATTTAAGTCCGTGCTGGCACGCAACTCTCTTTAATGTCTGCATTACGATCTGGTTGTGGTCAACCGCAATATTAGCCTCAGAATAGATCGGCGCAAGCTCATGCTGTGCAGGCGCAACCTCATTGTGCTGAGTCTTCGCTGTTACTCCGACTTTCCACAGCTCAATGTTGACATCACGCATGAAGGATGCGATTCTCTGGCGGATCGTACCGAAGTAGTGATCATCAAGCTCCTGTCCCTTCGGCGGCATAGCTCCGAAGAGTGTACGGCCTGTATAGATCAGGTCTTTTCTCTGCTCAAACTTCTCTGCGTCAACAAGGAAGTACTCCTGCTCCGGTCCCACGGACGGTGTCACTTTCTTGGATGTTGTATTTCCAAACAGTCTCAGCAGACGCAGCGCCTGTCTGTTGATTGCTTCCATAGAACGAAGAAGCGGTGTCTTCTGATCCAGCGCCTCTCCTGTATAGGAGCAGAATGCTGTCGGAATGCAGAGTGTAGCTCCGCCTGCATCCTGTCTTACAAATGCCGGTGATGTACAATCCCATGCTGTATATCCTCTCGCCTCGAATGTTGCTCTCAGTCCGCCTGACGGGAATGAGGACGCATCCGGCTCGCCTTTGATCAGCTCTTTACCTGAGAAGCTCATCAGAACCTTTCCGCTCGGCTGCGGCGCGGAAATAAAGGAATCATGCTTCTCTGCCGTAACACCTGTCAGCGGCAGGAACCAGTGTGTATAGTGTGTAGCGCCTTTCTCGATCGCCCACTCTTTCATCTCGTGCGCGATAACATCCGCTGTCTCGAGATCCAGTTCTTTGCCTTCCTCGATCGTCTTCTTCAGATTCTTATAAACCTTTTTCGGCAGACGCTCCTGCATCACAGTGTCATTGAAGACGTTTTCTCCGAAGATTTCGGCTACATTGATCTTTTCTGTGCTCATATGAATTCCCTTCCTTTTCATGTTCTTTTTCATTTCCGGGGAACTTGTTGGAAATTGGTTTTCCGCTGCCTTATCCTCTATGTCTGAAGGCTTCCCGGAGACTGTTCCGCAGGTTCCGTGACAGGCTCCTACGAAAAAAGGGCACTCCAAGCTATCTTGGAACGCCCTTGTTCTTGTCTACGTGTGACAGTATACCTCAATCACTCCAAAAAGGCAAGTAAAATTTTCAAAAAAGTTATTCAGGTTTTCCTAAAAAATTTTTAGGCCTGTCCTACAGAACCGAACAGCTCCATTTTTTCTTTTACTTTAGCCATGATTGCTTCTGCGCCCGGTTTCAGGAGTTTACGCGGATCAAAGCCTTTGCCCTGTTTGTCTTTTCCTGCCTCGATGTACTCGCGTGTTGCTTCAGCGAATACAATCTGGCACTCTGTATTAACATTGATCTTAGCTACGCCAAGGCTGATCGCTTTCTTGATCATGTCATCCGGGATACCTGTACCGCCGTGAAGTACGAGCGGCATATCGCCTGTCTTCTGCTGGATTGCATCCAGAGTCTCAAAGCTTAAGCCTTCCCAGTTGTCCGGATATACGCCGTGGATGTTTCCGATACCTGCTGCCAGGAAATCAATTCCGAGATCTGCAATTCTCTTGCACTCGTCCGGATCAGCGCACTCGCCTTTTCCGACAACTCCGTCTTCCTCGCCGCCGATTGCTCCGACTTCTGCTTCAAGAGACATGCCGTGCTCATGTGCGATCTTAACGAGCTCTGTCGTCTTAGCTACGTTCTCATCGATCGGATAGTGTGATCCGTCGAACATGATAGAGGAGAATCCTGCCTCTACACATTTCAGGCATCCGTCATAGCTGCCGTGATCCAGGTGAAGAGCTACCGGAACTGTGATGTTCAGCTCTTCGAGCATACCGTTTACCATTCCTACAACTGTCTTGTAGCCTGCCATATATTTTCCTGCGCCCTCAGATACACCAAGGATAACCGGTGAATTGCACTCCTGTGCTGTTAAAAGGATCGCCTTTGTCCACTCAAGGTTGTTGATGTTGAACTGTCCTACTGCGTAGTGACCTGCTTTTGCTTTCTGAAGCATTTCTGTTGCTGATACTAACATTTTTCTTCTCCTCCAATTCTGCCTCCCGCTGCAGCCGGTAAGATACGGCGCCAGACGGGATTTGTCTGGTTTTATAAATCCTTTTCTATTATAGCGTAACAGAGGGAAAAAAACAATCTTATTTTCTATATGGCAAATATACTTCTGCCGTTAAGATTTATCCGTACACAGCAGCTGTGCATATGCTGATAACGTAAATCCATCTGTTATATCTCCGTTACGGATCATTTCCCGGAATCTTTCTTCACAAACCCACTGAAATCCACCGATTCCTTCTTCTTCCGAAAGTTCCTTTCTGACATTCTCCACCGCCGTAAGTGAACGATCTTCTGCAAATCCTCTCGGGAATTCTATACTCCACTGCCTCGGCGCATGGCGGAATATACACAGCAGCCCAAAAAGGCCGGTTGTCATATACCAGCCCCATCGCCTTTTTCATTGCCCCGGTTTTCTTCTTAGATCGGATATCCGGATCTGCCATTACATCTCTCGCTTTCAGCACCAAACTTTTCCAGGATTTCCTCATCTAAAGATGCCCTGTATTTTTCATATTGTTTTTTCTCCTTGTAACTGTTTCATGTGATGCTGCTCTGATTTTTAACGCTGTCTGTCAGCAGTTCTACGCACTGTTCGAAAAGGATATCCGATATCTTCTCAGCGCCCCATCATACTTTCTCTCTGTTTATCTTACTCTTTTAACTGCTAAGAGGACTACTTGCTTTTTTCATTATACCTTCCTGCACAATATTTGTATATGCCTGTGCTGCCGTAATCACCCTCTCCTCGGTAATACAGCTTCTTAGAACCGTCAGTGCAGCTTCATGCTCCTCTATGCCCGATGTCGAACCGCACAGATTCTCTATCACCGCGCAGTCAACAAGATCATTATAACAGTCAAGAATACTGTTCAATACACAGCATCCTGTATTCACACCGGCAAAATATATCTTTTTAATCTTATTTTCCCGAACAAACACTTTCATCTCTTCATTCCAGCAGCTGTACTTATCTTTATCAAATACTCTCTGCATGCATCCGCGAAGTTCACGTACAATCTCCGCCTCTTCTGTTCCCGTCATACAGCTTTTCCAGCCTTCGAATACATAACACGTACACGGTAAATCACTAGTACCGTGCTAGTTTCACCTATCCATGAGATAATACC
>CAMLYF010000021.1:0-49736 GCA_946491795.1 uncultured Lachnoclostridium sp. | reverse complement strand
CATAAAATCAGGGATATAGCCATTTTTTCTTTCTTAAACTGTCAAAGACGGGATAGTAACATGCAATGGCGGATTCAAAGAATTTATGTCGAATTGTATACACGTATTCACTTGACATTTTTCACCATCTGTTTATAGTCAAGCATCTCATATCCCAGTCTTTTGTACAGAGATATGGCTCTTGTATTATCTTCTTCCACTTCAAGACGGAGTCTTGCAGCCTTCCCGCTGTTTTTTTCTTCGATATAGGAGAAAAATTCTCTGCCCAATCCTCTTGAGCGGAATTCTTCCCTGATGTAGAGCTCCTCAATCCAGAGAACCTGTCCTCCCGCTTCCTGGGAAAATGTTCTTGCTGTCAGCCCATATCCCGCAGGTATCCCTTCACAATCCAGAATAAAGATTTCAGCATATACGTCAGACCGAAGCGCTTCATCCGCAGTCTTTTCAAAATATTCCCGTGGAACCGGATGAAGCACCGCATCCGAACTATAAAATTCTTTCGCCATCTCTATATATAATTTTCTGTCGTTTTCTGTCATTTTTCTTATCATATATTTTTACCTCCAGATACAGATATGGTTTTATACTATCCTATTTCTTTCTTCTTATCAACAAATCAAAAAATTTACTGCGGAGAGCGGTGATATCAAAGTTGATCAGAATTGAAAAAGACGCGTTTCCGTAAAAAGATAAAACAGCTGGAATACAGGCAAGCGCACAGGCGTTACTTGTATTCCAGCTGAAACTATTTTCTCAAGATTTTCTGTTTACCCGAGTTTCTATTTTTCAAGCAGATGATCGATCAATGTGTACCCTTCTTCTATATAGAGTCCCGTCTCCCGACCGGTTTTCTCACAGTAACTTTCTTTTCCCTGAACCGGATCTGTACTGTCATAGATCATATACGGCACAGGATCTGACGTATGGGTGCGCACACGCACCGGGGTCGGATGATCCGGCATGACAAGCATGCGGAAATCCGTACCGGACTTTTCAAGTGCCTCTGTCACCGGACCAATCACCTGATCATCAATGTACTCAATCGCGCGGATCTTATCTTCCGCACTTCCCTGATGCCCCATCTCATCGGGAGCTTCTATATGTACATAGACAAAATCATACCCATCCTCAGTCAGCGCTTTCACTGCCGCCTGTCCTTTCCCGCGATAATTGGTGTGCAGACCGCCGTTGGCGCCCTCCACGATAATATTGTGCATCCCGGCTCCCACCGCGATTCCCTTCAACAGATCGACAGCGGAGATCATAGCGCCTTTTACACCATTCTTCTCTTCAAATGAGGTGAGTGCGGGTCGTGTTCCTGCGCCCCAGAACCATGCGGAATTAGCAGGATTTTTCCCCTCTGCGCGGCGCTTAACGTTGATCGGATGATCTTTCAGGATATCATAACTTCTGACCATCATGTCCCTCAGCACCGGATCTGACGGCAGATAGTCTCCGATCCGTTTTGTAAGAATGTCATGAGGGGCTGTCAGATCAACTACTTTTCCATTGTTCTGTATCAGCAGATGCCGGTAGCTTGTTCCAACATAAAACGTATATCCAGATGCATAGCAAGGGCGCTCAGACGCGCTGCCGTGCGCAAATTCATTCTTTAAAGCTTCAATCAGGACGGCAGCGTCCTCCGTACTGATTTCCCCGGAGCTGTGATCTAATATCGTATGATCCTCGTATCGCTCTTCCCCCTCCGACAAAGTAACAAGATTACATCGGAAAGACACATCATCCTGCCCCATATCAGCACCGATGCTTAAAGCCTCCAGCGGAGAGCGGCCGGAATAGTACTTTCTGGGGTCATAGCCGATCACGGACAGATTTGCCGTGTCGCTTCCCGGCGCCATTCCTTCCGGCACTGTACGTACCATTCCGATTTCGGCAGACTTTGCAAGCCGGTCCATATTTGGCGTGCGGGCAGCTTCCAGCGGTGTTTTCCCGGCCAGCTTGTCAAGGGGTTCATCAGCCATCCCGTCGCATAGGATCACAATATATTTCATTTTTTCCTCCTGTTATCACTCTGTAGCATTCTAGTCTTCAATACGGATCATATGAAGAATCCCGTTGATCTGAGAGGATTTACTCTTGTAATCCCTCTCCGTCATCACTTCCGTCACAATACCGAACTCATCGTCCAGACCATCAGCTGTAAATTTCCGGACAGGTCCGAACGCAGCCTCCACTTCGCCGATCCTTTCATCCGCATTTCCGCTGATCCGGACAAAGAAACGTTTCTCTGTATCTTCGATCGGAAGGAGTGTCAGTTTCTCATTCTTCCACATCGTCATGATATTTCTGTGAAGATGCTTTGCTTCGTCCACAACATCCGCCACTACTGCACTGGCCGTCGGGAGCTTGCCTGCACCGCTGCCGTAGAACATAGCGTCTCCGAGCATATTTCCGTGTACGAACACGGCATTAAATACATCATCAACACTGTAGAGCGGGTGCTCCTTATTCAAAAGCATCGGAGCTACGATTGCATGCACATGGTCATCATGGCGCTTGCTTGAAGCGATCAGTTTGATCGTCATGCCAAGCGCTTTCGCATAAAGCATATCTTTCTTTGTAATCTTTGTAATTCCCTCTGTATAAATGTCTTCAAAATCTACCTGCTGACCCGAGATGAGGGAGGAAAGAATCGCGATCTTACGGCAGGCGTCATATCCTTCTACATCCGCTTCCGGATTGCGCTCCGCATAACCGTTGTCCTGAGCTTCTTTCAGGACCTCATCATAATCAGCCCCCTCATAAAACATCTTGCTGAGCATATAGTTGGTCGTTCCATTCAGAATTCCCGTGATCTCCTCGATCTTATCTGCCGTCAGGCAGGAATTCAGCGCGCGGATGATCGGGATTCCTCCGCCCACGCTCGCCTCGAAAAGGAAGTTCAGCTCTCTGTCACGGGCAATGGAAAGAAGCTCTGCGCCGTGTTTTGCGACCAGTGCTTTGTTGGAAGTAACAACGCTCTTTCCGGCCTCAAGGCAGCGCTTTACAAATGTATACGCAGGCTCGATGCCGCCCATCACTTCTACCACAATGCGGATTTCCGGATCGTTAATAATTATATCCACATCGTGGATGATCTTCTCCTGGATCGGATCACCGGGAAAATCTCTCAGATCAAGGACGTATTTGATATTGATCTCATTCGCTGCGCGCTGATTGATAACGTCGCTGTTCGTATTGATAACTTCCACTACGCCGGAACCTACGGTACCGTACCCCATTACTGCTATATTTACCATCGTTTTCTCCTTCTCTGTACTTTTTATCTGATATATATGCAGGCTTATTCTTCGCCTGTCTGCCCCTTATTCGCACTCAGATAGGCATTGATAAACGGATCGATATTTCCGTCCATCACACTGTTTACATTGCTCACCTCTGTATTTGTCCTGTGATCTTTCACAAGAGTGTAAGGCTGCATAACATAGGAGCGTATCTGGTTTCCAAAGTTGATATCCCGGACTTCACCCCTGATATCCGACATTTTCTCTGCCTGTTCCTGCTGTTTCATGAGATACAGCTTGGATTTGAGCATCTGCATTGCCTTGTCTTTATTCATATGCTGGGATCGCTCATTCTGGCACTGTACCACGATGCCGGTCGGCAGATGCGTGATCCTCACCGCAGACGAAGTCTTATTTATATGCTGTCCGCCTGCACCGCTGGACCGGTAGGTGTCGATCTTCAGATCATCGTCATTGATCTCAATATCAATATCTTCCTCAATGTCGGGAATTACGTCGCAGGATGCAAAGGACGTCTGACGTTTTCCTGCCGCGTTGAACGGAGAAATACGCACAAGGCGGTGAACTCCTTTTTCCGAGCGCAGATAGCCATAGGCATTCTCTCCCTTCACTTCAAAGGTAACCCCTTTGATTCCGGCCACATCGCCTTCCAGATAATCCAGCTCTTCTACATCGTATCCTTTCTTTTCTGCCCATCTTGTATACATACGGTACAGCATGCCCGCCCAGTCACAGGACTCTGTGCCGCCTGCTCCTGCATGGAGCGTCACGATGGCATTGTCTTTGTCATACGGGCCTGTCAGGAGCGTACTGATTCTAAGCTCTTCGAAAGTCGCTTCGAACGTTTCCAGCTCCGCCTCGATCTCTTTTGATGTCTCCTCATCCGGCTCTTCCTCGCTCATCTCGATGAGCAGCAGCATATCTTCGTAATCCGAGCAGAGCTGTTCGATCTCTTTGACAGAATCCTCGAGACCTTTCAGTTCTTTCATCACGTGCTGGGAAGTCTCCGGATCATCCCAGAATCCGGGTTCCTCCAGCCTTTTCTGCAATTCTTCAATTCTGAGTTTCTTTGACGCTAAGTCAAAGTGAATCCCTCAAATCTTTCAGCGGTTCTTCATATGCAGTCAGTCTTGACTTTAATTCATCTAATAAAACCACCTTATTCACCTCTTTCATAACCATTATTATTTATAATAAAATTGTATTTATCCGTTATGTGCAGCTTTATCCGACTTTCTTCCTGCCGCAGCACTGCTTGTATTTCTTTCCACTGCCGCACGGACACGGATCATTCGGATATATTTTCTTTTCCGCCCGTTTCTTCGGCGCGCGTGCAGATGTATCGTCCTTGTTGGTTCCGGTTACCTTTGCAACTTCTTCACGCTCCACTTTCTGCTCGACGCGGATATGGAACAGTGTACGGATAGTCGTCTCCGCGATCATGTTGGTCATCTCACCGAACATATTGTAGCCTGTCATCTTATACTCGACAAGCGGATCCCTCTGACCATACGCCTGCAGTCCGATTCCCTGACGGAGCTGATCCATATCATCGATATGATCCATCCATCTTGCATCGATAACTTTCAGGAGCACGACACGCTCAATCTCACGAATCTGTTCAGCCTCGGGAAATTCAGCCTCTTTCGCCTCATATGCTTTGACGGCGCGCTCTTTCAAAAGGTGTTTGAACTCTTTCTGCCTCATATTCCGGCACTCCTCAGGTGAAGGAAGCTCCATCTGCGGAATCACATTATGAAGATTTACGTCAAGGCCTTTTATATCCCAGTCTTCTGCATCTGCTTCCGGCGATGCAAAGCGGTCTGTGATGTTCTCCACATATTCAGTGATCATATTATAGATCGTATCCCGCATGCTCTCACCGTCGAGTACTCTGCGCCTCTCGCCGTAAATAATTTCCCTCTGCTCATTCATAACCTGGTCATACTCGAGAAGATTTTTACGGATACCGAAGTTGTTGATCTCCAGTTTCTTCTGTGCGGACTCGATCGCATTGGAAAGCATCTTATGCTCGATCTGTTCTCCCTCCTGAACACCAAGTGCGTTAAATACGCTCATCAGACGCTCGGAGCCGAACAGCCGCAGCAGATCATCTTCCAGAGAGATATAGAAACGGGATTCTCCCGGATCTCCCTGACGGCCGCTTCGACCGCGGAGCTGGTTATCGATACGCCTTGACTCATGACGTTCCGTACCTATAATCTTAAGGCCGCCCGCTTCCCTTGCAGCATCATCCAGCTTAATATCTGTACCACGCCCCGCCATATTGGTGGCGATAGTCACGGCACCGTGGACACCTGCATCAGCGACGATCTCCGCCTCCTGTTCATGGTACTTTGCATTCAGCACGTTATGCTTAATTCCCTCTTTTTTCAGCATTCCGCTTAACAGCTCAGACACTTCAATCGTGATCGTGCCGACCAGAACAGGCTGTCCTTTTGCATGAGCCCGTTTCACTTCATCAATAACAGCCCTGTATTTTTCTTTCTTCGTCTTATATACGGCATCCTCAAGATCCACACGCTGTACCGGCTTATTGGTCGGGATCTCTATAACGTCCATGCCATATATATCACGAAATTCTTTTTCTTCCGTGAGCGCCGTACCTGTCATACCGCTCTTTTTGTCGAATTTATTAAACAGATTCTGGAATGTTATCGTCGCCAGGGTCTTACTCTCACGGCGCACCTTCACATGCTCCTTCGCCTCGATTGCCTGATGGAGTCCGTCAGAATACCGGCGTCCCGGCATAATACGTCCGGTAAACTCATCCACGATCATGACTTCTCCCTCAGGAGTCACGACATAATCCTGATCCTTAAACATCAGGTTGTGGGCACGAAGTGCAAGAATAATATTATGCTGGATCTCCAGATTTTCAGGATCCGCCAGATTTTCTATATGGAAAAACTGCTCAACTTTTTTGACTCCGTCTTCTGTCAGGTTGACAGTCTTCTCTTTCTCATTGACGATAAAATCTCCTGTCTCCTCGATCTCCTCACCCATAATGGCATTCATCTTGGAAAACTCACCGCTGGCTTCTCCGCGCTCAAGCTGACGCGCCAGAATATCACACGCCTCATACAGCTTGGTAGATTTACCGCTCTGCCCGGAAATGATCAGAGGCGTTCTTGCCTCGTCGATCAGCACGGAATCGACCTCGTCGATAATGGCAAAATGAAGTCCTCTCTGAACGAGCTGCTCTTTATATATGACCATATTATCACGCAGATAATCAAATCCGAGCTCATTGTTAGTGACATAAGTAATGTCACAGTTGTAAGCCTCACGTCTCTCCTTATTATCCATGCCGTTTAACACGACTCCTACTGTCAGGCCGAGGAATTCATGAACTTTTCCCATCCACTCCGCATCACGTTTCGCCAGATAGTCGTTGACTGTGACTATATTGACGCCTTTACCTTCCAGTGCGTTCAGATATGCGGGAAGTGTGGAAACAAGTGTCTTACCTTCACCTGTCTTCATCTCGGCGATTCGGCCCTGATGCAGGATGATGCCGCCGATAAGCTGCACTCTGTAATGACGCATTCCAAGTGTTCTGAATGCAGCTTCTCTCACAACCGCATATGCCTCCGGAAGAATATCGTCCAGAGTCTCTCCCTCGCTTAAACGTTTTTTGAACTCTCTGGTCTTTCCCTTTAACTCCTCATCAGACAGAGCCTTTATCTCAGGCTCCATAGCCTCGATCCTGTCAACAATAGGGTAGATCCTCTTCAGTTCGTTCTCACTGTGGGTGCCGAAAATCTTCTCTATAATACCCATATTACCTAATTAACTCCTTAATAAATAATCTCGCAGGGGCACATTGCCTCAATGCACTTACGTTTTCCATTTTAGCACTAACCAAATGGTAATTCAACAAGTTCATAACTTGTTTACATTTACAGTGCGGTTTTCCAAATGGCGCGTGCCGAACGACAGTCAATTATATCTTTTCACTTCCCTGTATGGCAGATTCCCGCCGAAAAGGTCCAGTGCGCTCCCGATTGTAAAATCCACATTTCCGGCACTCAGTTCTCTGAACCGTTCCAAATCTTCCAGAGATGCGATACCTCCCGCATATGTAACCGGCAGTCCGCGCCATCCCCCCAGCACGCGTACGAGATCTTCCTCCATCCCGGAACGTCTGCCTTCAACATCTACACCATGTATCAGAAACTCGTCGCAGCTTCCCGCCAGTTCAGTCAGCACATCATCCGTAAGCTTCATATCAGTGAATTTCTGCCACCTGTCTGTCACCACATAATATGCGCCGTCACGCTTTCTGCAGCTCAGATCCAGTACGATATGTTCCCTGCCCACGGCAGAATTGAGCTTTTCCAGATTTTCTCTGTTAAAAATACCGTTTTTAAATACATATGAAGTCACAATAACGTGGCTTGCGCCGGCATCCAAAAAATCCCGGGCATTCTCTGCAGTGATACCGCCGCCTATCTGCATTCCGTGCGGATAGGCGGCGAGAGCTTCCACAGCCTGAGCTTTTGTTTCTTCATAATATCGGGAGCCAGCAGGATTCAGCAGGATAATATGGCCTCCTCTCAGTCTGTCTCTGCGGTAAAGCTCCGCATAGTATGAAGCGCCAAGTTCCGAAGCAAAATTCGTGCTTGCCTGATCCCCCTCGTCTCTGAGAGTGCCTCCTACGATCTGCTTTACCTTTCCATTATGTATATCTATACACGGCCTGAATCTCATCTTTCTTCTCTCTTTCTATATTGTGTCAGTTTTTTGTTTCCTCATCTTATCACAGGAGCTGCCGCAGAAAGGAATATTCCTTCCTGCGGCAGTGTCTGTTCTCTGTAAATACTTTACCGTGACATATCATCGATTATTCTGAGCATCATTCTGAGCTCCGTTATCTTCTGTCATATCATCCGCTGCTCTATCGATTCCGTCAGTCACGTCATCGGTTACATCGTCCACGCCGTCAGTGACATCATCTACTGCGTCATCCAGAATACCGTCGCCTTCTGTTGCGTCATTCATCGTTCTGTCGTCATTATCTTCCGTATCTGTTCTGTCCGTCGTCGACTGGTCAGCGCCATTGTCGGCGTTATCTCTGCTGCCGCACGCCGTTGTCCCAAGAAGAATAAATGTACATGTCATAAGCAGCAGAAATCTTTTCATTTTTTTCATAAAAGCAGTCTCCTTTTCCATAAATATTGTTGTACTCTTACTATCTGCACATTTACAATATTTATACATAAAAGACAACTATTTTGCGCTTTCCCTGAGTTTTTCCAGGGCCCGGGCTTCAATCTGTCTTACCCGCTCTCTCGTCACTCCGAGTTTTTCGCCGATTTCCTCGAGTGTGTGAGTTCTTCCGTCCTCCAGTCCGTATCGCAGCCGGATGACTTCCCGTTCTCTGTCGTTTAACTTTTCCAGCAGTTCTTTTACCTCTTCTTTTTGTACAAGCGCATTCATCGCCTCTTCGGGAGTATCTCCTGACCTGTCTTCTACCATATCCCCCAGGCTGTTTTCTCCGTCGTCTCCGACCGGGGTTTCCAGAGATACCGGATTCTGCAGATAATTAATAATATTTTTCACATCATCCTCTGACTTATCCCCCAGTTTCTCTGCTATTTCCTTTGGCGTTGCATCTCGCCCGAGCGACTGCTGAAGCTCTCTTGCCGTTTTCTGCACGCGCTTCATATTTTCAGCCACATGCACCGGTACCCGGATTTCCCGTGACTGTTGATCGATTGCCCGCTGCATAGCCTCTTTGATCCACCATGACGCATAGGTGGAAAACCGGTTTTCCTTTGTATAGTCATATTTTTCGGCAGCTCTCATCAGCCCCATATTCCCCTCCTGGATCAGATCCATAAGCGGGATTCCTCTTCCTGTATAATGTTTTGCCAGAGATACGACCAGACGCAGATTTCCCTCCGAAAGCCTTCTCCGTGCCTCTTCGTCGCCCCGGGAGCTCTTTTCTCCCAGACTCCGCTCTTCCTCCTCACTGAGAAGAGGTATCTGTCCGATCTCGTTCAGATAGATCTGAAGAGGTTCTGAAATTTTTTCTGCCGCATTCTGCTGTTCTTTTTCCATAATCTGATGCACCTTTTCTATAGTTTTTCAATAATCTCGCCGTTATGGACTCTTTGAACCACAGTAAGCTCAGAATGGATATCATTTTCTTTCATTATCGCCGCTTCCGTAGATTCAAACGGTTCTTGAGTCACAAGGAGATAACATTTTCTGCACTTCTTTCCATCTTTCTTACAGGCCGACCACATCTCCCATATCGTACATTCCCGCCGGTTTTCCTGCGAGGAATTTGCCTGCCTCAACAGCACCTTTGGCAAATACACTCCTCGAATATGCCGTATGGGTGAATTCGATCACCTCATCCGTTCCCGCGAAGATCACCTCATGATCACCCACGATCGTTCCGCCGCGGACAGCAGAAATTCCGATTTCTTTCTTATCTCTCTTCTGGCGCACCTGACTTCTGTCATACACATAATGATATTCATTATCCAGAGCATCATTGACAGAATCTGCAAGGGCAAGCGCTGTTCCGCTGGGAGCATCCAGTTTCTGATTGTGATGGCGCTCCACGATCTCAATATCATATCCTGCAGGAGCAAGTACTTTTGCCGCATCCTTCAGAAGTTTCAGAAGCAGGTTGATTCCCAGAGACATATTAGCTGACTTAAGAATAGCGGTCTCTTTGGAAGCTTCTTCCACTTTCTTAAGCTGCTCCTCCGAAAGGCCTGTCGTACACAGGACAACCGGCAGTTTCTTCTCCACACAGTAATCGAGAAGAGTGTCTACTGCTTTTGCAGTTGAGAAATCAATCACCACATCTACATCCACATCGCATTTTTCAATAGAATCAAACACCGGATATTCATTCGGCACCTCCGTGAATGTATCCACTCCGGCCGCGATTACGGCGTTCTCATCGCCTTTTACGATCTCTGTAATCATTCTTCCCATCTTTCCATTGCATCCATGCATCAAAAATTTAATCATGTTATTATCCTCCTGTCTTATATATCCACACAAAAACCACTGTACTTTCAGGTGATTCTGTCTGTTATCAATAAAATAAGGATATCATATCTGAGAGTTAATCTCAACACATGATATCCTTTTAACAATCCCTCTTCTAATCCTCTATGCACTCCAGCTTACTAACAGAGACCTCATATGCCGTGCGGGTTTCTGTCTCTGTCTCGGAAAGTTTTTTCACATATTCACGGCTCTGGATGCGGCCGAGGATCCGCACGTGTTCACCCACTTCAAAGCCCGATGCATATCTTGCATTTCTCCCCCAGCAGATACACGGAATATAGTCCGACTTTCCATACGGCCGATTGACAGCCAGCAGCAGGTCCGCGATTTCTCTTCCCAGCGGAGTCTTGCGGTACACAGGCCGCTTGCACATATACCCCTCCAGAAGAATGTGATTCGTGCGCGCGCCGTCAGGCTCCTCATCCACGAACTCGATCTCCCGTGCAAACACCGACAGTACCAGCCGGTTTCTCTGCTCCTCATGACGGTTGTAAGAACGGAACTGGCCGGATACCATAATACAGCGGTTTCTGTAATCCTGCGTCACGTCGATGAGACGCTCCGACACCATGACCGGAATTCTGTCATTTGAACTGCTCAGCCTTCTGACAAGGATATCTACCATATAGAATCCCTCCCCGAACACCTCGTGGCTGTATGTAAACTCCGATACCACTGTTCCTATGACTGTTACCTGATTGTTCTCAATGATCTTATCTGACATAATCTGTAGTTCTCCCTTCCTCTTCCTGGTATTTTTTGAGTCACTACTAAATCTATGAAATAATATCATTGATTAGAACCTTGCAGGTAGCAGAATCGTTCGACACTTTTTTACATATTGAGCACTTGTCAAATATGTATTTTGTGATAAAATAAGAAAGTTGCAGCTATATAAAGTATGATTATATTATAAGGAAAGAGTGTAGATATTTATGAAGACAAAACGTGAAGATGTAAGAAATATTGCCATCATTGCTCATGTCGATCACGGCAAAACGACTCTCGTCGACGAGCTGTTAAAACAGAGCGGCGTTTTCCGCGAGAATCAGGAAGTGGCAGAGCGTGTCATGGATTCCAACGACATCGAGCGGGAAAGAGGTATTACGATCCTGTCCAAAAATACAGCTGTCCACTACAAAGGCGTGAAGATCAACATCATCGACACCCCCGGACATGCCGACTTCGGCGGAGAGGTAGAGCGTGTCCTCAAGATGGTAAACGGCGTTATCCTCGTAGTAGACGCCTTTGAGGGAGCAATGCCCCAGACAAAATTCGTTCTCAGGAAGGCGCTTGAATTAAGTCTTCCCGTCATCGTATGTATCAATAAGATCGACCGTCCTGAAGCACGCCCTGAAGAAGTTATCGATGAAGTACTGGAACTTTTCATCGATCTCGGTGCTTCCGATGAGCAGCTGGAATGCCCGTTCGTCTATGCCTCTGCCAAAGCAGGCGTGGCCGTACTTGACCTTACCGACGAGGAGCGCGACATGAAGCCGCTCTTCGAGACGATCCTGGACTATATTCCGGCTCCTGAGGGCGATCCGGATGCTCCGACACAGGTTCTCATCAGCACGATCGATTATAACGAATACGTAGGCCGCATCGGTATCGGAAAGGTAGATAACGGAACAATTGCTGTTAATCAGGAAATGGTTCTTGTCAACCACCACGATCCGGACAAACAGGAAAAGGTAAAGATCAGCCGACTGTATGAATTTGACGGTCTGGAAAAAGTAGAAGTAAAAGAAGCGACTATCGGTTCTATCGTCGCAATCTCCGGTATCTCTGACATTTCCATCGGCGATACTCTCTGCTCACCGGAGAAGCCTGAACCGATCCCGTTCCAGAAGATCTCGGAGCCGACGATTGCCATGCAGTTTATTGTAAACGACAGTCCTTTTGCCGGCCAGGAAGGGAAATACGTGACATCCCGCCATCTGAGAGACCGTCTCTTCCGCGAGCTCAACACCGATGTCAGTCTGCGTGTAGAAGAAATGGACAATACAGACAGCTTCAAAGTGTCCGGCCGCGGCGAGCTGCACCTCTCTGTCCTTATCGAAAATATGCGCAGGGAAGGATATGAATTTGCAGTCAGCAAAGCCGAGGTACTCTACAAGACGGATGAAAACGGAAAGAAACTCGAGCCTATGGAGCTTGCATATATCGATGTTCCTGATGAGTTTACCGGAGTCGTGATTGAGAAACTGGGACAGAGAAAGGGTGAACTCAGAAATATGAGCGCATCAAACGGCGGATATACCCGTCTGGAATTTTCAATTCCTTCAAGAGGGCTCATCGGCTACCGTGGAGAGTTCCTGACTGACACAAAAGGAAACGGTATCCTGAATACAAGTTTCGACGGTTATGCTCCATATAAAGGGGATATCCAGTACCGCAAACAGGGTTCTCTGATCGCGTTTGAGACCGGAGAAGCTGTAACCTACGGTCTGTACAGTGCCCAGGAACGCGGCACACTGTTTATCGGTCCGGGAGAGAGAGTATATGCGGGTATGGTCATCGGACAGAACGGTAAAGCCGAGGATATCGAACTCAACGTCTGCAAAACGAAGCACCTGACTAACACACGTTCCTCCAGCGCTGACGAAGCTCTCCGGCTCACGCCTCCGCGCATCTTAAGCCTTGAGCAGGCGCTCGATTTTATCGATACCGACGAACTGCTTGAAGTTACGCCGAAATCACTGCGCATCCGCAAGAAAATACTGGATTCCAGAATGCGCAAAAGAGCAAATATGAAATAAATCACTCACTTTAAAGTGATTCATCCTATACATTGATACTGTTCCATGCTATAATATTTACATAATACATATACATATTTAACACATGTTTATGTAGAATATGAACAAAAAGGAGTTGAACAGTATGAATTTTATCATCAGTGGAAAAAACATTGAAGTAACACAAGGGCTCAAAGACTCAATCGAACAGAAATTAGGCAAGCTTGAGAGGTACTTCACTCCTGAAACAGAAATCATCGTAACCCTGAGCGTAGAGAAAGGACGCCAGAAGATCGAGGTAACAATCCCGGTCAAGGGAAATCTCATCCGCTCAGAGCAGACAAGTAACGATATGTATGTATCTATCGATCTCGTGGAAGAGATCATTGAGCGCCAGCTTCGCAAATACAAAAACAAGCTGGTTGCAAAAAATCAGGGACATCCCACTTCCGCGGCACCTACCGGAAGCATCCGGAAAGAATTCATCGATTCCGAGGAGGAATCTCCCGAGGATGACGAGATTCGAATCGTACGTACCAAGAAATTCGGCATCAAACCGATGTATCCGGAAGACGCCTGCCTCCAGATGGAACTTCTGGGACACAGCTTCTTCGTTTTCTCTAACGCGGAGACTGATGAGGTTAATGTAGTATATAAGAGAAAAGATGGTTCTTTCGGACTGATTGAACCAGAATTTTCATAATCCGTGTTCAAACAAAGCCGCCTGTGAAAACATGCTTCATGAAAATCTTATGAAGCACCGTTTTCACAGGCGGTCTTTTTATACTTCCCAGATTTCAACACCGTTCTCCGTCCTGGCAAACCAGCATTTTCCTTTTTTCTCCAGAACAGCCTGTCCGTTTGTTCCTTCAAGCACCTCTTTTGTAAATGATCCTTCTTCCTCTTCCGGGATAACTATAGAAATGACTACTTTATCTGTATAGGCCGTATCCAGAATATCCAGTCCTCTCCGACCGATCAGATACTGTATCTTTCCGAGTCCTGTATAATCCGTGTGAATGTCTAGTTTAAACGCTGAGATACGGGTAATAATCACAGTATCGGAAAGTGCGGCCGCCGCTGCCGAGGTATATGCGCGCACCAGCCCCCCTGTTCCCAGGAGTGTACCGCCGAAATATCTTGTCACAACAACAAAAATATCCGTCACCTTCCGTCCCCTGATCACTTCAAGGATCGGCTTTCCGGCAGTTCCGGCAGGCTCCCCGTCGTCGCTCATTCTCTCTGAGCCAGGGTTCCTTCCGATCACATAGGCCCAGCAGTGATGTCTCGCGTCCCAGTACCGCTTTTTTACTTCTTCCAGATAAGCAAACGCCTCTTCTTCACAGGAAACAGAATAAACTTCTGCGATAAATCGGGATTTTTTCTCCGTATACTCTCCTGTACCGCCTCTGTATACAGTATCATACCTGTCCATAAGCCCCTCCTTTCATTCCGAAAACATATTTTTAAGACTAACGTAACTATATTATCAAAAAATGTAGAAAATATGAAGATTTTATTTTTAACTTTATTTATATGCGCATATTTGATATAATCATGAGAGTTAAAAGGAGGATGTTATTCGTGAATTACGGGAAAAGAAACCTTTCCAGAAGAAAAAAAAGTATTTCTTCTAAAAAAAGAATGAAAAAGAAACGTGTAGGTGTACGGTTCTTTAAAGCCCTCATCATATGTATACTCCTCCTGGGAATCATATGTGTCATCGGAGGCGCTGTCTTTGCCAAAAAGATCATAGACAACACTCCCGCCGTTTCGGCCGATGATATACTTCCCCAGGGATATACGACTAACATTACTGATCAGAGCGGAACCGTGATGGAAACTCTGAAAGACTCCGATTCCAACCGTATTTACAAAACGTATGAGGAGATTACAGCCAATTCCGAATATCTGCCTCATGCATTCGTTGCGATTGAGGACGAGCGTTTCTACGAACACAACGGCATTGATCTTCAGGGAATTATAAGGGCCGGAATCGTGGGCATTGCCAATGGCTTCGACTTTACTGAAGGAGCCAGTACGCTGACGCAGCAGCTGATCAAGAACAATGTATTTCCGGATTTTGTTAATGAGAACACACTCTTCGATAAGGTAGAGCGAAAACTGCAGGAACAGTACCTCGCCCTTCAGATTGAAAAAGAGATGAGCAAGAAACAGATTCTGGAAGCATATATGAATACGATCAACCTCGGTCAGGGATGTCTCGGAGTAGAAACAGCAGCCATGCGCTATTTCAACAAATCAGCAGCTGATCTGACCCTGTCAGAGTGTGCGGTCATCGCAGCGATCACGCAGAACCCGACCACCTATGATCCGGTGACAAATCCTGACAAAAATGCAAGCCGCCGGGAAATAGTCCTGGGCAACATGCTTGAACAGGGATATATTGATCAGTCAGAGTATGATGAAGCCATGGCGGATCAGGTATACGACCGCATCCTTGAGACTGCAGCTGTCACAGAAGATACCACTCCCTATTCCTATTTTACAGATGCACTTATCGAAGATGTAGTTCAGGATCTCATCGATGAAAAAGGGTATTCTGAAACGCAGGCATATAACCTGCTCTACAGCGGAGGTCTTACTATCAGGTCTACGCAGGACGCTTCGATCCAGAAGATCTGTGATGATGTGATATCTGATGAAGATTATTATCCCGCGAAGGAATACGGTCTCGACTTTGCCCTGACCATCCATCGTGCGGACGGTTCGGCAGAGAACTACAGCAAGGAAAATCTGGGAACGTATATCAGAGAGAACCATGATGACAGCAATCCTCTTGTCTTTTCCTCCAAAGAGGAAGCCGAGCAGATGATCGAAGAATATAAATCTACGCTGGGAATCGACGAGGAAGCCGGTGATACGGTTGATCAGAATTATACTATCACTCTTCAGCCTCAGGTTTCCTTTGTTGTCATGGACCAGTATACCGGACAGGTCAAGGCTATCGTAGGCGGACGAGGCGAGAAGTCAGGTAATCGTACCTTCAACCGTGCGACAGATGATCCGCAGCAGCCGGGTTCCTGTTTCAAGATTCTGTCTACTTACGCGCCGGGATTGAACGAAGGAAAGATCACGCTGGCAGATACAGTCGTAGACGAACCATATGAATACGAAAGCGGACAGGAAGTGCACAACTCTTACAAAGGTTATAAAGGAGCTACAACCGTCCGCAATGCGATCCGGGACTCTATCAATACCATTGCGGTCCGCACACTCACTGAGGACGTCGGACCGAAGACAGGATACGAATATCTGGAGAAATTCGGATTCACAACCCTTACAGATGCAGATATTACGCAGGCAATGGCTCTCGGAGGTATCACCAATGGTGTATACAATATTGAGCTTACAGCGGCGTTTGCGTCTATCGCAAACAGCGGGACATATACAGAACCGATTCTCTATACAGAAATCCTCGACCACGACGGAAATGTTCTGATCGATAATACGACTCCGTCGACGCACGAAGCTATCAAGGACTCCACCGCTTATCTTCTTACAAGCGCGATGGAGGATGTAGTCAGCAGCGGTACAGGATACGGCGCAGGCCTGAGCAATATGACGACAGCCGGAAAGACCGGTTCTACAGATGATTATGCAGACCGCTGGTTTGTAGGCTTTACTCCTTACTATACTGCAGGTATCTGGGGTGGTTACGATGATAATAAATCCATGGAAGGCTACGGTTCCTGGCATCTGTCCATCTGGCATGCGATCATGGAACGTATCCATCAGGATCTTGAGGATAAAGATTTCGAAATGCCGTCTTCTGTTGTACAAAAGACCGTATGTACACGGACCGGACTTCTGGCAGTAAGCGGCTGTCCTTCAAGAACAGATTATTTCGACAAGGATACAGCTCCTACAGAAAGCTGTTCAGGACATGGAGGCTGGAGATATTCTGACAATGACTATAGTTCAGGTACCGATACCAATACCGGTGACACCGATGACAACAATACCGGCGGCGGTAATACCAGTGATAATACCAGTGGCGGTAATACCGGCGGTGACACTTCCGGCGGCAATACTGGCGGTGGTAATACCGGTGGCGGCAATACCGGCGGTGACACTTCCGGCGGCAATACCAGCGGCGGTAATACCGGTGGTAATACCGGTGGCGGCAATACCGGCGGTGGGGATGCCGGTGGAAGTACCGGCGGAGATACCGGCGGCAATACCGGCGGCGGAGATGCCGGTGGTGATACCACAACAGAATAAAAAAAGAAAGAATCCGTTTCTGAAGTCTGCTGACTTCAGAAACGGATTCTTCTTTTTATAAACAGGCTCTGCCTATTAATTATGCATTATCCAGAACCAGCTTGGCAGCGCCGCAGATTCCCGCATCATTTCCAAGCTGGGCAAGAACAAACCTCACATTTTTATCCGCAAAAAACGCTCTTTCCATATACGGCTCTTTTATGTAGGGGATAAGCACTTCCCCGGCTTTCGACACGCCTCCGCCGATCACAAATACGGCCGGATCAGTCACTGCCGCAAGATTAGCCAGACCATATCCCAGATATTTTCCGAATGTCGTGGCAATCTCCTTCGCAACCTCATCGCCTTCTTTTACTGCGTCAAATACATCTTTTGCCGTAACGTCCTCTTTATTTAAAATTGTAGGACGCATCTCCTGACCAAGTTTCTGCTTAGCCAGCCGTACGATTCCCGTAGCTGATGCATACTGTTCCAGACACCCTTTGTTTCCGCAGCCGCAGCGGTCCGTCTCTTCATAGTTCACACACAGATGGCCGATCTCGCCTCCCGCTCCATTTGCGCCTACAAGTATCTTGCCATCGATGATAATGCCGCCGCCAACTCCGGTTCCAAGCGTTACCATGATCATATTCTTCTCGCCTTCGCCGCCGCCTTTCCACATCTCACCGAGAGCTGCTACATTCGCGTCATTTCCTATATATGATGTAAGACCTGTAAGTTCTTCCAGTTCTTTCTTAACTTCCTTGTATGTCCATCCGAGATTCGCGCTTCCGTTCACCACTCCGTCCGCGGTCACCGGAGCCGGAACTCCGGCTCCGATCCCGACAATCTCGTTCTTATCCAGCTGATGTTCCTCGATCTTCTTTTCAATAGAAGCCGCAATATTCGGAAGGATTGCCTTTCCTTCCTCAGACGTATCTGTCGTGATCTCCCATTTGTCAAGAACCGTTCCCGACTCTTCGAAAAGCCCCATCTTTACCGTGGTTCCGCCGATATCCACTCCAAAACAGTATTTCATAGCTAAACTCTCCTTTCACTCCCTCTTTATTTTTGCTTTTTAGCGATGTTTTCCTGCACTCTCTTATAGAGTTCCGCAGCCGCATTATATCCCATCTGTTTCTGTCTGTGATTGACAGCCGCAGACTCGACAATAATTGCAAGATTTCTGCCGGGACGGATCGGTATACGATGACACACCACTTTGTTCCCAAGAAATTCCGTGTATTCTTCTTCCAGTCCGAGGCGGTCGTACTCTTTATCTCTGCTCCAGTCCTCAAGAGTAATTACAAGATCAATATTCTGGGTCTCTCTTACGCTCTGGACACCGAACATAGATCTTACATCCACAATGCCAATACCTCTCAGCTCGATGAAGTGCTTTGTAATATCCGGAGCAGTTCCGACCAGAGTCTCATCGCTCACTTTTCGTATCTCAACCACATCATCTGTTACAAGACGATGTCCTCTTTTGATCAGTTCCAGCGCAGCCTCGCTTTTTCCTATTCCACTCTCACCCATGATCAGTACGCCTACGCCATACACATCGACAAGCACTCCGTGAATGGAAATACAAGGAGCCAGCCGCACGTTCATCCATCTTATGATCTCCGCCATAAAGTCGGATGTCTGTTTCACGGTATTGAAGATCGGGACGCCATACTTAACAGCTGTCTTAAGGAAACTTTCCCCAGGCACAATATCCCGGCAGAACACGATGCAGGGAATCGGATGCTGCAGCAGCTTTTCATATGTTTCCTGGCGCTGTTCTTCGCTCAGAGTCTGAACATATCTGTCCTCCACATTTCCAATGATCTGTACTCTGTTTGAATCAAACCGGTCATAAAAGCCTGCAAGCTGCAGTGCCGGACGATTGACATCCGGTACGTTAACCTCCTTCTCAACCATATCAACTTCGGGTGTGAGATTTTTCAGATTCATTTTTTCTACGATCTCACTCAGTCTAATCCCTTGTCCCATAGATTCTCTCCTCACTTTCTCCTGTTCTTTTTATCATAACACTAATGAAAGAACTTGTATACAGATTCCGCCGCTTTTTCATTCATAGACGGTATTTTTGCCAGTTCTTCCACAGAAGCTTTCTTTATCTCATCAAGGCTGAGGTATTCCCTCATCAATGCTTTTCTGCGCGCCGGGCCGATTCCCTCGATATCATCAAGTATAGAATGCACTTGCCCTTTGCTCCTCAACTGCCTGTGATACTCAATAGCAAACCTGTGCGCCTCGTCCTGGATCCTGGTGATCAGCCGGAACGCTTCCGATGATCTATTGATTGGAATTTCTTCATTTTGATAGTATAATCCTCTTGTGCGGTGGTGATCATCCTTAACCATGCCGCATACCGGAATGTCAAGATGCAGTTCGTCAAGCACCTGGAGCGCCACGTTAACCTGCCCCTTGCCTCCATCCATCATGATCAAATCCGGAAATGCGGTAAACTTCCCGAGTTCTGCATTTTCCTGTCGTTCCCGCAGTCCGTGGGTAAAACGCCGTGTTAATACTTCTCTCATACTGCCGTAATCATCTGCACCCTTGATCCCTTTGATCCTGAATTTGCGATAATCATTTCTCTTTGGGCGGCCTCTCTCATAGACGACCATGGAGCCGACAGACTCAAATCCGTTCGTATTTGAGATATCGTAGGCTTCCATCCGGACGATTCCGTCCAGTCCGAGCAGTGCAGCGATTTCTTTTACCGCGCCGATCGTCCTTCCTTCCTCCCGCTTCAGACGTTCTTTATCCTTAGTCAGCACCATCTTTGCATTTTCCCGGGCGAGTTCCACCAGTTTTTCTTTCGTACCTTTCTTAGGCACTTTCAGTGTCACTTTCTGTCCTCTCTTGGAGGTCAGCCACGTCTCAAGAAGCTCCTGATCCTCCACTTCATCCTGAAGCATCAGCTCACCCGGTATAAACGGCGTTCCCGCATAGTACTGCAGGATAAAGCTGTTTAAAATCTCCGATGCGCTCTCTCCTTTTGTAATCTTCAGATAAAAATGATCTCTTCCGATCAGACGTCCTCCTCTGATAAAAAACACCTGGACGACCGCGTCTTCTTCCTGGGAAGCGACCGCCAGAACATCCCTGTCCTCGCCGCTCGAGTCAGTGATCTTCTGTTTCTGCGCAACCTTTTTCACACTGCTGATCAGTTCCCTGTATTCAATCGCTCGCTCGAATTCCAGCGCTTCGGAAGCGGCATTCATCTTCTCCTCCAGCTCTCCCAGAACCGTATCATAATTTCCGTTCAGAAACCGGAGTACTTCATTTACCGCCTTTCCATACTCCTCCCTGGAAATATACCCCTGACAGGGGGCATCGCACTGCTTGATATGGTAGTTCAGGCAGGGCCGCTCTTTCCCGATATCTCTGGGAAGGCTGCGGTTGCAGCTCCGCAGGTGATACAGTTTATGGATCAGGTCTATCGTGTCCCTGACAGCCTGAGAACTTGTATAAGGCCCGAAATACCGGGCCTTATCCTTAAGCATCTTTCGTGATAACACCACTCTGGGAAAGGCTTCATTGGTCGTCACCTTTATGAACGGATAGGTCTTATCATCCATGAGCATCGTATTGTATTTCGGATGATGCTCCTTGATCAGGTTGCATTCCAGAACAAGAGCCTCCAGTTCAGAATCTGTCACAATATACTCAAACCGCCGTATATGTGTCACCATCTGCTCAATCTTGACGCCCTTATTCCTGCTGCTCTGAAAATACTGCCTCACCCGGTTCTTCAGGCTGATCGCCTTGCCGACATAAATGATATGGTCATTTTCGTCATGCATGATGTAGACTCCGGGCCTGCCCGGCAGCTTCTTTAATTCTTCCTGAATATCAAAATTATTGTTCTCCATGTTTCATGACAATGCGGCCTTCTCGTTCGCCCGCACTGCTCTCCTCTGTTTCATCAGGCTCCGGTATGCCTTTTACTTCCCGGAATATCTTCATAAATTCCTTTCCTGTGATCGTTTCTTTTTCGATCAGGAATGCGGCGATCTTATCAAGTGCCTCCCTGTTCTCGGAAAGAAGCTTCTTAGCCTCTTCATAGGCGGCCTTCAGCATCTTCATAACTTCCTCGTCAATCTCACCGGCAGTCGCGTCACCGCAGTTTAACACGGCTCTTCCATCCAGATACCGGTTCTGGATGGACTCAAGCCCCATCAGTCCGAACCGTTCGGACATACCGTACTGTGTGATCATAGAACGGGCGATTTTGGTCGCCTGCTCGATATCATTAGCCGCTCCGGTCGTCACCGTGTCAAAGACAAGTTCCTCGGCAGCACGTCCTCCGAGAGCCACAACGATCATAGCCTCCAGCTCTTTCTTCGTATTCAGGAATTTTTCCTCTTCCGGCGTCTGCATCACATATCCGAGAGCCCCCATTGTCCTCGGAACGATCGTGATCTTCTGCACCGGCTCCGTATTCTTCTGGAGCGCTGTGACAAGTGCGTGTCCCACCTCATGGTAAGAGACGATCTGTCTCTCTTCCTTGCTCATGATGCGGTCTTTCTTTTCTTTTCCGACTAGAACGACTTCCACCGCCTCAAAAAGGTCTTTCTGGCTCACTACCTGTCTGCCATGCTTCACCGCATTAATGGCAGCCTCGTTTATCATATTCGCAAGATCCGAGCCGACCGCGCCCGAAGTCGCAAGTGCGATTGCTTCGAGGTCCACGCTCTCATCCATACGCACATCTTTTGCATGTACTTTCAGAATCTCCACACGGCCTTTCAGATCCGGTTTGTCCACGATAATCCGCCGGTCGAAACGTCCCGGACGCAGAAGCGCCGGATCCAGGATCTCCGGACGGTTCGTTGCCGCCAGGATCAGGAGGCCTTTGTTTGTATCAAATCCGTCCATCTCCGCAAGGAGCTGATTGAGCGTCTGTTCTCTCTCATCATTTCCGCCGAGCGAAGAATCACGGGTCTTTCCGATGGCGTCGATCTCATCGATAAACACAATACACGGAGCCTGCTGCTGGGCCTGTTTGAACAGGTCACGGACACGGGAAGCTCCGACACCAACATACATCTCTACAAACGCTGATCCGGACAATGAGAAGAACGGTACTTTTGCCTCGCCTGCCACTGCTTTGGCAAGGAGCGTCTTACCGGTTCCGGGAGGGCCTACAAGCAGCGCTCCCTTCGGAAGCTTTGCACCGATGCCGCTGTATTTTCCCGGATTGTGAAGGAAATCCACCACTTCCTGAAGTGATTCTTTTGCCTCATCCTCACCGGCCACATCCTGAAAAGTAACTCCGGTCTCTTTCTCCATGTACATCTTGGCATTGCTCTTGCCAATGCCCATCACGCCTCCGCCTTTGGTCATCTTCCGCATCAGCCAGATGAGCATTCCCGCCATCAGACCGATCGGAAGGATGACGGTTATAAACAGCTCGAGAAGGGTCTGCCCAACTGTATCGGCAGGTTCACTTCCGAATTTGACTCCTGCTTCCTCGAGTTTGTCCGTCAGAGTGTAATCGTTGACATATCCAGTATAATAATCCGGATCTCTCTCGCTCTCTTCTCCGGTACTGCTGCCCGACTGCATCTGTTCCTGGAGCTGGCTCCAGACATTTCCCGAAATGCCTGTCTGTCCGGATTTCTTAAGCTCTTTCTGACGCGCCTCGTCAGTCAGTGTGATATAGATCCGGTCACTGTAAAGATTTACCTCCTGAACTTCGCCTTCATCGATCAGAGAAAGAAACTTATCATAGCTGATCTGTTCCGGACCGGATCCCCGCATCATCGAGTATAATCCCATCACCATAAAAGTGACCAGCAGGGTTGTTACGAGGATAATTCCCCAGCCCTGCCGGTTATGATTCGGGTCTTTATTTTTATTATTATTGTCCATTATATTCCTCCTAAAAACAGCTATTATTATTATAAAGACAGGTTTTGCATAAATCAACAAAAACATTATGAAAATATTGTAAATCCATGACTTTTTATAGTATACTGGGTACGGAATATGTCCTGTTATCTTCCGGCGCGTCAGATGCGTCATCCACTCACGGATACAGAATAAATACAAAGGAAAGAGGAAAATATGAAAATCGGTTTTGACAATGAGAAATATCTGAAAATGCAGTCTGAACACATTCGGGAACGGATTGGAAAATTCGACAACAAACTTTATCTGGAATTCGGGGGAAAACTCTTCGACGACTATCACGCCTCCCGCGTACTTCCCGGCTTTGCTCCGGACAGTAAACTGAGACTTTTAAAAGAACTCAGCGATCAGGCCGAGATCGTCATCGTCATCAGCGCAAAGGACATTGAAAAAAATAAAGTGCGCGGCGACCTCGGCATTACCTACGACACGGATGTTCTCCGTCTGATCCAGACATACCGTGATCAGGGACTTTATGTGGGCAGCGTGACGATTACCCAGTTCTCCGGTCAGGAAAGTGCCCTTCTGTTCAAAAACAGACTGGAAAACATGAATATTCCGGTATATCTCCACTATATTATCCCGGGATATCCGTCCAATATTCCGCTGATTATCAGCGATGAAGGCTACGGAAAGAACGATTATATCGAGACAACACGACCGCTCGTCATCGTAACAGCTCCGGGACCCGGAAGCGGAAAAATGGCTACCTGTCTCTCCCAGCTCTATCATGAACACAAGAGAGGCATCCATGCGGGATACGCCAAGTTCGAGACATTCCCGATCTGGAATCTGCCGCTTAAACATCCGGTCAATCTCGCATACGAAGCGGCTACAGCCGACTTAAATGATGTAAACATGATCGATCCTTTCCATCTGGAAGCCTATGGCGAAACTACTGTCAACTATAACCGGGACGTAGAGATCTTCCCTGTCCTGAACACGATCTTTGAAAAGATTTACGGGGAAAGCCCTTACAAATCCCCTACAGACATGG
The DNA here is from genome assembly GCA_946491795.1 of uncultured Lachnoclostridium sp. GTDB lineage: Bacteria > Bacillota > Clostridia > Lachnospirales > Lachnospiraceae > Mediterraneibacter > Mediterraneibacter gallistercoris. Next base: position 25,518 of record CAMLYF010000021.1, on the reverse strand, counting down.
GCGTCAATATGGCGGGCAACTGCATCTGCGATGATGAAGTCTGCCGCGAAGCTTCCAAACAGGAAATCATCCGCCGCTATTACGCCGCACTGAACGCACTGGTAAAAGGCGATGCCTCTGAAAAAGAAGCGGAGAAAATCGAGCTTCTCATGAATATGGCAGGTATTACCGTCGCAGACCGCAGAGTTGCTGTCGAAGCGCAGAAACGTGCAAAAGAGACCGGCGGACCGGCAGCCGCGCTGGAACTCGAGGACGGACGTATCATAACCGGAAAGACAACTAAGCTGCTCGGTGCGTCCGCGGCGCTGCTGCTGAACGTGCTGAAAGCCCTCGCCGGCATTGACCACGAACGGCACATCATCTCTCCCCAGTCCATTGAGCCGATCCAGAAACTAAAGGTGGACTACTTAAAGAGCAAAAACCCGCGTCTGCACACTGACGAAGTGCTGATCGCGCTCTCCGCCAGCGCGGCTGACAGCGCGGAAGCGCGCCTTGCGCTCTCTCAGCTTCCGAAACTGGACGGATGTCAGGCTCACACTTCCGTAATGCTCTCGGACGTAGATATCAAGATCTTCAAGAAACTGGGCGTACAGCTCACATGCGAGGCAATATACGAACATATACTCCTTTCATAAAAAACTCTGTACTTTCTATAATTTCTGTTGTATACTATATAAGTATTATTTTGTTTTACAGTCTGGCTATACGTATGGATCAGACCGCAAAGATGCGGTTTTCCGTCCATAGTCAGACTGTACTCTTTTTTCAGGAACCGGTTTTACCGTTCATCAGATATTTATACCACAGGAGGGCATCTATTATGGCAGTAAAATACGTTTTTGTTACCGGCGGCGTTGTATCCGGTCTCGGCAAAGGGATAACGGCCGCTTCTCTCGGGCGGCTGTTAAAAGCCCGCGGATATACCGTTACCATGCAGAAATTCGATCCTTATATCAACATCGATCCGGGTACAATGAATCCGGTCCAGCACGGTGAAGTCTTCGTAACAGACGACGGTGCGGAGACTGATCTGGATCTTGGACACTATGAGCGCTTCATCGACGAGAGCCTTACCAAGAACTCTAACGTCACGACCGGCAAGATCTACTGGTCTGTTCTTCAGAAAGAGCGCCGCGGCGACTTCGGCGGAGGCACCGTACAGGTCATCCCCCATATCACAAACGAAATCAAGAGCAGATTTTACCGCAATCCCGCTGCAACCGATACGGAAATCGCCATCATTGAAGTGGGCGGCACGGTCGGAGACATCGAGAGCCAGCCTTTCCTTGAATCCATCCGTCAGTTTCAGCATGAGAAAGGTGCGGAAAATGTCATCCTCATTCACGTGACACTGATTCCTTATCTGCGCGCTTCCCAGGAGATGAAGACCAAACCTACACAGGCCAGCGTAAAAGAGCTGCAGGGAATGGGAATACAGCCGGATATCATCGTGTGCCGTTCCGAGTATCCTCTCGATTCGGGCATGAAAGACAAGATTTCTCTTTTCTGCAACCTGCCGGCAAGCCACGTACTCCAGAACCTGGACGTTGAGTATCTCTACGAGGCTCCTCTGGCAATGGAAAAAGAACATCTTGCACAGGTAGTCTGTGAATGCCTTCATCTGGACTGCCCTGAACCGGATCTCAAAGACTGGACTGAGATGGTGGAAAACCTGCGTCACCCGACTCAGGAAGTAACCGTTGCCCTTGTAGGAAAATATATCCAGCTGCACGATGCCTACATCAGTGTCGTAGAGGCATTGAAACACGGAGGCATCTACTCCCATACTACGGTAAACATCAAATGGGTTGACTCCGAGACAGTCACTGAAGAAAATGCGGAAGAAATTTTCTCTGACGTCAGCGGCATTCTCGTTCCAGGCGGCTTCGGACACAGAGGAATCGAGGGCAAAATCACAGCCATCAAATATGCCCGCACACATAATATCCCATTCCTCGGCCTCTGCCTTGGCATGCAGCTTGCCATCGTAGAATTTGCAAGAAATGTAATCGGATATCATGACGCACACAGTATGGAGCTTAAACCTGATACCACTCATCCGGTCATCCATATTATGCCGGATCAGATCGGCGTAGAAGACATCGGCGGCACACTCCGTCTTGGCGCTTATCCGTGCGTACTCAAAGAAGGCTCTCTTGCCGAGAAACTGTACGGAACAAAAGAGATCAGTGAGCGTCACCGCCACCGTTATGAAGTAAATAACGATTACCGCGATGTTCTGGAAGAACACGGAATGTCACTGTGCGGACTTTCCCCGGACAGCCGCATCGTCGAGATGATAGAAATCCCGTCCCATCCGTGGTTTATAGCGACACAGGCACATCCGGAGCTTAAGTCCAGACCGAACAGGCCGCATCCTCTCTTCAAAGGATTTGTCGAGGCCGCTCTCAAGAGGCAGAACGAGACAGCGGCGCAGAAGCAGGACTGATAACCGGTTTCGTGTCTACGGACCAGACAGCCGCTAAAATCTTTTATTGATAAAAAGGCCGGTATAACAGAAGATCAGCGTATCCGATGCATCAGGATACGCTGATCTCTTCATTTTCAAACAGATCGTCTATAATCTTTTCATATACCGCACATTTCTCCGCTTTTTTTATTTTCTTTGCGTATTTCTTATAATTTGTAAATGCAGGAGCAAGATATGTCCATAACTCTTTCATCTTATAAAGGATTGTCCTGTCACCGGACATTTCTTCACAGTATCCCGCATACAGAAGGTCATGGAAACGCCGCAGTTCCGCCGCATCTGCTTTTGCCCCTCCCCGGATCTCACGCCCCAGCGCAGGATCGGCCAGAACTCCCCTGCCTGTCATGATACAGTCCACGTCCGGCTGCATCTTTGTAAAACAATCATAATCCTCAGCAGTAAAAATATCTCCGTTATAGCATACCGGATTCCTGCTCTTTGCCCGGGCTTCCGTAAACACTCCTATATTCGGAGTATTTTTATAGAAATCCTCCTGTACCCTCGGATGAATGATCAGCTCCTCCAATGGATATTTATTATATATCTCCAGGAGATGATGAAACTCTTCCGGCGCTTCCATCCCCAGTCTTGTCTTGATAGAGATGCGGATCTCGCATTTTTCAAACACCTCGTACAGAAAAGCGTCCAGCCTGTCCGGCTCCGCAAGGAAACCGGCTCCTCTCCCCTTTGTCACAACGGTCTTGGACGGACATCCCAGATTAAGATTGATTTCTTTATATCCATACTCACCGAGTTTATCTGCCGTCCGTATAAAGTCCTCGGGTCTGTTCGTAAGAATCTGAGGAACCGTATACATTCCTTTATTGTGTTCCGGCAGTATATCCTTCTTCTCTCTGGCACTGAAGTGCCCCATCTGATTCGGCCGGATAAACGGCACGAAATATTTGTCAAATCCTCCGAAACATTCATGGACGGCGCTGCGGAAGATCCAGCCCGTAATCCCCTCAAGCGGGGCTAAATAAAGTCTCATACTCTTCTCTCTTTCGTTAAACTGCAGTCATACATCCATACGTTATTACAGAATGGAACTTCTTGTCAAGCAGAAAATGATATGCTAATATGGTCAACAGAATAAAAACGAAACAAGGAGTGATACAATGCACACGATCAGAAAATTCATAGATTATTATGCGCCGTACAAAGCGGTCTTTTTTATTGACCTTATCTGCGCCGCTTTCATCAGCATCGTAGATCTGGCATATCCGCAGATCCTGCGCACAATGACAAACACGCTCTTCACCAGAGACAGCGGCACGATCCTCGGAACTCTGCCCTGGATCGCCCTGGGGCTTCTGGCTATGTATATCATCCAGAGTCTATGTAAGTACTATGTAAGTTATCAGGGACATATGATGGGCGCCAACATGGAACGCGATATGCGCCAGCAGCTCTTTGATCACTATGAGAAGCTGTCCTTTTCCTACTATAGTCAGAACAATTCCGGGCAGATGATGAGCAAGCTCGTCTCAGACCTGTTCGATATCGCGGAGTTCGCGCATCACGGTCCTGAAAATCTCTTTATCTCCGTGGTAAAGATCGTCGGCTCTTTCATCTTCCTGTTCCTCATTAACTGGCGGCTTGCGCTTCCCCTCGTCGTTCTCGTTCTGTGTATGTTCATTTTCTCTTTCCGCCAGAATCAGCGGATGCAGGAGACATTCATGGAGAACCGCCGAAAGATCGGCGACGTCAATTCCAGTCTGCAGGATACACTGGCAGGCATCCGCGTTGTCCAGTCTTTTGCTAATGAAGAAATCGAGCGCGAGAAATTCAGAAAAAGCAACCATGCATTTCTCATCTCCAAACGGAACAATTATAACTGCATGGGAAATTTCATGGGGTGGAACCTTTTCTTTCAGGGAATGATGTATCTCGTAACGCTTGTATTCGGCGGATATCTCATTGCCCACAATCTCATGAATGTAACAGACCTCGCAATGTATGCCCTTTACATCGGCATCTTTATCAGCCCGATTCAGATCCTTGTAGAACTGATCGAGATGATGCAGAAAGGTCTCGCCGGATTCCGCCGGTTCCTGGACGTGATGGAGACAGAACCTGAGATTGTCGATGCACCGGATGCAAAACCGCTCACCGACGTGAAAGGCCGTGTCTGCTATGAAGACGTGTCCTTCCATTACAGTGACGACGACACACCGGTACTATCCCATGTATCCTTTGAAATCCCGGCCGGAAAATCCATCGCCCTTGTAGGCCCGTCAGGAAGCGGGAAAACCACTATCTGCTCTCTCCTGCCCAGATTCTACGATGTAACAGGCGGACGGATCACGATCGACGGCAAAGATGTCCGCACACTGACTCTTAAGAGCCTGAGAACTCAGATCGGCATGGTACAGCAGGATGTCTACCTTTTCGCAGGCACCATACGTGAAAATATTGCATACGGAAAACCCGGCGCATCTATGGAAGAAATCATTGAAGCCGCAAAGCGTGCCAATATCCACGATTTCATCGAAGAACTGCCGGACGGTTATGACACCTTTGTCGGCGAGCGCGGCGCGCGTCTCTCCGGCGGACAAAAACAGCGCATCTCCATTGCCCGGGTATTCCTGAAGAATCCGCCGATCCTCGTTCTTGACGAAGCAACCAGCGCCCTGGACAATGAGAGCGAACGCTGGATCCAGCAGAGTCTGGAGGAACTCTCCGAAGGCCGGACGACCATCACCATCGCCCACCGCCTCTCCACCATCCGTAATGCCGACGAGATCATCGTCATCACAGAGGATGGGATCGCTGAACGCGGAACCCATGAATCGCTGCTGCAGCAGAACGGGATCTATGCGCACTACTACAATATGTAGATATATTTCGATTTCTCGTACTGGCAAAGTATTCGACGGGAGGCAGGTATTGTTAACGCACACGTTTTCACTCGGTCACAGCGTAACGGTACATAAGAGCGCAAAAGACGCGCTCTAAGTACCGACGCTGCTCCAACGGTGCGTACACAATACCTGCCTCCCGGCTGCTTTCATATGACGCGGCTATTGGAAATTATGTACCGGTTTCTGCCAGTTTGTATGAGTATTTATCGCTCCGGCTCAGGATTGGAAAAACAAGAAAAGCGAATAAATACGTCTGACCTGATGCACAATCCGTGGGCAGAGGAAGATTGATAACGGCGACTGTGGAAGAGAATTAGGCAAAACTTAGAATCAGGAGAGCAGCGTTAAACGGGCACGCGAAGTTGTCTGACGTAAGGAGTTCTTCGCGTGCCCGTTTTGCTTTTAGCTGATATGCTGATTTATTAGTTTGCGTTATTCTCTGTAACCGGAGCCGGGATCAACCTTTTCTCTGCCTGCGGATACGTGAGTCAGTCATTCCGTATCTGCTCCCTTTTCAAACGATTTTCCTTTCCTGAGTCGGTACGAAAAATCGGATTTTATTTATTCGTAGCGCACCATCTCTCTTTTGAGCCTCTGCATGATCTTTTTCTCCAGTCTGGAGATATATGACTGCGAGATTCCGAGAAGATCCGCCACTTCTTTCTGTGTCTTTTCCCTTCCCTCAGGATTATCCAGTCCGAAACGCATCTTCACGATCATCTTTTCTCTGCTGGACAGTTTATTAAGAGCACGGACAAGAAGCTTCCGTTCCACCTCATTTTCGAGATCGCGGTATATTGTGTCTTCGTCCGTTCCCAGGATATCTGACAGAAGGAGTTCATTCCCGTCCCAGTCTACATTAAGCGGCTCGTCTATAGACACTTCCAGCTTTGTCTTGCTATTCCGCCTGAGGTACATGAGTATCTCATTTTCTATGCACCGTGAAGCATAGGTTGCCAGTTTTATCTTCTTAGTCGGGTTAAATGTATTGATCGCCTTAATCAGCCCGATAGTTCCTATGGATATCAGATCTTCTACACCCACTCCTGTATTATCAAATTTCTTGGCAATATACACGACCAGACGGAGATTATGCTCGATAAGTACCTTCTTTGCTTTTTCATCGCATTCTGTTCCGAGACAGCTGATCATCTCCTTTTCCTGTCCTCGCTCCAACGGCGGCGGAAGTATCTCTGTCCCTCCTATATAATGGATTTCTTTTCCGTTTCCAAATATCAGGCTCCTGATATCCGGTATGATCCGCATCCTGAACGGACGCGGAACTGCTGCATTTCCTAACATCCAGTCTCCTCCTAATGATTATATTAAATTATGATCTTATCCGGTAAAAACCGCCGGATTCAGAATCATTTCATACTCTTCGTCTCCGGACAGTCTCTCCTCTCCTATCCCGAGCAGAGGATTTTCTATCCATCTCTCCTCTTCCATGTGAACACACATTTTTTCCACTCGAAATACTTTCATCACAGATTCTCCGCTGATGCAGTGATATGGAATCATACGGAATCCTTTTTCCAGTTCTATATGATCCGATATAAACGCCGCAGTCTCCGGAGCTATGACATTTACCGGTTCCCCTGTATAACAGTCTCTCAGTTCGTTCCCCGTATCCAGAAGAGCTTTTACGGACCGTTCTCCCTTCTCTGTGTACAGCGTCACCTTCAGTATCCTGCTCTGTCGTCTGTACATGTGAACAATAAGCCTCCACAGTTTCAGGAAACCTGCATAGCTGAAAAAAGCCGCCGCATAAAACAGGCTTATATAACGCATATACGGGCGGAATATCTGCATTATTCCTCCTGTTATGACCGCTGCCGCATAGAGCAGCAGAAATGCCTGTACAAACTGTGAGAACCGCCTGATCCGGAGTCCTGCAAAGAGCATCGCGCTGTTGACGAGCGTATGAAAAATGATCGTTCTGACTGCCGGAGGAATCGCAACGGCAACCACCAGACATGTCAGGAGGCTGCCTGTTATACCGCCCAGAAGGATACGGCCCGGTGGCCGTCCATTATTCATCACACGGTTTATAATCAGAAGGAGAAGACTGTCCATCATGAAATTCTCCAGAAAAAAAACATCTATGTACAATTCATAGTACATGTCTCACCTTCTTTCCCTCCGGTAACGATCCGGGATTTATTATATCGCCTGAACTGGAATAAAATTTGTCAGATAATGACAGATGAAAAACATATATTTCGACATGTATAAAAACACAGCATTTTCTGCAAAGAAAAAAGCTCTGTGTGAAACTATATTGTCCACACAGAGCTTTAATATTATTCTGTAGCTTATGTATCCTTATTTCTTAAAGAAATCCGGAATCTTGATTGTCTGTTCTTTTACATTGCTGGACGGAGTCCTCGGCTGAAGGGTCGGCATCGTGCCTCCCTGCGGTCTGGACGTGCTTCCTGTACCTACAGATCTCTTTTCCCCGTCAAGGCGGCTTCTTACCGGAGACTCACCGTTCGGAAGTATAGATCCGACTTTCTGCTGTCCTTCCAGTCTTGCTTTTAACTTGGAAGCACTGCCTCCGACATTGTGAAGACCTGTTGCGATAACAGTAATCGTACATTCATCAGACTTCGTATCATCATACATAGCACCAAAGATGATACTTGCGCTTTCTCCGGCAAGCTCCTGTACATAGTCTGCTGCATCAGAAGCATCCATAAGTGTAATATCACCGGATACATTGACAATGACATTGGAGGCACCCTGGATCGTTGTCTCAAGCAGCGGGCTTGCAACCGCCTCTTTGACAGCCTCGAGAGCCTTGTCGTCGCCGCGGCCAGAACCGATACCGATATGAGCGATACCCTTGTCCTTCATAACAGTCTGAATATCCGCAAAGTCCAGGTTGATCAGAGACGGTACGTTGATCAGGTCTGTAATACCCTGAATACCCTGCTGTAATACCTCGTCCGCTTTTTTCAGCGCCTCAGGCATCGTCGTACGTCTGTCAACTACTTCGAGAAGTTTATCATTCGGAATCACGATGATCGTGTCAACATTTTCTTTTAATTTATCAATACCGTTCAGAGCGTTCTGCATTCTTGTCTTAGACTCGAAACGGAACGGCTTTGTAACAACGCCTACCGTCAGGGCTCCCTGCTCTTTTGCGATACGAGCGATCACCGGAGCTGCTCCTGTACCTGTTCCGCCGCCCATACCGCAGGTAACGAATACCATGTCCGCACCTTTGAGAGCTGCTGAAATCTCTTCTGAACTTTCTTCCGCTGCTTTCTCTCCTACCTCAGGCTGTGCACCTGCACCAAGTCCTTTTGTAAGCTTCTCACCGATCTGCATAAGAGTCGGCGCCTTACAAAGCTGCAGCGCCTGCTTATCTGTATTTACTGCGATAAATTCCACACCCGCAATCTGTTCATCGATCATGCGGTTCACAGCGTTATTTCCGCCGCCGCCTACTCCGACAACAATTATTCTTGCGGCCGCTTCTGATTCATTGGTCTTAATTTCTAACAAGAGTATTTCCTCCTTTGTCGTCTTATTAATTTCTTATACATCCCTTTATTATTGAACCTTACAATCCAATAAGTATATAATAAAGTCTTTTCCGTAAATAATCAATAGATTTTTTCCGATTTTTCTGATTTTTTATACTATTTCCAATACTATCTAGCCATGCACAGATATATACATAACCCCTGTGCAAGCTTGCTTGCATCAAGGGGTATATGTATATATCTGTATACGGCGTTTAGCCAAAGCGAGATAAGCGCAGCGTAATCGAGCCCGCTTGGCGGCAGACCGGTTACCCGGCCGGTACAAACGGTATTGACTCGGAATCAGAATCGTAATTCTCCAGATGCAGAGTTCCCGCCGTATCCGGATACAATTCAGACAATTTCTCGAGGATCGGAGAAACCTGCTGAAGCTTTTCCTCGTAGTTATCATCGCCGAGAAGCACTTCCACGATTCCGAAATATAGTCTGACGTCCCCCTCCGCACAGGAGATCCTGTCGGGCGTAAGATTATACTTCTTCAGATTACGCGACGCATCCACAATCTTATCGAAGATACTGTCATCCTCCACCGGAAGTGTCTTTCCAAGTTCCACTGCACCCTCGTCAAAGACCAGCCCCTCTATATACGGCACGCCCTCGATCTGCTTTTTCGTCTTGAGAGCAGCTGTCCCGTCCCCGTCAAAATACAAATATGCCTCGTCGTAGTCCACATATCCAGCCATTTCTTTCTCTTCTACAGTCACACGGACAGTCCACGGATTCTCCAGCGAAATGTTCAACTGCTTAATGCCGGCCGGGAGTTCCGGTTCCAGGAAATCATATTTGAGCAGTATATATAATGTATTAACCGAGAGTTTGTCCCTCTGCACTAATGTAGTGATCGTATTTTCGCTGTAATACGAATTTCCCTTCACTTTAACTGTGCGGGTCCGGAACAGCAGTACAACTGCTGCCGCCAGTATGATCAAAAACAGTATTACGGCAAATACGACCGGCCATATCTTTCTGCGCTTCTTTTTCTTCATCCAAAATGCCTCCTTTGTATTTCACGGCACATTGCTCTTTTGTTCAGCCGGATAAGATGGAAAGCCTCCGATGAGGTTTCCACCTTATTCTACCAGACCGGACACGCTGAGCACAAGCCCCATTTCCAACAGTAAAAACACTACCGATGTCCCGCCGTAACTGATAAACGGAAGTGTAATCCCCGTATTTGGAATGGAGTTAGTCACAACCGCAATATTGAGAATCACCTGTATCATCATATGCGCCATCGCTCCTGAAGCAATCAGAGCCCCCAGCAGATCCGGCGCTTTTGTTGCAATCACAAAGAATCTCCATATAAGGAGAAAGAACAGGAAAATAATAATACCGGCTCCCACCAGCCCCAGTTCTTCACAGATAATAGAAAATATCATATCATTCTGTGCTTCCGGGAGAAATCCCAGCTTCTGCACACTATTTCCCAGCCCCCGCCCGAAAAGCCCGCCGCTTCCGATCGCGTACAGCCCCTGCAAAGTCTGATATCCTTTTTCATACTGCTCAGGATTGCGCCATATTGCAAGGCGCTCCAGCCGGTAGCTCTCCATGGCAAGAAACACTGCCATAAAAGCAATACCCGCCGTCGCCATCCAGATGAACTGGGAATACTTCGGACTTGCCACGAAGATCAGCACAACGGCAATCCCGAGGATGATGATGGCCGTGCTCAGATTACTCGCGCCGACCAGGGCTACGATGGGCAATACCGGAAGCATCATAAGAACCAGCGTCCGGAATTTTCCCATCTGCTTTACATGTCTTGTCACAAGACATGCCAGAAACAGGATAACCGCCACCTTCGCGAATTCAGACGGCTGAAAAGAAACAGGGCCCAAAGACAACCATCTTTTGGACCCGTTATACTCATCTCCGAAGAGCATGACCGCTACCGACAGAGCAATCGCAGCCAGATAGCCCGGTAACGCCAGCACCGCCCACCTGTGGTAATCGACCCTCGATACGATCACCATGCCGAGAAATCCGATGAACGTGGCAAAGCCCTGTTTTTTCAGATAATAAAAAGGATCATGGAACTTCACCTCTCCATTATATGAACTCGTGCTGTACAGCATCACAAGTCCGATCGCAACAAGAACGATCACCACTGTAAGCAGCGTCTCGTCATAATGCCTCTTCTTATTGGAACGCTCCAATCAAAATCCACTCCTTATAGCTGTTCTACAAGTTCTTTGAATTTATCTCCGCGTTCTTCATAATTCTTAAACATTCCCCAGCTCGCACATGCAGGCGAAAGAAGCACCGCATCTCCGGGCTGTGCATATTCCACACATTTTTCAAAAGCTTCCTCGAATGTGTCGGCCATCACGATATCGTTAAAGCCAAGTTCACGCGCTGTCCGGGCAATCTTATCTCTGGTCGCGCCGATCAGCACCAGTTTCTTCACCTTGCCGTCAAACGCCTGAATCCATTCATCATAAGAGGACTCTTTATCATAACCTCCGCCGATCAACACTGTCGGACGGTTCATCGCCTGGATTCCCCGGATCGCAGCGTCCGGATTCGTCCCTTTCGAATCATTATAATAAACAACACCGTTCTTCTCAGCCACAAACTCGATCCTGTGCTCTACTCCTTTAAACGCAAGAAGAGTCTTCCGGATCACATCCACAGGCACTCCATATGCGTACGCCATTGCAACGGCAGCCATTGCGTTTTCATAATTATGTGTGCCGAGAATCTGCAGTTCATCTGTGTCGCAGACAGAGACCGGCTCGTCAAGATGACAGATAATTGTCTTTCCGTCTAAGTATACACCTCTGTTAAGTTTACGCCGGCTGCTGAAATATAGAACCTGAGCATTCACTTTTTCTCCGAATCCGCGCAGCACATCATCTTCATAATTGAGTACACAGAAGTCTTCCGGAGTCTGGTTCTCCGCAATTCTCTCCTTTGCGGCGATGTATGCCTCCATCGTATGATGACGGTTCAGATGATCCGGCGTGATATTGAGGATCGCACTCACTTTCGGGCGGAAACTGTGTACAGTCTCAAGCTGGAAACTGCTCATCTCCGCGACGATGACAGAATCCTCTCTCGTATCCTTCACAATGCTTGTATACGGATTTCCGATATTTCCAACTACAAAGACGCTCTCTTTCCAGTTTTTCATAATCTCTCCGAGAAGCGATGTTGTCGTTGTCTTTCCGTTCGTTCCTGTAATAGCGAGGACATCTCCTTTTCCGCACGTATAGGCAAGCTCTATCTCTCCCCAGACCGGAATTCCTTTTTCTTTCATTTTCTTAACTACCGTAAGGTCCGTAGGAACTCCCGGGCTCATCACGGTCAGATCCAGTTCATCGAGTATCTCCTCCGGAAATGCTCCGACTACAACCTCTACATTTTCCGGCATCTTTTCCTTGATCTTCACCGCATCCAGCTTTTCGTTTCCATCATAGAGGACCACGTGCGCGCCTTCTCTGTCAAGCAGAACCGCTGCGGCTTCCCCGCTGATACCGGAACCAAATACAAGTACCTTCTTTTCTTTTAACTCCATTGTACTATACCCCCATCAGAGCGATCAGACAGAGCAGCGCCGTGATGACAGAGAACACTGCCACCACTCTTGTCTCTGACCAGCCGCAGAGCTCAAAATGATGGTGGATCGGCGCCATCTTAAAGATACGCTTTCCGCCTGTCTTTTTAAAATAAGTAACCTGAATGATAACAGACGCAACCTCTACCAGGTAGATAAAACCTACAATAATAATAAACAGAGGCATCTGCATCATATACGCAGTTCCGGCAACAAAACCGCCCAGAGCAAGAGAACCTGTATCTCCCATGAACACGCTTGCCGGATATACGTTAAACAGAAGGAATCCAAGCAGCGCTCCTACTACCGCGCAGGTAATCGGCTCGATTCCGCTCTTTGTCCCGATCGCCACAACAGTAAAAAAGGTCGCGACAAGGACAGTAACGCTGGACGCCAGACCGTCAAGTCCATCTGTAAAATTGGTGCCATTGACTGTTCCGATCACCGCAAAAAACAGAACCGGTATTGCCAGCCAGCCGATATCCCAGTAATAACCGCCGGAGAACGGAACAAGCATTGTCAGCGGTACCTTGGCTACCTCTACCAGATAAAAGGCAAATATAGCCGTAACAACTATCTGCAGCGCCATCTTCTGCATCGGCATCAGACCATCGGAACGTTTAAGTACAACTTTCAGATAATCATCCAGAAAACCGATCAGACCGAATGCAACCGTAAGGAACAGTACCGGAATAATACGGGGATAATCCCTTACATAAAATAACGAAGTCACAATAACAGCTATCAGAATGATGATGCCGCCCATCGTAGGCGTGCCCGCTTTCTTCAGATGAGACTGTACTCCATCCGTACGTTCTGTCTGCTTCATCTTAAGTTTTCTTAAAAAAGGAATGACAACCGGCCCGAGTACAAGGCTTACAGCGAATGATATCAGCACCGGAATCACTACATGACTACTCATAAATCCACCTCTTCATCTCTTTCGTTTCACACAGGGGTGTCCCCCTTTGAGCATCTCATTTAGTATATACCATCACTTAACTTTTTTCAATCCCGAGATACGGCAGTATATTGTCATAGATATCCCTCAGAACAGGGGCGGCGATCGTACCTCCGTAATACACTCCCTTGGGATCATGTATGATAACAATTCCGAGAATCTGCGGATCATCCGCAGGCGCAAAACCGATAAAAGAAGAAATGTACTTGTTCGCGCTTCTCGGCAGTGTCTGGGAAGTCGCCGTCTTTCCTCCGATCGAATAGCCTTCTATATATGCATTTTTGCCGGACCCTTCAGATACTACGCTTTCCAGAAGCATCTGCATCGTCTCGGAAGTCTCTTTCGATACAATCCCTTTCTCTGTCTCATATTCAAAAGTCTCCACTGTCCCTCCATCTGTATCAAGTACTGCCGCACCGACATGGGGCGTCACCCGGGTACCTCCGTTTATGATCGAACTTACTGTTACAGCCATCTGAATAGGCGTTACCTGGAAAGACTGGCCGAATGTCATAGTCGCAAGCTCCACAGTCCCGATATTCTCCCTTTTATGCATGATCGTCCCTGCTTCTCCGGGAAGATCTACGTTGGTCAGCTTCAGAAGTCCGAACTTCTCAAAATAGTCATAAAAACGATCCGCGCCCAATCTTAGACCGATATCTATGAACACCGGATTGCACGAATTCTGTATTCCCTCTACAAATGTCTCCTGTCCGTGACCGCCCACCTTATGGCACCGTATCTTCCGGTCTTCGACAATGCGGTACCCCGGACAGACAAATGTGTCGTCCAGAGACACCACTCCTTCTTCCAGACATGCGGAAGACGTGATAATCTTAAACGTTGATCCCGGCTCATAGGTATCATTGATACAGCGGTTTCTCCACATCTGGTTCAGCTGGTCCTGAAGCTCCTCATCCGTAAGTGAATCCTCATCCACGCCCGTGTTCAGTTCGTAAGGATTATTCAGATCAAATTCCGGGACATTGACCATCGCATAAATCTCTCCGTTCTGAGGGTTCATCAACAGGATAGACACAGCTTCAGCCTGCTTTTCTTCCATGACATTTTCAGCCGCCTGCTGACAGTACGCCTGCATATTATAGTCAAGGCTCACCTGAAGAGTCTGGCCGGCAACCGGCTCAATCCTGTCTTCAGCGACTCCGTCAAGTTCAATCCCGCGCGCGTCGGTCACTGTCAGAATGGTTCCGTTAGTTCCCTTCAGATAATCCTCGTACTTTACTTCAAGGCCGATGATTCCCTGATTGTCGCCTCCGGTAAAGCCCAGTACTCTTGAGGCAAGATCGCCATAAGGATAGTACCTCTTATAATCCTCATCCACCTTGACCCCTGCAAGGTCATAATCGCGGATCCTGTCGCCGGTTTCCTTGTCCACGTTTGTCTTAATCTTCTCCATGGAGGATACCTTTTCGACCTTTTTACGAACTTCAGACTCTTCCATCTCCAGTTCCGAGCAAAGCACTTCTATAACCCGTTCAGGCTCCTCGATCTGGCTGTGGATCACGGATATGGTGCACACTGTCCGGTTTGTCGCCAGGACAACGCCGTTTCGGTCCACAATCTCTCCCCGGGCGGCCTTGATCTCACGTTCCCGCTCATGGAGATCCTGCGCCAGTTCCTGATAATATTCCGCGTCAAAGATCATCAGCCAGACCAGCCTTCCGATCAGCGCGCACAGGATCAGTGCGGCACAGATAAATACTACAAGTATTTTTTTCTTATTATATGTTTTGTTCTTCATACTATAATAACCCTGCAAAAGATGTTGTTACAACTTATTACATCTTCTGCAGGGTTATTCCATTTTTTACTCTGTCGTATCTCCCGAAGCCCAGTCATCCAGGTCCGGATCATAATTTTCATCTATATACGAACCGTCCGGATTATCATACGTTTCCTCGTAGTTTTCATCATAGTCCGTATACGTTGTGTCCCCGATATCCTGGCCTTCTGTCTCAAGAGTCTCTTCACTCTCCTCAATAGTCGTAATACCGAGATACGGGAACGCCTCTTCCATGATCGCTTTTGAGAGCCCCAGAACAAGCGAGCTGTCTGCCTGCACTTCCGTATTCGGCTCGTCGATCACTACATAGATCACAACCTCCGGATTGCTCGCCGGCGCACATGCGATGTATGACAGCAGATACTTCCCGTTTCCCCGGGGAAGTTTCTCCGCTGTTCCTGTTTTGGCGCCGATCTCATATCCGTCCACCTGTGCCGCCTGTCCTGTACCATAATCCATTGTCGCTTTCAGGAACTGTTTTATCGTTGCTGACGTTTCCGATGAAACCGTCTTTCTCAGAAGGACCGGATCTTTGGTTTCGACCACATTTCCGTCTTCGTCCCGAATCTGCTTTACCACATGAGGTTCATAATAATAACCGCCGTTGACAAGTGAACTGAAAGCAGAGACCATCTGTGTCATCGTCACATTAAAATTCTGTCCGAATGAGTTTGTTGCCAGATCGATATCCGACATATTATCCGCAGTATAAAGAAGACCTGCCGTATCCGCCTCGCCCGGAAGATCAATGCCGGTATACTCACCGAAACCGAAAATATGCTGGTATCTCGTATAATTATCCACACCTATCTCCAGAGACATATCCATCAGCGCGACATTACAGGAATATGCAAGCGCATCCTGCATCGTTTCTGTGCCATGCCCTTCCTTATGAGCACAACTGATATCCGTCCCCAGAACATTCTTCGAACCACCGCAGTAATATGTCTCATTGCCTGTAAGCTTTCCTGATTCCAGACCGGCCGCGATCGTGAAAGGCTTTGCTGTAGATCCCGGCTCATAGGCATCGCTGACACAGAAATTTCTCCACAGATCGTTCATTGCATCAACCTGTTCCTCATCTGACATCGCTTTCCACTCTTTGTCCGAATACAGAATCGAGAGATCTCTCGGATTATTCAGGTCAAAATTCGGATAGGACGCTTCCGCAAGAATCTCTCCGGTATTCGGATCCATCATAATGACTGCTGTGTTCTTACTTCCGGGATTGCCGTCCTCCGCATACTTCTCATTAAAATCAAGTATACATTTCTCCACAATGCTCTGAAGCGTTACGTCAATAGTCGAAACAACCGTATTTCCATTCTTTGCAGGCTTCACTGTCCGCTCAATCGTGGAATTATTATCAAAATAACCGTATTCTCTTCCGTCCGTACCGTTCAGGATATCATTGTACGCGCTCTCAATACCGATAGCTCCTGCATTTCCTGAATATGTAAACCCGATCACATCGCTGGCCATACTTCCGTAAGGATAAGTCCTCGTATAATCCTCCTCCAGCCAGACCCCTTTGACGTTGGGATAATTCTCATTGTCTTCATCAATCTCTTTGAACTTCTGTGCGGTCTCATAATCGATCCCCTCCGCCAGGATCTCATACTGGCTGTCCGGCTTCTCCTTGATCAGATTATCAACCACAGTTCCATCGATTCCGAAGCATTCTTTTAGCACGGCTTTGGTAGGTTCAATATAAACATCACTGTCTCCATAGTTTCTCACGACCTTCACATCGAGTATCACATTATAGACGCGCTCGCTTGTGGCCATCTTTGTCCCGTTCCGGTCCACAATATCCCCGCGCTTAAAAGAAATCACTCTGCTGTCATAGTTCTGCTGGTCAAGAACTACTTTTGTATAGTTGCTGCCTTTCGTTGCATTGATCCATGTAATTCTGCCTATAAGAACAACAAAAGCCAGTATGACTGCCATAAATAGCATTACCAGCTTTCGTTGCATTCTGAGCGGAAATTTTCTTGTCAAAAATTCAAATCTGTTTCTTCTTCTCTTTCTTCCGGCCATATCAATATATCCTTACTATAATCTGTCATACCGAATCATTCTATCGGGATGTGTCACTTGACTGTGCCAGTACGCCGTTTTCCGGAATATCGCTGTACTGCTTGACATAATCGCCGGCAGGACTGTCGTACTCCACAACCGTACCCTCAGACGCATACACCATCCCCATCTCATTCATCGCCTTGTCGCGCACCGTCTCCAGATCAACCGAATCCACCGCCGCGTTATATCTGGTGTCATTCGCCTCTGTAAGCTCGGAAAGCCTCTCCTGCAGAGCCGTAACCTGTTCGGATCTGTTCACAACGTCTGACTGCAGATTCAGATACAGAACACAGACCAGGACTGCGCACACAGCCGCTGCAGTAAGAAATACAGCGTAGGCCGGGCTGATACTCATGGCCCTGTTTCTGTTTCTCGCAACCTGACGGCTTGTCCTTCTTTTCGGTTCAGCCGGACGCGCTTTCGGCGCTCTTACCGGAACAGCCTCCGCCTGGCGCACGGTATTTCCGTACACATACAGCCGTCTCTGATTCCTACCCCTGCGATCAGATCTCCTGTTATTAGATGTGCTGTACCCTGCTGCCATAGCGAACTGCCCCTTTCCTGCTTTTGTCCCTCCGGGCTCTCCCCTTCCCGTCAGAACATATATCTTAACTACTCCCTGTTGCTTATGCCCGTTCAAATATCCTCAGCTTTGCGCTCTTTGAACGACTGTTGGATTCCATCTCTTCCTCAGAAGGAAGAACCGGCTTCCTTGTCACCACTTTCCCTTTTGATACCTTTCCGCAGACACATACGGGAAAATGGCTCGGACAGGTGCATGGATTTTCATTCTTACGGAATGCACTCTTTACAATCCTGTCCTCCAGCGAATGAAATGTAATGATACAGATCCGTCCCCCTGGATTCAGCATGTCGATCATATCATCCAGCGAATCCCTAAGCACGTCCAATTCATGGTTCAACTCGATCCTGATCGCCTGAAACGTCCGTTTCGACGGATGCCCCGACGTCTTCCTGATCTTCATCGGTATGGCGTGCCGTATAATCTCAT
The DNA here is from genome assembly GCA_946491795.1 of uncultured Lachnoclostridium sp. GTDB lineage: Bacteria > Bacillota > Clostridia > Lachnospirales > Lachnospiraceae > Mediterraneibacter > Mediterraneibacter gallistercoris. The sequence goes on along the minus strand of CAMLYF010000021.1, from coordinate 7,197 downwards.
TCAGCTGTTCTGTTGTCTCGATCGGTCTCTTTTCGCGCTCTGCAACGATATGCTTTGCAATATTCTTTGCGAATCTGTCTTCTCCGTAATCCCTGATCACGCGATAGAGTTCCGATTCACTGTAGTCATTGACAATGTCTCTTGCGGTCATCTTCTGTCTCTGATCCATTCTCATATCGAGCGGTGCATCCACCCGGTAAGAAAAGCCCCTGTCAGCCGTATCCAGCTGATAGGAGGAAACTCCTAGATCAAGGACGATTCCGTCAACTTTATCAATGCCCAGTTTGTGGAGCTGCGGCTTCATATCACGGTAATTGCTCCGTATTATCGTGACCTTCTCCCCGAAGCCTTCCAGACGCTTTCCTGCCGCTTCTATGGCATCTGCGTCCTGGTCTATTCCTATAAATCTCCCCTTGTCACTCAGCCGTCTGCACACCTCATAAGCATGTCCGCCACCCCCTAAAGTAGCGTCCACATAAATGCCGTCCGGCCTGACATTAAGCCCGTCCACCGTCTCATTAAGAAGGACGGATGTGTGTTTGAATGCCATGATATCCTCCCTGTCAGATTCTGATTCCTATGGATTCCATACGCTCTGCAATCGCATCCAGATCTTCTTCGCTCACCTGGCTGCGCTCTTCCCAGAGGGCCTTGTCCCAGATCTCAACACGGTCCTGGACTCCCACCAGAACAACGTCTTTCTCCAGATGTGCCGCTTTTCTGAGCGACGGCGGGACAAGAACTCTCCCCTGCTTGTCAAAACTGCCCTCAGAGGCGCTCCCGAAGAAATAGCGCTTAAAGATTCTGGCATCCTTGTTCATACGTGGTAAGGTTTCAAGCTCGGCAACGAATTTGTTCCATTCTTCCTGAGAGTATACAAAGAGGCAGCCTTCCAGACCGTTACAAATGACAAAACTGTCACCCAGGTCATCCCTTAGCTTTGCCGGGATGATGAGTCTTCCCTTTTCATCAATGCTATGGTTAAACTCTCCTAATAACATCTGGAATCCTTTCTCTTATTGTGAGCCTCCACATCGCTCCCCACTTTATACCACTATCCACCACTCTTTACCACTTGACACCATTCTAAACCACTGAACCCCCTTTTTCAACCCCTTTTTTTGTTTTTTTCTGTTTCTTCAAACTGCAAATCTTTAAAAAACCGCCCTGTTTTCAGGCAAAAAAAGAACATGTAGATAACGGAAACAACTCCATCATCTACATGTTGTGTTTTGTTCATATCAGGCGGATCTCTGAAAATTACCACCTTATTATTTAATTAGTATTTCCGGCGTACAGTCTTAATATCTGCCTTACTCTGCCGCCGCGTCCGCGGAAAGACCGTTCAGATAATTCGTGACCGCGTCATAGTTTACTTCCGCGACCACCCTCTCTTTCCCGGACTCATAAATATCATAAGCCGAATATCCAAGCCATGCCACAAGTGCCAGGGCTGCAAGCGTAAGCACTGCCTTCCTCACAATGCTCATGGCCCTCTGTTTACGCATGATCTTCTTTCTGTTTGCCTTTTCCTGTTTATGTCTGTCGACTTTTTCCTGACTCATCTCATATGGCTCCTTTCACCGGCAGCCGTTCCCACAGCAGCCATTATTGACAGTTTACCACAATCAAACTCAGAGTACAACAATTATTCCGCCGTCATTGGCATACATTGTACTGATCCCGGCCGTCTCTACAATAAAGCTGTCCTTCACATGGATCTTGTCGAGCAGCATGCGCTCCACCTCTCTTGCGCGTTCCGGACAGTTACAGTGAGAAATGGCCAGAATCTTGTCTTTTGTCGCCTTTCCCTCTCTGGCAATCTGATCCACCATTTTTACAAGGGCACGCTTCATGCCGCGCGCCTGTCCCAACTGACAGATCGTCCCCTCCGGAGTGGATCCCATAACCGGCTTAATGTTAAGCGCGCTGGCAACAAAAGACTTGATGCCGGTAAGCCGTCCGTTCTTACGAAGTGTATCGAGATTCTCCAGGACAAAATATGTGTGCTGGCTTTCAATGTAGTCTTCCACGGTGCTTACAGTCTCCTCAAACCCAAGTCCCAGCTCCTCACATTCCTGTATCTTCAGCCCGATCAGTGTTTCTCCCACCGATGCGGAACGGGAATTAAATACATAAATCTGCTTGCTGCTCTCCCCATGCTCCTCGATCCAGAGTTTTCTTCCAAGTTCCGCACTGTTATAAGAACCGCTCAGTTCCGAAGAAAGTGTAACCGCATACACTCTCTCTTCACTCCCGCTGTACAGTTCCATATATTTTTCAGGGGACGGGCACGAAGATTTCGGACATTCCGGACTGGCTGCCACACGGCGAAGGAAATCTGCCTGATCAAAAGATTCATCATCAACGATAACGTCTCCGTCAACTTCCATACTGAGCGAAGCAGTCTCATATACTCCACTGTTTTTCATCCTGTGCGTCAGCTCTCCGCAGCTGTCTACAATAATCTTATAATTCACAATGATCCCTCCCGAACCGCAATGTATATTTCATGTTTCCATCACATGTAGTTTTCAATACCACATAAAACTATAACATACATTTCTTCAGAAAGAAAGGGGAGAATGTGTTTTTTTCAAGTTCACGCCAGGGCTGCCTTCTCGCACTGCGCTTATTCGACTTCCAGTCTGATCCGCCTTGAAATTCCAAGGGCTACTCCCATCTCCGCCATCAGGAACAGGATCGCCGTACCTCCGTAACTGATGAACGGCAGCGTAATGCCCGTCGTTGGAAGCAGGCCCGTGACAACCGCGATATTAAGGATAACCTGAAGCGCAATATGGGCAAATATCCCCGTCGCGATCAATGATCCGTACAGATCCGGAGCATTCTTCGCTATAAACATGAGCCTGTACAGCAGTACACCGAACAGGATAAGGATCAGCAGAGCGCCGAACACTCCGAGTTCTTCGCATATGACGACCAGTATCATATCATTCTGCGCCTCCGGGATCACTCCCAGTTTCTGCGTACTGTTGCCCAGTCCTTTTCCAAACAGGCCGCCGCTTCCGATGGCATACAGTCCCTGCATGACCTGATAGCTTCCCGTAGCAGCCGTTGCCTCCGGATTCAGCCATGATATAACTCGCTGAAGCCTGAAATTGTCACTGCCCGCCGCGTCTGTATTCGCAATCATAACAGACAGGATTATAATCCCTACAGCGGCGATCAGCGCACCGACGACAACAATCGCAACAAATGGCTTTGTCTTCGGATGTGTCACAAATATCAGTATACATGTGATCGCCATTACGATAATCGCAGTACTCAGGTTATCCGTCAGAAACAGGACTCCGCCCGAAGCAATAGCGCCGAATGCAAATACTCTTAACATTCCTTTTAGAGTATACGCTTTTTTCCCCAGCCGGCACAGCTCATATGCGATAAAGAGGATCACCGCGATCTTGGTTATCTCCGCAGGCTGCAGAGTCTGGTTGCCCGGAAGGCGTATCCACCTTCTGGCGCCGTTGAACTCCAGACCGAGCGGCGTCTGCACCAGAGCCATCATGAACATGGCAAATATGTAAATCTCAAAAGCAAAGGCGCCGTAAATATGATAGTCAATCTTAGAAACGACGAACATCACCACAAATCCCGCTGCGGCGATCAGAGCCTGCCTGATAAAATAATACAGATCATTGCCGAAATCGGCATCCGCCTCATATGCACTCGTACTGTAAAGCATTACCAGACCGAAACACATCAGAAATACAATCACCAGAAGCAGATCATAATCAAAATATTTCTCATACTTCGTTTTAGCGGAAGTACGGGGTTTCCTTCTCGCGGGCTGTGGCTGCGGAGTACGCAGCACCTCCCGTCTTCTGTCAATCGTCTGCCGGTATGCATTGTACTTTGCCCGGATCTCTGCCGCAGGCATCGGCTGTGTATCAGACAGCCTGTTCCGTCCGTAGCTCTGTCCCACCGGGCGCATCGGCTGTGTATCTCCGGACACAGTGCTTCTCTTCTTCCTGTTCGTCTGTCCACGCCGGTTGACCGGCCTTACAATCCTGCTCTTCATCCTACCATCGCTTTCTGCTTAAAATCTGTTTTATAACAGATAAGGAACCAGTTTCGGTAAGAAGCCTTCGCCCGATCTGATCCCTTATGATAATACTTTAACGTGTAATAATTTTTATTCATCGGGGTGACAGGATTCGAACCTGCGACCTCACGGCCCCCAGCCGTGCGCTCTAACCAAACTGAGCCACACCCCGCTGACTTAATACATTATATATAATTTAATTCAAATTGTAAAGAAATATTTCACTAATCTTTTCAACGCCCCATTCACATCTGTTTTGCATTCTCATACTTTAAATACAAAGCCTTGTTTAAATATGAAAGGAGATGCCACACTATGGCAAATTGTCAGAATAATATGTGCTATTCACGCCGGCCCATGCAGTCAGCGCAGACGGCCCGGAACGTCCGCCGCCAGAGAACTGACGGATGTCCGGATACTCACGATCATTTTCCGGCCGACATGCCGATCGCCATGGCCTATGTTCCCTGGCAGAAATGGCAGGATATCTACGAACCGTGCAAAGGACTGGAAAGCGGAACTATCTTCAAAGAACTGGATAAGCCGTTTCTTGGGAAAGGAGGTATGCGCAGATGAATAATCAGATGAACAGCCAAATGAATCGTCAGATGAACCGCAGGCAGCTGTTAAACCATATTAATCAGGTCAGCTTTGCCGTGGATGACGTTAAGCTTTATCTCGATACTCACCCCTGCGATACGGAAGCCCTTGAATACTTCCGGCAGATGAGCCGAAAACGCAATGAGGCATTAAAAGAATATGCCGCCGCATACGGTCCGCTCACCATCGATACAGCGGAAGATTCCTGCGCCGAACGGTGGAACTGGATCAACGAGCCATGGCCATGGCAGGAAGGAGGATGCTGATCTATGTGGAATTATGAAAAAAGGCTTCAATACCCGGTAAAAATAACACAGACCAATCCGAAAATTGCCAAGATCATCATAACACAGTACGGAGGGCCTGACGGAGAACTCGGCGCCTCCATGCGGTATCTTGCCCAGAGATATACTATGCCGTATAAGGAAGTGACCGGTACACTTACGGATATCGGCACTGAGGAAGCGGCCCATCGAGGCTATCAATGATTATCATGTGTTTCTACTTATATAAATAAAGATGATACAATATTCCACCCCGGAGCTATTGCTCCGGGGTAAAATTATTATTTTACGCGGATCTTCTGTCCGGCATAGATAACATTGGCATTCTTGATTCCGTTCCAGTTCTGAAGCTGTTTCACGGTTGTGCCGTATTTCTGAGCAATTCCAGACAAGGTGTCGCCACTCTTGATTGTGTAATACTGCTTTGCGGAGCCGCTCGATCCTGATCCGAGCTTTTTATTTACCTCAGCCTGCACAGCATTATAATCATATCCTGCTGCCTGCAGCTTATTCTTACGGTTGTTTCCGTTGCCCCACTTTCCGGCGATTACTTCATCCGCAATGGCTGATACGGTTTTCTTGCTACTCCCATTAACGATTTTCTGTACCTCATTATATCGTGAGCCGAGCGCGATCTTTCTTGTTTCCCCATTGCCATATTTCCCGTCCTTAACTTCTGATGCCAGTGTGGATGCTGATGCCGTACTGATATGATTGATCATATCCTGCACTTCGTCATACCTGGACCCAAGTGCAGTTTTGCGAGCATCACCATTCCCGTATTTCCCCTGCATAACGCTGACAACAAGATCAAGCGTAGAACCTGCAGGCGCTTGAGACGTGCTTGAATCGCCAGTTGTTCCAGAGCCTTCTCCAAAGTCCGCATACCAGTAATTCATATCACAGTTTCCGGAAATTCCGCTTACTTTTCCTGAGCTTGAATACTGCCAACCATCATATCCGTTTTTATACTTATCAGCGGATCCGCTCGTATAGTGCGCAATCCACTTCCGGTAGCCGTTTACTCCTTTCAGGTAGTTTGTCCACCAATTGAGGTTTGCGTAGATTCCCGGCGTATATCCGGCAGATTTCAGGCCGTCACACACGATCTGAGCCGTCTTTTTTGCCATACTTTCTGTTCCGCTCTGCTCAAGATCAATGAAAATCGGAAGCTGAAACTTATGTCCTTTGATCAGCCTTTTAATGTGTGCAAGCTCAGATTTTGCTTTTGCTTCGGTATCTGCGTAAGAATACAGATATACGCCAATCGGGATACCAAGTCGTTCGCATTCCGAGAGGTTGCGGCTCCAATACTTATCGTCCTGATTTGTCTGATCCATACCATATCCACAGCGCAGGATTGCACCATCAATCTGACTTTTTGCCTTTTCCCAGTCAATTTTCCCCTGATGCTCGCTTACATCAATCACTTTCTTTGCCATATGTACTCCTTTCTGTTGCGACGTCGCAACACTGAAAAGAGGACGGTTTCCCGTCCCCTGGTTTATTTTGTCTTATTATATTTCGTCCGTGCCCACATCTCAGCGACCTTCTCCCAGCCACCAGTAGCGACCAGGTAAACAATAAACGCCGCGATCACGGATCCGACAATGTAATACCACATGATCGCGATCTGCAAATAAATACACATGATCACCACCGCCAACGGACACAGGATCAGTGCGATTACCAGAGCCACAGCGTTTGTCTGGATGTGCTTGAGTCCCGGCATCTCTTTAATCACCTGAGTGATGATGCTTGTCAAGAATGCTAATACGCCGATCGCTATCAGCGCATAAGTAATATACTGCATTAAAACTTCCATGTTCATAGTCATTCCTCCATATCATGCGCCTGTTTGTTCAGGTGTTTTTCAATCTTATTAATTGCTTCTGTCACCGGACCATTACAGCCCTGTTCCTTGAGTCCTTTTAGGCAGGCGAGAAGCCCGTAGGTGATCAGACACTGTTCTTCATTGATCTTCCGAATATCCTCTTCATGGGTTTTGCGTATCTTTTCCGTCTTCTCCTCGAGTTCTTCCGGCTTTTTGAAGAATTTATACGCCGCGATCAGCACTCCTCCGATCACTCCCAACGCACCAATCAGGCTACCTACTGTAATAATTGTCCCTATGCTTATATACACGGGTCTATACCTCCATATAATTAATGCATAAAAATAAGACCGGTTCACGGTCTGTCTCTGATGCTCATATTCTCACCTGCCTTATGTCACCGTTACCTTTAC
>CAMLYF010000020.1:0-54584 GCA_946491795.1 uncultured Lachnoclostridium sp. | reverse complement strand
GAGATGAAGCGCAAAGCGCGGAATCGAGCTGAGGTCTGATCGGACGGAAGGGAGGCGACCTGCGCATGCATAGGGCGGACGCCCTACAGCGATGCATTGAGCACTTGGCGAGGTGTTTTCGAGCCTAGTGCGAAAGCAGATACTCCGAGGAGAGTGAGGAGTATCATCATATGCTCGGCAAAAGCGCGGGTCCCAAGGTCTAAGCCCCGCATGAGCTTGCTCATAAGCGGGTGAAAGACCTTGGGACCCTGGCATCTTAAAATAAGGATAGCATCAGACCTGAAAGTGTGTTAGAATACATGCGAAGAACAGCGGCAGAAAGGATGAATGTCATGGGACTTACACATTTTGATGAAAACGGTAAGGCGGTCATGGTTGATGTGACGGCAAAATCCGAGACCGTAAGAGAAGCCACGGCTACAGGAAAGATCCTTGTGAACCGTGATGTGTTTCAGGCCATAAAGGCCGGCACTGTCGGCAAAGGAGATGTGCTCGGTGTGGCGGCGACGGCTGGGATCATGGGGGCGAAACGGACATCTGATCTGATCCCCATGTGCCATATCCTTCCGATCACAAACTGCAAGGTCAATTTTGATATGGATGCAGATGAATGTGCTGTATACTGTACCTGTACGGTGAAGGTGACAGGTAAGACCGGGGTGGAGATGGAAGCACTGACAGGGGTAAGTGTGGCCCTCCTTACGATCTATGATATGTGTAAAGCCATGGACAAGACGATGGAAATCGGAGAGATTTATCTCGTGAAAAAGACGGGAGGAAAGAGCGGGAATGTATATAATGACCAGCATGAACGCCGGAGAGCATCAGACCAGGGACTATCTATTATTTGAAAAATGCATGGAAACGGACTGATCATCCTTTGAAAAAACGGAGATGAGAATATGGAAGGATACAGATGGAAAGCAGCTGTCGTGACGTTGAGCGACAAGGGCTTTGCAGGTGAAAGGGAGGATAAGAGCGGTCCTCTTATCTGCGAAATGCTCACAGAGGCAGGATATGATGTACAGAAGATAATACTGCTTCCTGATGAAAAAGAAGAAATAAAAAAATGTCTTTGTGAATTATGTGATAATGATAATAACGATATAATTTTCACTACAGGAGGTACGGGATTTGCTCCGCGAGACTGTACTCCCGAAGCAACGCTGGCCGTGGCACAGAGAAATGCCCCGGGGATAGCTGAGGCTATGAGGCTTGCGTCCCTGAAGATAACACCGCGGGCGATGCTCAGCCGGGGAGTTTCTGCGATCAGGGGGCAGACTCTGATCATCAATCTTCCGGGAAGCCCGAAAGCGGTGAAAGAGAATCTTGAGGCAGTACTTCCGTCTCTGGATCACGGACTGGCGATTCTGACCGGGCGTGACGGGGAGTGTGGACGATGAAAGACCGGTATGGAAGAACAATCGAATATATGAGAGTGTCCGTGACAGACCGATGTAATCTCCGCTGTATTTACTGTATGCCGGCGGAGGGAGTGCCCTGTGTCAGCCACAGCGATATCCTTACTTTTGATGAAATAACAAGGATATGCAGAATTGCGTCGACGCTTGGGATCAGCAGGATCAAACTCACCGGAGGGGAGCCGCTTGTACGCCGGGACCTGCCCGATCTGCTTGGGATGATTAAAGATATTTCCGGGATCGAACAGGTTACTTTGACGACAAATGGTATATTATTAAAAGATAAAATAAACGAATTAATTTCTAAAGGCTTGGATTCAGTTAACATCAGCATAGATACATTAGATCCGGCACGATATGCGGAGATTACGAGAGGAGGAGAGCTCAAAGAAGCTCTTGCCGGTCTGGAAGCGGCACTTTCTTTTCCATCACTGACGGTCAGAATTAACTGCGTGCCGATGCAGGATATGCCGGAAGAGGACTATATCAGTCTGGCGCTTTTGGCAAGGGACAATAAGCTGGACGTCCGATTCATTGAGATGATGCCCATCGGGCTGGGGAAGGAATTCAGGGCTGTGAATGGAGACCGGGTTTACAGTATATTGAAAAAAGAATTCGGAGAGGCCGTGCATTGTACCGGAAGATTCGGCAACGGACCTGCAGTTTATATGCATTTTCCGGGATTTAAAGGGAAAATAGGATTTATCGACGCCGTTTCCCACCGGTTTTGTGGTAAGTGTAATCGTGTGAGACTTACATCGGAAGGGAGCCTGAAACCATGTCTCCAGTACGGAACAGGGACGGATTTGAGAAAACTGCTCAGAAGCGGAGCAGATGACGCTGCTGTCCGTCAGGAGATGCAAAGGACGGTTTATGACAAACCGGCCTTTCATCATTTCACAGACGGTATTTCCGATGATACAGTAAACTGTGAGAGTGGAGAAAATATTACTTTCGGACAAGGATGCGACGGACGCATACTTGAGACAAGAGATATGTCTCAGATCGGAGGATAGATATCAGAATGGGAACAGTGATCGCTGTCTGCACAAGTCCTGCGAAGGGCACGCAGAAAACGAATGTAAACGAAGCGTTATTTATAGAAGATTATGGGATTCAGGGAGATGCTCATGCCGGCAAGTGGCATCGACAGGTCAGTCTTCTTTCTTATGACAAAATAGAAGAGTTCCGCGCGAGAGGAGCAGACGTAGAGGATGGTGCTTTCGGAGAAAATCTTGTGGTGAAGGGAATCGACTTCCGGACCCTTCCGGTGGGGACGAGACTGCGCTGCGGGGACGTGGTGCTGGAGATAACTCAGATTGGGAAAGAGTGCCATCATGGTTGTCAGATATTTCAGAAAATGGGAGAGTGCATTATGCCCAGAGAAGGCGTGTTCGCAAAAGTGATCCGGGGCGGGATCATACGAACAGGGGATAAGATGCAGGTAGCTGAAAATGAATAGACGGACAATATTCGGTATCCTTCTGAGCGCGGCAGTCCTGCTGGCAGGCTGTGCGGTTCAGACGGAAGAGACTTCAGGCGGCGGAGAAGATATTCATATGACAGAGGACGGTGAATATTATACATTTCAGGATGTGGAGGGCAACAGCTATGAGGCTCCGCTCCTGGCTGATGTGCCGCAGTGTACTTATGACTTTGATAATCTTGAAACTGATGAAACGACAGGATATAAGAAGTTTGATGATGAAGAAAACGGTGTGACGGCCCGGCTCGGGATTGATGTCTCTGAATTCCAGGGGGAAGCGATCGACTGGAAACAGGTAAAAGCCAGCGGCATTAAGTTTGTCATTATCCGCCTCGGATATCGTGCCTATGGGGAGAATGGAGAGCTCGTTCTTGATGCAATGTATGAACAGAATATCGAGGGAGCGCTAGATGCCGGACTCGAGGTTGGAGTATATTTTTTCTCTCAGGCTGTCAATGCGGCCGAAGCTGTCGAGGAGGCTGAGTTTGTTCTGGACAATCTGGCTTCCTATAAGATAACCGGACCGGTTGTCTATGATACAGAGGAGATTAAGTGGGATACGGCCCGCACGGACGACAACACAAAGCAGGAGTTTACCAATTACTGTAAGGTGTTCTGTGATACTGTGGAACAGGCGGGTTATGCGCCCATGATCTATTCCAATATGAAGTGGATGGCCTTTACCCTTGATATGTCAGAACTTTCGGAGTATGATTTCTGGTATGCGGATTACCATGAGAAGCCGCAGTGTCCATACGACTATAAAATATGGCAGTACAGCGAGGATGGCGTTGTGCCGGGAATCAATGCAAATGTAGATATGAACCTCTGGTTTGAAAAAAAGAATGAAACATAAGAAAGAAAAATGAAACATAAGAAAGAAAACAGAAGGAGAATGAGTGATGAAATGGAATAAATTCCGGTTGAAGACAACGACAGAAGCAGAAGATATCGTCAGCAGCATGCTTATGGATCTCGGCATTCAGGGCGTGGAGATCGAGGATAAAGTTCCTCTGACACAGTCGGACAAGGAACAGATGTTTGTCGATATCCTGCCGGAGATCGAGAAAGATGACGGTGTTGCATATTTGAGTTTTTATCTGGAACCTGAGGAGGACAAAGAGAAGATTCTGTCGGAAATCAGGCGGGAACTTCAGGAGATGTCTTCTTATTTAAATGTAGGGGAGTGTCTGATCGAGGAGTCGGAGACTGAAGATGTTGACTGGGTCAATAACTGGAAGCAGTATTTCCATCAGTTTTATGTAGACGACATTCTTATTATTCCTTCATGGGAAGATGTAAAACCCGAGGACAGTGACAAGATGGTCATCCATATCGATCCGGGTACTGCGTTCGGAACGGGAATGCACGAGACAACCCAGCTCTGTATCCGTCAGATCCGGAAATATGTGACGGAGGGAACAAGAATTCTGGATGTAGGATGCGGAAGCGGTATCCTCGGCATGCTGGCGTTAAAATTCGGAGCGGCTTATTCTGTGGGAACAGATCTCGATCCCTGTGCGATTGAAGCGACATATGAGAATATGGAAGTCAACGGAATTTCAAAAGACCGCTATGAAGTGATGATCGGAAATATCATTGATGACAAAGAAGTGCAGGACAAAGCAGGATACGGATGTTATGATATTGTCGTGGCAAATATCCTCGCGGATGTTCTGGTGCAGCTCACGCCGGTCATCATAAACCAGCTGAAATCCGGAGGAATATATATTACGAGCGGTATCATTGACGATAAAGAACAGACGGTGGTCGACGCGGTAAAAGCAGCAGGACTCGAGGTGCTTGACGTGACATATCAGGGAGAATGGGTCTGCGTGACAGCGCGCAAAAACTGACGGGAGCGGAAAGAAACTATGCAGCAGTTTTTTGCGGATCCTTCATGGTTCAGAGACGGGAAGATTATATTAGAAGGATCTGATGTAAATCATATTAAAAATGTACTTCGTATGAGACCGGGAGAAGAAGTGCAGATCAGCGACGGGAGCGGGAAAGCATACCTTTGCCGTGTGGGCTCATATGCAGAGGGGAAAGCAGTTCTGGATATATTCAGGGAAATGGATTCGGATGCGGAGCTCCCTTCAAAGATATTTTTATTCCAGGGACTGCCCAAGGGAGATAAGATGGACTGGATTGTACAGAAAGCGGTCGAACTGGGTGCGTATGCCGTTGTCCCGTTTTCGGCAAAACGCTCTATTGTGAAACTGGATGAAAAGAAAGCAAAAAAGAGGCAGGAACGCTGGCAGGCAATCGCCAAGGGCGCGGCGGAACAGTCCGGACGCAGCCTGATACCTGAGGTCCGACAAGTGACGACATTTGCCGGAGCGCTCGATGCAGCCGCTGACCTGGATGTGATACTGATCCCATATGAACTGGCGGAAGGAATGGAGAAGACCACACGGATTATCGGGAACATCGAACCCGGACAGTCTGTCGGAGTTTTCATCGGCCCGGAAGGCGGTTTTGATGAAACGGAAGTAGTACAGGCAAAGGAGCGCGGGGCAGAAGCAATCACCCTTGGAAAACGTATTCTAAGGACGGAAACGGCAGGATTGACAACGCTCTCGATTCTCATGTATCATCTTGAAAGCAGAAAACATAATCTATAAGTAAGAAAAGTGTAAAGGAAGGGAACTATGGAAGTTTATCTGGACAATTCTGCTACTACCATGTGTTATCCGGAAGTAGGGGAATTAGTATATAAAGTGATGTGCCGGGACTACGGAAACCCGTCCTCCATGCACAGAAAAGGCGTGCAGGCAGAGCACTATATCCGGGAGGCGAAAGAGACGATCGCAAAGCTGCTGAAAGTCAATACGAAAGAAATCTTTTTCACATCCGGGGGCACGGAAAGTGACAATCTTGCGCTGATAGGATGCGCCAGGGCAAACAGGAGGAATGGAAACCATCTGATTACTTCCTCTATCGAGCACCCGGCGATTTTAAACACAATGCGCTATCTGGAAGAGGAGGAAGGATTCCGTGTAACCTATCTTCCGGTAGATTCAAAAGGCAGGATAAAACTGGAAGCTTTAAAAGAGGCGCTCTGCCCCGAGACTATTCTTGTATCCATCATGTATGTGAATAATGAAGTGGGGACGGTACAGCCGGTGCAGGAGGCAGCCAGGCTTGTCAAACAGTATAAACCATCTATCCTGTTCCATACAGATGCAGTTCAGGGATACGGAAAATATCGTATCTACCCTAAGCGGATGGGAATTGATCTTCTGACAGCGAGCGGCCATAAGATTCACGGTCCCAAGGGGATCGGATTCCTCTATATTGACAGCAGAGTAAAGATCAGGCCTATTGTGTTCGGAGGAGAACAGCAGAAAAATATCCGTTCCGGAACAGAGAATGTACCGGGGATTGCCGGACTGGGTCTGGCTTCGAAGATGATCTATCAGGATCTGGAGATGAAGACTGCTCTTATGCGGGAACTGAAGAGCCGGTTTATTGAAGGAATATCGAAGATTGAGAATACTACGATACACGGCTTTGCGGATGAAGGAAGCGCGCCTCACATTATCAGTGTAGGTGTGGCGGGCGTCCGAAGTGAAGTATTGCTGCATACTCTGGAAGATAAAGGAATTTATGTGTCGTCAGGGTCGGCGTGTTCTTCGAATCACCCCTCTGTCAGCGGTGTGCTGAAGGGAATCGGGGCGGCCAGGGAGTATCTGGACGCAACACTTCGGTTCAGTATGTCGGAATTTACGACAAAAGAAGAAATTGACTATACGCTGGAAACACTATATAATTGTATACCGATGCTTAGGAGATATACGCGGCACTGATGCGGAGACTGCAGACAGTACGCGTGAACAAAGGAGAGAAAGATGAGATTTCATTCATTTTTGATCAAGTACGGTGAGATCGGAATTAAGGGAAAGAACCGGTACATGTTCGAGGATGCTCTTGTGCGCCAGATCAGATATGCCTTAAAAGATGTGGACGGAGAGTTTATCGTGCATAAATGCCACGGAAGAGTGTACGTGGACTGTGAAGGCGAGTATGATTATGAAGAGACGGTAGAAAGCCTCAAGAAAGTATTCGGACTTGTGGGAATCTGCCCGGTTGTGAGAAAGCCGGTAAGAGAGATTGAAGAACTGAAGAAAGATATTGTCGCCTACGTAGGGGAGATGTATCCGGAGGGAAATAAGACGTTCAAAGTAGAGGCAAGACGCGCAAATAAGCGTTATCCCATGAACTCCATGGAGATCAACTGTGAGCTGGGCGAGGCGGTTCTCGATGCTTTTCCGGATATGAAGGTGGACGTCCACCATCCGGATGTGAAACTGAATGTGGAGATCCGCGAGGAGGTCTATATCTATTCGGAGATTATTCCGGGTCCGGGCGGTATGCCAGTGGGCACGAACGGAAGCGCTATGCTGCTGTTATCCGGAGGTATTGACAGCCCTGTCGCAGGATATATGATAGCGAAGAGGGGCGTGGAGATCGAGGCAGTCTATTTCCATGCTCCGCCGTACACAAGTGAACGAGCAAAAGAAAAAGTGGTTGACCTGGCAAAACTGGTATCAGCCTATGCCGGTCCTATAAAGCTTCATATTGTTAATTTTACAGATATTCAGCTCTATATCTATGAGAAGTGCCCGCATGACGAACTTACGATCATCATGCGCAGATATATGATGAGGATCGCCGAGCACTTTGCGAAAAAAGACGGATGTCTGGGACTGATCACAGGAGAGAGCATCGGACAGGTGGCAAGCCAGACAATGCAGAGTCTGGCAGCGACGAACGCTGTGTGCACGCTGCCGGTATACCGTCCGCTGATCGGTTTTGATAAGAAGGAAATCGTGGAGATATCGGAGAAGATCGACACCTATGAGACTTCCATCCTTCCTTATGAGGATTGCTGTACGATCTTTGTTGCAAAACATCCGGTCACAAAGCCGAATGTGGAGCGGATCGCAAAATCCGAACTGAATCTGACGGAGAAGATTGACGAGCTGATGAAGACGGCAATCGAGACAACGGAAGTTATCACAGTCGCATATGGCGATTAGGAACAGTATAAGACAAAGCGCGCGGGGATACAGATAAGATCCGCCGCGCGCTGAGGCGTATCACCGGAAGTGCCTGAAGGTATATCACGGGAAACGATACTACGGGCGGCTCACGGCAAAGCCGTTTGCCCGGCGTATCGCGCAAAAAAAGCTGCCTCGCAGAAGAGACAGCTTTTTATGTGTTTGTTGTTACTTATTTGATGATGTAAGCGTCCAGAGCTGCAAGAATGTCATCTACATTGCCGTCAGCGTGGATGTTGAGGTCGATCGGCTTGGAAAGATCCAGGCTGAAGATTCCCATGATTGATTTGGCATCTATAACATATCTTCCGGATACTAAATCAAAGTCATTGTCATACTTTGTGATCTCGTTTACAAAAGATTTTACTTTGTCGATTGAGTTTAATGAAATCTGTACGGTTTTCATTTTAATAATCCCTCCTTGAATCATACAATAAAGTAAGGCTTTGCGCCTCATGTATATTCTACGGGATGCACCGGGAAAAGTCAAGAAACAAGAGGAAAAAAGAGGTAAAATTGTTATGAAAAAAGCAGCGCTGCACAACTTGGGATGTAAAGTAAACGCATATGAGACAGAGGCTATGCAGGAAATGCTGGAGAATGCCGGTTACGAGATCGTTCCTTTCAAAGAGGGAGCGGATATTTATATAATAAACACTTGTACCGTGACCAATATCGCGGATCGAAAGTCCCGCCAGATGCTGCACCGGGCCAGAAAGATGAATCCGGATGCTATCGTAGTGGCGGCGGGATGTTATGTACAGGCACAGGACGGAAAAGAAGTCGATCCGTGCATTGATATTGTGCTTGGAAATAACCACAAAAAGGACCTGATAAAGATACTGGAAGAATATAGTACAAAAAAGGCTGCCGGCGCAGAACGGTCTGAAATGTCTGATAAAAAGCCCCGCGCTGTTGCAGAGATCGAAGATATCAATCAGACTCATGAATATGAATCCCTGCATCTTACAAAGCCGGGAGATCATACACGCGCATATATCAAAGTCCAGGACGGGTGTAACCAGTTCTGTACATACTGCATTATTCCTTATGCGAGAGGCCGTGTCCGGAGCAGGGAACAGGAAGATGTGGTAAACGAGGTGAAAAGTCTCGCGTCCAACGGCTATCAGGAGGTTGTGCTTACCGGAATTCACCTGAGCTCTTACGGGATTGACTTTGACGGAGAGAGGCATCTGCTGGATCTGATCCGTGCGGTACATGATGTGGACGGCATCAGGAGGATACGCCTCGGTTCTCTGGAACCCGGAATTATTACAGAAGAGTTTGCCGGTGCCTTAAGCGGACTCCCCAAAATATGTCCGCATTTTCATCTGTCTCTGCAGAGCGGATGCGACGCGACCCTGAAAAGGATGAACCGCAGATACACGAGTGAAGAATACTATGAGAAATGTTGTATTCTCCGGAAATATTTTGAAAATCCGGCTCTGACGACAGATGTGATCGTCGGTTTCCCCGGCGAGACAGAAGAAGAATTCCGGGCATCGTTAGCCTTTGTCGATAAGGTGGATTTCTATGAGACACATATTTTCAAATATTCAAAGCGTGAAGGAACGAAAGCGGCGCGGATGGAGGATCAGATTGACGAACAGGTCAAAACGGCAAGGAGCGCTGTCATGATAGAGCTGGGGGAGAAGAAGAGAAAAGCCTATGAAGAGAGTTTTATCGGAAAGCCGGTAGAAGTTCTGGTGGAAGAGGAGGCAATGATCGACGGTAAAAAAGTCCAGACCGGTCACACAAAGGAGTATATTAAAATTGCACTAGAATCAGAAAAAAATCTCAGAAATACTGTTGTAAAAGTGCAAATTGAAAACGATTCACAAATTATACGTTGAATTTTGAAAGGGATTATATTAAAATTGTAAACAGAGGTTCTGCGTAATTGGAGATATACAGAAAAGGAGGAAGATACGATGAGTGATCTTAGCAATACACAATTCTTTCAGGTAGAACCGGGGCCGCAGATTTCGGCAAAAGATATTCTTGAGATCGTATTCAAGGCCCTGAAGGAGAAGGGATACAATCCGGTCAACCAGATCGTTGGATATATTATGTCAGGTGATCCTACTTATATCACCAGCTATAACGGGGCGAGAAGCCTTGTGATGAAGGTAGAGAGAGACGAACTGGTAGAGGAACTCCTCAAAGCGTATATTGAGCATAATTCCTGGGAATAATCTGTTATGAGGATTATGGGACTTGATTACGGGACGAAAACTGTCGGGGTCGCGATGAGCGATCCGCTCGGTTTTACGGCCCAGGCTATCGAGACGATTGGCCGAAAAGAGGAAAACAAGTTAAGACGGACGTGTGCGCGTATCGAGGAACTGATTGCCGAGTACGGAGTGGAAAAGATCGTACTTGGTTTTCCGAAACATATGAATAACGATATCGGGGAGCGCGCGGAAAAGTCGCTGGAGTTTAAGGAGATGCTTCACAGGCGGACGGGGCTTGAGGTCATTATGTGGGATGAAAGGCTTACCACTGTGGAGGCAGAGAGAACACTGATCGAGAGCGGAGTAAGAAGAGAGAACCGTAAGAAACATATCGACCAGATAGCGGCTGTTTTTATCCTGCAGGGTTATCTGGATCATCTTCGTATAACGGCGGAGATATCACCGGAAGAAGATGCCGGAAAGTCTGATGCGGGAGAATGATGATAAGGGGCATTTTTTATGGAGAAAGTAAGATTTGCTTTTGCAGACGGAGATGGAGAAGACGAATTTTTTGTACTCGAGGAGACGATGATCAACGGAAGTGAGTACATACTCGTTACGGATTCCGAAGATGATGACGCGGAATGCCTGATCCTGAAAGAAACGGGAAAGAAAGGCGAGGGAGACTCCGTCTATGAGATCGTTGAAGACGAGACTGAACTTCTGGCAGTATCAAAAGTGTTTGAAGAACTGCTGGAGGATGTGAATATAGAAATGTGAGGCATTTTCAGCCTTTACAATAGATCTATTTACTGCGGGGAGACGAAAGAACGCGGATGGAACAACAGAAAAAAACAGAGGAACTGCTTAAACAGAGACTGAAAGAAAAAGGATTGAAAGTTACGCATCAGCGTATTCTGGTCCTTTCAGTGCTTGAGCAGAACAGCGGCAGGCATATGACTGCAGAGGATATCTACGAGCTGGTATCAAAGGATTATCCCGAGATCGGGCTGGCTACGGTATATCGTACGCTGCAGCTTTTGTGGGACATGCAGCTTGTAGACAGGATCAATCTGGATGACGGATGCGTGCGGTACGAGATCGGTCATCTGATAAAGGGTGACGCACAGCATAACCATCATCATCTGATATGCAGGAGATGTAATAAGGTGATTCCTTTTACAGATGATCTTCTGGACGATCTGGAGCATCATATTGAGGAAGTTACCGGATTTCATGTCCTGGATCATGAACTGAAGTTCTATGGTTTCTGTAAGGAATGCATGGAAAAACAGAATTAACTGTCTTTATTGAAAGCAGCCTGAGCATACTGCTGTTCTTTTTGCGCCCGGAAGTAATGTGATACATAAATCATAATGGAGGTGCTTATTTTTTGAAAAAAGAGAAAAAAGGAAAATTGCGTATCATACCGCTGGGAGGTCTGGAACAGATTGGTATGAACATAACTGCCTTTGAGTATGAGGACAGTATTGTTGTGGTGGACTGCGGTCTTGCCTTTCCGGAGGATGATATGCTCGGAATTGACCTTGTAATTCCGGATGTGACATACTTAAAGGATAACGCGTCCAAGGTAAAAGGGTTTGTCATTACTCATGGGCATGAGGATCATATCGGTGCTCTGCCATATGTATTGAAAGAGATCAACCTTCCTATCTATACAACAAAGCTTACAATGGGTATCATCGAAAACAAGCTTAAAGAGCACAATCTTCTGCGAAGCACAAGGCGTAAGGTTGTCCAGCACGGCCAGTCGATCAATCTGGGAAAATTCCGGATCGAATTTATCAAGACAAACCACAGCATCCAGGATGCGTCTGCTCTGGCAATTTATTCGCCGGCAGGAGTGGTTGTGCATACAGGAGACTTTAAGGTAGATTATACACCGGTATTCGGTGACGCCATCGATCTGCAGAGATTTGCGGAGATCGGGAAAAAAGGAGTGCTCGCTCTGATGTCCGACAGTACCAATGCAGAGAGAAAAGGCTTTACCCAGTCTGAGAGAACTGTGGGGATTACGTTTGATCACATTTTTGCCGAGCATCAGAATACGAGACTGATCATTGCAACGTTCGCATCTAATGTGGACCGTGTACAGCAGATCATCAACTCGGCATATAAATATCATAGAAAAGTTGTGGTAGAGGGGCGGAGCATGGTGAACATCATCTCCACGGCGTCAGAGCTGGGATACTTAAATGTGCCGGAAAACACGCTGATCGAGATTGATGAGATGAAGAATTATCCGCCGGAGAAGATGGTTCTGATCACTACAGGGAGTCAGGGAGAATCCATGGCGGCCCTTTCAAGGATGGCGGCGGATGTTCACCGAAAAGTAACGATTCAGCCGAATGATACGATCATCTTCAGCTCCAATCCGATCCCGGGAAATGAGAAATCCGTATCTCGCGTGATCAATGAGCTCTCCGCAAAAGGCGCTGAAGTAATCTTCCAGGATACGCATGTTTCAGGGCATGCATGTCAGGAGGAGCTGAAACTTATTTATTCTCTTGTAAAACCGAAGTATGCGATTCCGGTGCACGGCGAGTACCGTCATCTGAAGGCAGCCGCCGGGGTGATAAGATCCCTGGGAATCCCGAAAGAAAATATATTTATCATTCAGTCCGGAGATGTACTTGAACTGGATGAAGAATCCGCAAAAGTCGTGGACAAGGTGCACACAGGTGCTGTACTTGTAGACGGACTGGGAGTCGGCGATGTGGGAAATATCGTGCTCAGAGACCGCCAGCATCTGGCGGAGGACGGCATCATTATCGTAGTTCTTACACTGGAGCGCAGAACAAACCGTCTGCTTGCAGGACCGGACATTGTATCCCGTGGTTTTGTATACGTCAGAGAATCAGAACAGCTTATGGAAGATGCGCGGAAGGCAGTGTCGGATGCGCTTGACAAATGCCTGAGCGGACGCCACACAGACTGGAATAAGATCAAGCTTACGATTCGTGACGCTATGAATGATTATATCTGGAAGAAGACAAAGAGAAGACCGATGATCATTCCGATCATCATGGACGTAGATGTTTAGTAGCAGAATCAGCAGGTATGCATGAAGAATGCCGTGCTGCGTGGATATATTGAAAGAAATAATACAGAAACAGATCAGATGCACAGGGGATGTTCTCTGTGCATCTGTGTCGGATAAGGGTATGATTTTATGATAGTAGATGAGCGTATTGTCACTTTCATCAATTCGCTGGATACAAGGAACAGCGAATTACTGGAAACGATAGAGGGCGAGGCAAGGGCGGCCGATGTACCGATCATACGAAGAGAGATGCAGAGTTTCCTCAAGGTCCTGCTGATGCTGAAAAAACCTGAGCGTGTGCTGGAAGTCGGGACTGCCGTAGGGTTTTCCGCGCTGCTTATGAGCGAATATGTGCCGGATGAATGCCGGATCACAACAATTGAAAATTATGAGAAGAGGATACCTATTGCCCGGGAGAATTTCCGCCGCGCGGGAAAAGAAGGGCAGATTACACTGCTGGAAGGGGATGCCGCAGAAGTGTTGAAGAGACTGGACGGTCCTTATGATTTTGTCTTTATGGATGCAGCCAAGGGACAGTATATCCATTATCTTCCGGACATCCTGAGGCTCCTGACACCGGGCGGCTGCCTCGTCTCCGACAATGTAATGCAGGACGGAGATGTGATAGAATCAAGGTTTGCGGTCGAACGGAGAAACAGGACGATCCATGCCCGGATGAGGGAATACCTTTATGAACTGAAACACAATGATGAACTCACGACGTCGATCATCCCTCTGGGAGACGGCGTTGCGGTCAGCATAAAACAGGAAAGGATATGAAAAATGAGCAGACATCCTGAATTACTGATTCCGGCGAGCAGCCTGGAAGTATTGAAAACAGCCGTGATCTTCGGCGCTGATGCAGTGTATATCGGCGGGGAGGCTTTCGGCCTGCGCGCCAAAGCAAAGAATTTCTCTATGGAAGATATGAAAGAGGGAATCGCATTTGCCCATGAGCGCGGCGTGAAAGTGTATGTGACGGCAAATATCCTTGCCCACAACGACGACCTGCCGGGGGTGCGGGAATATTTTAAAGAGTTAAAAGAGATCAGACCGGACGCGCTCATTATAGCAGATCCCGGCGTATTTGATATCGCGAAAGAAATCTGTCCGGAGATTGAGCGGCACATCAGCACCCAGGCAAATAATACCAATTACGGGACATACAACTTCTGGTACCGTCAGGGAGCAAGCCGTGTGGTATCGGCAAGGGAACTGTCCATGAAGGAATTAAAAGAGCTGCGTGCAAATATCCCGGAAGACCTGGAGATTGAGACATTTGTCCACGGGGCAATGTGCATTTCCTATTCCGGCAGATGTCTCCTGAGCAATTATTTTACCGGGCGCGACGCCAACAGGGGCGCATGTACGCATCCGTGCCGCTGGAAATATGCGGTGGTGGAGGAGACAAGACCGGGAGAGTATATGCCGGTCTATGAGAATGAGCGTGGCACATATATTTTCAACTCCAAGGATCTGTGCATGATCGAATATATTCCGGAGCTCATCGACGCAGGGATCGACAGCTTTAAGATTGAAGGAAGGATGAAGACCGCGCTTTATGTTGCTACGGTTGCGCGGACTTATCGGAAGGCAATTGATGACTATCAGAAAGATCCTGAGCTGTACCGCAGGAATATGCCATGGTATCTGGATCAGGTATCCAACTGCACCTACCGTCAGTTTACAACGGGCTTCTTCTTTGGAAAGCCTGACGAGAACACGCAGATCTATGACAGCAACACGTACAACAAAGAGTATACGTATCTCGGGATTGTAGGCGAAACGAAAGACGGACTGTGCCGGATCGAGCAGAGAAACAAGTTTTCTGTGGGCGAGACCATCGAGATCATGAAGCCGGACGGCCGCAATGTGGAAGTGACTGTAAATAGGATCCTCAATGAAGACGGCGAAGAGCAGGAGAGCGCGCCGCATTCCAAGCAGGTGCTGTGGGTTGAACTGAGCGAAGTACCGGAGATATATGACCTGCTTCGCAGGAATGAAATAAAATAGTATGATATACAAAAAATGACTGCAGTAATGCAGTCATTTTTTGTATATACCGTTTCTGCCGGAGCGTCTTCTTCTCTTACAGATTTTTTCCGTTTTCACGGATCACATTCTGGTACCAGAAATAGCTGTCTTTTTTATATCGCCTGAGTTCTTTCAAATCAAATTCATCCCTGTCAACATATATGAAACCATATCGTTTCCGGTATCCCTGATGTGTGCTCACAACATCGATTGCAGCCCATGGGCAGTATCCGAGCATTTCCACCCCGTCTGTAATGGCAAGACGCATCTGATGGAGATGTTTATTTATGAAGTCAATACGGTACGGATCATGTATGCTTCCGTCAGGCTCCAGCCGGTCAGGGGCGCCGATCCCGTTTTCCGTGACCAGGATTGGAAGATGGTATCTCTCATATACCTTTCTCAGAGTATACCTGAATCCTACAGGATCTACAACCCAGCCGTATTCAGTCTTCCCGACATATTGATTCTCTGCAGGGCGGTAGACACCCTGTTCGCCCAGCATGATCTGCTGATCTCCGGCGCGTGCAGCGACATCGGATGAGTCTCCCCTGCTGGCGGCAATGGTCGCCGTGGAATAATAATTCATGGCGATAAGATCCGGTCTGGTATCTTTTAAAATCTCCATATCTCCCGGCAGGATTTCCGGCGCAATTCCACGGTCTTCCATATAGGACCATGCAAGTGGATGATATTGACCGAATACCGGAACATCGGCAAAATTCCAGCAGCGCAGTACTTCCCAGTTGTGGGCGGCTATTGCATCTTCCGGGTTGCAGGTGGCCGGATACATGGCTGTCAGATTCAGAGCCGGTCCGATCATGCCGCCGCGGGGTACCATCTCATGAAATTTTTTGATTGCACGTGCCTGCGCCAGCATAATATGATGATTCTGCTGATATAATTCTTTTTTTGAGGGAAGCCTGCCGCCTTTTGGAAGTCCGATCGCTCCCGGGTGGAGGATCATGGTATTCTGTTCATTGATTGTCAGCCAGTATTTGACGGAGTTTCCGAAATTTCTAAAAAGAACCTCTGCGTATTCCTCAAATGCATCAATCGTGCTGCGGTTCAGCCATCCGCCTTTTTCCTCAAGACAGTATGGAAGGTCAAAATGGTACATAGTAACAATGGGTTCGATATTGTATTTCCGGCATTCCGCGATTACATTTCTGTAAAAATCAAGCCCTTTTTCGTTTATCTTTCCGGTTCCATCCGGAAGGATGCGGGTCCATGCGATAGAGAAACGGTATGCTTTCAGCCCCAATTCTGCAAACAGGGCGATGTCTTCTTTATACCGGTGGTAATGGTCGCTGGCAACTGAAAAATCAGCGACGCCCTCCGGGTGTTCATACATGTCGATGATGGAAGGACTTTTCCCGTCTTCGCTGACAGCGCCTTCTACCTGATAGGCGGATGTGGAAGCTCCCCACAGAAATCCGTCCGGAAATGGTTTGAGTTTTTTATACAGCATTGTGATGCCTCCTTATATGTGTGTAAGCTTTAAAAAACTTTCTCCGCTGCTGACCGGTCCGTTATGCACATTCTCAACTGTACTATAGTCCGGAGTATTGGTCACGATAACCGGAACAACAGTGTCGTAGCCCTCTTTTCTGATCGCTTCAAGATCAAATTCAAGAAGAAGATCGCCGGCTTTTACCTGATCGCCGACCTTTGCTTTCGGAGAAAAATATTTTCCCTGAAGGTTAACCGTATCGATTCCCACGTGAATAAGAATTTCCGCGCCGTTTTCCGTCTGCATGCCGATGGCATGTCCGGTATCAAAGAATACGGTAATGGTACCGTCGGCAGGGGCGTATACTTTTCCCTCAGATGGAAAGATCGCCGCGCCTTTTCCAAGTATCTCCTGAGAAAATACATCATCACTGACTTCGGAAAGGGATGCCGCACGGCCTGTAACAGGAGACGCAAGCAACTCGTCAGCAGGTTTATTTTCAGCGGATGCATTACCGGCCTCAGCCGTATTGTGCGCTCCCGGCAGGGGCAGATTCGTCTGTGAAGCGGTATCGGATCCGGATGGCGTGTCTTCTTTGAATCCGAGAATCCATGCCGCTATGAATCCGGCTGCAAATGAGATGATGATCGTTATAACAGCGTGTACTACATTCATTGGATTTTCCCCGATAAATGCAGGAATAGCAGTCAGGCCCGGTGATACAAACGAATATCTGACAAGACCGGAGATTCCGGCGTAGATACCGCCTGCAGCACCGCCGATCATGGACGCGACAAAGGGCCGTTTTAATTTCAGGAGCACACCATACAGACAGGGCTCTGTGATACCCATTACAGCAGTGAATCCGGAAGAGGATGCAAGCTGCTTGAGTTCTTTGTCTTTTGCTTTGACTGCAACGGCAAGCGTTGCGCCGCCCTGTGCGATATTAGATGCCAGCATACCCGGACCGTTTACAACTTCGTAGCCGAGAGCTGAGATCTGGCTTGTAGCGATCGGCGTCATAGCCCACGCCGTACCTGTCAGTGTGAGGAAAGGCTGGAAGGCTCCCATAAGCATCGGGATCAGCCAGCTTACATGGGCATTGAGGAAATCAGCGCCTGCCTGCACGATATCATTGAGCAGGTTGCCAAGAGGCCCTACGATCAAAAGAGCGATCGGGATCGAGATGAACATGGTGATCAGCGGTTTCAGGAAAAACTTAATGACAGAAGGAGAGTATTTCTCTGCGAATTTTTCCACATAGGACATGATCCATACGCTTAGGATGATCGGTATGACGGATGACGCATAGTCCACAAGTACGACCGGAATGCCGAAGAAAGTTACAGCCTCCCCGGCTGTTACGATGCCGGACCAGGTCGGATGCAGCAGGGCACATGCCATGGTCATTGCCATAATCGGGCTGCATTTGAATTTCATTGCGGCTCCGTATGCAAGAAGCACCGGCATGAAATAAAACGGTGCGTCAGATATAAATGTTATAATGGTATAAGTTGAGCTTGATTCGTTGACGAGGTTGAAAAGTACCAGTATTGACAGTACGGCTTTGATCATACCACCGCCGATCAGCGCGGGGATAACAGGTGTGAACGTAGTGGAGATCACACTGATGATCCGGTTTATAATACCGGGCTTTTCTCCGTCATTTTCTTCGTGGCTCTGATCATCCGGAGCGTCTTTCATTTCAGACCGTATTGCCTGAAAGACGGTCTGTACTTCATTCCCGATGACGATCTGGAACTGTCCTCCTTTGTCTACGACGCTGATCACTCCGGGTAGCGATTCAATTTTCTTTGCGTCGGCTTTGCTCTTGTCATAAAACTCAAATCTGAGACGTGTTGCGCAGTGGGTGAGCTGACGGATATTGTCCGTTCCCCCTATCAGGCGGATGATCTCAACTGCTAAAGCTTTGTAATCCATGATTTCCTCCTTTTTGCGGCTGTGATGAGTATTCAGGATAAATAAAAAGACCAAGCCAAAAGGGACAGCTGTAAAGCGCTCCTTGTTGATCTTGGTCTTGCCTGCATTACCAGTAACAGCCATTGCTATTATTTTTCATAACGTTTATTTTAGCAGACCTGTATTCAAAATGCAAACAGAAGTTAGAATGCATTGAGAGTAGAGCGGCAGTTGTATCGGTTTACAGGAAAATCTCTGCTTCCTTATCGCTCTGGCAGACTTTCTTAAGTTTCCCTTCAGCTACTTTCATTTTCAGTGAGTTGACGCTTCTTGCGTTCTGCTTGCAGACACGGACGCATTTCATGCAGCCGATACATTTTTTGGTATCTGTCTTTTTCGGCTCTTTTATCGGAATCGCGCCCGCCGGACAGACTTTGGCGCAGGCGCCGCAGAGTGTACACATACTGGAATCTGCTTTCGGAAAGAGGACGTTTTTGCCATATTTCTTGTAAGGTGTGTTGCCGGGCACCTGAATGTTGATGTGATCGAAGGATTCTTCCTTTCTGATCCTGCGGTTAAGTTCCACGCCATATTCAGCTATGGTCTTCAGATCTGTTTTATTCGGTCTTCTCGCGCCGATCGTCGGTACGATGGAGTGCTCTGCCGGAAATGCCGCAGCGCCGATGACTTTAAAGCCGCGGTTCTCCACTTCTGTCTTCAGTTCCAGAAGAGCGTCTTCGTATTCGCGGCATCCGTACGTAGCGATCAGAGCGGCGGGGGTGTTGTCGCCTGAGATATTCTGGAGATACTCCATGAAAAGCGCAGGCACTCGTCCGTAATACACCGGGATCGCGAAGATGGCAAAATCATTATGAGCAAACTTTAATGTCGGTTTCTTCTCTTTGTAAACAGAAAAATCGAAAGATACGGATTTCAGGTCAATGCTTCGGGCAGCTTCCATGACTGCTTTTCTTGTTGCGCCTGTCGGACTGAAATAGACAAGCTTCAGTTCATTCATTTTCATAAAACAAAACTCCTTTGTATGTATTTGATCTTCCGTCAGATAGACAGACATCTGAGTACGGAAGTCATAATCCGGTAACAACTATGATAGCATACTATGTGAAAAAATGCACGGTATTCGGGAAAAAGCTATTGTATTAATTGTATTATATGATATAATACAAAACAACAAAGGCAGAAGACGCATTTGATACGGGATCGGAAAGAGTTTTGAAGAAAAGAGGTAGTCTGTATGATACTTAAGATCGATATGTCGGGTGAGATTCCCATTTATATCCAGCTCAGAAACGAGATAGTCAAGGGAATCGGCAGGGGAGAACTGGCGCCGGGAGAGAACCTGCCCACGGTAAGGCAGCTTGCATCGGAGCTGGGTGTCAATACGATGACGGTGAGCAAAGCGTACCAGCTTCTGAAATCCGAAGGGTTTATCGAGACAGACCGGCGTAAAGGGGCTGTTGTTAAGCCGGCGCAGGCTATGGGTGAAGCAGCGGAAGCCGGATACAGGGAGCATCTGGAAGATGAGCTGGAGCTTTTGAGCGCCGAGGCAAAATTGCGAGGCCTGAAGCGGGAGGACTTTCTGAGGCTGTGTGAAGATGCATTTGCGGAGATGGGGGTGTAGGCAATGTTTATGTTTCTCATGTTTGCGTTGATCGACCTTGTTGTCATCGGTATTTTCTATGCAGTTTACGGAATGAAGCGGAAGTATTCTGAAGGGATGCTTCTGGGCGTGCATCTGCCGCAGAGCGCGGCGGAGAGTGAGGAAGTCACTGCCTTTATGGCGCGGTATCACAGAAATACAAAGATATTCTACGCAGTAAATGTGGTAATCAGCACTGCCATCTGTGGATTCTGTTTCTGGTACATCTCTGTTTTTATGGTCGTATGGTCAGTATGGCTGCTGGAATTCTGTATCGGAGCGATGGTGCTTTTGTATGGAAATCATCGGAAACTGTATGATATGAAAGTGGAGAAAGGATGGATCGGGAGCAGCGGCAGCCGGATCATGGCAGTGGATACGAAAGCGGCGGTGCAGTCCGGCCGAATGGGACTGTCTCCGTGGTGGCATCTGCTTTTCTGTCTGCTGATTCTGATGCCATGCATCGATGCGGATATCAGACATTATCTGATGACGTCCGATGACGGCTGGATTTTCCTGGTTACGGGGATTCTTGTCAGTCTTACATTCGGTATCCTGCATATTGCCATACTAAGGATGCGCAATAAAGTGTACAGTGAGGATTCCGGTCTGAATGTGGAAGTCAACCGGATGCAGAAAAATGTATGGTCCTGGGCGCTGGCCGGGAGCAGTCTGTTTAATGCGGCGGCGTATCTCCTTGTGGTGTCCGGTATCGATGGGAACGGATGGATCAGTACGGGTGTGCTTGTGATCTACTGCATTATGGAGACCATACCGGGCGTCTTTTTGATTGGCGGATTCTTCTATATGCGTAGCCGGAAAGAAAAACTGCTTCAGAAAAATGAACGGCCGCTGTACATTGACGACGATGTGTACTGGAAGAACGGCTGGTACAGCAATCCAAATGACAAGCGTCTGATGGTCCAGGACTGGGCGTGTTCATGGAACTACACGACAAATATGGCGAAACCTGCGGGGAAGATTTTTATGTTTCTGGCTATTGTGTTTGTGGCTGTATGTCTGGTATGGGGGTGCGTCGAGATGTGGAAGATTGACTTTGTTCCGATTGAACTGAATACGTCCGATACTCAGGTAGAGATTACATCGGGATATTCGGATTACGACATCGCCTATGACGACATCACGGGCGTGGAACTGCTGGACAGCCTTCCGGATGATGATTACCGGAGAATCAACGGCGGTGCAGATCAGCATAAGATGATGGGCAGGTTCAAAGGAGAAAATACGGGAAGATGCCGGATGTACCTGTACGTCGGATATACGCCTGTTCTGGAGATCATGACAGAGGACGGGCCGGTGTATGTGAACAGCAAAGACGGGCAGGAAACAGAGGAGTGGATGCGTGAAATAATGCAGCAAGTTCAGCCCGCGCCATCAGATGACTGAACTGTTGAAAAAATTTCTAAAATTCCTTGACAGCTCCGGCCATCCGGTGGTAAGATGCACAAAACGAAATATTTCAAACCGTTGATGCGGAGATCAAAGTATTCATGCGCGCACAGAGAGTCCGGGTGGGTGAGAGCCGGGCCGAGATGCAGTTTACCAAATGGACCGCGGAGGGCGCAGTCAAAGGGAGATGATCCTGAGTATTCTGCGACGTGTGGGCATACGTCAGTTGCCGGGGATATGCTGGTATCTCGCAGAGCGCACGGGGAAACCGTGAATCAAGGTGGCACCGCGGAAATTATATTTGATGAATTTACCGTCCTTGACAGAATAATTATATTCTGTCAGGGACTTTTTTTGTGCGATAAGCCCGGCAAGCGACTGCCGTGCTTGCACGAGCAGTCATTTGACGGGCGACGGACAGCGAATAGCGCGGGCTGAACAATTACTTTATCTCCGGCAGTGAACAGCAGCAATCCAGTAATTAATAGCAGCACAGTCAAAAGGAGGAGACCAGATGAAAAATATGCTTGAAACATTGCGATCCTATGCAGATGCCGGGAAGTATAAAAGAGTTCCCGTGAGCAGGGAACTGTATGCAGATGCATTCACCCCTGTGGAAGTCATGCGTACGCTCCGTGCGGCGAGCCGGCACTGTTATCTGCTGGAAAGCGCGGAGGACAAACAGCGGTGGGGAAGATATTCCTTCCTCGGGTACGCTCCTACAATGGAGATCATATGTACGGACGGTCATGTGATCATCACGGAAGGCGGTGAGGAAGAAGAGAAAAGCCGGCGGGAGTTTGATACGGATCATCCGGGCGAGGTGCTACGGAAGATACTGGAAGATTACAGAAGTCCGGTGATGGATGGGATGCCGCCTTTTACCGGAGGTCTTGTGGGATACTTTTCCTACGATTATATGAAATATGCGGAACCGTCGTTGAAAAGTGTATTAAACCGGAAACAGGATGGGGAAAACGGACAGGAATTGCGGGATATGGATCTGATGCTTTTCGACAAAGTGATCGTGTTTGACAATTACAGACAGAAGCTGATCCTTATAACCGGCGTCAGCCTTACAGGTGATCCGGAGGAGAACTACGGAAAAGCGTTACAAGAACTGGACGATATGGAGCGGCTTATAAAGAGCGGAGCAAAAGCGGATTTCCGGCCTCTGGAACTGGAAGAGCCAAAGCCGGAGGCAGATCAGGAGACATACTGCAAAATGGTGGAGAAAGCGAAAGAATATATCAGGGACGGAGATATATTTCAGGTGGTACTTTCCAATCCCATGACGGCAAAGGCGAAGGGCAGTCTGTTTGATACGTACCGGGTCTTAAGGACAACGAATCCGTCGCCCTATATGTTCTACTTCTCCAGTGACGACATCGAGGTGGCCGGGGCGTCTCCCGAGACGCTGGCAAGACTGGAGAACGGACGTCTGTATACATTTCCCCTTGCGGGCACAAGACCGAGGGGAAAGACGGAAGAGGAAGACCGGCAGCTGGAAAGGGAGCTCCTAAGCGACGAGAAAGAGCTGGCAGAACACAACATGCTGGTAGATCTTGGAAGAAATGATATCGGGAAGATCAGTAAAC
Source organism: uncultured Lachnoclostridium sp. (assembly GCA_946491795.1). Taxonomy (GTDB): domain Bacteria; phylum Bacillota; class Clostridia; order Lachnospirales; family Lachnospiraceae; genus Mediterraneibacter; species Mediterraneibacter gallistercoris. Next base: position 31,298 of record CAMLYF010000020.1, on the reverse strand, counting down.
CGGGAACCGTACACGTAGAAAAATATATGGAGATCCAGAGATTTTCCCATGTGATGCACATCGGTTCCACTGTCTCGGGAGGGATCAGGCCGGAGAAGGACGGTGTGGACGTTATCGACGCGATCCTGCCGGCCGGCACACTTTCCGGGGCGCCGAAGATCCGGGCCTGTGAGATCATCGCAGAGCTGGAGCACAGCAAGAGAGGAATCTACGGCGGGGCAGTCGGATATCTGGACTTTGCGGGAAATATAGACACCTGCATTTCGATCAGGCTGGCTTATAAGAAAAACGGACGTATCTGTGTGCAGTCCGGAGCCGGGATCGTGGCGGACAGTGTCCCGGAAAATGAATTTAATGAGTGCAGAAATAAGGCCGGGGCAGTGATCAAGGCGCTGCATATGGCGAAAGGAGGACTGGCATGATACTTTTGATCGATAATTACGACAGTTTTGTTTATAACCTGTATCAGTTCCTCGCAGTGGAAGATCCGGATGTAAGTCTGGTGAGAAATGACAGGATCACACCGGAGGAGGCGCTTGCAATGAAGCCGGACGCCATCGTCATTTCCCCCGGCCCGGGAAAACCTTCGGATGCAGGCGTCTGTATCGAATTGATCCGTCAGCTGAAGGACAGGATCCCGATCCTTGGTGTGTGTCTCGGACATCAGGCGATCGGAGAGGCATTCGGTGCGAAGGTCACTCATGCGTCAAAGCTGATGCACGGCAAGACTTCCCTTCTGACGGACGTGGCGGACGACATTATATTTAGAGGGATAAAGAGGCCGGTGCAGGTGGCAAGATATCATTCCCTCTCCGTGCAGGAGAGTACGCTCCCGGAAGAACTGGAAGTGACAGCGCGCAGCGATGACGGAGAGATCATGGCCATGCGGCACAGAAAATATCCTGTTTACGGACTGCAGTTCCACCCCGAATCGGTGATGACGCCGGACGGACCTGCGATGATACGGAACTTTCTGGCAGCGGCAAAGTAAAATATAACTAATCAGACAGCTATAGGAGGATTAAAGATATGATTAAAGAGGCAATTATCAAACTTTCACAGAAACAGGACCTGACATACGAAGAGGCGGAACAGGTTATGGATGAGATCATGGAAGGAAAGGCGACGGATGTGCAGAAATCCGCTTACCTTACCGCATTGTCCATGAAAGGAGAGACGATCGACGAGATCACGGCGTCTGCTGCGGGAATGCGTTCCCACTGTGTCAAGCTGCTCCACAATATGAATGTGCTGGAGATCGTAGGGACGGGCGGAGACGGGGCCAACTCCTTTAATATCTCCACTACGGCGTCCATGGTCATCGCGGCGGCGGGCGTCCCGGTGGCAAAGCACGGCAACCGGGCGGCGTCTTCCAAGTCAGGGGCAGCGGATGTGCTGGAGGCGCTGGGCGTAAAGATCGATCTTCCGCCGGAGAAGAGCGCCGAGCTCCTGAAGAAGATCAACATCTGTTTCCTGTTTGCACAGAACTATCACATTGCCATGAAGTATGTGGCGCCTATCCGGAAGGAACTGGGAATCCGTACAGTATTCAATATTTTAGGACCGCTGTCCAATCCGGCGGGAGCCAACATGGAGCTGATGGGAGTTTACGAGCAGGAGCTGGTAGAGCCGCTGGCACAGGTTATGGCAAAGCTGGGCGTTGTCCGCGGCATGGTCGTCTACGGACAGGATAAGCTGGATGAGATCTCCATGAGCGCGCCCACATCTATCTGTGAGATCAGGGACGGATGGTTCCAGTCCTATGAGATCACACCGGAGCAGTTCGGGTATACACGGTGCGAGAAGTCAGAACTTACAGGAGGCACGCCGGAGGAAAATGCGCAGATTACGAGAGACATTCTCTCTGGGAAAGAGCGCGGGGCAAAGCGCTGCGCTGTGTGCCTGAATGCGGGGGCGGCGATCTATATTGCGGGCAAAGCGGCATCCATCGAAGAGGGCGTGCGAAAAGCAGAGCAGCTCATTGACGACGGACTTGCAATGAAGAAGCTGGAGGAGTTTATTAAGGAGAGCAGAAAATGAATATATTAGAGACGATCACGGAGAGGACGAGGGAGCGGATCCGGGAACAGGAAAAACAGATCCCGCCGGCTGAGATGAGATGTATGGCGGAGGCTGTGCTCCGGGAAGAACAGACAGATGCGGTGCCGGCTTTTGAGCGGGCGCTCCGCCAGCCGGGGATGTCCTTTATCTGCGAGGTGAAAAAGGCGTCCCCATCCAAAGGGATCATTGCAGAGGATTTCCCTTACATGGACATTGCAAAAGATTATGAAGCGGCGGGCGCTTCGGCAATCTCCTGTCTGACAGAACCGTACTGGTTTCTGGGCAGCGATGTGTATCTGGAGGAGATTGCGGAGAACGTATCCATTCCGGTACTTCGAAAAGATTTTACCTGCAGTGAATATATGATCTGGCAGGCAAAGGCGCTGGGAGCCTCCGCGGTGCTCCTGATCTGCTCTGTACTGGATGATGGTGAGCTGAGAGCGTATCACCGGCTGACGGAGGAACTTCATATGTCGGCCCTTGTGGAAGCCCATGACGCCGGTGAGATCGAGCGGGCGAAACAGGCGGGCGCCCGGATTATCGGAGTGAACAACAGGGATCTGAAAGATTTCTCTGTGGATATCAGCCACAGCGCCCAGCTGAGACGGCTGGCGGGAGAGGATACAGTGTTCGTCTCCGAGAGCGGCATCCGAGGGCCTGAAGATATGAAAGCTCTCTATGAAAACGGCACAGACGCGGTACTGATCGGCGAGATGCTCATGCGTTCTCCTGACCGGCAGGCGGCGCTTAGAGCCCTCATGCAGGAGGATGCGGGAAGATGACGGCAGGAAAGACAGACAGGAAAACGGGAATTAAGATCTGCGGCTTAAGCCATATGGAGGATATCGGCTATGTCAATGAGGCGCGGCCGGATTACTGCGGTTTCGTCATCGGAGTGCCGGCGAGCAGGAGAAATGTCACGGTCACGCAGCTTGCAAGGCTGAGACAGCGGTTATCGGAGCAGATCTGTCCGGTGGGAGTCTTTGTAAATGCTGTGCCGGAGTTGATTGCAGAGCTTTTAAATGACGGCGTCATCGATGCGGCGCAGCTTCATGGAAGCGAGGATGAGACCTATATCGCACGGCTGCGGGATATGACCGATAAACCGCTGATCAAGGCGTTTTCAATACAAAATCTTTCTGATCTTGAGGCGGCGGAGAAGAGCAGTGCGGATCTGGTGCTTCTGGATCACGGAAAAGGCGGCACCGGGGCAGCCTTTGACTGGGAACTTCTCCGGTACTGGAAGAAAAGGCCGTACATTCTGGCAGGCGGTCTGGACGCCGGAAATATCCCGGAAGCGGTCAGAAAGTATCATCCCTATGCAGTGGATCTGAGCAGTTCGGTGGAGAGTTCAGGAAAGAAAGACAGGGAAAAAATATTGGCAGCAGTGGCTGCGGTAAGGAGTATTACGATATGAAGAAAGGAAGATACGGCATTCACGGCGGACAGTATATACCTGAGACGCTGATGAATGCGGTGAATGAATTAGAGGAAGCATATAACTATTATAAAAATGATAAGCAGTTCAATGAGGAGCTGACACAGCTTCTCAATGAATATGCGGGAAGGCCGTCCCGTTTATATTATGCTGGACGGATGACCGAGGATCTGGGCGGAGCGAAGATCTATCTGAAGCGTGAGGATTTGAATCACACAGGGGCGCATAAGATCAATAACGTGCTCGGGCAGGTGCTCCTTGCGAAGAAGATGGGGAAGACAAGAGTAATAGCGGAGACAGGAGCAGGGCAGCACGGGGTCGCAACCGCTACGGCAGCAGCTCTTATGGGCATGGAATGTGAAGTGTTCATGGGTGAGGAGGATACGAAGCGGCAGGCGCTCAATGTCTACCGGATGCGCCTTCTCGGGGCGCAGGTCCACGCGGTTACGACCGGAACAGCCACGCTGAAAGACGCCGTGTCCGAGACAATGAGAGAGTGGACGAGGAGAATCGAGGATACCCACTATGTACTGGGATCCTGTATGGGCCCTCATCCCTTCCCTGAGATTGTGAGAGATTTTCAGGCGGTCATTTCAAAAGAAATCAAAGAGCAGCTGATGGAGAAAGAAGGAAAACTCCCGGATGCGGTTCTCGCCTGTGTGGGAGGCGGCTCCAATGCCATCGGTGCGTTCTATCATTTTATTGAAGACGAGAGTGTGCGGCTGATCGGCTGTGAGGCGGCAGGAAGAGGCGTCAACACGGCGGAGACGGCTGCCACCATCGCCACCGGAAAGCTTGGTATCTTCCACGGCATGAAATCTTATTTCTGTCAGGATGAGTTCGGGCAGATCGCGCCGGTGTATTCGATTTCCGCAGGGCTGGACTATCCGGGCATCGGACCGGAGCACGCGGATCTGTACGACAGAGGCAGGGCGGAATATGTGGCTGTGACAGACGACGAGGCAGTGGATGCATTTGAATATCTGGCGCGGACAGAGGGAATCATTCCCGCTATCGAGAGCGCCCACGCGGTGGCTTATGCAAGAAAACTGGCGCCGCAGATGGGAAAGGATCAGATCATGGTGATCAACATTTCGGGAAGGGGCGACAAAGACTGTGCCGCCATCGCAAGATACAGAGGGGAGGATATTTATGAGTAGGATACAGGAAGCATTTCAGGGAAAGAAAGCATTTATTCCGTTTATCACGTGCGGGGATCCGGATCTTGAGACAACGGAGCAGCTTGTCTATGCAATGGAGAAAGAAGGGGCGGCCATCATAGAGCTGGGAATCCCGTTCTCGGATCCCACGGCGGAAGGGCCGGTGATACAGGCGGCAAACCTGAGGGCATTAAGCGGCGGCGTAACTACGGATAAAGTATTTGAGACAGTAGAAAAGATCCGGAAGAATTCCCGGATTCCCCTCGTGTTTATGACTTATGCCAATGTAGTATTTTCATACGGAACCGAGCGCTTTGTAAAGAGAATGAAAGAGACGGGGATGGACGGACTGATCCTTCCGGACGTGCCTTTTGAAGAAAAAGAAGAGTTCGACTCCGTCTGCAGGGAGTACGGCATCGAACTGATCTCCCTGATCGCGCCGACTTCTCATGAACGTATCCGCATGATCGCAGAGAAAGCGTCCGGATTTGTGTACTGTGTTTCCTCGCTGGGAGTTACGGGAACAAGAAGTGAGATTACAACAGATATCGGTGAGATGGTGAGACTTGTAAAAGAGGCGAAAGATATTCCGTGTGCGGTGGGCTTCGGAATATCGACGCCGGAGCAGGCGGCAGAAATGTGCCGGCATGCTGACGGCGTCATTGTAGGAAGCGCGATCGTGAAGCTGTGCGGCGCTCACGGAAGAGACTGCGTGCCTTATGTGGCTGAATATGTAAGATCCATGGCAGAGGCAGCCAAATAAATCATTTTCTTATGCCAGTCCTTTTTCTTCCAGCCAGTCGATGAAAAGCGGCTGGCTGTTTTTGCGCCGGTGAGACATACGTTGAAACTGCAGGATCGTAAGTCCGGTAAATACAACGGTCAGCAGGGAGAGCAGGATCACGGAATCCCGTATGCTTCCTCCGCCGCTGATCGTACTTCTAAATGCATCCACAGTATAAGTAAACGGCAGATAAGCATGGATGTCAGCGACAAATGCCGGTGAAATCTCAACCGGATAAGTGCCGGCGGAACCGGAGAGCTGCACGACCATAAAGATCAGCATGAGAAAACTTCCGACTTTTCCGAGCGTAATATTGAAAAAGTACATGATAGATGTAAATGCTGTGGCAGTAAGACAGGCAAACAGTACTGTCTCAGCCATTTTTGCCGGAGTGAAACCGTCAATCACATGAAGCAGCCAGATCAGCATAAGTCCCTGCAGGACTGCCACCGGATAGAGAACGGACGCTTTGCCGGCCCACCAGGCAAGTCCGGATTTCAGTTTTCCGTTATATTTTGTCAACGGATACATAAGGCAGAAAGCCAGACATCCCACCCACAGTCCTACAGACATCATGTACGGCGCCATGGCATGACCGTTATTTTCTACTGTTGTAATCTGTGTCTCATCTGCATTTACCGGAGAGGCAAACATATGGATTGTATCTTCGTCTGCGGTCGTGCCGGCGGCCTCATCCGCTCCTTCGGACAGACTGACTGCAAGAACATCAGCGCCGTCTTGCAGCTGTGCCATCCCTTCATCCAGTTCCTTAGAACCGTCATAAAGCCGGGAAGCGCCGTCACAGAGCTGACCGGCTCCGTCTGCGAGAAGCGCCGCGCCGTTATTCAAGCTGTCATTGTTTTTGACCAGCGAGGCAGTTCCTTCTGCCAGTACGTCGATTCCATCGGAAAGCTGTCCGGCTCCCGAACAGAGCGTACCCGCGCCGTCAGCCAGTTTTTCAGTACCGTCTGTCAGTGCAGGACTGTTATCTGCAAGTGCGGATACGCCGCCGGTATAAGTGCGGATACCGTTTCCCAGCACCTGAATGCCCTCGGAGACTGTAAGCCCTCCGGAGCGGACGCTGCCGATTCCGCCGGTCACATCGGTTCCGGCTGCGCGGAGACTGTCAGCCCCGCCCAGAAGAGCGTCGTTGTTGGAAAGGAGAGTATCGAATCCTGTGTTAAGTTCTTTGATCCCTTCGGCAGCCGCCGGGAAAATTTCAGTCTGTGTCTCAAGATCGGTCAATGCGTCTGAGACGGCCGCTGTTCCGGCAGACAGCTGGCGGGCCTCATCACACAATACACCGGCGCTTTCGGTCAGATCCTGAAAGTTATCTGCAGAGATGTCCGGGATGGAGCCGGCATTCTCTTCCAGTCCGGCCGCAGTATCATTAAGCCGGCCGGCCGCAGTATCCAGCGCTTCGTCCAGAGAACTAAGCCCGGAGGCAGCGGTATCGGATATCTGCTGTGCCCTGACAGTATAATCATCTGTTTCAATATCGGAAACCTCCTGAATACTTCCGGCGGAAGAGCCAAGAGAATCGATTATCTGTCGAAGTGAAGAGAGAGTGTTCTCCGAAACCGAATCATTTTCAGCCAGTTCCCCATAGACTGCTTCCAGAGAAGAGGCAGACGACGTCAAGGTATCCTTTGCGCCCCGAAGCTGTCCGTTGGCAGTACTGATCCTGTCATTTCCGTCAGCCGCACAGGATGTCACAAGCGAGATGCTGCTGTCTGCAGCGGCAGAAACAGAGTCTTTTGCAGCACTTATCTGCGAAGCTGTATCTGAGAGCGTGCCGGATGCAGACCGCAGGGCACCGGCAGACTCTTCCAGCATCGGGGAAGTGCTGCTGATGACGGATGCATGTTCCGAAAGCTGCTGCATCCTGGTGTACAGGCCGTTAAGATCATCGCTTAAGCCCTCGGCGCTGTTTTTGAGAGAAGAATCTCCGTCAGAGACAGATGCGTTAAGCCGGGAGATCGCGGAAGCTGCCTGATCCAGATTTTCCAGTGGTTCCAGCTGCCCTGCACCCTGTGCGAGCTGTTCTGTCCCCTGTGCATAAAGAACTGCACTCCGGGTAAATGTATTGACTGCGCTGACGTACCGGTCCGTGCCGGTCTGCAGAGTATCCAGTCCCTGGGCTAGGCTTTGGGCTCCTGTTTCAAGATCCTGCGCCCCTGTCAGCAGTTGCGGAGAATTTGAATTTAGCGCATCTACTCCGCTGGTATAGGTTTTTACACCATTATTTAATGTACAGACACCGTCGGTCAGCGCGGGCAGAGAGGCGGTAAGAGAGCCGGTTCCTTTTTTTAACTGTGACGCACCGGTATCGACCCGGCTGACTCCGTCTGTATATTCCTTCAGCCCTTCCGTCAGAGTGTCGGCTCCATCGGAAAATATCAGCGTGCTGTCTGCAAGCTTTCTCAGGTTTTTCGTAATTGTCACACTGCCGCCGGAGGCGTCGTTAATCCCGTCTGATAATTGCATCGAGCCGTCCGCGGCTTTTGAAAGTCCGCTGCCGGCCTGTGCGATCCGGTCAAAGACGATGGCGGTGTAAGTCTCTGTAACCTGAGAAGCGACCTCGTCGCGGATGCGGAGCAGGGCAGTTTCGCTCATTTTGGAGGCAATATAATTGGTGCCCGGGTTCGTTGCGTATTTCAGCTCCATTTTCCGGGGCTCGTCGTCCAGAAGAGTTGCCGCGCTGCGGGAAAAATCTTCCGGAATCGTGATCACCATATACCACGTCCCGTTTTCCAGACCTTCTTCGGCTTTTTCACTGTCCATAAAATGAAAGTCGAGAGAGTTATTATCTTTCAGTGCTTCTGTAAGGTCATCTCCTATACACAGAGTATTTCCTTCGTATTCCACCGGCCGGTCTTCATTTACAACGGCAACCGGGAGCTTGTCGAGATTTCCGTACGGGTCCCACATAGATTTCAGAAACAGACCTGCATAAATAAAAGGAATCGCAATAATTGCGATCAGGACAACAAGGAGAATTTTATTTTTCAGCAGGCTTTTCCACTCGTTTTTGATCATATAATTCCTTCTTTCTGGTTATTTTACTTACAGAAAGATAGCATGACCGGCGGCGGTTTCATACAGACATTTGAGGCTCTGTGCCTGAAAACCAGACAAAGAGCCTCAAATGTCTGTATGAAACCTGCTGACAGGTTTACTGTACAGATAAACTATTCCGTCTCAAATCTGCGGATCATTTCCTCCACAGTTCCTTTTTTCAGTTGATAGATACGTTCAAATGTGGAGCGGATCTCTTCTGTAAGGCCGGACTGAAGCCATGCGGATGCAATCCCGAAACTTAATGCTTTGAGGTACTGGACTATGATGCGCCTGTCCTCCGGGCGTATCTGACGCCCGTTCAGCACGGAATCTACATAAAGGGTTACGACCCGTTCGCATACCTGCCATAGATACTGCTCAAACAGCTCCCTGTTTACAGAGTTGTAGATGTGCAGAAACATGGTTTTCTTCTCTAGTACATAATTGATGACGGTTTCAAAAAAGTCCTCGATCGTATCGGCGGACGGGTATTTCTGTATGATGTATTCAGCTTCCTCCGTCACCATATCTTCGATCAGAGAAGGAATATCATGGAAATAATAGTAGAATGTATTCCGGTTGACTCCGCAGTCAGCTACAATGTCTTTCACTTTGATCTGGGACAGCGGGCGTTCGCTTAAAAGCTTTATAAATGAAGCTTTGATCGCATTGTATGTAAAGTTCGGCATAGTTATTCTCCTTTTTGAAGTGTAATAGTTATATTATTTTTACCTTATCATACTTTTCGGTTGTATGGTATTCTTTCATATCTTTTTTAGAAATGACGGGATGATTAAGAATATGTCTATTTTTCTGGTATGCCCGACCGGAATATGATAATATAAAATAGGAATCCGATGTAACAGTACTGGTGACAGAAAAGGGGCAGATTTATGAGTTACAAAAATGAGTGGTTTTTACTAGAAGCGGATGATGATATAGATGAAATTGAACACCGTGAGCCGACGGAAGAATTCCTGTTCTACCGAGCGGTGGCAGCAGGAGATGTTGATAAGGTCAAACAAAACTGTGAGCAGGGACGGTTTGTGGAGGGGGAGGGGGTCGGTGTCCTCTCAAGGGATCCGGTGGTCAATCTGAAATATCATTTTGTGATCACGACAGCGATGATCACACGACTTTGCAGACAGAACGGCATGGAGCTGGAGCAGGCGTTCCGGCTGAGCGATTTTTATATCCAGAAGCTGGATGATATTCATACCGAAGAAGAAGTTCACAGGCTGCATGATGAGATGGTCATGGATTATGCGGAGAAAATGCGTAAGTATTCCCGAAGTGATACAAATTCAAAGCACATCAATGCGTGCAAGGAATATATATATTCGCATATCAAAGAGCGGATTACGATCGAGGATCTGGCAGATGAACTGGGGGTTTCTTCAGGGTATCTGTCCCGTCTGTTTAAGAAAGAAACAGGGGTATCTGTAAGTGCTTATATACGCAGCCAGAAGATAGATATGGCAAAAAATTTACTCAGGTTCAGCGATTATTCTATGATAGAAATAGCAAACAGGCTTTCTTTTTCCTCCCAAAGCCATTTTATACAGCAGTTCCGTGAAGTGGTCGGAATGACCCCGAAGAAATACCGCGACGAGTACTATATGGTTCAGTGGGATATCGAATCCGGGTCTCTGCATCCGGACGATGGTGCCGATGGAGCGCCTGATAAACAGAATTCCTGAAAAAAGAACACGGGATACAGTCAGCGTTTTGACCGTATCCCGTGTTTATTTGCGATGGCGACGAGCCAAAGTCCGGGCTTGCCCGAGACCTTGGCGACCGCTTACAATCCCGGAATGTGCCTTTTGGCACTTTCGGTGATTACATTGTTAGGAGAATTTCATTATTCTCTGTGAGCAGTTCTTCAGGTATGTAATTGTCAGGCAGTGCTTTCCCGTTCAGAGTCACACTCCTGCAGCCGGATTCACGGTGTTCTGGATTTTCGACCCGGATGTGGAGATGTTTCCCGCGGAAATCTTTATCTATCTCAAAAGAATTCCAGCTTTCGGGTACTGCCGGCGCGATCCGGATTCCGCCCAGATCCGGCCGGAGTCCCAGGATTCCTTCCACGCATCCCACCATCACGGTGGAAGCAGTACCTGTCAGCCAGTGTACGTGGGAGCGGCCGAAATGACTGCTGGCCGGTCCCTCCGTAAACTGCCCGTAGCAGTAAGGTTCAAGATGGCGGATTTCTGCCCGGTCGTTCTGTGCTGCCGGCGCATTCTCCGTAAAGTATTCGAATGCACGGTTTCCATGGCCGCTGAGAGCCTCCGCGAGGATCAGCCAGCCCTGGGACTGGGAGAAGATACCGGAATTTTCTTTTGTCCCCTGATTGTAGATCACGGCAAGTGCACCGTCAAATGCGTGCGCGTGGTAAGGCGGATCCATCAGGATGGCGCCGTACGCGGTATTGAGTCTCTGATATACATTTTCCAGGGCGGCGTCAGCCTGCTCTTTGGATGCAAGACCACTGATGACGGCCCAGCTCTGCGGATTCAGCCACATGTTTGCCTCCGGGGCCGCCGCCGCGCCGATCCGCTCCCCTTTCTCAGTGTAGCCGCGTATGAAACGGTCATTATCCCAGCACAGCTTCTGGATCTTCTGACCGATTTCTTCCTGTTTCTCCTCGAGATAAGTGACGTATTCGCTGTCCTGTTTGTAGACGGCAAATTTCTTTAATATAGTCATTGCATAATAGAACTGCAGTGCGACAAAGGAAGATTCTCCCTCTGCTCCGAGGCGGAGGCAGTCATTCCAGTCCGCATATAATCCGGCAGGCATACCGTGGGGACCCAGATGGTCAAAGGAAAACTGTACGGCGCGCTTCAGATGGTCATAAACGCTTCCCTCGCCTTTATTGGCAAAGGGGATGACTTCATCGAGAAATGCGGTATTTCCGGTTTCTGCAATGTATTTGTAAACGGTCGGGAACAGCCAGAGGGCGTCATCCGCGCGGTAGGCGGGATGTCCTGTCTCCCGGACATAGGAGGCGTCATCCGGTGTATCCTCATGCCCCGGATTGTGGGTAAATTTTACAAGAGGAAGACCGCCGCCGTTATCTACCTGTGCCGAGAGCATGAAGCGGATCTTCTCATATGCCATCTCAGGGGCGAGATGGATGATACCCTGAATATCCTGTACAGTATCCCGGTAGCCGTAGCCGTTTCGGAGTCCGCAGTAAACAAAGGATGCGGCTCTTGACCAGACAAAGGTGATGAAACAGTTGTATGCATTCCATGTGTTGATCATAGTATTGAAGGCAGGATCCGGGGTACTGATCTTCAGATGATCCAGCTTTGCATACCAGTCTGTTTTCAGCGCATCGATTTCCTGTCTGACCTGTCCGGCCGGATCTTCATAGGACTCTATTATAGCTGCTGCTTCCGTGGAAGGCTTCATACCGAGAAGGAAGAGCACGGTTCTGGACTCGCCGGGAGCCAGAGTGACCGTACAGGAGAGAGCGCCGCAGGAGTTCTCATTGTAGCTGGTCACATTTCCCAGATCAGCGGAGATCACGCCCTGTGGATTACCGTATCCGTGGTATTTCCCGAGAAAAGCATCCTTATCTCCGCAGTAGGAGGAGACTTCTGCTCCCGCAAGACCGAAGAAGCGCTCGGTTACCTTTTTATCGTCTACTTCTTCATCCTCTCTCAGTGCATCGAGGTTGCCGTGGATCTGCTGGATGATCCGGTTCTTCTCGAATAATGTGCGGGTAATGAACAGGGAATACTGGAGATTTACCTGATCCTGTTCGTAATTGCTGTGGTTTGTGAACTCTGCGTATCCTGTAAGGGTAAGCTCGCGCGCGCGGTCCGATTCGTTGGTCACGGAAAGCGCCCATACTTCATAGGATTTCCCAAGCGGAACATAGTAGTCCGCTTCAGAGTGTATGCCGCTGTAGTCTGCGAGCATTCTTGTATAACCCATACCGTGGCAGCATCTGCTCTGATATTCTTCGGTATCCTTTCCCACCGGCTGCCATGAGGCGGACCAGTAATCGCCGGATGCATTGTCCCGGATATAAATATAGCGCCCCGGCTGGTCAAACTGGTTGAAGATATACCGGAGAATACGTCCGTTTGCACCTGATCTGGCAAAACTGTATCCGCCTGCATTGTTTGAGATGATCGCTCCGTACTCCGGTGATCCCAGATAATTTACCCAGGGGGAGGGAGTGTCCGGACGGTCAATCACATATTCCCGTTCTTTATCGTCAAAATATCCATATTTCATAAGTTTATTCCTGTCCTTTCAGTTGGTTTTAAATGAGTTTTACAATTACGCGGTGACAATCACCCGAAAGCGTATCCAGTATTCTGCGTGTGATAATAACGTGTCCGAGGTCGTCTGTCGGAAGTTGCTGTCCTTCGCAGACAGCCGAGAATACGGTGTACGTTCCGCTGTCTTTCCGATCCGGATTTTCATAGATAATTTCAAGGTTCTTCCCGGCGAAAACAAGGCTGACAGATGCCTTCCCCTGCTCGTCGAACTGCTCGGACATAAGCTGGGGTGCAAGGATGAGATCGCCTGCCTGTCCCCGGACGCCGAAGACCTGGGTGATCATGGTCATCATGAACCAGCTTGCAGCTCCGGTCAGATAGTGATACATACCGCGGCCGTCGGAACGGAAATATTCCGGAATCCCCGGATAGATACGGCTGGTGTCAAAGTCCAGCGCGGTATCTGCCAGTGTTTTCAGCGCCTTCCATCCTTCTTTCGCAAAGCCGCGGCGGTACAGTGCATTGGCATACATTACTGTCATATGTGAGAATACGGCTCCATTTTCTTTTTCGCCGTATGCAAAGCCGAACATACGGCCCATGTCAAACTTGAGTTCATGGAAATTTGTGTTCAGCCGGTAGCCGCCGATCTCTTTTCGGTAGAGATAGTGGTCTGCGCTGTTTACGATCCTGCGGATCTGCTGTTCAGAAGCGACGTTTCCCATAATGGAGAAGACCTGCCCTGTAAGCATCATGCGCACCTCATTCGGAAAAAATCCTTCCACTGCACGGCCATGATCATCGTAATAGCTGTTAAACCACCCTTCATCCGCTCCTCCATCGATCCATTCGTGATTCTGGAGATATCCTGTGAGCCAGTCGGCCTTGCGCTCCAGATTTCCCGCCAGCTCGGACAGGCGGACGGTAATGCGTCTGCCGCTGACCCGGTGTCGGCAGCTTTGGGTATAACTTGCGAGCAATTCCTTTTTGGCCTCTGTGTTCTCAAATAATTCGGTATCGTCATTGAGCAGAATACGCAGTTCTTCGATCAGCTCTGCTTCGGCTCCAGGAGAGCGGTGGTCAAGAAGCCGGATCATTGAGGCGAGTTCACGGAGATTTCCTGCATAGGCGCAGGTAAAAGCAACGCTTTCTCCGTGTTCGGGAGCCATATCCAGAGCATCGTTCCAGTCAGCTCCCCGCAGACGGTAAATGTTGTGGTCACCGACCTCGTAAAAGGTGGTCAGCTGCTGGATCAGAAGATGTTCCAGTATGGTTCCGGTGTAAATATCATTGTCCTCTGTGCGCAGCAGGCTGCCCTGCCCGGCGTCCCACAGGGCATCGATCTGTGTTCCTCTGTCTGCCTGAGCATCCTTAAAATAAGAGGCCTGTCTGTTCAGGATATCGATATCCCCGGTCTGGTCGATATAGAGTTTTGTAGTCATCTGCGGCCAGAGCGCGTGATCCATCCACACCCGTGCGATTCCGTTGCGGTCCGCGATAAAATTTCCGTCTCCGTCTCCGATGATCGTTGCGTTGGTTCCGTCGATCCGCACTCCGCCGAAGTTTTTTTCTATCATCTGTCCGACTCCGCCGGGATCCATGAGAAGGAGTGAGAGACAGTCCTGCCAGAGATCCCGCCATCCCCGTCCGCCTCTTCCGTAATCGTGATGTGGCAGGAAGGAGCATCCGAACAGACGCCGGAGAAACGGCTGGAAACAGATCCATTTCATTAACCGGTCAAAATCAGCGTCTCCGGTATGAAATCCTGTGTTGACTTTTTCTTTCCACCATGATTTCGTTGCTTCAAGGGCATTCCGGACCTTATCCGGGGTATTGTATTTTTCAAAAATACGGCTAATGTCCTCTTCGCTGTCTTCCACTCCGAGGAGCAGGATATATTCTGCCTCTTCACCGGGAGCAAGATGAATCTTAGGAAACCGGAAAGCGCCCATTGCTTCTTTGCCTGCAGCAGTGGAGCCTGCCGGGATACCGGGGCAGTTTTCATGGACGGCGCGTGGATGTGTGTAGGAACCTCCTTCTCCCAGAAAGTCTTCTACAGTGGGATAGAAGCTCTCCGGAGCCTGGCCGCTGCCGGTGCATCCGCATACATAATAGATTTTTGTGTTGGGGCGATGCCCCCGTTCGTCAAAAGACATTGTCGGTCGGACAAGGACTCCGTGGGAATCTGTCCTGATACGGTGGAGCATGGAAGTTACATTTCTGTGATCCCTAATATTGTCAGCGCTTCGACCGTAGATCGGAACTGCGGCGTATGGGATCAGATCCTTAGTACTGTCTGACTGGTTGCGGACAGTAATGTGCATGATCTCTACATTATCGTTTACGGGAATAAAGGAAGTGACCTGTGTCTCAAGGGACAGGGCAGAAGAGATCCTCTCAAGTGTATGCCACATGAATCCCGCCGTGATCCTGCTGTGATCCTGGAGATCCGTAAATTTTGCCGCTTCCTGCTCCGCAGACGCGCCTGCCGCGGAGAAAACTCCTCCTTTTTCACATACAAGCCAGAAATTTCTGACAGAACGGTTATTATGAAGATTTTCCGCACTGACAGGTTCTAATAGGAAAGTTTCCTGATCCGTCTTGGAATCACCGCCAAGATTCGGAGTAAGAGAACTCTTCAACCCGGTTTCTGACGCCAGCGGAAAATAAAGATAACTGGTATTTTCCGGCTGCTCTATAGAAAAACTGCCGTACTCATCAACAAACTGCAGATGTTTCATTTTGCGTCTCCTTTCATGATTCAGTATTTATTATTTATGGGGAATTATATAAGAAACTTAGTATGGCAAAAATCAGAAAAGCAGGCAAAAATATCAGAATCATGACCTAAAATAAAAAAACACCGAAAACGGGTCATGAATCTGACATTTTTTTGAAATTTATAATATATTGGGTCTCAAAATTGAAGTATAATCTCACCATCGCAGGCAGGGCGGGAGTCCTGCAGATAATAAAATACAGGAGGAATGAACAATGAAAAAGAGAGTATTTGCTGCTTTAATGGCGGCGGTCACAGCAGCAGGACTGCTGGCAGGCTGTGGCGGAGGATCCGATGGCGGAACAGGAGGAGCTGAAACTGGCGAAGAGGGAAAGATCATCAATATTTACAGCTGGAATGATGAATTCCGTACCCGGCTGGAGGCTGTGTATCCGGAAGTTGAGAGTACATCCGATGACGGAACGGTGACCACATTGAAAGACGGAACAGAGATCCACTGGGTGATCAATCCGAACCAGGATGGCGTTTATCAGCAGAAGCTTGATGAGGCACTTATGAATCAGGCGGATGCAGCAGCAGATGACAAGATCGATATCTTCTTATCTGAAACAGATTACGTTTACAAATATACGGACGCAGATGCAGATGTAGCTATGCCGCTTACTGATCTGGGAATCGATCCGGATACGGATCTTGCAGATCAGTACGATTTTACTAAGACAACGGCTTCCGATCAGGACGGCGTCCAGAGAGGTTCAACATGGCAGTGCTGCCCGGGAGTACTTGTATACCGCAGGGATATCGCAAAGGATGTGTTCGGTACAGATGATCCGACAGCAGTCGGTGAAAAAGTCAAGGACTGGGATACCCTGAAAGCGACAGCTGAGGAGCTGAAATCAAAAGGATATTATACATTCTCATCCTATGCAGATACATTCCGTGTGTACGGTAACAATATCAGCGAACCATGGGTGACTACCGGAGAGACAACGGTCAAGGTAGATCAGAAGATCATGGACTGGATAGAAAGTTCAAAAGAATGGCTTGACGCAGGCTATCTGGACAAGACTGTAAAGGGGCAGTTTAATGACGACTGGAACAAAGCGATGGGATCTTCATCAAAGGTGTTTGCATTCCTGCTTCCGCCGTGGGGAATTGACTTTACCCTCAGTCCGAACTGGGATGGAGACACAGGCGCATGGGCTGTTACAAATCCTCCGCAGGAATATAATTGGGGCGGATCCTACATCCATGCAGCAACAGGCACGGACAATCCGGAGCATGTAAAAGATATCATTCTTGCAATGACTGCAGAGAAAGATACATTGTTGAAGATTTCCCAGGATTATCTTGACTTTACAAATACGGTAAGCGGTATGGAAGAGGCTGCTTCGGACGATGCATATGCATCCGATTTCCTCGGAGGACAGAACGCTTATGAGTATTATGCACCTGTTGCAGAGAATATCCAGATCGCTCCGCTTTCTGCCTATGATCAGGGATGTGTGGAGCTGATCCAGAATGCTTTCAGCGATTACTTCCAGGGAAATGTAGACTTTGACAGGGCAAAATCAAACTTTGAAACAGCGATAAAAGAACGTTATCCGGATATCACAGAGGTTCAGTGGCCGGAATAATGTAGTCAGCGGGCCGCCGCACCGGAAAGTATTCTCTGCGGCGGCCTGGAACAGAAAGGAACGATAGTTTATGAAAAAAAAGCGCAGAAGCGTCAGCTATGCTAAATGGGGATACATTTTTATCCTTCCGTTTTTTTTATGCTTTTTTATTTTTTCTCTGATTCCTCTGGTGGATACGATCCGGTACAGCTTCTTTGAGTATTACCGGTCAGGAATCAAAGAAATCGGCCCTAATTTCGTAGGAATGCAGAACTATATCAGCCTGCTCGGCTCGGATATGCTGAAATATGCCGGCAATACTCTGATATTGTGGGTTATCGGCTTTATCCCCCAGATCGTGGTGGCGCTGCTCCTTGCAAACTGGTTTACTGATATCCGGCTTAAAATCCGTGGCAAACAGTTTTTCAAGGTGGTAATTTATCTGCCGAACCTGATCATGGCATCAGCATTCGCAATGCTGTTCTTTGCGATGTTCTCGACAAATGGTCCGATCAATTCAATCCTGACATCTTTGGGATGGATCAGCGAACCGATCGACTTCCTGGGCTCTGTATTTGGGACAAGATCACTGGTCGGCCTGATGAACTTCCTGATGTGGTTTGGTAACACGACAATCATGCTTATGGCGGCTATCATGGGAATCAGTCAGGATATATTTGAAGCTTGTGAGCTGGACGGATGTACCAGCGTTAAGAGATTCTTCTATATCACACTTCCGCTGATCCGGCCGATCCTTGCATACACACTGATCACATCCATTATCGGTGGCCTGCAGATGTTTGATGTTCCTCAGATCCTGACAAACGGCCAGGGTAATCCGGACCGTACGTCCATGACGCTGATTATGTTCCTGAACAGCCATCTGGAGAGCAGAAACTACGGTATGGCGGGGGCATTGTCTGTATATCTGTTCATTGTGAGCGGTATCCTCTGCTTCTTTGTATACAGAATGACAAACGGCACTGACAGCGAAGCAAAGGCAGCAAGAAAAAGAGCAAAAGCAGCAAAAGGGGGAGATAGAAGATGAAATCTAATAAAGCGAATCGTGTACAGACGATTATAGCTCATGTAGTGCTTATATTCCTGTCATTCTTATGCCTGTTCTTTTTCTATATCCTGATCGTGAACGCAACGCGTTCCCATGCGGATCTGCAGAAAGGATTTTCCGCGATCCCGGGAACATATTTTCTGGAGAACTTAAAGAATGTTGCAAATGACGGAAGTTTCCCGATGTTCAGGGGTATTCTCAACAGTCTGATCGTATCGACATGTTCAGCGGCTCTGTGTACATATTTTTCGTCGCTGACGGCGTATGGTCTGTACGCATATGATTTTAAGATAAAGAAAGCAGCATTTACGTTTATCATGGCAATACTTGTCATGCCGACACAGGTGACAGCGATGGGATTCCTGCGGTTGATCACGAATATGGGTATGTATGATTCGCTCCTTCCGCTTATCATACCCTCTATCGCATCTCCGGCTGTATTTTATTTTATGTACAGTTATCTGCAGTCATCCCTTCCGCTGTCTCTTGTAGAGGCGGCAAGGATCGACGGCTCCGGAGAATTCAGGACATTCAACCGGATCGTGCTTCCGATCATGAAGCCGGCGATCGCGGTGCAGGCAATCTTCTCGTTTGTAGGATCATGGAATAATTACTTCGTTCCTGCGTTGGTGATCCAGTCCAAGGATAAGATGACAGTTCCGATCCTGATCGCAACGCTCCGAGGTGCAGATTACATGAACTTTGATATGGGAAAAATCTATATGATGATCACAGTAGCGATCGTACCGATCATTATTGTATATTTGCTTCTCTCTAAATACATCATCGCGGGCGTGACCCTCGGCGGTGTAAAGGAATAGAAGAACAGAATTGAACTGAGAAATCGCCATAGGGCAATCCTTTTAAAATATGCAGGAGAACGCTATGGCGGTTTCTTTATACCATGACTGAAAAATTGATGACAGATAAAGAGGTATGAAGATGAAAAAATGGACACACAGCGGCAGCCTGAAACAGGGCCTGTCTCATCGCGAAGAAAAACACAGAACTCTGGCGAGAAGAGCGGCGGCAGAAGGAATTGTGCTCCTTAAAAACGAGGGGCTACTCCCTCTGAAGACTTCTGATCCCATCGCCCTGTTCGGCAGCGGTGCAGAGAAGACAGTAAAAGGCGGCATCGGATCAGGCGATGTCAATAACAGGGAAAACATCTCTGTTTACAGAGGAATAAAAGAAGCAGGAGTATCCGTTACAAACGAAGACTGGATCCAGGATTATGATAAACGTTATAAAGAAGCCAGAGAAGAGTGGAAAGAAAAGATACTGGAGGATGCGCGTCATGTACAGAATCCATTTGATGCCTATGCGGCAAATCCGTTTGCTCTTCCGGACGGACGCAGGATCACAGAAGCAGATCTGAAAGGAGCCGCCGCGGCGGTTTATATGATCAGCCGGATCTCCGGAGAGGGAAAAGACCGCCGCCTTGAAAAGGGGGATTATTATCTGAGCAGCAGAGAGAGGGAGGATATATTGTACCTTGACGGGCTTCATATTCCTCTGATTCTGATATTGAACTCCGGCGGTCCGGTTGAGCTTACGGATATCCTTCAGGAAACGGAGAATATCCGTGCAGTTCTGAATATCTCCCAGCCGGGGCAGGAAGGTGGACACGCTGTTGCGGATATTCTTTTCGGCAGGGCGGTGCCGGAAGGAAAACTGACGACAACATGGGCCCGGCGGTATGAGGATTACCCCTTCGCAGATACATACAGCTATCTCAACGGAAATCTGGAAAAAGAAGAGTACAGGGAAGGCATCTATGTGGGATACCGTTACTTTGACAGTTTTGGCGTAAAGCCGCTGTTCTCTTTCGGATACGGACTTTCCTATACATCGTTCGGATTGGAATTCTGTGACCTGCAGACGGAGAAATCTTCGGTTCAGGCACGGGTCGCGGTCAAAAATACAGGAAAAAGCTATGCCGGCAGGGAAGTGGTGCAGGTATATGTATCTTTTCCTAAGAGCGGAATTGAAAAAGAAAGCCGAAGACTTGCGGGATTTGCAAAGACAGACCGTCTGATGCCGGGAGAGAGCCGGGAAGTAGTTGTGGAGATCCGGCAGAAGCAGCTTGCCGTATTTTCTGAAGAGCGGCAGGCGTGGATCGTGGAAGCAGGAACATATGGTATATGGGTGGGAAACAGCCTGGAGTCTGCTGTGCTCTCGGCTTATCTTACAGTTTCCCGGGAAGTGGTTCTGGAGAAAACGCACCGGATCTGTCCCCGGAAAGAGCCGTTTGAAGAACTGTGCCGGGACAGCTCCGGAAACAGCGAAAGCAGAGCGGGGGAAGCAAAGGAAAAAGCGATACCGGTATATGAATTCGTGCCATGCAGACAACCGGAAATCCAGTATGTATCACCGGAAGAAGAACAGTATCCTGTAGAGGATCTGATTCCGCTTCTCTACGGAAACATTACAGCGGGAGCAAGCACACTTGGATCAGCCGGAATCCGCGTGCCCGGTTCTGCAGGGGAGACAACGGAGACATTGGAAGAGAAGTACAGGATCCGTTCTCTGATCATGGCGGATGGCCCGGCCGGTCTTCGACTCAGACAGAGTTATCAGGTCGATAAGGAGACAGACTCCGTCTACGGAACCGGTGTTCTCGGATCTCTTGAAAATGGATTTTTGGAGCCAATGAAAATTCACAAAAACACAGATACATATTATCAGTACTGTACGGCATTCCCGGTAGGCACTGCGCTGGCACAGACATGGGATCCTGAACTGCTCACTGAGTTCGGATGTGCGGTTGCGGAAGAAATGAGAGAATTTCAGGTAGACCTCTGGCTGGCACCCGGCATGAATATCCAGAGAAATCCTCTCTGCGGACGTAACTTTGAATATTTCTCAGAAGATCCGCTCCTC
Organism: uncultured Lachnoclostridium sp.; assembly: GCA_946491795.1. Taxonomy (GTDB): domain Bacteria; phylum Bacillota; class Clostridia; order Lachnospirales; family Lachnospiraceae; genus Mediterraneibacter; species Mediterraneibacter gallistercoris. The sequence goes on along the minus strand of CAMLYF010000020.1, from coordinate 10,249 downwards.
TCGGGAGTACTCGCCTCCGCAGTTACCCGGGGAGTACAGGACAAAACAGGATGCGGTGTGACGATCAAGCATTTTGCCTGCAACAATCAGGAAGATAACCGGATGGGAGTAGATGCCTGTGTTTCTCAGCGGGCGCTCCGTGAGATCTATCTGCGCGGTTTTGAGATCGCGGTAAAAGAAAGCGCCCCGGCGGCAATCATGTCTTCCTACAATCTGATCAACGGAGTACACGCGGCAAACAGCCGTGACCTTTGCACGGTCGTTGCGCGGGAAGAGTGGGGATTTCAGGGAGTGATTATGTCAGACTGGAACACGACAGTGCCGGAAGACGGAAGTATCCCGTGGAAATGTGCGGCTGCCGGAAATGATATCATTATGCCCGGGAATTGTGATGACGACGAGAATATCCGTCAGGCATATGCACAGGGTGAGCTGACAGAGAAAGAGATCCGCGAATGTGCGGGGAGAATCATAGCATTGGTGAAAAAATTAAGTGAGGAGGCGCAGAAATGACGAAGAAAAAAAGAATAACAGCCGGGATACTGGCGGCTGTTGCTGCAGTGTTGTTGGGAAATACTACGGTAATGGCAGCAGCACAAGCCGGTGAACCGGTATTTTCCATTGAAACAGATCAGACGGAATACAGCAGTACAGATCCGATTAATGAGACAATAAAAATATACAATGCATCGGATGATGTACTGACTGATATTGTGATCAGCGGAAACATTCCGGACGGCTATCTGACGGAAGATGGAATATCATCGCCGGAACAGTGGAAAACACAAATTGAAAATATAGATATCGGTGAAACCAGAGAAAGTACAGTCAGACTTGTACGAAAAACATCAGGAGCAGAGCAGGACAGGCCTGATACGGAAAAGCCGCAGGGAACTGAAGGCTCTGAAGACAGCGGTCTGCCTGATCAGCAGAGCGGAGGCAGGACGGAAGATACAGGAACAGTGCAGACAGGAGATACAGCCAATATTATTCCCTGGTGTATCGCAGGTGCGGCAAGTTTGTGTATTATTATTGTTGTAGCAAGAAAGCGGAAAGGCAGACATTTACTTTCTCTTCTTCTTGTGCTGGCAATGGCAGGCACTCTTCTTCCGGCATCTATGACTGCGAAAGCAGCAGAACCCGGAGATAAGGCTGCAGAAGAGAGAACGGAAGAGATTGAAAAGACGATTACGATAGATGGTGAGGAAGTTACATTGAAAGCAGTGATTACATACCGGACGGAAAATAAAGATCATGATCAGGATACAGATCTGTCCTATGAAGGATATAATCTGAAATGGGAAGACCAGTTCGAAGGGGATTCTCTCAACCGTGACGACTGGAATGTGGAACTCCATGATCCGGGCTGGGTGAATAATGAGCTCCAGTCCTATGTGGATTCACCGGAAAATATTTATATTGAGGACGGAAGCCTTGTGCTGAAACCTGTAGAGACGGTGAATGAAGACGGAAGTGTGTCCTATACTTCCGGGCGTGTAAATACACAGAATAAACATGACTTCAAATACGGACTGTTTGAAGCGAGAGTTAAAGTACCAGAAGGTCAGGGATTCCTTCCTGCATTCTGGATGATGCCGACAGATGAGAATCTGTACGGACAGTGGCCGCGGTGCGGTGAGATTGATATTATGGAAGTGCTCGGAAATGATACGGATACTTCATATGGAACTATACATTATGGAAATCCTCACAGCGAGAGTCAGGGAAGTTATACTTTAGAGGAAGGAACATTCTCAGACGAATATCATGTGTTCGACGTGGAATGGGAGCCGGGGAAAATCAGCTGGTACGTTGATGGAAAACTGATTCACACAGAGGATAACTGGTATTCCGCAACAGAAGGACAGGGAGAAGTTACATATCCCGCTCCGTTTGATCAGCCATTTTATATTATCCTGAATCTTGCAGTCGGCGGAAACTGGCCCGGTAATCCGGACGAGACGACGGATATTGCAAATTCTGCATATTATATTGACTATGTGAAAGTATATCAGAAAGACAGTTATGACGAAAATGTTACAAAACCTGTTGAAGAAGTCATTTTAAGAGATCCTGATGAAAACGGCAACTATGTTGTCAATGGAGATTTCTCCGAAAAAGAAGACCTGACAGATGATAAAGACTGGATATTCCTTACAGCACTGGGCGGCGAAGCCGGAGCTGAGATCGGTGACAATGAAATTGCAGTAAATACTGTAAATGAGGGTACAGTGGACTACAGTGTTCAGCTTGTGCAGCCGGATCTCCCCATGAAACAGGGCGGAGTATACCGGCTCTGCTTTGATGCATATGCAGATGCGGACAGAACAATGAAAGTAGGCGTATCTGCGCCTGACAGATCTTTCCGGCGTTATCTTGAAGATACAACGATCAGCCTTACCGAGGAGAAGCAGACGTATACTCTTGATTTTACAATGACGGACAGCGATGATGCGAACGGACGTCTGGAATTCAATATGGGTGCGGCAGGGTCAACTGCAGGAATCCGGATCAGCAACGTGTCATTGAAGAAAATCGATGAGATAGAAATTACTGAAGGGGACAAGGGTATCCTTGCCGACGGAAACTATGTGTACAACGGCAGTTTCCAGAAAGGAGAAGGGCGTCTCGGATACTGGGATGTGTTAAAAAATGACGGAGCGGAAGTGAGTGTCACTAATGAGAATAATATCCGGAGGCTGATGGTAAATGCTCCGGAGGGAACATCGGCGGATAATCCGGTCATTGTATCACAGAGTGACCTGGCACTGTCCGCAGGCAACACATATGCAATGAGTTTTACGGCAGAGGGAGAAGCAGGAAAGAATATCATGGTAAAAGCTGCCGGTCAGGAATACATGGCTGAGCTGACCGGCGCAGAGAGTGCATATGATTATAAACTGACGCTGGATACAGAACCCGCAGATACGAATCTTGCATTCTGTTTTGAAGAGCCCGGAATATATTATGTTGACAATGTGCGTATCGAAGAGGACAGCCTGATTAAAAACGGAAGTTTTAATGCCGGATTCTCCGGATACGAACCTTATGTTGACAGCAGTATCTCATCGGATGTTACTTATGTGGTAGACAGCCTGAATGAAGACAACGCGGCTGACTTTTCGATCAACAATACGGGAGACGCTGCATGGAAGATCCAGCTGAAACAGAACAATGTGGAGCTTGAAAAGGGACAGTGGTACAGGCTTTCTCTTGACGCCAAAGCAAGCATACCGAGAAAATTGATGTTTGCGATTCAGAGAGACGGCTCCGGTGATGACGACTGGACACCATATTCAGGAGAAAAAATTGTAGATCTGGAAAACGACTATAATAAATATGAGATTGTTTTCCAGATGATAGGCGAGACAGATCCGAAAGCAGTGCTGAGTATTTCCATGGGAGCTGTCGATGGAATTCAGATAACAGAAAAACACCGTATCTGCATTGACAATATCAATCTTGAAAAGATTGATGCACCGGTTATCGGTGAACAGCCGGCAGGAGAAAATCTTCTGGTAAACAGTGATTTTGCTTCTGGAAATGAAGGATGGGAAAATGCGGTTACCGCTCCGGGAGCGGCGGAGGTTTCTTTTGAGAACGGCCGTGCAGTATACAATATTACTGATGTGGGAACCGAGGACTGGAATGTACAGCTCAAACAGAACGGAATCGTTCTGGAACAGGGCGCTCACTATAAAGTTACGTTCAAGGCAAAATCTTCAGAGGCGAGAACGATCAAACTTGCCATGCTCAGCCCCAGCTATACATGGTACGGCGGAGCGGACATAGCGCTGGAAAAAGACCAGGAGAAAGAGGTTACAGTAGATTTTGAAATGACTGAGGCGACAGATATGAATACTGCCATGGTTGTATCAATGGGAGCGATCGCGGGAACTGAGACTCCAGCATCAACAATCGAACTGTCAGAGTTTTCTCTGATCAGGATGGAATAGAATTCCCGCCGTGAGGGAGCCGCTCTATTGTACTGGAAAAATATTCAGTTGTAAAAACCATATATCTGGAGTATAATACTTGTAGAGTTAACAGAGAAGTTAACCTGGGATGTGCGACAACCCTGTAATTTTGAACCTACATTTGTTTAAACGGGATTCCTATATTTCTGTAATATGTCAGGCCTCCATTGCGCAGTGGACGACAGAAAAGCAGATGCGGTTGCCCACCTGGCTGCGGCTAGGACTCAAAATACAGGACCGGCATTTTGGGTGAACTACTAAAGATAAAGGCGGTCGTCTTGTACGGCCGCTTTTTGCTAGTACATCGAGCCACAGTCCGGGTCTGCCCGAATATAGGAAATTAGAAGAGCGGTATTATGGAAAAGAAAAAGAAGTTAAAGGACCAGATCATCAAGTTCATAGCGACTGTAAATTCCCACCATACCGGCGCTTATGCGGCCCAGGCGGCTTATTTTTTTGTACTCTCTCTGATCCCTATTTTTCTGTTGCTGCTGACTATGGTACAGTATACGGATGTAACGATGAATGATGTTATGAACGCGGTACTGCAGGTGTTCCCTGACTCTGTTGCACCGTTGATCAGAGGCATTGTTTATCAGGTATATATTCAGTCAAGCGGAATGATCCCTATTACTGTGATCGTAGCACTCTGGTCCGCAGGAAAAGGTGTACTGTCTGTTACATCCGGTTTGAACGCGATCTATTCACATACAGAGACGAGAAATTATTTTTATCTGAGAATACGTGCATCTGTATATACTGTTTTGTTCCTGCTGGCGATTATGCTTTCGTTAGTAATCTCGGTCTTCGGAAACAGTATCAGCAGTATGGTATATCAGCATATACCATTCCTGATCAAGGTAGTGGATTTTGTTATGCGGATACGAACACTGGTAACTTTTGTCGTATTGACTGTGTTTTGGGATTTGATATACAAATTCCTTCCGAACAGAAAACATATGGCAAAAACAACTTTGAGAAGACAGCTTCCGGGAGCAGTGTTTACGGCTATCGGGTGGCAGTTGATTTCATTTATATTTTCTATATATCTGGATATATTTACAGGATTTTCCAGTATGTATGGAAGTATGACAACGATTATCCTGATCCTGCTCTGGCTTTACGGATGTATGTATATCATTCTTCTTGGGGGAGAATTGAATGCGCTGCTGGAGCGGTATTTTGATAAAAAGTGAGAAACCTTCTTTAAATATTTGCGGAAACTCACGGGAGTGATTTATTGACAAAAAATATATTCTATGCAATAATTACATGGATTTAGACTGTGAACATACGTGAGTAAAGAAGATGTAGCGCCCCAGAGACGGAGTGTCATCGGCTGGAAGCATTCCGCGCGACCCTTTTTGAAGTTTCAGTATGGGAGTCTTCCGGCGAAAAGCAGCTGATTTAGACATTTTGCGTTAAGCCGGATGTTCGTGTAGCAATAATTTTACACAAAGAGAGTGCAGAGCGAGAAAGAAGTGCTCTGAAATAGGGTGGTACCGCGATCAACATCGTCCCTTGTCAAAATGACAGGAGACGATTTTTTGTTTTATGGAAAATTAACGGCTTCGGCGGGCGGCTGCCTTAAATAGGAAAGGAGAAGTGTAATGAAAGATAAAATCAACAGTATTTTATCAGAAGCAAAAAACAAGATTTCTGAATCAGCGAGTGAAGGCGAATTACAGAATGTGAAGAGCGCGTATATTGGCAAACAGGGCTCTCTGAGCCTTCTGATGAAAGAGATCCCGACGCTGGATGTGTCCCTTCGCCCTGAGATGGGTAAACTTCTGAATCAGGCAAAAAATGAGGTCAAGGAACTGATCGATGAAAAAAGAGTGGAACTGAAGCTGAAAGCTTCAGAAGTATCCCCTGATTTTGACTGCTCTGTCCCGGGAATTATGCCGTCCGGCGGCGGACTTCATCCAATCACACAGATGTGCTATGACCTGAACGATGCATTCCGCTCCATGGGATTTGAGATTTTCGAGGAAGACGAGATCACAAGCGAGATGTATGCTTTTGACAAACTGAATTTCCCGCCGAACCATCCTGCCCGCGAGAGCATGGACACTTACTGGCTGGAAGGGCACGACAGCGGAAGCACGAACGAAAAACTCTGCCTGCGTCCGCATCTGACCGGAGGAAGCGTCCGCTATATGCAGACACACAAACCTCCGTATCGTTTCGTATATCCGGGGCGTGTGTACAGAAATGAGACTACAGATTCACATCATGAGAGGGCGTTTTTCCAGTATGAAGCTCTTATCGTGGACAAAGATATTACATTTACATCAGGAAAGGTAATGATCCAGAGTATCCTGAGCAAAGTGTTCGGAAGACATGTGCCGGTAAGGATGCGCTCCGGTTTCTTCCCCTTTGTGGAGCCGGGATTTGAGATTGATATGGAGTGTCAGGTATGCGGCGGAAAAGGCTGCAGTGTCTGCAAGCATGTGGGATGGATCGAGGTAATGCCGGGAGGTTCTCCGCATCCGAACGTGCTCAGAGCAGCAGGACTGGATCCGGACGAGTACACAGGATTCTATGTAAACATCGGTCTGGACAGACTTGTTATGATGCGTTACGGTGTGGATGATGTGAGACTGTTCCACAGCGCTGATTTAAGATTCCTGAAACAGTTTAGATAAGGAGAGGAAAAATGAAGTTATCATTATCATGGATCAAGGATTATGTGAATATTCCGGAGGATGCGGATCTGAAAAAACTGGCGTACGACCTGACCATGTCCACAGTGGAAGTGGAGGACGTGGAAGATCTTGCACGCCGGTTTGACAATATGCTGGTGGGAGTCATCGAAAAGATCGAACCCCATCCCAATGCGGACAGATTAAGAGTGTGCAAGGTAGATATCGGCGGCGGAGAGATCAAGGATATCGTCTGCGGCGGCATCAACCTGAAAGAGGGGATGCGTGTCGCTGTATCCTGCCCGGGCGCGGTTGTACGCTGGCACGGGGAAGGCGAACCGGTAGTGATCAAAAATTCCAAACTTCGCGGAGTTGAGTCATACGGTATGATCTGCGCTTCCGATGAGATCGGGCTGGGAGAGCTGTTCCCGGCAGAGCAGGAGGCAGAGATTCTGGATCTGTCTGCTTTTGACGTACCGGCAGGTACTTCTCTTGCCGATGCGCTGGATATGAATGACGTCCTTCTCGAGATCGATAATAAATCAATGACGAACAGACCGGATCTCTGGGGACATTACGGAATAGCGCGTGAGATCGCGGCACTCTATGACCTGCCTCTCAAAGAGATCAAACCTTTTGAGACAGACGTTCAGTCTGATTTTAAGGTTGAGATCGATGCGCCGGACAGATGTACAAGATACATCGGCGTTGAGATGTCCGGTGTGAGCGTGAAGCCTTCACCGTACAAAATGCAGAACCGGATCTGGAAAGCCGGAATGCGGCCGATCAACGCGCTTGTAGATATCACGAACTATGTCATGCTTGCAGTCGGAAATCCGACGCATGCATTTGACGCGGACAATATTACAGACCACATCGTAGTAAGACATGCGTCCGAAGGAGAGAAGCTGCTCCTCTTAAACGACAACGAACTCACGCTCTGCGATGATGATCTTGTGATCACGGATTCCGAGGGACCGGTTGCGCTTGCGGGAGTCATGGGCGGAGCCAAGGATTCCATCCTTCCCAAGACAGAGAGGGTAATCCTTGAGGTTGCCAACTTTGAGGCTGCCGGGATCCGTCGTACGGCGCTGCGCTATGATACACGTACAGAGGCGTCCTCCAGATATGAGAAAGCCATTGATCCTGAGAGATGTGATCAGGCCCTTGCCCTTTCCATGCACTATTTCATGGAACTTTATCCGGAACTGAAAGTGACCGGATTCTGCGATAACTATGTGAAGAAGCTGGAGAGAGCGCAGATCGACGTAAGCCTTGCATGGCTTGAGAAGAGACTTGGAAAACATCTGACAGACGATGAAATCAAGGGCAAGCTTGAGAAACTCGGATTCGAGGTTCAGATTGACGGCGACAATATGCATGTGACTGCTCCTTCATGGCGTTCCACAGGCGATATTTCCATCAAGGATGATGTAATGGAGGAAGTTGCCAGAATGTACGGTTATGACAACTTCGACGCTACACCATTCACGACTTCCTTTACCGGAGCGATCAACCAGAAGGATAAGAACCTTGTCAGAAGTATCAAGGAGTATCTCGCGATCCGCTGCGGCATGCAGGAAGTGTACACCTATCCGTGGATGAATGATGTGTTTGTAAACGCAGTCCTTCAGAACACGGACGGAATACTGAGGCTTTCCACTCCGCCGGCACCGGAACTGGGATATATCCGTTCTTCTCTGCTTCCGAACCTGTGCGAGGCTGTTGCAAAAAACGAGCGTTATTTCAATGACTTCTCCATTTTTGAGGAAGCTCAGGTATTCTTCGATAGAAATTATACATCTGTATACGACGAGACAGAATCACTTCCGGAGCAGCGCAGACATATCGGGGCGGCTTTCGCGAGCAGCGTGAAAGATATCAATACGCTTTTCAGAGAGGCGAAGGGTGTTCTTGAGTATATGCCGCGCTATACGCATATGGAAGCGTATGAGTTCAGAAAAGAAGAGAAACCGGTGTGGGCTGACAACGTTGTCTGGCTCAACATCTATCTCGGAGATGAGAAGATTGGTGACATGGGCTTGGTGGCAAAGAAGGTTTCAATGGAGTGCGGTATCAAGAACCTGTCCGTTATGCTGTTCGAATTGGATGCAACGAAACTGAAACCACTGGCATCCAGAACGAATAAATTTACTCATCTGGCAGAGTACCCGGAGACAGATTATGACATCTCTATGCTCTTTGATGCGGATGCGGCATGGCATGATATCTATGATGCGGTAATGGGTAAGAAGAAAGCCAGCGCGCTTCTTAAGGATGCGTCCTTTGTTGATGAATACAGAGGGAAACAGATTCCGTCCGGAAAGAAATCTGTGACCATCAGGCTGACGATCGGATCGGATGAGAAGACTCTGACGTCTCAGGAAATCGAAAATGCTGCAAATCAGGTGATGAAAAAACTTAGCAAAAAGATGAATGCAGAGCTCAGAACACAGTAAAACAGAAATAATGATTCAGGCGGGCCTTGTGTGGAATGCATACAGGGCTCGTTTGTCGAAGGGAATAGGTTTACAGTATGAAAACAAGTGATTTTTATTATGACCTGCCTCAGGAACTGATCGCTCAGGATCCGCTGGAAGACCGTTCTGCCTCCAGACTTATGGTGCTGGATAAGGAAACCGGAGAGATACAGCATCATGTATTCCGAGATATTATCAATTATTTAAATCCGGGAGACTGTCTTGTGATTAACGATACAAAAGTTATTCCGGCAAGGCTGATCGGAGCCAAGGAGGAGACCGGAGCCAAGATTGAAGTCCTGCTTCTAAAGCGGGGGGCGGACGATGTATGGGAGACTCTTGTAAAACCGGGACGCAAGGCGAAGCCAGGCACAAGGATCAGCTTCGGTGACGGGCTTCTTGTAGGTGAAGTGGTAGACATTGTAGATGAAGGAAACCGCCTGATCCACTTTGAATATGAAGGGATTTTTGAAGAGATACTGGATCAGCTGGGACAGATGCCTCTGCCTCCGTATATCACACATCAGCTCAAAGATAAAGACAGATATAATACAGTCTATGCGGAACACTCAGGCTCAGCCGCCGCACCTACCGCAGGACTGCACTTTACGCCTGAACTTCTGAAAGAAATAGAGGAAAAGGGCGTCGATATCGCACGCGTCACTCTCCATGTAGGGCTGGGCACATTCCGTCCGGTCAAGGTGGATGATGTGGAGAACCATCATATGCATTCGGAATTTTATATGATAAACGAAGAGGCTGCGGAGAAGATCAACCGTGCTAAAGACGGCGGCGGACGTGTGATCTGCGTCGGTACAACGAGCTGCCGTACTATCGAATCCGCGGCGGACGAAGACGGTCATCTGAAAGCCTGCAGCGGCTGGACGGAGATCTTTATCTATCCGGGATACCGCTTTAAAGCACTGGACTGCCTGATCACCAACTTCCATCTGCCGGAATCCACACTGATCATGCTTGTGTCTGCGCTGGCAGGAAAAGAACACGTGCTGGCGGCATATGAAGAAGCGGTGAAAGAGAGATATCGGTTCTTCAGTTTCGGGGATGCGATGTTCATCAAATAAATGAAATTTTGATTTTTCGGACTGACAAAGTATCCGCCGGGAGGCAGGTATTGCTAACGCACACA
>CAMLYF010000019.1:0-55296 GCA_946491795.1 uncultured Lachnoclostridium sp. | reverse complement strand
GGAGCTGACTGTTACTAATAGGTCGAGGGCATAACCAAAGCGGAATAGGTGAAGAGATGGATGATTGGTTCTTTGTATGTAGTTTTGAAGGTATACAGACAATTTCAGAGGGAATGAGAGGGAGCACCTGAGAGAATGATCTTTCAGGTGCTTTTTTCTGTATATTTTGCTTTATATATCAGCAAAATAATACTTGTAAAGAGCAGAATAATCTGTTAATATACAATTATATTTAATTAAACCGACAGAGTCGGAAACAGACAGATACAGGCAGTCCAAAGAGGGATAACGTTTTGTTATCCCTCTTTTTTTGGCTGCAGAGACATGGTCAGGAGGTAGACAATTATGAGAAAAATAATGAATATCCGTTTCGATTCCTATGATATGATTGCAAGATTTTCAAAAGATATTGCAAATGTAAAGGGAGAGTTCGATCTTGTTTCCGGAAGGAAAGTTGTGGATGCAAAATCTTTTCTCGGTATTTTCAGCCTGGATCTCTCAAAGCCCATAGTACTGGATGCGGTGACGGATGAAGTTGAGGTATTTGATAAATTTAGTACTTATCAGATATAAACTCCGTCTTCTGATATTAGATAGATGAACTGATACAAAAAATAGAGTGTAATCGGTTTTCCCCCTTGACAAATCTGCCCGACACGTTTACCATAAAACCGTTAGCATTTTATCAAGGAGGAGTTATTATGAAAATGTTAAAAAAAGTTGCAAGTATTGCACTTGCATCAGCTATGGTATTTTCACTGGCTGCATGTGGAAACGGCAGTGATAGTGGAAAAAGCGAAGGAAATTCAGATGCTACTACATTTAAGATCGGTGGCATCGGACCTATCACAGGAGACACAGCAATCTATGGTACAGCTGTTAAGAATGGTATTCAGCTTGCAGTAGATGAGATTAACGCAGACGGCGGTATCAACGGATGCCAGATTGAGTATCAGTTTGAAGACGATCAGGGTGATTCCGAGAAATCCGTTAATGCTTATAATACTCTGAAAGACTGGGGTATGCAGATGCTGGTCGGAACAGTTACATCTACACCGTGTACAGCAGTTGTTGAGGAAACACACGCTGATAATATGTTCCAGCTTACACCGTCCGCTACGGCTGTAGAGAGTATCCAGTATGACAATGCATTCCGTATGTGTTTCTCTGACCCGAGCCAGGGTACAGTTTCCGCTGATTATATCGCAGAGAACGGACTTGCAACAAAGGTAGCGGTTATCTACGACAGTTCTGACACATATTCAACTGGTATCTATCAGAACTTTGCATCAGAGGCAGAGGCAAAAGGACTGGATATCGTTGCTGCAGAGGCGTTTACAAAAGACAGTAACACAGACTTCTCAGTACAGATTCAGAAAGCAAAAGATGGCGGAGCAGAACTTGTATTCCTTCCGATTTACTATCAGCAGGCTTCTCTGATTCTTGCACAGGCTGACAGAGCGGGATTTGCTCCGAAGTGGTTCGGCGTTGACGGTATGGATGGACTGCTTGATGTAGAAGGATTTGATGCATCTCTTGCAGAAGGACTGATGTTCCTTACACCGTTTACACCGGATGCAGACGATGAGGCTACTCAGACATTTGTTGCGAACTACGAGAAAGAGTTCGGCGACACACCGATCCAGTTTGCTGCAGATGCATATGACTGCATGTATGTAATCAAGGCAGCTGCTGAGAAAGCTGACATTACACCGGATATGAGCATCTCTGATATTTGCGATGCTATGAAAGGCGCTATGACAGAAATCACAATTGACGGTCTTACAGGAAAACAGATCACATGGGGCGAAGATGGCGAGCCGTCTAAAGAGCCTACAGTTGTGGTTATAGAAGATGGAGCTTACAAAGTTCTCCAGGCTGAGTAAATTCGTATTTGTCGAATCAAATGCCGCTGGAAAGGATCTGAAATCTGATTAAAAACAAAGCCGCAAAATGGACTGTTTGAGCCAAAGGCGAGTTGTCCATTTTGCGGTTTAACATCAGATTTCAGATCCTTTATTTTTTTATTTTAGCTTCTCTGTATCCGGGCTGCGGTCCGAAGTTTTGGACCTGTAATTGCAGCTATTATAATCTTTACCGCATCTCCCGGCAGATACGGAAGTACACCTATTGTCAGAGCTGTGATAAAGCTCTGGCTGGTCTGCCATGCCAGCCATGCTGTTCCGAATGTATAGCATACTGCCATTCCAAGGATCATTCCCAGGATGGCTGTATATTTTTTACCCGGAAAGTGCTCAAGAAAGAATCCATGTATAAAAGCAAGCAGGATAAATCCGGCCAGGTAGCCTCCTGTCGGTCCTGCAAGTTTTGCCAGCCCACCGCTGAAAGAAGAAAAAACCGGAAGTCCGGCAGCTCCGAGCAGGAGATACAGAATCACACAGATTGAAGCGGATTTCATCCCCAGTATGTAAACTGCCATAAAGATTATAAAATTTGTCAGGGAGATAGGTACCGGACTAACGGGAATTGGAATGGAGAATGGAGCAATAATGCAGATCACGGCCGTCATAAGACCGATTACCGCCATATTCTTTGTCTTGCCTGTCTGTTCATATCTGCTGGTTGTATTCTCTTTCATATCTGTAAACTACCTTTCATATGTGAAAATCTATTTCGAATAGCAGTATAATGAATAAACAGAGTAATGTCAACTAAAATATAAAATAAGTTGACAATTTCTCTTTTTGAAATCTTAGTAAAATGTTTATAAAAAAATCATATCGCAGCTGTCGGGCGCATGGTATAATGGTTGCACGATATGCAATCATTATACCGGAACGAAAAGATATAAGACAGGAGCATTATATGTTTGGTTATGTAACGATATGTGAACCCGAACTGAAAGTAAAAGATCTGAAGAAATACAGGGCATATTACTGCGGACTCTGCCGCGAACTGAAAGAGGAGTACGGCTTTATGGGGCAGATGACGCTCACATATGATATGACATTTGCCATCATCCTTCTGTCATCTTTATATGAGAATGTCGCAGACATGGAGATGCACCGCTGCAAAGTCCATCCAGTAAAAAAGCAGATGATGTTAAGAAATGAGATTACTTCTTATGCAGCTGCCATGAATGTTCTTCTGGCATATTACCATATGGATGATGACTGGCGGGATGACCGGAAAATCACAAGCTTTATGACGAAGAGTGTGATACACGGTAAGGTGAAGAAGATTATAGAGCAGTATCCCGGACAGAGTGAAGCGATCAGAAGCTCTCTGGCAGAACTTGCACAGTGTGAGAAGGAAAACAGTATGGATATTGACCGCACTGCGGGATGTTTCGGCCGGCTGATGGAAGAACTGTTCCTTTACCGGAAAGATATATGGGAGAGAAATCTGCGGAAAATGGGATTCTTTCTCGGAAAATACATCTATCTTATGGATGCTTATGAAGACCTTCCGGAAGATCTTGAGAAAGACAGATATAATCCGCTTAGAAAAATTTACGGGGAGCCGGATTATGAGCAGCGGATCAAACAGATTCTCTGTATGATGATCGCGGAGAGCACAGCTGAATTTGAGCGGCTTCCATGCCTTGTAGATGTGGACATTTTGCGCAATATATTGTATGATGGGGTGTGGAGTCGATATAATAAGATACAGATGAAGAAAAGTGAGGAACAGAAAAAATGAATAAGAATCCATATGAGGTGCTCGGAGTATCTCCGAACGCGTCAGATGATGAGATAAAGAAAGCATACCGCGATCTGACGCGGAAATATCATCCGGATGCCAATGTGGATAATCCGCTGGCTGATCTGGCTGAAGAGAAGTTCAAAGAAGTACAGGAAGCCTATGATACGATCATGCATGAACGGGCTTCCGGAAGCACAGGCGGTTATTCATATGGGGGAAGTTCATCTTCCGGCAGTTCGGGGGGATACTCCTATAGCGGTTCGGCTTACGGGAATTCCGGCGGATACGGCGGCTATCAGAATGCTCAGCAGGATCCGAGACTTCAGGCGGCTGTCAACTATATCAATAACAGACGGTTTCGAGAGGCGCTTAACACTCTGGATCAGGTGCCGGAGAGAACAGCCCTCTGGTATTATCTGAGCGGCTGCGCCAATGCGGGGCTTGGAAATAATGTCCTGGCAAGAGACCATGCGGCTCAGGCAGTTAATATGGAACCTAATAATATGCAGTACAGACAGCTGTTAAACCAGCTTGATTTCAGCAGCAGGAGATATCAGAACAGCCCTTATGGCAATGGATACGGCATGGGCGGAAACACATCCTGCGGTACAGGAAATTTCTGCTGTGATCTTTGGCTCGCTGACACATGCTGTGAATGTATGGGAGGAGATCTTTGTTCATGCATGTAAAGGCAAAGACAGTGGCGCTGGGGGGCCTTCTTCTGGCGCTTACCGTAGTGTTTATGGCTCTGGGAAGTATCATTGAGACGAGCACATTATTTCTGCTGGCCGCGGCGTCCTTTTTTGTCGGGATCGTGGTGAGAGAATTCGGGCTGAAGACCGGCGGCGCCTTTTATCTGGCGGCAGTCCTGCTGGGAGCGGTTACTGCGCCGAATAAATTTTATGTGCTGACTTTTGCGGCTATGGGAGTGTATATCTGGGGGATTGAGGCCGTCTGGAGATGGCTTGAGAGGCACCCGGAGATGACACAGCGATATAAGGTTTTCTGGATTGCGAAATATGTAATCTTTAATATCGTCTATATACCTGTCGTGCTGATTTTCCGTGAACTGCTTTTTGGACAGACAGTATCTGACGGAATCATGGCGGCTGTCATTGCGGGCGGACAGATCGGTCTGTTTATCTACGACAGAGCATATGATTATGTGCAGGTACATATGTGGGGAAAGATGAGAGGACGATTTTTATAATCTAAATCGGCTGTTAAAAATACCGGACACTTTTAATGCGGTGTCCGGTATTTTCAGCATATTCAAAAAAGGAAGAGCCACATTTCTGTGGCTCAAAGGGGGAAAAAGTTTATGAAAAAGTGTTCTTTTCAAGAACAATTATAGTATAAAAAAGAGATGTGTAAAAAGTGTGTTCAAGATTTGAATGGATTATGAACAAAACGTAAAAAACTATTGCAATCCTGGATATAAAGAGTTATATTAATACACGTAAAAGGAATAAAATCTTCGGGGTCGGGTGTAAGTCCCAACCGGCGGTAAAGTCCGCGAACTGCTTTACAGCAGCCGAACCGGTGACTTTCTTTAGAGAGAATTCCGGTACCGACAGTATAGTCTGGATGAGAGAAGAGATTTATAGCTGCCTGTATATGATGTGAGTATCGGGCAGCAGTCCATTGTATGAGGAATGAACCCCGGAAAGAGATTTCCGGGGTTTTCTTTTTGCTGTTTTCTTTATATGGTATACAGAAACAGCTGATGGGCGGAATTTCCATGAAGATTACCTTTTTCAAAATTAATATGCCGCATAGTACGGCGGAAAAAGGAGAGAAGAAAGATGAGTACAGAAACAAAAACAACAGTACAGACACAGGAACGGGGAAAGGCGAGATTCGGCGTCAGGGCACTTGTGAATATTGGTATGCTCTCGGCAATCGCGATTATTTTAATGCTTTTTGAGATTCCGCTTCCGTTTGCACCGTCATTCTATGAGATCGACTTCAGTGAAGTACCTGTCATGGTAGGATGCTTTGCCATGGGACCGTTTGCGGGAGCGCTTATTGAGTTCGTAAAGATCCTGCTCAATTTTGTGTTTACAGGCACAGATACTGCAGGTGTCGGTGAACTTGCCAACTTCGTCATCGGCTGTTCCCTCTGTGTTCCTGCCGGCCTGATCTACAGAAGAAAACGTACAAGAACTACGGCGCTGATCGGTATGGCTGTTGGAACTGTTGCTATGACTGTGATCGGATGCGTAGTGAATGCGTACATACTTCTGCCGACGTATGCCACAGCATTCGGTATGCCTATGGATGCGCTTGTAGAGATGGGAACTGCGGTAAACCCGAATATCACAAGCCTTTCCACATTTGTGATCTTTGCAGTAGCGCCGTTTAATCTCCTGAAAGGAGTACTTGTATCAGCTATCGTATTTCTTATCTATAAGAAGATCAGCCCGATCTTCAGAATGCGGCTTTCATGAGAGGACGGACAGTAAAGCTGGTAAAAAAGGGAGTTATATACAGTCACATTCAATGTGAGCAAGGCAGGAATTAATGGAGGAGTTACATTTATTCTGTATAAACGGATTGCAAATTTTTTGAGGAGATAGATCATGCCCGCTTCTCTTGATGGAGAAGCGGGTATATTTTTGTAAAAACAGCAGTTTGGATTGTGTTGTCAGAGAAGCTGTGTTTATGCATTAAAATCAAATGGAAATAAAAAAGTTGACAACTTTGAAAGTTTATATTAAAATATCGCCTGTAACATTTTTGTAATATCTGTAATAAAACTGAAAATAATAACATATATATTTAAAAGAAGTTTGTAAAGATATTGCAATCTGTTAGAGGAGGAGTATATGAAATATAATCAGAATAGGCGGCTTTTACGTATATTTTATGCTGCCACTGCAAGTGTAACTTTGTTAACAGGTTTTACAAGTCTGGCTGCGGAGAAGGATACTTTTTCTGTAGAGCCCGTTCTTGTGCAGGAGGAAACTCCATGGAATTTTGCCGATGCCGTAACAGAGATTCAGGAAAATGCCGTGAGTGAGACAAAAGATGCGGCGGAAGAAGCATATAGAGCATATCAGAAAAAGGTAGAAGAAGAGAAGAAAGCAGCCGAAGAAGCTAAAAGGCTTGCGGAGGAAAAGGCTGCACAGGAGGCTGCTGCTCAGGCTGAGAAAGAAGCTCAGGAGCAGGCAGAACAGGCACAGGCTTCCTCAGTAAGTGTGTCCGCATCTGAGCAGGAACTTCTGGCGGCTCTGATTTTCTGTGAAGCGGGAAATCAGCCTTATGACGGACAGGTGGCTGTAGGGGCAGTCGTCATGAACCGGGTAAGGAGCGGCTCTTTCCCTGATACGATCACAGACGTGATCTATCAGTCAGGACAGTTTACACCGGCTATGACAGGGTGGCTGGATTCGGTGCTTGCAAGCGATGGATATACGGATTCTGCTATGCAGGCAGCGGCAGACGCGCTGGCCGGAAGCAATCCAATCGGAGACTGTCTGTACTTCAGTACAGGCGGAGGAGGCTATCAGCTGGGAGATCATTATTTCCGATAAATGTGGCTTTTGCCGGAACAGCAGATGGCAATAGCAGTATAATTATGATAAAATAGTCCGGTATTTATGAAATCACAGTGTATATTTCGAAGAACAGGAGAGACAAAAGATGACGATCCGGATAAGAGAATACAAAAAAGAAGATGTAAATGAAGCGGTAAATATATGGAATCAGGTTGTAGAGGATGGAGAAGCGTTCCCTCAGATGGAATTGCTGACGGAGAAAACCGGAGATGAATTCTTCCGGGGACAGTCATTTACCGGTATTGCTTACGACGAGGATACCGGAGAGATCGCAGGTCTGTATATCCTGCATCCGAATAATATCGGACGCTGCGGGCATATCTGCAATGCCAGCTATGCTGTGCGAAGAGACCTGCGGGGACAGCACACTGGAGAAAAACTGGTGACTCACTGTATGAAGAAAGGAAGAGAGCTGGGGTTTCGTATCCTGCAGTTTAACGCGGTGGTCGCTTCCAACAGATATGCACTGAGGCTGTATGAGAAGCTTGGTTTTATCCGGCTTGGAACTATCCCCGGCGGCTTCCTTATGAAAAACGGGCATTATGAAGATATCATTCTGCATTATCATGTACTGTAAAATTCCGATTTATATCTATAGGCCCAGATTTTTAAATGCTTCGGCAAATGCATTATTGATCGGCTCATTCGCCTCTTTTGCCTGCTTTCTCATATAAGCAGCCACATCCCGTTTATTTGCGCTTTTTCCTTCTTTTTTCTTTCTCTCCTGAAAAGAGGATAGCTTTTCTTTGTGGCCGCAGGAGCAGACGAATCTCTGAGCGTCGCCTTTTCCGACAAGTTCCATTTTTTTATGGCAGACAGGGCAGCGGGCGTTGGTGCGTCTGGAGATTGTCTCGCGATAGCCGCATTCTCTGTCCTGACACACGAGCATCTTCCCGTGTTTTCCATTTACTTCAAGCATCAGTTTGCCGCACTGCGGGCACTTGTGGCGGGTCAGATTGTCATGACGGAATGTGCCGTCTGCATTTTTGATCTGGCTGATCAATGATTTTGTGTAATTCTCGATCTCCGCCATGAATTTGTTCTGCGATTCTTTCCCCTGTGCTATGGATTTGAGCCTGAGTTCCCACTGCGCGGTGAGTTCAGGACTTTTGAGATCCGGAGGCACAAGGGATAAGAGTTGTTTCCCCTTGGACGTAATATGGATCTCTGCGCCTTTCTTTTCCATGAGGAAACTTCCGAAGAGCTTCTCGATGATATCGGCGCGGGTCGCGACAGTCCCGAGGCCGCCGGTCTCGCCCAGGGCGCGTGCCAGAGTCTGATCTTTATGCTGCATATACCGCGCAGGATTCTCCATCGCCGCGATCAGTGTGCCTTCTGTAAAATAAGCCGGCGGTTTTGTCTTCCCTTCCGTGATCGACAGAGAGGTGACGGGAAGTTCGGTGCCCTCGCTGACATCAGGCCATGTGGTGTCTGTCAGTGAAGAACTGCCTGTGCTTCCGCTAGTGTCCGCGGTATCTTCATCTTCAAGATCCTCCCAGTCTGCATCATAGATCTCACGCCACCCGGTTTTCAGGATACGGCTGCCTTTTGCCCGGAAAGTCTCTTTCCCGATCATTCCGGTCAGGGAAATCTCTTCATACTCACAGGCAGGAGACAGAACAGCAAGGAACCGGCGGACAACGAGATCATATATTTTGCGTTCCTCATTTGACATATGTTCGAGCTGGACGAACTGCTCGGTTGGGATGATCGCGTGATGGTCCGATACTTTCGCATTGTTTACAAAGGATTTGTCAGCTTTGATCTCATGCATGGAGAGCCGTGATGCCGCCTTGCGGTAAGGACCGACAGCACAGGCTTTCAGGCGTTCCCTCAAGGTCCCGGTCATATCGGTGGTGAGATAGCGTGAATCGGTCCGAGGGTAGGTGAGCACCTTGTGGTTTTCGTAAAGGCGCTGCATGATATTTAATGTCTGTTTTGCCGAATATCCGTATCGCTGGTTCGCTTCTCTCTGCAGTGCAGTCAGATCATATAGAGCAGGAGAAAAGGTCTTCTTTGTCTTCTTCTTTACCTCTGTAATCCTGATCTTTTGTGCCGCGTTTTTGTAAATTGATTCGATTCTGGATTTATCAAACGTGCGGCCGGAGTTATTCTTTGCATCTGTCCAAATGAATGAAATCCCTTTTGCGACTGCTCTGAGTCCATAATATGGCTTCGGAATAAACTTTTTGATTTCTTCTTCCCGAGAAGCAATCATTGCCAGCGTGGGCGTCTGCACTCTTCCGCAGGAGAGCTGGGCATTGTATTTACATGTGAGCGCACGGGTGGCGTTGATCCCGACTTCCCAGTCAGCCTCCGCACGGGCTACTGCGGCGTGATACAGATTTTCATAATCTTTGCCCGGACGCAAATGTGAAAATCCCTCCCGGATCGCCTTGTCAGTTACCGAGGAGATCCAGAGACGCTTCAGTGGTTTTTTATTTCCGGCTTTCTCCAGAATCCAGCGGGCGACGAGTTCACCTTCACGTCCGGCATCGGTTGCGATGATGATATCTGAAATATCTTTCCGGAAAATCTGTTCCTTGACGGCGTGGTACTGTTTTGAAGTCTGCCTGATCACGACCAGTTTCCAGCGGTCGGGAAGCATGGGGAGAGTGTCCAGCCGCCACGTCTTATACTGTTCACCGTACTCTTCCGGGTCTGCGAGTGTGACAAGGTGTCCCAGAGCCCACGTGACGACGTAATCTTTTCCTTCCATATAAGAATTATTCTTTTTGCCGCATCCGAGCACCCGGGCAATATCGCGCGCGACAGAGGGTTTTTCTGCAATAACAAGATGTTTCATGTAAATTTCTCCGTTTCTATTTATTTGATATTATACACTATGGAAACCTTTTCCTATGATTTCGCTCGTGTTCGAGATCAGGATAAAAGCTTCCGGATCGTTCTGCCGGATATAATTTCTGAGCCGGACAGCCTGCACCCGGTTGAGTGCCGTGAAAATGATATATTTATCCTTGCCGGAGTACGCTCCCTTGGCATGGCACACGCTGGCGCTTCTGTTCAGGGTGTGTACGATAAAGTCGCAGATCGGTTCCGGGTGATCACATACTACATTAAAGTATTTTGACAGATTGAAACTCTCGATAAAGGTGTCGATCATAAAGGAACGGATCGCAAGACCCAGAACCGAATAAAGCCCTGTTTCAACATCGAAGATGAAGAAACCTGCCGCAGTGATCACTGCATCGGATATCATGAGAGCACGTCCGATGTCGAAACTGGAATATTTCTTCAGGATCATGGCTATGATATCCGTACCGCCGCTGGAAGCACCGATATTAAACAGGATCGCGGAGCCAAGGGCGGGAAGCGCGATGGCAAAACATAATTCCAGCATGGGCTGCTCCGTGAGAGGACCGTTCATAGGCCAGATTCTTTCCATAGCGGAAAGCGCCACTGAGAGAAGAATACTGCAGTATGCGGTTTTGGCGGCAAATTTTCTGCCGAGGACGATAAGACCGATCAGAAGCAGGATCATACTCATGACAAGGTTAAAGTCACTGGCTGAGATAAGTCCCGTTTTTGCCACCAGAACTGCAAGACCTGTGATTCCGCCGAATGTAAAGTTGTTTGTAAATTTGAAGAAGTAAGTTCCGAATGCAATGAGAAGTGTGCTGAATGTCAGCAGAAAAAAATATTTAACTTTTTCTTTCATTTTTTTATTCCCCTCCTTTGGCGCGGTACGGTCTGAGATTTTTTTATGCCTCTATCCGAATTGTAATCTCTGGAAAATGAAAAGTCAACGCATTAAGAAGATAGGGCGGGGAATAATAAATCCTCAGAAAAGGACGGGAAAAGGAGCGTGATAAAGTTGGAGCAGCTGGATGCAGAACTGCCGATCCGGGATATATTTGCAAGAGAGATTTTTGACTGCGACGGGAACCTGACTGTGGAGACAGAAGTGCTGGCGGGAGAGGGAATCGTAGGCAGGGTATCGGTTCCGTCAGGGGCGGATACAGGGGCAGAAAAAGCCGTTGAGATCATAAATACACATATTGCACAGGAGCTTATCGGACGGAATGTGTTTGATCAGAAAGAAATTGACAAAGCGCTGATACGGCTGGACGGAACGGAAGACAAGAGTGCACTGGGGACCCGGGCGGTCTTCAGTGTATCCGCTGCCGCCGCAAAAGCCGCTGCAGCAGCGCTTAAGCTGCCTTTATATCGTTATCTGGGCGGAGTGCAGGCAAAGAGTATTCCGGTGCCGGAGGTAAATGCGGCGGCCGGAGTATTTCTTATCCCGGCAGACGGGCTTCCGCTTCGTTCGCAGGTTAAAATGTGTATAGAAATCAGCCGGTTGACCGGAACGGTATCTTCCGATATCAGGGAAATGCTGAACAAAATGGTAAGAGCTGCTGAGCGGGCCGGGGTTCAGGCGGGAAAAGACATGGCTTTCGGGCTGAACGCATCAGCTTTTCAATGGTATGACCGTGAACGGAAATGTTACAGATTCCCGTATGAGGGTGGAACGAAAGAGCGGGATGTGTGCAGAACGTCGAAGGAAGTGACAGCCTACTATGAAGAGCTGACAGAGGAATTTCCTGTATCGTCCATTGAAGATCCGCTGGACTGCGAAGACTGGAACGGCTGGGTGCAGATAACGGAAACCCTTGGCGACAGGATACAGCTTGCAGGGGATGCATTGTTCCGCTCAGACCCCGGACGTCTTGAAAAAGGAATAAAGGCGGGGGCGGCAAATGCTGTAGTGGTAAGAGCAGGACAGGGAGGAACTCTGACCGAACTGGCCGATTTGATAAAAAAAGCGCAGGAAGCCGGCTACAGTGTAACTATCGGAAGCAATACCGGAGAAACGGCGAACAGCCTGAACGCCGATCTTGCTGTTGCCTTTCGCGCCGCGCGGCTCCGGGGAGGTTATCCCCGTCATATGGAGTATATGGAGAAATATAACCGGCTTCTTCGGATTGAGGAGAAGATAAGAGAAATCGGTTGACAATAAATAAGACGTCTCGTATTATTGTATTAAATAGATAGTACAAAATGCGGGGCGTTTTTCAGGCATAGGAAGAAGCGATGTGATAAGACCGCATGAATACGGAACGGGGGAAGATAAGATGCAGGAACATTTGCGGTATGAGAAACTTTCAAAACGGGCGTTGTACTGTATGTATACGGCTGGCGCTGCTGGAGGGGTGATCGCGCTGGTGATCATCGGAGCTGTCGACTATTTCTGGATTTTTCCTGAAGATATTACTGTTGGTAAGTGGATCTCGATGATCCTCGCGGTTCTGATTCTTGCCGATGTACTGATCAGCCCTTATTTCAGATATCACAGATACCGCTACAGTATTAATGAAGAATATATTGACATCATCGAGGGATACCTGTTTGTGAAACGGAATATAGTTCCCATTGAGAGGATACATAAGATTCAGACGAAGAAAGGACCGATCGATCAGATATTCCGGGTGGCTAAGGTGATTGTGACAACCGGGGGCGGAGATGTGACCATTTCATTTCTGGAGGATGAAAGGGCGGAGCAAATAGCAGACAGCTTAAGAAAACGGATCAATGAGATCGTGTCGGAACAGAGAGAACAGGACGGTCAGGAAGAAGAGTACGGACGAGAATGAGGCCGCATGAGGCATGCGGACAGAAGGGAAATGAAAAAATGAAAGAGAATGAGATGAGGCAGGGCAGGAGATTCCGCAATCATATTTCAATCATTCTGGAACAGACAGGTGCAGTGATCGCGGCTGTTTTCGTGCTCATTGTCACGCAGTTATTTCAGAGCATAGACGAGCTTACGGAATCGGATCTTTCTTTTATTACGAGTAAGGGATTTCTGATCTTGATCGGAGTGATCACCCTTCTGGGGGTCAGTCTGACCGGGCAGGTGCTCGTCTGGGCGAGAACGTATATATCTATCGAAGAAAATGCCATTGTGATAGAAAAGGGCAGAGTCAACAAAAAGAAAAATACGATCGGCATACGGAATATTTCTAATATCAATCTGGAACAGAACCTGATCGAGATGCTGTTCGGAACCTGCAAGGTGAAACTGGACACGAACAGCCGGTCCACAGCGGACAGCACGGATGTAAAGATCGTGCTGAAGAAATCCGACGCACTCTGGTTCCAGCAGGAAGTTACGAGAAAGATGGAAGAGGCTTGCGGACTTACAGCCGGAAACAGCGGCACGACAGGTACGTCCGCATTTGCAGGGGATGCTGTACACAGTGTATATCCCGCTATGAGAGAACCGGCGGACTGCGATGTGCACGCCGGGATCGCTGATATCCTTCAACACGGCTTCTATTCGATCAGTATTCTGTCAGTGATTATTTTTCTTCTTGTTATCACAGGAACTGTAATAAGCGTGGCAGAGGTGCTCGGACGTGCGGATATGACTGCTTCTCTGGCGGGAGCGGCAGCGGGGATTCTGGTGGCGGTCTTTATTATATTGTCCACGCTCTGGGATACGGTAAAAGATTTTGTCAGGTACTATGATTTCCGGGCAAAGCGTCTGGGTGATAAGATCTATATTAAGTATGGATTCTTCAAGAAGGTTGAGTATACGATTCCCGTGGATAAGATACAGGCGCTGAAAATCCGTCAGTCTTTCCTCGCAAGGATCGGACGCCGGTATATGGCGGAGATTGTCAATGTAGGAATAGGAGACGACAAGGAGGAACAGCATTCGTTTCTTGTTCTTTACTGTACAGAAGAAAAGCTGGCGGAAAAGCTCTCTCTGCTTCTTCCGGAGTTCGCCTCTTCAGTGGAACAGCCGGTAGAAAAGCTGCCTGTTTCAGTATGGGCGGCATGGACAGTTCCGGCGGCACTTTATATCATTTTTGCAGCAGCAGGAGCGCTCGTGTGCAGCGCTCTGGCGGAAGACAAATACCTTCCGCATATCTGGGGTACTGCGGCGGCTCTGGTTATAATGCTGTTTGCCGGCATGGCGCTGAAATACCATACTGCCGGAGTCGGGGCGGACGACAGGTATTTAAAGATTGCCGGAGGATATTTTGCCATGCAGTATCTTACCGTACGATACCGGAATATCCAGTACGTAGAATTTTCCCAGAACTTTATCGCACGGGCCTTCGGGATAAAGAAAGGCGAGATCCATCTGCTGGCATCCTCGGCAAATACGACTCATACAATACCATATTTCAGCGGAGACAAGGATGAGTTTATAAAAAGAAAAATGCTTCACTTTTAAACTCCTTCGGTTAGTGTTATACTAATAGAGCGGCTCACAGCATGCTGACGCCTGACGGCGGCCGGCAGTGTGATCCGCTCTTTCAACACAGCAGAGAAGCGGATCTTAAATATCCGCTATATAGGAAAATAATGGCAAGGAGATATGAGTATGAGCATATATGATCTGACAGCATATGAAGTGATACAGGACAAGGATTTATCCGATCTGAAGTCCCATGGTGTCCTTCTGAAACATAAGAAAAGCGGGGCGCGTGTGCTGCTGATGAAGAACGATGATGAGAATAAAGTATTCTCTATCGGCTTCCGCACACCGCCGTCTGACAGTACGGGAGTGCCGCACATTATGGAACATTCCGTACTTTGCGGTTCAAGGGAATTCCCGGTAAAGGATCCGTTTGTAGAACTTGTGAAAGGTTCCCTTAATACATTTTTAAATGCCATGACTTATCCGGATAAGACTGTATATCCGGTGGCGAGCTGTAATGACAAGGATTTCCAGAACCTGATGCACGTATATATGGATGCGGTATTTTATCCGAATATATATCAGAGCGACAAGACGTTCCGTCAGGAGGGCTGGAGCTATCATCTGGATGATCCGGACGGAGAACTTACGCTGTCAGGCGTTGTTTACAACGAGATGAAAGGAGCTTTTTCCTCACCCGAAGGTGTGCTGGACCGTGTGATCCTCAATTCCCTTTTCCCGGATACATCCTATGCAAATGAATCCGGCGGAGACCCGGAGGTGATCCCGGAGCTTACCTATGAGCAGTTCCTTGATTTCCACAGGAAATATTATCATCCGTCCAACAGCTATATTTATCTTTACGGAGATATAGACATGGAAGAGAAGCTGAGATGGCTGGATGAAAAATATCTCTCGGCTTTCGATCAGATCGATGTGGACTCCGAGATCAGGTATCAGCAGCCATTCACAGAGATGAAAGAGATCGTACAGGAATATTCCATAGCAAGCGATGAAAATATTTCCGATAATACTTATCTTTCCTACAATAAGGTGATCGGAACATCTCTGGATGAAAAGCTGTATCTGGCATTCCAGATCCTGGATTACGCACTCCTGAGCGCTCCGGGCGCGCCGCTTAAGAAAGCTCTTCTGGATGCAGGTATCGGCAAAGACATCATGGGCTCTTACGACAACGGCGTGTACCAGCCGATCTTCTCCGTGATCGCGAAGAACGCCAATATGGAGCAGAAGGAAGAGTTTATCCGTGTGATCGAGGACACGCTGAAAAATATTGCCGCAAACGGCATCGACCGGAAGGCACTGCGCGCTGGGATCAATTACCATGAATTCCGTTTCCGTGAGGCTGACTTCGGAAACTATCCGAGAGGGCTTATGTACGGCCTGCAGCTTTACGACAGCTGGCTCTACGACGAGGAGAAGCCGTTCATCCACATGGAGGCAATCCCCACATTTGAGTTCCTGAAGAGTCAGGTGGAGACTGGATATTTTGAAAATCTGATACAGACTTACCTTCTTGATAACACACACGGTTCTATCGTGATCATCCGTCCGGAGCAGGGACGTACTGCAAGGATGGACCGCGAGCTTGCGGAAAAACTGCAGTCTTATAAAGACAGCCTGTCCCCGGAAGAGGTGCAGAAACTTGTGCAGGATACGAAGGAGCTTGAGGCATATCAGGAGGAAGAATCAGCCCCGGAAGATCTGGAGAAGATCCCGGTATTGAAGCGGGAGGATATTTCCAGAGAGATTGCACCAATCTATAATGATGAAAAAGAGATCGGCGGTGTGAAGATGGTGCACCACAACGTGGAGACGAACGGCATCGGGTATGTAACATTGATGTTCGATCTCTCCGGTATCAAAGAAGAGAAACTTCCTTATGTGGGAATCCTTCAGAGTGTGCTTGGTATTATCGATACGACAAATTATGAATACGGCGAGCTGTTTAATGAGATCAATGTTCACACCGGCGGTATCGGCACATCTCTGGAGCTTTACACAGATGTGACAAAAGTAAAAGAAAAAGAGTTCCGCGCTACATTTGAGATGAAAGGAAAAGCACTGTACCCGAAGATGGATGTGCTGCTCTCCATGATGCGGGAAATCCTTATGGAGTCAAAACTGGACGACGAGAAGAGGCTCAAAGAAATCCTTGCAATGCTGAAATCCCGCCTGCAGATGTCTTTCCTCTCATCAGGACATACGACAGCGGCACTCCGGTCTCTGTCGTACACTTCACCGATCGCCAAGTTTAAAGACGATACGGACGGGATCGGCTATTATGAAGTAGTCAAAGAGATTGAGGAAGACTTTGAGGGGCATAAGGAAGAACTGATCCGCAGCCTGAAAGCGATTGCGGCAAAAATCTTCCGCGCAGACAATATGATGGTAAGCTATACGTCATCGGAAGAAGGACTCGAACCGATGGAAAAAGCATTTTCCGCAGTTGGCAGCAGGCTTCATGATGCTGCGGATGCGGGAGCGGACGCAGATGCAGCAGGCACAGATGAGGTATCCGGGCCGTGCATCCTTCACTGCAGGAAGCGCAACGAGGGCTTCAAGACATCCTCGAAAGTGCAGTATGTGGCAAGAACAGGAAACTTTATCGATGGCGGCGCTGAGTATACCGGAGCGCTTCAGATACTGAAAGTCATCTTAAGCTATGATTATCTGTGGCAGAATATCCGCGTAAAAGGCGGAGCATACGGCTGCATGAGCAACTTTAACCGGATCGGGGAGGGATATCTTATCTCTTACAGGGATCCGAATCTGAAAAAGACAATGGAAATCTATGAGGGCGTTGTAGATTATCTGAAAAACTTTAATGTGAGCGACCGCGATATGAACAAATTCATTATCGGTACGATCAGTAATATCGATCGCCCGATGAATCCGTCTGCAAAAGGCAGCCGTTCCATGAACCTGTATATGAACCGTGTCACGGAGGATATGATCCGCACGGAGCGCTCACAGATCCTTGACGCAGATCAGGCAGATATCCGGGAACTTGCAAAAGTGCTTGAGGCGATGCTGAAAGAGCATTCACTCTGCGTGATCGGAAGCGAAGAGAAGATCGAAGAGAACAAAGAAATGTTCATGGAAGTGAAGACATTAAGCTGAAATGTGAAAAAAGTGTGAACGGGGACGTAGTAAAACCCAACTTTACTACGTCCCCAATGAAGAGGAGTATGTATGAAAGATAATTTTAAATCCGGTTTTGTCACTCTGATCGGCAGACCGAACGTAGGAAAGTCTACCCTGATGAACCATCTGATCGGACAGAAGATCGCGATCACATCGAATAAACCGCAGACAACGCGGAACCGTATCCAGACCGTTCTTACAACGGAGGACGGCCAGATCGTGTTTGTTGATACGCCGGGGATCCACAAGGCGAAGAACAAGCTTGGCGAATATATGGTAAATATAGCCGAGCGCTCTTTGAATGAAGTGGATGTGGTGCTCTGGCTTGTGGAGCCGACCACGTTTATCGGAGCCGGAGAACGGCACATCATCGATCAGCTTAAGAGAGTAAAGACGCCGGTCATCCTTGTGATCAACAAGATTGATATGGTGAAGAAAGAGGATCTGCTTCCGGCTATTGATACATACCGGAAGGAATATGACTTCGCGGATATCGTGCCGGTGTCGGCAAGGAGCGGAGACAATACGGATGAGCTTGTTAAAGTGATTCTGAAATACCTTCCTTACGGTCCTCAGTTCTATGATGAGGACACGGTCACAGACCAGCCTGAGCGCCAGATTGTGGCGGAGCTGATCCGCGAGAAAGCGCTTCACTGCCTGAATGAAGAAATCCCTCATGGTATTGCGGTTGCGATCGACCGCATGAAAATGGAGCGGAAGGTGATGCACATCGATGCGACGATCATCTGCGAGAGAGATTCCCACAAAGGGATCATTATCGGGAAGCAGGGCAGTATGCTCAAGAAGATCGGAAGCACGGCGCGCTATGAGATCGAGCGGATGCTGGACTGCAAGGTGAATCTGAAGCTGTGGGTAAAGGTGCAGAAGAACTGGCGGGACAGCGATTATATGATGAAGAACTTCGGATATCGGGAAGATGAGTAATCCCGGATAATAGTTATAGCAGGAAAGCGAGAAATATATCCCCGGAAATGCCTGACAGACGGGCGTCTCCGGGGACGTTTGTTAATCAGTACTTATAAGTTGATGTTTTTCGAAAATTGTGTTATAGTATTTTCCGACATATGACGGAAATGAAAGCGAGGGTGTCTGTATGGCGAGACCGAGAAGATGCAGGAGAGTCTGTGCTGAACCGGATTACGGCAGTTTCCGGCCGGACGGGATTCCGGGCGGTGAAAGCATAACGTTGACGGTGGATGAGTATGAAGTGATACGGCTGATCGATCTTGAGAAGCTGACTCATGAACAGTGTGCAAAGAGAATGGATATTTCCAGAACTACGGTGACCGAGATTTACGAAAGCGCCCGGGAGAAGATCGCGGACAGCATTGTAAACGGGAAAATCCTGCTGATCTCAGGCGGGGACTACCGGCTGTGCGATGGCTCTGCGATCCATTTCTGCCGGAAAAGATGCGGCAGGCCGGACGGTCTGAATACGCAGAGTATTTCAATGAAAGGGGAAAATGCAATGAGAATAGCAGTAACATTTGAGAATGGAAATGTATTTCAACATTTCGGACACACAGAGCAGTTTAAGATCTATGATGTAGAAAACGGACAGATCGTAAAAGAACAGGTGGCAGATACGAACGGAAGCGGCCACGGGGCGCTTGCAGGTTTTCTGACCGGGCTGGGCGTGGATACCCTGATCTGCGGCGGAATCGGTATGGGGGCGAAGAATGCTCTTGCCGAGGCGGGAATCCAGCTGTACGGCGGAGTGACCGGAGATGCCGATGAGGCGGTAAAAGCGCTTGTGGATGGAAAACTTGCGTATAATCCCGACGTCCAGTGCAGTCACCATGGAGAAGGACATCATGGCGGACACTGCGGCGAAGATAAACACGGATGCCATGGAAACGGCGGTTGTCATTAAGCGGGAGAGTAATGATATTTATATGTAATATAATAGAGTCTAAGGGACCTCTTTGTAAAAAAAATAAGGAGGTCTCTTTTTATGTCTGTTGACATATATACTATCTTGCATTACAATATAGCTAAAGCTACATTGCATTGCAAGATAGTGCGCGTGCACGAAAGACTAAGGCAGGTGAAATTATGATCCCATCACAGATGCTCAAAGGGACACTGGAAGGATGCATTATGGCAATTATAAGTAAAAATGAGACATATGGATATGAGATATCCCGGCAGCTTGAGGAGTACGGGTTCGGCAGCATCGCAGAGGGAACGATCTATCCGCTGCTTCTGAGGCTTGAAAAGAACAATATGGTGTCGGCTGTATACCGCCAGTCGGAACTGGGACCGAAGAGAAAATATTATTCGCTTACAGATAAGGGGAAAACGGAGCTGGAACAGTTCGCAAAAAACTACAGAGAGCTGTCAGCGGCAGTAGAACGGCTTTTTTATGACGTGGAGGATGGTCGAAATGAGTAGAAGAGTGAAAGAGATGTTAAAAGAGAATAATGAACTGGGGCAGCAGCTTTCCGATGAAGGAAAAAAAGTCCTTACGGATATTGTCGTTTATCTGAGAGGAGTTCCGGTTTCCATGTATGAACAGGAGAAAGTCAGAAGAGACATTACCCAGATGCTGATAGACGGAGAAAAAAGAGGAAGCTTTGCAAAAGACGTAATTGGAGAGGACTACCGTGAATTCTGTGACAGTATTGTGGAGGAAATCCCGCACATGGGCGGAAAAGAAAAGGCACTTGTGTTGATCAGAGATACGCTTCCCGCGCTGATCGTGCTGCTTGTGATCTGGTGTGCCGGCCGTCTGGCAGAAGTTCTGGCCGGCGTGCTGCCGTCATTTAACTGTCCGGTGACACTGGGAAATCTGTTGGGAGGAATCCTGTTGCTGGCAGGAGCGGAAGGCCTCATTACACTTTTGACAAAGCATGCATTCGCGAACAGCAGATCCTTTAATAAAAAATGGGCGGCAATATTTGCTGTTGTTTTCATTGCAGCGGTCTGTGTCAATTATCTGCTTACTTATAAAGTGTTCAGCATTCATCTGGGAGCGGCGGCAGTGTTGACTCTGGCAATATTTGCCATATACCGGATCATAGACTCGCGTGTGGACTGAATACAAAGCGGGATCGGATATATAAGTCAGATATATGATATATAAAGGAGGGATAGAGGCGTGAATAAAAGGACAAAAATACTCAGGAATGAAAGCGAGCAGATGGCAGAGAAAATTTCGAAAGACGGAAGGCAGGTCCTGGAAGATATGGTTCTGTATATCAGAGGAGTTGATATAAGCGCATATGATCAGGAGAGAGTGCGCAGGGATATCACCCAGATGATACTGGACGGCGAACAGCGCGGCGAGTCTGCGTCTTCCGTGATCGGAGAAGATTACCATGCGTTCTGCGATAACGTGCTGGAAGAAATACCGAGACTTACTGCGGGGCAGAAAGTTATGTTATGCATCCGGGATGCATGCGGGGCTGTGTCTGTTCTGGCTCTGCTGTATGGAGGCCTGTATCTGGCGCTGGCTGCGGGATATGGAGATTTGAACGCAGCAGGTCCGGCGTATATTGAAGTTACTCTGGGAAAATTGCTGCAGTTTGTGATCATTGCTGCCGCAGCAACATGGATCGCACGCATCTATTACCGTGATCCGTATAAGAGCAGATATAAGGAATATGCGCGCATCATTGTGTCGGTTGGAATTGTTATATTGCTGTCTCAGTGTGCGGCGACTGCACTGAAGCAGACATTATTTATCATGCATGCTGTTTTCCTTGTTCCAATCGCTATAATACTGCTGATTATTTATAAGCTGCTGGATGCGCGGGCAGGATGACTGCTCGATAAACATGGATAAATCTTATTTGCCATCTGACTGATAATTCACTATAATATCAAAAGAGACTGTCAAGGCGTCACCCTGCAAAAAGTTCTGGTATTTTTTGCGGGGTATAGTGTTTTTAAGAATCGGAGAACCTAATTGTATGATCTCTGACGACGCAGGCTGTTGTACGGAAATGGAGCAGTGTTTTGCATTATATGCCTCTGCTTTCACATTTCCTCAGACTGCGGTCAGAGAAGACACGGAAGAAGAGGTGGACCGATGAAAGAGAATTACTGGAATCAGTTTATGGCAAGCGGCAGGATCGATGATTATCTAAGATTTAAGATGCATGAGAAAAACAGCGGCGGACAGGAAGCAAGCTGCGGAAAGGAACAGCGTGAATCAGATCGTACTTACGGGTATGGTTCTCTCGACCATGCCCATCGGAGAATATGACCGGCGTGTGGTCATACTGACAAAAGAACAGGGCAAGATATCTGCATTTGCACGGGGGGCGAGGCGTCCGAACAGCCCTCTT
Source organism: uncultured Lachnoclostridium sp. (assembly GCA_946491795.1). GTDB lineage: Bacteria > Bacillota > Clostridia > Lachnospirales > Lachnospiraceae > Mediterraneibacter > Mediterraneibacter gallistercoris. Next base: position 33,415 of record CAMLYF010000019.1, on the reverse strand, counting down.
GTAGGTGCAGTCAATCCATTTTCGTTCGGTGAATTTACGCTGTATGAAGGAAGGACTTCTTATACGATACAGTCGGCGAACATTTCCAATTATTTTGCGGAGCTTCGGGAAGATGTGGTCGGGGCTTACTATGGATTCTATTTTCTGGAGTTTGCGGATTATTATACAAAAGAATTCAATGATGAGCGGGAAATGTTAAAGCTCCTCTATCAGACAATGCGGGCGCTTATTAATCCCCATATTCCCGACAGGCTGATCCGTTACATATTTGAACTGAAAGCGCTGACAGTCAATGGTCAGGCGCCTCAGGTATTTCAGTGCGTGATATGCGGGGATAAAGAGCGTCCAGCTGTGTTCAGTGCGGCAAAAGGCGGGCTCGTCTGCGATGAATGCTATGGAAATGTGATAGACGGTATGGTGCTGGACAACTCCACTTTATATAGCATGCAATATATAGAATCCAGCACAATTGAGAAGCTGTATACATTTAATGTGACAGAGAAAGTATTAAACGAGCTGGGCAGAGTGATGGAGCGGCTGATGGAAGTATATGTGGATAAGCATTTTAAATCACTGGAGATACTGGAGACTCTGGTATAAGACGCACAGATGTGTTTGTCACGGCTGCACTGTTTTTTTACATATACAGCTGCGAGAATCTTATATTATTATGAAATTACATCATCCCTTGAAAAATATGGATACAGCCGTTATAATAAGTACCGATTGAGAAAAAGAAATGTGAGGAACATAAAAATGGTTGAAAAGACAATGGATAAAATTGTAGCACTCGCAAAATCAAGAGGATTCGTGTATCCGGGTTCCGAGATCTACGGCGGGCTTGCAAACACATGGGATTACGGCAATCTCGGTGTGGAACTGAAGAATAATGTAAAAAGAGCATGGTGGAAGAAGTTTGTACAGGAGAACCCGTACAATGTAGGCGTTGACTGTGCGATCCTGATGAACCCGCAGACATGGGTTGCTTCCGGTCATCTCGGCGGTTTCAGCGATCCGCTGATGGACTGTAAAGAATGCCATGAGCGTTTCCGCGCAGATAAACTGATCGAAGACTACTGCGAAGAGAAGGGCATTGCTCTGGAAGGATCCGTAGACGGATGGTCACAGGAGCAGATGACGGCATTTATTGAGGAACATCAGATTCCGTGCCCGACCTGCGGCAAGCATAATTTTACAGATATCCGTCAGTTCAACCTGATGTTCAAGACGTTTCAGGGCGTGACAGAGGATGCCAAGAATACTGTATATCTCCGTCCGGAGACGGCACAGGGTATCTTTGTGAACTTTAAAAATGTACAGCGTACATCCAGAAAGAAACTTCCGTTCGGTATTGCTCAGATCGGTAAATCATTCCGTAATGAGATCACACCGGGTAACTTTACATTCCGTACAAGAGAGTTCGAGCAGATGGAGCTGGAATTCTTCTGTAAACCGGATACGGATCTTGAGTGGTTCGATTACTGGAAGAGCTTCTGCCTGAACTGGCTGTCGTCCCTCGGACTCAAAGACGACGAAGTACGCTACCGCGATCACGATAAAGAAGAACTGTCATTCTACAGCAAGGCAACAACAGACGTGGAATTCCTCTTCCCGTTCGGATGGGGCGAGCTGTGGGGAATCGCTGACCGTACAGATTACGACCTGACACAGCATCAGAATGTATCCGGTCAGGATCTGACTTACTTCGATGACGAGACAAAGGAGAAATATATTCCTTATGTTATCGAGCCGTCACTCGGAGCTGACCGTATGGTGCTAGCATTCCTCTGCAGTGCTTACGATGAGGAAAATATCGGAACAGAAGAGAAACCGGATATGCGTACTGTCCTTCATTTCCATCCGGCGCTCGCTCCGGTCAAGATCGGCGTGCTGCCGCTCTCCAAGAAGCTGAATGAGGGAGCAGAGAAGATTTACGCAGAGCTTTGCAAATATTATAACTGCGAGTACGATGACCGCGGGAATATCGGAAAGCGTTACCGTCGTCAGGATGAGATCGGAACACCTTACTGTGTGACATACGATTTCGAGTCAGAAGAAGACGGAGCAGTAACAGTCCGCGACCGCGATACGATGGAGCAGGAGAGAATCAAGATCGAAGATCTGAAAGCATATTTCGAGAAAAAATTCGAGTGGTAACTTCTTTCGGGGACGTAGTAAAAGTTGATTTCACTACGTCCCCAATTAAGAATCAGGGTGTCCCAAATTGAATTTTGCCCTGTCCCCAATCGTGGGAAGGGGTGATGAAATGCCACGTACTGCTCGAAGAAAAAGCGCTGCTGACATGTATCATGTGATAGCGCGAGGAATTAATAAAGAGCCAATTTTTAAACAAAAAAGAGAGAAGAACAATTTCAAAAGGCTTCTGGTGAAGCATCTTAAAGATCATGATATAGAAATATTTGCGTATGTTATTATGTCAACGCATTTCCATATTCTGATTCGTGTTGATCTGAAACTCTTATCAAGTTATTTAGCCATTGTCTTGGCAGAATTTGCAGAATATTACAACTACAAACATAATCGAAACGGTCATGTATTTCAGGACAGGTTCAAAAGTGAATGTGTGGAAACAGAGCAGTACTTTTGGAACTGTATGAGGTATATCCATATGAATCCGGTTAATGCCAATATTGTGAAGTATCCCTTGAATTATACTTATTCAAGTCTTAAGGAATATGAAACAGAAAAAAGCCGGATAATACATCCCAAAGCGATAAAAATATATAAGGAAAAGTTCTCAGATTTTGAGGAATATCTTGATTTTCATAATAAAGGACAGAAGCAGGTATTTATAGATATACCCGAAGATGTAGAAACGCAGCTTGTGAATGCCGCATTGACAATTCTGAAGCAAGAAGCGCATCTGCGTGGTATGGAAGGTCCATATGAGATTATTGAAGATATAAAAATGAGAGAACAGTACAAAGAACAGATTCGGCAGGAACTGAAACTTACGAAAGCAAAAACGGAACGATTGTATCGCAATGTAAAAAGTTGTATAATTGACAAATGATCGAAAAGGGACAGGGTAAAGTTCAATTTGGGACATAGTAAAATTAAGTTTGGGACGTAGTGAAATCGGATTTTACTACGTCCCCGAAAGAAAGGATGATTTGCAAATGGATAGAAAAAACGCATGGAACGCATACACCCAGGATCAGCTGGCAGAGTTGAACAGCATCAATGAGAAATATAAATCCTGCTTAAATGCAGGCAAGACGGAGCGGGAGTGCGTGGAGCTTAGCGTCAGCATGGCAGAGGAAGCCGGCTATCGGAATCTGAAAGATGTAATGTCGGCGGGCGGATCCCTTAAAACAGGTGATAAGGTTTATGCGGTGTGCATGAACAAGATGATCGCTCTTTTCCGCATTGGCGAGGAGCCGATCTCAGCAGGCATGAATATCCTCGGCGCGCACATTGACTCTCCGAGGATTGATGTGAAACAGAACCCTCTCTATGAAAATGAGGGGCTCGCATATCTGGATACGCACTATTACGGCGGCATCAAGAAGTATCAGTGGGTAGCCCAGCCGCTTTCACTCCACGGAGTAATCGCAAAGAAAGACGGAACAACTGTAAAAGTCTCTGTCGGCGAGGATGAAAATGATCCGATATTCGTGATCACGGATCTTCTCGTTCATCTTGCACAGGAGCAGATGGAGAAGAAAGCGTCTAAAGTAATAGAAGGAGAAAAACTGGATCTGCTGATCGGCAACCGTCCGGCAGAGGAAGTGATCGAAGAACTCACGTCATCGGATACAGCAGATAAAGAAGAGAAAAAAGCAGAAAAAGCTCAGGCAAAGGAAGCGGTAAAGGCAAATGTTCTCCGCATCCTGAAAGAAAAATATGATATGGACGAGGAAGATTTCCTCTCTGCAGAGCTGGAGATCGTTCCGGCAGGAAAGGCCAGAGACTGCGGATTTGACCGGAGCATGATCCTTTCCTATGGACAGGACGACAGAGTGTGCGCATTTACCTCCCTGTTTGCAATGCTCGACATAACGGAGGCAAAGAAGACCGGCTGCTGTCTCCTTGTAGATAAGGAAGAGATCGGAAGTGTCGGCGCAACCGGAATGCATTCTAAATTCTTTGAAAATACGGTTGCCGAGCTGATCGCCCTGACAGAGGGAGAATCCGAACTGAAAGTCCGCCGTGCACTGATGAACTCAAGGATGCTCTCTTCTGATGTGAGCGCAGCCTATGACCCGATGTACGCAGAGGCATTTGAAAAACGCAGCTCCGCATTTTTCGGAAGCGGTATTACCTTTAATAAGTTTACCGGAAGCCGCGGCAAATCCGGATCCAATGATGCAAATGCAGAGTATATTGCGGAGCTCAGAAAAGCCATGGACGACGATAACGTAGCTTATCAGTTCGCTGAGCTGGGAAGGGTCGATCTCGGAGGCGGCGGTACGATCGCCTATATCATGGCAAACTATGGCATGGAAGTGATCGACAGCGGAGTTGCTGTCCTGAATATGCACGCACCGTATGAAGTGACAAGCAAAGCAGATGTGTATGAGGCAGTGAAAGGCTACCGCACATTCTTGAAAATGTAAATCAAATATCAGGAACATCAATACTGCTGAAAGAAGAATACTGAGAGCGGTATTAAGAAAACAGAAATCATCCGGGGATGGCATGGGAAGATATATCCGCACCATCCCCGGATGATGTTATTTGTGCACACAAAATACGGGCAAAGATTGTGCACCCTTTCCAGATAAAACGCTTGACGCACAAGCCTGAAACCATTAAAATATTATATGCGAAATAATGCGAAGTTATTAGCAAATTTTTTGAGGAGGTCATTGGAACATGGCAACAAAATGGGTTTATATGTTCACAGAAGGTAATGCAACAATGAGAAACCTTCTTGGTGGCAAAGGTGCCAACCTTGCAGAGATGACAGGTCTTGGACTTCCTGTACCGCAGGGATTCACTGTTACAACAGAGGCTTGTACACAGTACTATGAGGATGGCAGACAGATCAACGACGAGATCATGGATCAGATCATGACGGCTATGACAAAGCTCGAGGAGATCACAGGAAAGAAATTCGGAGACAAAGAGAATCCGCTTCTCGTTTCCGTACGTTCCGGAGCAAGAGCTTCTATGCCGGGTATGATGGACACAATCCTGAACCTTGGTCTGAACGAAGAAGTTGTTGAGGCTCTTGCAAAAGCTTCAGGCAACGAGCGCTGGGCTTGGGACTGCTACAGAAGATTCATTCAGATGTATTCCGACGTAGTTATGGAAGTAGGTAAGAAATACTTCGAAGAGCTCATCGACAAGATGAAAGAAGAGAAAGGTGTTAAACAGGACGTTGAACTTGACGCTAACGATCTGAAGACTCTTGCAGGACAGTTCAAAGCTGAGTACAAAGAGAAGATCGGCGAAGACTTCCCGTCAGATGCAAAAGAGCAGCTGGTAGGCGCTGTTAAGGCTGTATTCCGTTCATGGGACAACCCGAGAGCAAACGTTTACCGTCGTGACAACGATATCCCGTATTCATGGGGAACAGCTGTCAACGTACAGATGATGGCATTCGGTAACATGGGAGATGACTGTGGAACAGGTGTTGCATTCACACGTGACCCGGCTACAGGAGCAAAAGGACTGTTCGGTGAGTTCCTTACAAACGCACAGGGCGAGGACGTTGTTGCCGGCGTTCGTACACCGATGCACATTTCCGAGATGGAAGAGAAATTCCCGGAAGCATTCAAACAGTTCAACGAAGTATGCCATACTCTGGAGACACACTACAGAGATATGCAGGATATGGAGTTTACTGTAGAGCACGGTAAACTGTACATGCTTCAGACACGTAACGGTAAGAGAACAGCTCAGGCTGCTCTGAAGATCGCATGCGACCTTGTTGACGAGGGTATGAGAACAGAGGAAGAAGCTGTAGCTATGATCGATCCGCGTAACCTTGATACACTGCTTCATCCGCAGTTCGACGCTGCTGCACTGAAGGCTGCAACACCGATGGGCAAAGGTCTCGGCGCTTCACCGGGAGCTGCTTGCGGTAAGATCGTCTTCACAGCTGACGATGCTGTAGAGTGGGCAGAGAGAGGCGAGAAAGTTATCCTTGTTCGTCTTGAGACATCACCGGAAGATATCACAGGTATGAAATCTGCTCAGGGTATCCTGACAGTTCGCGGTGGTATGACATCTCACGCAGCCGTTGTTGCTCGTGGTATGGGCGAGTGCTGTGTATCCGGATGCGGCGACATCGTTATGGACGAGGCTAATAAGAAATTCACACTTGGCGGAAAAGAGTTCCACGAGGGAGATGCAATCTCCATCGACGGTACAACAGGTAACATCTACGACGGAATTATCCCGACAGTAGACGCTACGATCGCAGGTGAGTTCGGACGTATCATGGACTGGGCTGACAAGTACAGAACAATGAAGGTTCGTACAAATGCTGATACACCGGCTGACGCTAAGAAAGCTGTTGAGCTTGGCGCTGAGGGTATCGGACTTTGCCGTACAGAGCATATGTTCTTCGGCGAGGGAAGAATCGACGCATTCCGTGAGATGATCTGTGCTGAGACAGAGGAAGAGAGAGAGAAAGCTCTTGAGAAAGTTCTTCCGTACCAGCAGGGAGACTTCGAGGCTCTGTATGAGGCTCTCGAGGGCAACCCGGTTACAATCCGTTTCCTTGATCCGCCGCTTCACGAGTTCGTTCCGACAGAGGAAGAGGACGTCAAGAAACTGGCTGACGCTCAGGGCAAGACAGTTGAGCAGATCAAAGCAATCATCGACGGACTTCATGAGTTCAACCCGATGATGGGACATCGTGGATGCCGTCTGGCAGTCACATATCCGGAGATCGCAAAGATGCAGACAAGAGCTGTCATCCGTGCGGCTATCAAAGTGAAAAACGCTCATCCGGACTGGAACATCGTTCCGGAGATCATGATCCCGCTTGTTGGAGATGTGAAAGAGCTGAAATATGTTAAGAAATTTGTTGTTGCTACAGCTGATGAAGAAATCGCAGCAGCTGGAAGCGATCTGAAGTACGAAGTTGGTACAATGATCGAGATCCCGAGAGCTGCTCTTACAGCTGACGAGATCGCAAAAGAAGCTGACTTCTTCTGCTTCGGTACAAACGACCTTACACAGATGACATACGGATTCTCCCGTGATGACGCTGGTAAGTTCCTCAACGCTTACTATGACGCTAAGATCTTTGAGAACGATCCGTTCGCAAAACTGGATCAGACAGGCGTTGGCAAGCTGATGAAGATGGCTATCGAGTTAGGAAAACCGGTTAATCCGAACCTGCATGTTGGTATCTGCGGCGAGCACGGCGGAGATCCGAGCTCTGTAGAGTTCTGCAACAGCATCGGACTTGACTATGTATCCTGCTCACCGTTCCGTGTACCGGTTGCAAGACTGGCAGCAGCTCAGGCAGCAATCGCTCAGAAGAACGCCTAATCAGGAAAGACAGATTTACCATATCGGGTAAGCTGTAATAAAAAGCCCCGTTGTACTACATTTGGTACGACGGGGCTTTTTTTGTTGCATTGGAGACAGGCAAATAAAGTAAAGTGCAGGAGAAAGCTATGTTAAAACTCGGTTAACTCCGGAAAATCCTTCCTTTTTAATGATATAATCTCTTCCGGACACAGAAGATATACTGAAATTTAGGAGGAAGAAGACAATGAAGTGGAAAAAAGCAGCAATGGTCATACTGGCAGCTACGCTGGTCTGTCAGCCCATGAGTGTTTTTGCGGACGCTGCTCCGGATGGAATGACAGATGCAAGTCAGACTGCAGCGGCACAGGGAGGAGCCTGGGAGGCATGGTGTGATAAATGGGAGACAATCAAAAATGACTGGACTCAGGTATCTATGTCACCGGGAGCTGATGAGACGCAGATGAACTTTGCGTGGTACAGCAAAGACGGTGAAAACACAGGATTTGTCTATGGAACAGAAAGCGATCTGAGCGACGGACAGGCAGTGGAGCCGGTACAGACGGCCGCACAGTCAGGGTATACGAGCAATAAAGTAACACTGAAGGACCTGCAGCCGGGAACAACTTACTACTATCAGGTAGAAGGAAAGGAGACGGCTTCTTTTACAACGGATGACGACACAAGTGATTTCAGCTTTATTTTCGTAGGAGACCCGCAGATCGGTTCTTCCAATGAGGAGAAGGCAAAGACGCCGGAAGATATCCAGAAACCGACATTCCTGACAGCTCAGTCAGAAGCGGTCCGCAATGATACGTTCAATTGGAATTATACGCTGAACAGAGCGTACGCGAAGACGGGTAACAAAGCAAACTTTATTCTCTCTTCGGGAGACCAGATCCAGACCAATGCAAAAAAAGTAGATGACAATACAATCAGCGAGACAGAGTATGCGGGATATTTAAGCCCGGAACTTATGAAGAATGTTCCGGTTGCCACAACTGTAGGTAATCACGACGCGGACAACGCCAATTACACCTATCACTTTAACACGGCAAATATGAGCAGCCTTGGCGATAACGGCTATGTCGGAGGCGACTATTACTTTACTTATGGAGATGCTCTGTTTATTATTCTGAATACACAGGATACAAACGTCAGCGAGCACAAACAGTTCATTGAGGAAACTGTGAATGCAAACCAGGACTGCAAATGGAGAATCGTAACGCTTCATCAGGATATCTACGGTTCCGCTGAACACTCCAACGAGCCGGAGATTACCAACCTTCGATATAGCCTTGTTCCTATTTTTGAAGCCAATGATATTGATATCGTTCTGACCGGACATGACCACGCATATTCCAGATCAAAACTGCTCAAAGGCGGTCAGAGCACATACGAGTATACAGACGATGAGTTTGACGAGATGCTGGACAGAGATATGGATGCAGGAGAAAATCCGGAGACCAGATTTGAGGCGCCGGGAAATATTCAGGATGATACAACTGATCCCGCAGAGCAGAAATATCTTGAGTATCTGCATTCTGTAATGGACGACGACGCGGTGGAAAGTCTGACAGACGGGCAGGATGCGGCAGTAAATCCGGAAGGAATTATGTACCTGACAGCCGGCTCTTCATCCGGAAGTAAGTACTATGATCTGGTTCCGAGACAGCAGACATATATTGCCAGCAGATGGCAGCAGGATGTGCCGACCTACTCTGTTATCGATGTGACAGAGACAAGTCTGACCCTGAATACATACCGGACAGACACAGATGAGAAGATTGATACCCAGTTTATGATTGTGAAGTCCGCAGATCACAGCCAGCTTTCCGGACTGATCGAGGAAGCAGGTGCCCTGAAGGAAGATGACTACACTGCAGACAGTTTCAGTGCACTGCAGCAGGCTCTGGAAGCGGCTAAGGCTGTAAATGACAACGCGCAGGCAACAGAGGAAGGGCTGTCAAATGCATATACAGCGCTTAAGAGCGCTATGGATGCTCTTGAGAAAAAAGCGACACAGGGTCCGGCAGATACAGAAGACCCCTCAGATCCTTCGGGAACACAGGGCGGGACAACAGACCCGACACAGGATCCGACCACACAGGATCCGACTACACAGGATCCGACTATACAGGATCCCGCCACACAGAATCCGACAGGACAGACAACAGATACAAAAGCGCCGGGTGTAAATGCAAAGCCACAGACAACAAAACCTGTACAAACAGGAGATTCCACAAATGTGGTGATACCTGCAGCAGTACTTGCAGCCGCTGCAGCGATAGGCGGAACAACAATATATATCAGGAGAAAAAAGAAATAAGATGCATATTCTCCGCAAACATAAAAGACATCTGATTATACTTCTGATAACGGTTTTATTTGCGGTATTTCTGATCCGATATAATCAGATCGACCGTGTCGGCCTTTATGATACAGAAGGAAAGACGTTTGAAAAAGCAAGAGTCGTGGATATTGTCGAAGATAATGAGACGGAATCCGGGAATCAGATAGGAAATCAGATCGTATCTCTTGAACTTTTAACCGGAGATTATAAAGGAAATACAGTAGAAGCAGTGAGCTCGTCGAGTTATCTCTACGGAGCTCACTGTGAGGTAGGGATGAGAGTCATCGCTGAAGTAAATGAAAGTGATGACTCTCTCTATGTTACAGTGTTCAGTCAGGACCGGATGTGGATACTGTATGCGATTGTATTCTTGTTTCTGGTTACTTTATGCATAATCGGAGGGAGACAGGGCTTTAATTCCGCCATAGCTCTTGTGTTTACTTTCGTGTGCATTGTGTTTCTGTTTCTCCCCATGATATACAGAGGAATTTCTCCTGTTTTGGCCGCGGCCGCTGTGGCGGTGCTGACTACATTTGTTACCATGTATCTGATCGGCGGCCTTTCAAGCAAAAGTATAACATCCATGATCGGGACGGTAGCGGGCGTCGGGATATCGGCAGTGCTTGCTGTTGTGTTCGGAAAGATAGCAGGCATTTCCGGCTATAATGTTTCAGATATTGAACAGCTTGAGTATGTGGGACAGATGACAAATGTGAGAATAGGGGAACTGCTTTATGCAGGGATCCTGATTTCTGCGCTGGGCGCGGTTATGGACGTTGCGATGTCCGTTGCATCCACGATCAGTGAAATACATTTCAGAAACCCGCAGCTGAGCCGGAAAGAACTTTTCACTTCCGGAATACATGTCGGAAAAGATATGATGGGAACAATGTCCAATACACTGATACTGGCTTTTACGGGAAGTTCTATTAACACGCTTGTGTTTATGTATGTTTATGGGTATGGTATTGTCCAGATCACCAATATGTACTCAATCGGAATTGAGATTATACAGGGAATCGCATCCACTATGGGAGTGATCCTTACAGTACCTATTGTATCTGTGATCAGTGCGTGGCATCTCAAATGGAAAAAAGAAGCGAAAGAAAGAAAATAATGTATTAAAGAGAGCGGCTGTATATTTGTACAGCCGCCGGTTTATAATTTCTGTCTGGTACTGCCTTCGATCAGTTCATCATATGTAATTTCCAATACTTCGCAGAGCGCTTTCAGTTCGATATCTGTTACATATCGTTTATTTGTCTCAATCCGTGTGATGACGTTTTTATCAATATCGTATCCGTTTAACTGAAGTTTGTATGCAAGCATCCGCTGAGAGTACTTGCGCTGTTTGCGGTATTCGATCAGATTTTTACTGATCAGATTCTTTTCACCTGTATTTTTCTTTGGTTTTGGCATGAACTCCGCTCCTTTTCTTTTATAAGTGTCTCAATTTCTGCACTGTTTTTCTTGATTTTATATAAAATGAACAGTATAATCGGTTGTAAAAATGAGACAAAAAGGAGCAGATATGGCAAAAAGCAACAAACTGAAGAAATGTCTTATGTTTATCGGGGCTGCTGCTGTATGTTTTTTGTTTTTCGCAGTCTTCCCGGTATTATATAAATACTATAAATATGACAATTCCGGGGTGCCTGACGCAGTAAGCAGTACAACTGACGGTTTGGAATGCAGACTGACTGTTACAGCTAATGCTTCACGCATTGAAGACAGGAAAGCATTTGCCGATGAGATATTCGGGATGTGCCGCTCAAACTCGTTCCGGACCGTCAAGCTCTCGACAGATGTGACAGGCTGGCCTTCCATGCTGGATGTGACTGTCTATCTGCACCGATATGATATCGGACGCAGTGAGCCTGAAATGAGGATACGCTATATTCCGCCGGATAACAGAGGGGTATATAATATCAGGAACGACGGGGATAAATACCGGATAATTATTGAATGACACGGTTCGGTCATTCCGGTGATTTCTGCCGGCTTAATTGTTTTGGCCAAAATCACATTTTTTTATTATCTTCTTCATAATTCCGTCACAAATATCTTTTATCTTATGTAGTGTAAAAAAGAAAAAGATCCAATAAGGACGCAGGAGAAAAAGAGGAATAATATTATGAGTGAACAATTTTATGATGATAATAATAAAGAGAATAAGAACAATGAGTATCATTTTACCGGCGAACAGCTGAATCAGGTTTCACAGGATGCCGCATCACAGAACACGGCGTCAGAAAACGGCGCCGGACAGAGCAGTGCGGCTCAGAATAGTGCGGGTACATCACAGAACAATCAGGAAAAGGGCGCCGCGTATCAGAACAGCACATATTACGGGACATACCAGAATGCAGGCGGGCAGAACCCGGACAGCCAGAATAACGGCATTCACAATACCGGTTTTCATAGCGGAGCATCAGGCCATGCAAAGAAGACAAAGAAGCCTATGACAACCGGAAAGAAATGGGCGGCTGTTGTATCGATGGCGCTGGTATTCGGACTGATAGCGGGCGGCACAATGTTCGGCGTTAATTCACTGGGCAGCTACATTACAGGAAACGGCAGAGGCAGCAATGCACAGCTTGCGCAGACACAGACAACAGGCAGCGGCGGTTCAGAGTCGGATTCTTCTTCCGAGAGCGGAACCGGAACAGTTGCTTCTGTTGCGGAAAATGCAATGCCGTCATTGGTTACCATTTCTACTATGTCAGTTGAAGAAATGAGAAACTTCTTCGGAGGGACACAGCAGTATGAGGTACAGGGCGCCGGAACCGGCGTTATTGTCGGACAGAATGACAAAGAACTTCTGATCGCTACCAACAATCATGTGGTCGAGGGAGCGACAAGCCTTTCCGTAGGTTTTATTGATGAACAGAGTGTAGAAGGTCAGGTAAAAGGAACAGATGTTGACAATGACCTTGCGGTTGTAGCTGTAAAGCTTTCCGATATCCCGGATGATACAATGAATCAGATCAAGGTCGCTACAGTCGGCGATTCCGATGATCTGAAGCTGGGAGATCAGGTTGTTGCGATCGGTAATGCACTCGGTTACGGACAGTCTGTAACAAGCGGATATGTAAGTGCACTTGACCGTGACCTGACTCTGACAGATGAGAGCGGCAACACGATTACTTCTACAGGACTGATCCAGACAGATGCAGCAATCAATTCAGGAAACAGCGGCGGCGCTCTTCTGAATATGAAAGGTGAACTGATCGGTATTAATGAAGCGAAAAGTTCAAGTACATCCACAGGAGCATCTGTAGATAATATCGGATTTGCAATCCCGATCGATAAGGCTCAGAGCAGTCTTCAGGAAATGATGAATCTTGAGACAAGGGATAAAGTAGATGCAAGTCAGGCTTCCTATATGGGTATCCAGGGACAGGATGTATCCACCGAGGCAAGTGAACTTTACGGTGTTCCGGAAGGAGCTGTAGTTGTAAAAGTTGTAGACGGAAGCCCGGCAGATAAAGCCGGAATCAAGCAGGGCGATATCATTACCGAACTGGACGGACGTACAGTGAGCAGCATGTCACAGCTGCAGGATACACTTCAGTACTACGCAGCAGGCGAGAAAGTAGATGTGGTAGTACAGCGTTCAGGAGATAACGGCTATGAAGCACAGACACTGAGCATTACTCTCGGATCTGCGGCAGATGCACAGAAGTAAATAAAATATAAGACTCAGAGGCAGCGGAATCAGTTTCGCTGCCTTTGCTATATCCGGAATCTTTTGGAATTTTAAGAATCAGCTCTTGACAGGGGAAAGGTATTTCCTGCATGATGGATAAAGATACATACAGGACAGGAGCAGATACAGATGAATGCTTTACGGCAGACAAAAGCACAGCAGACAGAAAAAAACGGACGTGAAAGGATGAAATACCGGCTTGCAGACGCGATGAAGCAGTGCATGGCAAAACTGCCGGTTGAAAAGATTACAGTGAAGGAGATTGTTGAAGAATGCGGAACTACGCGGCAGACATTTTACCGCAATTTCAAAGACAAATATGATCTGATCAACTGGTATTTCGACAAGATCCTGCTGGAGTCTTTTGAACATATGGGAGAAGGCAGGACAGTTTACGAGGGGCTGGTGAACAAGTTTTGTTATATTGAAGATGAAAAGCTGTTTTTTAAGGCAGCGTTTAAAAACGACGCACAGAATAATCTGCGCGAGCATGATTTCCATCTGATCTTAAGGTTCTATACTGAGCGGATTGAGGGAAAGACCGGAAGAAAGATAACAGAGCATATGCGTTTCCTTCTGGAAATGTACTGTCAGGGGTCTATTTACATGACAGTACAGTGGGTTCTGGGGAGGATTAAAGCCACACCGGAACAGATGGCAGGAGCACTGGTGGACGCAATGCCTGCAGAGCTTGACAAATTATTCCGGCAGCTTGAACTGCTTTAGAGACAGGATGCAAAACAGACGGGAAGAGTGACAGATATGCCTTTTTGTAACTTTCTATTTTCTTTCAGGATTGTTAAACTATAGACATAAGAAGCCGGACAGATCCGGAAAAGAAAAGGAGATTGATAATAATGGCAAACAGAATTATGCTCAATGAGACATCCTATCACGGAGCGGGGGCAATACAGGAGATTGCCACTGAGGCAAAGGCGAGAGCGTATAAAAAAGCTTTCGTATGCTCTGATCCCGACCTGATTAAATTCGGAGTTACGAAGAAAGTGACAGATGTCCTTGACAATGCAGGGCTTGCTTATGAAATTTATTCAGATATCAAGGCAAATCCTACGATCGAGAATGTACAGCACGGAGTACAGGCGTTCAAAGACGCGGGAGCAGATTATATCGTAGCGATCGGCGGAGGATCTTCCATGGATACGGCAAAAGCCATCGGAATCATTATCGCTAATCCGGAATTTGAAGATGTGAGAAGCCTTGAGGGCACGGCGCCGACAAAGAAACCGTGCGTGCCGATCATCGCAGTACCGACCACGGCAGGTACAGCGGCTGAGGTTACGATCAACTATGTGATCACAGATGTAGAGAAGAAGAGAAAATTCGTGTGCGTGGATCCTCACGATATGCCGGTCATTGCAGTAGTAGATCCGGATATGATGTCCTCTATGCCGAAAGGACTTACGGCATCGACAGGAATGGATGCCCTGACTCACGCGATCGAGGGATATACAACCAAAGCCGCATGGGAGATGACAGATATGTTCCATCTCAAAGCCATCGAAATTATCAGCAGATCCTTGAGAAGCGCAGTTGCCAATGAAAAAGAGGGACGCGACGGCATGGCACTCGGACAGTACATTGCCGGTATGGGATTCTCAAACGTAGGTCTCGGAATCGCACATTCCATGGCTCACACTCTGGGTGCCGTATATGACACACCGCACGGCGTTGCATGCGCGATGATGCTTCCGATCGTTATGGAATATAACGCGGACTGCACAGGAGAGAAATATCGTGAGATCGCAAGAGCGATGGGTGTAAAAGGCGTAGACGATATGTCAGTGGAAGAATATAGAAAAGCTGCCATAGATGCAGTACGTCAGCTCTCTGTTGATGTCGGAATCCCGACTAAACTGGAGGCAATCAAAGAGGATGATCTTCAGTTCCTTGCGGAGTCCGCTTATGCTGATGCGTGCGCACCGGGCAACCCGAAAGACGCAAGTGTAGAAGACCTGAAAGAACTCTTCCGGAAAATTATGTAATCTGCGCGGCTGTCTGAGACTGCGTTGAACGTATATATGTAAAAAGATACGGGATGAGGAACAGAAACTTTTATACAAAGATTTCTGCTCCTCATCCCGTAATATTTTTAGCGTTATATGTCTGATTCGGGCCGCCGCTTCCCGGCGGCAGTGCAAAGAGCTATATTTTCAGGGGATAACCGCATGTATATCCGCTTTTGTATTGCACTTCCATATAATCCGGCTCAGATCCGTCATCGAGTATACCACCGGCGTAATGCTTCATGTATGAGAGGATAAGCTCGATATCTTTCCGGGCTGTCACGGTAATGGCCATTTCAGAAGCTGAGTCGTCATAGTAGTTGATGACTGCAGTATCGGAAAGTCGGGAGATCAGGTCATCACATCGTCTGTCTTCAACAGTGGCAGCGGACGGAGAAAGTATGATGGAGGCTACGTCTTCGGGGGCAATTTCGGTATGTATGGTATAGCCATATTCTTTGAGAAGATTCAGTGTGTCTGTATATTCCGGATATATGTAGAGCTGGGGCACATAAGATGTGCCGTCTCCGAAATACAATAACCCCGAGGTATTATATGAAATCATTCCCTCATCTGTAACCGTTCCGTTCTCCTTAAGGACTGTGTTTGTAAAGTTTACCTGCAGTTCTCCCAGAGGATTCCCATTTATGAATGTATCTGCGCTAACGCTGAGCACGTCTGTCTCATAAGCATTCAGAAGAGCTTTTTTCTGTTCTTTGTCAAGTTTCAGTTCATCCGATGTTTTATAAATATCTGACAGAGAGATCGAGGTGACAGAATCTTTATCGATCTCAAAAACCGGGAAAAGACACTTCCGGTATTCCCTGCTCTCAAGCAGGTCACGCAGGGCATCGGCTGTATCGCTGTATCTGAGGGCATACTGCCTGTTAATGATACGCCCGCCTGTAAGCCTGTAGCGGAATACCGCTGAGAAGAAGTCCTCGCCGGCATCCTTTTTGTCTGCAAGAGACGAAGACAGCATCACATCCGGAATATTATCCATATCATAGACGTTTTTTGGATTGAGTCCCTGCTCAAGATTATCTATCCCGGTCAGTGCCAGTGCGTAGAGCGTATCGGTCATATCTTCCGGCGCAAAGTATCCGGAAGCGGGATCAGCTCCGTATTCTGATTCCGGATAACAGAAATAATTCTGGAATGAATCCGGGCAGAAGCTGATGCTCTCAATATCATCCTTATCGGGAATATATGTATCATAACCGATTACGTCGAACTGGAAGAAGCAGAGTACGGCAAGTGTTCCCACGATTGACAAAAGTGAGGATTTCCAGCTTTTTAACAAAAGTCTCAGATCCATTGTATATATGAAATCAATTACAGCGCAGAAAATTACTGCGGTGAGCAGGCTCAGGACCGGGAGCCATTCATTGCCGGAAAGTGCCATCATATCCTGTATCATCAGACTGACGAACAATGCTGAGGGAATACAGATCAGTACTTTTAGTATCGGCGCCGTAATAGGGAACGCCATGGCAGTTCCGGCAGCTTCTGACGGATAGAGCCTGTATATAAGTATTGCAGCGGCAACGAACAGAGCCGACATAACAAGAGCGGCGGCGGGGGCGGCAAGACCAAGCGTGCCTAAACTGCTTTGCGGGATCAGTGCAGTAAATAGTCCGAGAGGAGACAGATACTCTGCCAGTTTCATGGGAAGCGTCTCATCCATGCTGTAAAATGTATTATAAAATGCATATTCCAGTGCTGAGATAAGAGTGAGTATGAGGAATGGATATACAATTACCGCCAGGGAAACCAGAAGTCCGGTGACAGTCCGTCCGGTCAGCATGACGGCAAAGACACTGGCATTATACAGCACAAAAAATGCGAGTATACCGCCAAGCACAGCTTCTGCGGAACGTCCGGCCAGAGGGAGGGTCATGCCTTTACTCGCTGCTTCTACCAGCATAGAGAGAATACTGCAGACAACATACGGAATGAGTACGATCAGCAGACCGGACACATAAGTCGTTCCAAACCATACCGTACGTTTTACGGGCAGAGAGTGGACGAAGTCAGACTTCTCTTTTGAGTGAATGTAGCTGAAACCGGTCAGGGCAGACAGAACAGCCAGTCCGGCAATTGCAGCAGCGAGAAAGCGCTGTGAGTTTCCGTTGAGAAGTCCTGGAAAATACTCGATGAGTTTCGAGGCGTTTTCTGTGTAGGCACTCAGATACAGCATAATATATACGGGCATCAGAAGAAAGAAAAGGATGCACGAGAGCGCCGCAAGCCACCCTCTGTGCCTGATATCCGAGCGGATCAGTTTAATGTAAGAAGAAATCTTTGATGTCATATCCGGCCACCTCCGTTTCACTTATAAATATTTCTTCAAGAGTAAGAGGCAGAACCTCAAGAAAAAGAGGATCCTGTGCCTCTGCGACGCGCATTACTTCCGAGCGTTCCCCGCGTACGGTGAGTGTGAGGACCGATCCTGTGCGCTCCGATTTTATAACGGGAAGACTGCGCAGGAACTCCTGCTCCCGGAGCGGATTCTGGATGACGCACTGCAGTTTGCAGATTTTGCTGCGCATCTGGTCGATATCTTCCGTGAGCAGGAGTTTACCTTGATGGAGCAGACCGATGCTGTCACAGAAATCTTCCAGTTCCCGCAGATTATGGGAGGCAATGACAGGGGTAAAGTCCCTGTTGACCAGCTCCGCCGCGAAAAGACTCTTTACCGCCTGACGGACAACTGGATCAAGCCCGTCAAATGTCTCGTCACAGAGCAGATATTTTGTTCCGGCGCACAGACCCAGCAGGATGGATACCTGTTTTTTCATTCCCTTTGAAAACGAGTTGATCCTGCGTTTCATGTCCAGATGAAAGATGCCGGTCAGAGAGTCAAACTGTTTTCTGTTAAACGACGGATATACGGTTGCGTAATAATCGCGCATTTCTCTGAGATCTGCATTCTGGAAATAGTACGGCGTGTCGGAGAGAAAGCAGATCTGTGATTTGATCTCCGGGTTTTCGTATACAGGCTTCCCGTCTACCAGAAGCTCCCCGCCGTCCGGGCGGATGACGCCGCTGATCATACGAAGAAGTGTGCTTTTTCCGGCTCCGTTGGAGCCGATCAGGCCGAATACCATGCCGCTGCGTATTGTGCCGGTTATGTGGTCTGCGGCGCGGATATCGTCAAATGTTTTGTCAAGATCTTTCAGTTCAATCATTTGGATTCCCCCTCTCGGTACAGGCGTTCAAGTATTGTGTCGTATTCGGAACGTGCGATCCCCAGTTCTTTTCCCTGTCTGATTAACTTCTCTGCTTCTTCCAGCAGGAGCTGCTTTTCTTTTTCTGCCAGTGCGGCGGTATCTGCAACAAAATTTCCCCGCCCTTTTACCGGATAAATATAGCCCTGTGTTTCCAAAAGTGAAAATGCTTTCTGTATGGTGTTTGGATTAATAGAAAGCTCCATGGCAAGTGAACGGACGGAGGGCATCCGGCTTCCGGGCGGAAGTGCGCCCTTTAGGATCAGCGCCTGAAAACGCCCGGCAATCTGTTCGTAAAGGGGAAGTTTACTCTGATAATCAATTGTGATCATAGTTTCCCTCGTCTCTGAATTTGGATAACTGTTTATAGTGTATTAGTATTATTAGTACACTTTGAATATACCATAAGTATATAATTAAGTCAATCGAAGAGAGAGAAAGACTTGTACATCCGGAAAATAAGTGCTATTATAACCGTGTTCTGTTTTGCGGAAGCCTGAAAAGGCAGAATATATATAGGAAACAGACAGAATAAGCGGAAAGAATTAAATACGGAAAGGAAACGAAAGAACGTGACCTATAGAGAAGCAAGGGTATATTTGGACGAAATGTCGAAATACGGAAGTGTACTTGGCTTGGAGACGATTCGAGGTCTGTTGCGTGAACTTGGGAATCCCCAGGATGACTTGAAGTTCATACATATTGCAGGAACGAATGGTAAGGGATCTGTGCTTGCATACACTTCGATGATATTGAGTGAGGCAGGATACAGGATCGGGCGGTATGTTTCACCGACAGTGGTTTCCTATCTGGAGCGGATACAGGTTGACGCGGAATGGATATCAGAAGAGGATTTCGCCGAACTGACAGAGAAAGTGAGAAACGCTATTGCCCGGCTTGAGGCTGCAGGGGAGACTCTCCCTACGGTCTTTGAGATAGAGACGGCAATAGCGTTTTTATATTTTAAGAAAGTGAAATGTGATCTGGTGGTGCTGGAAGCAGGTCTTGGAGGCGAACTGGATGCAACCAATATTATCCGGAATACAGTCTGCGCGGTTTTTGCCAGTATCAGCCGGGATCATCTGGGGATACTGGGGAACACTCTGGAGGAAATCGCAGAGAACAAAGCCGGAATTATAAAGCCGGGCTGCGCGGTGATCTCGGCCCGGCAGTCAGACAGTGTGTCCGGTATTTTAAAAAGCAGGGCGGAAAAATACGGCTGCGGTTATGTGCAGGCGGAACCGGAGCTGGCAGAGATTGAAAGGGAAGATTATCACGGGATTTATTTTTCCTATAAAGAATTTCAGTCACTGCATACGGTCATGGCGGGAAAGAACCAGATCGGAAATGCAGCGACTGCACTGGAGGTGATCCGCACTCTCCGGAAGGCAGGCTGTAAGATTACGGATGACGCCGTAAAGAGAGGGATGGAGCGGACGCAATGGCCGGGACGGTTCAGCTGTATCGGAGAAGCCCCTGTATTTATCCTGGACGGAGCTCATAACGAAGATGCCGCGCTCAAGCTGAAAGAGTCTGTGGAAGCATATTTCCCCGGCCGCAGGCTGATCGGCATTATGGGAGTGTTCAGGGATAAAGAGTATGAGAAGATAGCTCAGACCATGGGACCGCTTATGTCGGTGGTCTACGCGGTGGATCTTCCGGATGAAAAGAGAGGGCTCCCGGCGGAAGAGCTTGCGGAGGTGCTTGGTAAATACTGTCCCTGTGTGAAACGTCCGGATGTATCCGGCCGGCAGCAGGCGGTGGACTGTGCGGTACAGGCGGCGCTTTTAGAGGCGGGGAAGGAAGATGTGATACTGGCGTTCGGCTCCCTGTCCTATCTCCACTGGGTGAAGGATGCATATGATAAAGCCGTCTGGTAAACAGTGCTTAACATGAACAGAAAAGAGGAGTAAGAGATGATCGATCATGATAAGATAGAACAGGCAGTAAGACTTTTTCTTGAGGGAATCGGAGAGGATGTCTCCCGGGAGGGGTTAAAAGATACGCCGGACCGTATCGCGAGGATGTGTGAAGAGCTGTACGGCGGCATGGAAGAAGACGCTGAGGTACACCTGTCAAAGACATTTTCCGTTGACAGCAGTGAGATGGTGATAGAAAGAGACATTACATTCTATTCTACATGCGAACATCATATTCTGCCATTTTACGGGAAAGCGCATATCGCCTATATTCCGGATGGAAAGGTTGTGGGGCTGAGCAAACTTGCAAGGACAGTGGAAGTGTTCGCCAGAAGACTGCAGCTTCAGGAGCAGCTTACCGGCCAGATCGCGGACGCACTGATGGAATATATGCAGCCGAAAGGCGCGCTCGTGATGATCGAGGCGGAGCATATGTGCATGACTATGCGCGGGATCAAGAAACCGGGCAGCAGGACGATGACGATGGCGAAGCGGGGCGTGTTCGAGAGCAATCCGGCTTTGGAGGAGCGGTTCTTCCGTCTGCTGAATGCAGGGACAGTTCGTTAGTTACAGCCGGTTAAACTGCTGAGAGGAACAGATTATGGAGAAAATGAAACGGGTGAACGCGATCCTGAAAGCTCCGCTGTACCGCAGATGCTATGCACGTCTGGAAGAGCTGGAAAAAGAAAGGATATTCTGCTGTCACCAGATGCCTCATCTGCTGGATGTGGCAAGGATCGCATATATTTTAAATATTGAACAGAATCTCGGGCTTGAGAAGGAAGTAATCTATGCGGCCTCTATTCTCCACGATATCGGAAAATATGCCCAGTATGAGGACGGAACGCCCCACGAACAGTCGGGAGAGAAAATTGCCTCAGAGATACTGGATTCGCTTCCCGATGACGCAGCGTTTTCCGAGGAGGAGAAACGTATGATCCTGACAGCTATCCGCGGACATCGGAAACTGAGAGAGGATGCAAAACCGTTGGAAAGGCTGCTTTATACAAGCGACAAGGCGTCACGGATGTGCTTTGCGTGCCCGGCAGAGAGCGAATGTGACTGGAGCGCGGACAAGAAAAATATGGAATTGGAAATATAGATTAGAAAATGAGAAACAGGGAGATAACACAATGAGAATCGGCAGCAGGGAATTTGACACAGAACATCAGACATACATTATGGGAATCCTGAATGTGACGCCGAATTCATTTTCTGATGGGGGCAAGTACAGCCGGATTGATGCGGCGCTTGCCCACGCGGAGGAGATGATCCGGGACGGCGCGGATATTATCGATGTGGGAGGAGAGTCCACACGCCCGGGACATATACAGATCACGGATGAAGAAGAAATTGCAAGAGTTGTGCCGGTCATAGAAGCTTTAAAGGCGCGGTTCGATACACCGGTCTCCGTTGATACATACAAGAGCGCGGTAGCGCGGGAAGCACTGCAAGCAGGGGCGGATCTGGTCAATGATATCTGGGGGCTCAAATACGATCCCGAGATGGCTCGTGTTATCGCAGCGGGCGGCGCGGCGTGCTGTCTGATGCACAACCGGGATAATACAGATTACGGACAGTTTATCCCGGAATTTCTGAACGATATGAGAGAGTGCGTCAGACTGGCAGATGCGGCGGGCATTGCGCGTGATAAGATCATTCTTGATCCGGGAGTGGGATTCGGCAAAACATATGAGATGAATCTGGAGATCATCAGCCGGCTTGAAGTGATGCATGAACTGGGACTTCCGATCCTGCTCGGCACTTCAAGAAAATCCGTGATCGGGCTGACGCTTGACCTGCCGCCGGAAGAGCGGGAAGAAGGGACTCTTGTAACTACGGTCTACGGGGTACAGAAAGGATGCGCCTTTGTGCGGGTGCACGATGTGGAGAAAAATAAGAGAGCGGTCAGAATGACCCGGGCACTGATGGAGCATCGTTTAATATAGTTTGAACAGCCGGCTCAAACAGTACAGACAGCAGGAATGGGAAAGGATAGAAGAATGGATAAAATAAAGATCAAGGATCTGGAAGTGTTTGCAAATCATGGCGTTTTTCCTGAGGAGAACACGCTGGGACAGAAGTTTATCGTGTCCGCCGATCTGTACACGGATACGAGAAAAGCGGGAAAGACAGACGATCTGACCGCTTCCATCCATTATGGAGAAGTAAGTGCATTTATTGAAATGTGGCTGAAAAAGCATACATACAAGCTTCTGGAAAGCGCGGCGGAGAATCTGGCGGAAGAGCTTCTTCTGAAATATCCGGGCATGAAAGCAATCAGGCTGGAGATCAAGAAACCGTGGGCGCCGATCCGGCTTCCTCTTAAGACAGTGAGCGTGGAGATCGAGCGGGCGAAACATACCGCATATATTGCTATGGGTTCTAATATGGGCGACCGGGAAAAGTATATCAAAGACGCAGTGAAGCTGCTGGATTCAGTCAGGGGCTGCACAGTAAAGAGAGTATCGGATCTGATCGAGACGCCGCCCTATGGTGTGACGGATCAGGATGATTTCCTCAACGGATGCCTGGAGCTTGAGACGCTCCTGACGCCTCGGGAACTTCTGACTGAGCTGAACCGGATCGAGGCGGAGGCGGGCCGTGAGCGCATCGTTCACTGGGGACCTCGCACGCTGGATCTGGATATCATTTTCTATGACGATATAACCGTTCAGGAAAAAGACTTGTGCCTCCCCCATGTGGAGATGCACAAGAGAAAATTTGTGTTGGAGCCTCTGGCTCAGATCGCTCCATACAAACGGCATCCGGTGTACGGAAAGACCGTGACGGAGATGTTGGCGGAAGTGGATAAACAGAAGTGACAGGATAGAGCTGAAAAAGCAGAGCCGGCAGAGCGGATTGTCCGCCTGCCGGCTCTGTTACATACTCTCCGGTATCGGTTGTAAAACTGCGGCACCGCATTTGTTATCTGTAACTGTTACATACATTAGACGAAGTAAGAGGCTAAAAAGTTTCATGCTGAACTGTTATATTTTATCATTGTTTATAAATGAATTGTGTGGATATTCAGGTGCTCCTCTGGTAAAATATTGACAATAGAGAAAAATACTCAATTATGAGAGATATGTACGGAAAAAGAAAATGACAGGAGGGTAACAGAATGCAGGTCATTGATTTTAAAGACGCCAGATGCCGCCACTGCTACAAATGTGTCCGCCACTGCGCAGTGAAAGCCATATCGGTCCGGGATGAGCAGGCACGTATCATGGTGGATCACTGCATCAACTGCGGGCGTTGCCTTGAAGTCTGTCCTCAGAATGCAAAGACATTCGCAAGTGATATGGAGCGGGTGAAAGGATATCTGGGACAGGGCGATAAGACGATCATATCCATTGCCCCGTCTTATGCCGGAGTGCTGGATTTCGACCGGCCGGGGCAGATCGTGGATGCGCTGCAGAAGCTTGGATTTTATGAGGTGCGGGAGACGGCGGAAGGAGCGGCTCTTGTGACCAATGAATATAAGAAACTGGTACGGGAACAGAAGATGCCGAATATCATCACCACCTGCTGTCCCAGCGTAAATGACCTGATCGAGAAATACTATCCGGACTGCGCGAAACTGATGGCGCCGGTGGTCTCCCCTATGATCGCTCACGGACGTTACATTAAAAAGCTGTACGGCCCTGATGTGAAAGTTGTCTTTCTCGGGCCCTGCATTGCGAAGAAGCAGGAAGCGATCGGAGACGAGAGAGTGAGGGGAGCCATTGACGCAATCCTGACTTTTGAGGAGCTGGCCCTGTGGCTGAAAGAGTCGGGAATCGACCTTCATTCCTGCGAGGATAAGCCGATGGGCAATCCGGATCCGAAGATCAACCGCCTGTACCCTGTGAGCGGCGGCGTGATCCAGTCGGTGATCACAGAGGAGGAAGCAGACGGATATCATAAGGTATTTGTGGACGGGCTGGAAAACTGCATGGAGATGCTGGAATGCCTGAGAAAAGGGGAGCTGGACCACTGCTTTATCGAGGCAAACGTGTGTGAGGGCGGCTGCGCGAAGGGGCCTGCATCCGCTCACTGGAACACATCCTATGTGAAGACAAAAGTAAAGATCGAAAAAGTAGTCTCCTACAAGGCAGCCCGGGAACTGCCGGAGATGAGTGCGGAAGAGATGTATAAGAAGTTCGGTGACCGCAGTATTTCCGACCTGCAGCCGTCTGAGGAACAGATGACCAGAATCCTGCGCTCCACCGGGAAATATACGCCGGAAGATGAATTAAACTGCGGTGCCTGCGGGTATTCTACCTGCAGGGAGAAGGCTGTGGCTGTTTTTCAGGGAAAGGCGGAGCTGTCCATGTGTATGCCTTATGCTCTGGCGCAGGCGGAGTCCATGTCAAACGTAGTTATGGACGTGACGCCGAATATGATCTTTGTTATCGGAAATGATCTGAAGATTCTGGACTGTAACAGGAAGGGACAGGAACTTCTCGGCGTAGGACACGAAGAAGCGGTCCAGAGATATATTTTTGAATTTATCGAGACAGAGGATATCGAAAATGTTCTGCTGACAAGAGAGCCCGTTCTGCGCAAAAAGGTGAAACTGAATAAGGAAACCATTGTCGCGGAAGAGACAATCGTATACATAGAGAAACTGGACGCAGTTCTTGTTATGTTCCGGGATGTTACGCGTGAGGAAAAAGTGAAAGAGCAGCGTTACAACCTGAAAGTTGAGACTGTGGAGATGGCACAGAAGGTTATCGAGAAGCAGATGATGGTGGCTCAGGAAATCGCGGGACTTCTGGGAGAGACGACCGCGGAGACAAAAGTGACTCTCACCAGACTGCGGGATTCGATCCTGAATGATGAAGAATAGTGCCGCAGAGATACGTCAGATATGGCAGATGGAGCAGACAGTCTGACATGGAAGAGAGGTGGCAGTATATGGCAGGTGTGAGCATTGACGTGGCGTGGAAGAGCATGAATAAGTATAAGGAGGAACTGTGCGGGGACAAGGTGGAAATCCTGAAGACAGAGGATTCGGATATCCTGATTCTTGCCGACGGCATGGGAAGCGGTGTAAAGGCTAATATACTGGCAACACTGACGTCCAAGATCCTTGGCACGATGCTTCAGGAGGGCGCACAGATTGAATCCTGTGTGGAGACGATCGCTAAGACGCTTCCTGTCTGCAAGGTGAGAAAAGTGGCCTATGCTACATTCTCTGTTCTGCAGATCTTCCATAATGGAAATGCCTATCTTGCGGAATTTGATAATCCGTCCTGTGTATTCATCCGCGACGGAAAAATCGTCAGCTATCCCTATGAAATACGCGAGATTGACGGCAAGAAAATTCATGAATACCGATTCGCAGTAAAGAAGAATGACTGCTTTGTGCTGATGAGTGACGGCGTCATCTATGCAGGCGCAGGTTCCATCCTGAACCTGCAGGGCTGGACGTGGGACGCTATGGCGGAGTATACGCTGAAATGTACGAAAAAGACTCTCTCAGCATCGCGGCTGGCAGTGATGCTGAGTCAGGCGTGTGATGAGCTTTATGAGGAGAAGCCGGGAGACGATACGACGGTAGCGGTGGCAAGAGTTATTGAGCGCCGGGTGGTCAATATATTTACCGGGCCGCCGAAAAACAAGGAGGACGATGAACGTCTGATGCATGACTTTATGCACTCGGAAGGAAAGAAAGTAGTGGCAGGCGGGACAAGCGCAAATATCGCCGCGCGGGTGCTCGGCAGAGAGATTACTACGAAAGTCGACAGCCGGAATCCTGATGTGCCGCCTATGGCGGTGATCGAAGGGATCGACCTTGTGACAGAGGGAGTGCTGACTATGGGAAAGAGCCTGAAACTTCTGAAAAAATACGCAAGAGATGAGTTTGATGAAGAGTTTTTTGATGAGCTGGATGCAGATAACGGCGCGTCCCGTCTGGCAAAACTTCTCATCGAAGAGTGTACGGAACTGAATCTTTTCGTCGGAACAGCCATAAATGAAGCACATAAAGAATCCGAGCTGAACTTTGAACTGAGCATGAGACAGAATCTTGTGGACCAGCTCATAAGGACAGCAGAAGAACTGGGAAAACACGTAAAAGTGAGGTACTATTGAAATTTATTTTTCGGGTGGATACACAGATATCTCCAACCTATTCCCGTCTGTTTTCGGACCCCATAAAATCATCCAGTCTCCCCGGAAAACACGAAGATTACACTGGACGTAGCCTTCTATTCGGTGTAGAATTATAGCATATTCAAAGAAAGGAGATAACATTATGCGATCGATTACTTATGTTATCACCGACAGGGTGGGGATCCATGCTAGACCTGCCGGAATCGTCGTGAAAGCGGCACAGAAATATCAGTCGGAGATCCTTATTCACAAAGGAGAGAAGCAGGCTGACGCGAAGAAACTGATGCAACTTATGTCGCTGGGCGTTAAGGGCGGCGAGGAGATCAGTGTGACGGCGGATGGGCCGGATGAAGAAGAGGCCTGCGCTGCGATGGAAAAAGTTTTAAAAGAAAATCTGTAATGCGTTACAGAAAATACAGGAGGACGTTATGGGGAATATTTGGCATGATATCAGTGAGGATAGGATTTTCCCGACAGATTTTATCTCTGTGATCGAGATATCCAAGGGAAGCAAGAAAAAATATGAGCTGGATAAGGAGACGGGGCTTATTATTCTGGACAGGGTTCTGTACACATCTACACATTATCCGATGAATTATGGTTTTATTCCGCGTACACTGGGCGATGACGGTGACCCGCTGGACGTGCTGGTCATGTGTTCGGAGCCGCTGGAGCCATTGACTTTAGTCAGATGCTATCCGATCGGCGTTATGAAGATGACGGACGGAGGAGCAGGGGATGAAAAAGTTATAGCAATTCCGTGGGCAGATCCGACTTATGAGGCTTATACGGACATTTCAGAACTGCCGAAACATATTTTTGACGAGATTCGGCATTTCTTCAGTGTATATAAAGATCTGGAGGGGAAAAAGACCGCGGTGAACGAGTTCGAGGGCGCGCTCGGAGCCGTGCAGGTTATCGAGGAATGTATTGACAGATACAAAAAGAAATACGGCAATGCAGAAGAAGCATAACCTCGGATCTTAAAAGACATCAGGCTTTACATAAGAAGCGAAAGGAGAGACAGCATTATGGAAAAATTCAGTGATAATATCAAAAAGGTAATACTTGCAGGGATCGGGGCTGTGGCTGTTACGGCAGAGAAGTCAAAAGATCTTCTGGACGAGATGGTAGAGAAAGGCGAGCTGACTGTAGAACAGGGCAAAGTGCTCAATGAGGAATTGAAGCATAACATTAAGAAGACAGTAAAAGAGACGACAGAGAAAACGGATAAAGCTGTGTCCGACAGCGATATTTCAGATCTGCTCAGCAGGATGACGCCAGAGCAGATCGCGGCACTCAAAGAACAGCTGTCAGAGAAAGCAGCAGGGGAAGATAAAGACGAATGAGTACGATAGAGCCGATCGAATATAATTCGAGACTGCGCGAGATTACTGCTGTACTGAGAAAGCACAATATTACGCGAGGAGTCACTCCGAAGAAGCTGCGGGCCATCCTTGAGGATCTGGGACCGACGTTTATCAAACTGGGGCAGATCATGTCCATGCATTCGGACATCCTGCCGAAGCGGTACTGTGATGAGCTGATGCGGCTGCGCTCGGAAGTGACTCCGATGCCGTTTGAAGAAGTGATCTCTGTGATCGAAGGGTCCTATGGCCGCTCGTGGAAGAGAGTATTTTCCTCCATAGAAGAGAAGCCACAGGGCTCTGCTTCTATTGCCCAGGTGCACAGGGCGGTTCTCAGAAGCGGAGAAGATGTAGTCGTAAAAGTCCAGCGAAAAGGGATTTATGAGAAGATGGCGAGAGATATCGATCTTCTCCATAAGGCTGTTAAGCTGATGCCGCCGATCAGTATCAAGGGCATGGCGGACCTGGACCTTGTGCTGGATGAAATGTGGTCTGTGACGCGGGATGAGATGAATTTCCTTACAGAGGCGGCAAATATGGAAGAGTTTGCCCGCAGAAACAAGGAAGTCAGCTTTGTGGGAACGCCGGTCCTTTACCAGCAGTATACAACAGTAAATGTACTGGTCATGGAATATATAGACGGATTCGGAATTGACGATAAAGACGCTCTTCTTGAGCATGGATATGATCTGAAAGAAATCGGAAGCAAACTGGTGGATAATTATATCAAGCAGGTCATGGATGACGGGTTCTTTCACGCAGATCCCCATTCCGGCAATGTGAAAATCAGGGACGGCAAGATCATATGGATCGATATGGGGATGATGGGGCGCCTGACAGAGCGTGACCGTGAGATGATCGGAAAAGCGGTACAGGGAGTTGCTTTGAGTGATGTCGGACTGATCGAACAGGCAGTGCTTGCACTTGGAGAATTCAAAGAACGACCGGATCAGAGAAAGCTTTACGAAGATATTGAAGGCCTTCTCATGAAATACGGCAATACCGAACTGGGACAGATTAATATAGCGGCAGTAATGACAGATCTGATGGATGTTATGAAGAATAACAAGATCAAGATGCCTCACGGTCTTACGATGCTGGCGCGGGGACTGACACATATGGAAGGCGTGCTTGCTGATATCGCGCCCGACATCAATATGGTAGAGATTGCTACGGCTCATATGTCGGGTGAGTTTTTCCGCAATTTTGATTTCAAAAAAGAATTGAAAAACAGCGGGAAGAGTGTGCTCAGGTCTTTTAGAAAAGCACTGGATATTCCGTCCATGGTTTCCGATATGATGAGCGGTTATCTGAAAGGACAGGCAAAAGTCAATCTGGATCTTCAGGTGACAGATGAGCTGGCACAGCTGCTGCGACGGCTGGTGCGCAATATCGTCATGGGACTGTGGGTGATGGCGCTTCTTATAAGCTCCAGTATTATCTGCACCACCGATATGACGCCGAAGATCCTCGGGATCCCGGCGTTGGGCGCGTTCGGATATATGATGGCGTTTCTCATCATGATGTATGTGTTTATCAGGCATGTACTGACGCGAAAGAAATAAAAAGGAAATGAAAGAAACTATGAAGAAAAAAAAGAATCCCCTGGCGGAGAGCTTCGGATATGCATTTGAAGGAATCTGGACAGGAATCCGCAATGAGCGGAATATGAAGATACATTGTCTTGCCATTATTTTTGTCACTCTGGCGGGTACATTGTTCCGGATTACCGCCACCCAGTGGTGTATCTGCCTTTTGCTGTTTGCGCTGATCGCTGCGCTGGAACTGGTAAATACTGCGATCGAAGCAGTGGTGGATCTTGTGACGGAAGAGAAAAAGCCGCTGGCGAAGATCGCGAAGGATACGGCTGCGGGAGCAGTGCTGTTTGCCGCGATCATATCGGTGATCATCGGCTGTATTATATTTCTCCCATATGTATTGGAACTGCTGGGCAGGATATGATACAATAGCTAAGCGGGTATGCCGTCCTGTGCATATCCGGATTACTGACAGAAAAGTGGTATATCACAGATAGATAGAAAAGCGGTACAGAGAAAGGAAAGACAGAAAATGAGCGATAACAGTACAACAGTCACAAAGCAGGAGACACTCTCAGCTCTCAGAAATCCGGGAGAACTTTATGTTATTATGTCGGCAGTGACAAAGCTGCCTTTTGTGAAATGCGATGATGAGACATACGATGATGAAATATTTCTGTACTACAGAGTAGAAGATGCAAAAGAAAAGGCGCAGGAACTTTTAAAAGAAAAATATCTGACAGCGGTTGCAAAACTGGAAGATAAGCAGCTCCTTCAGTTCTACACAAGTCTATATACTATGGGTGTGAACTGTCTTGCCGTAAATTACGGTACAGACACGCAGATCAGCATACAGCTTGCGGATCTGGTTGTGAGAAAAAATCCGGAACAGCTTCCGGATGGAAAGAAGATACTTGAAAATCCGGCGCTGCAGCTGACAGCGATCTATTTTATGCAGGAGATGCGCAGGCAGGAGAAGCCTCAGCCGACGAAAGAGTTAAAAGAGCTTCAGGAGGAGCTGCTTGCCCATTACAGTAAAGGATCATTTATCGTCGCTACGCAGGAAGACAGACAGATCCCGCTTCTGAAACTGAAAAACGGAGACATCTATCAGCCCATTTTCACAGATATGCTGGAGTTTCAGAAATTTTCCAAAGGTAAGAAAATGCGTATGGCAGTCATCCCGGCAGCAAAGATCCCGGATATTCTGGTGGGAGACGCAAAAGGCGTAGTGCTCAATCCGCTGAGCGTTAATGTACAGCTTTTGGTGGCGAAGAGAAAGAAACCGGAAGCTGATGCAGTTAAACCGGAAGCTGAACCGGTTAAACCAGAAACTGATGCTTAAGAAAGCTGCCCTGAACTATATAATGCACAAAGAGAGGCCCCGTATGCGGCCTCTTCTTCATTTTGTACGAGAGTAAGAGGCATACGGAAACGTTCTTCAAGTATTTTCTGAAATGCCGGGTTCTTTCTCACGGCATTCCCGGAAGCGATAAGCTTTGTCTTGGGAGTGCCGGTACCTGTCTCGATCAGGCGGTAAAGTTCATACAGTTCTTCAGCCATTCCGTTTAAGACGCCTCGTATCATGGCGGCAGGATGAAAATTGCCGGTCCGGATACCGGTGATGCTGCCCGTATCTTCCGGATTACTGCGGGTTCCTGCGAATGTTGTCCGTACCCGCCATGCATCATTCTTTACGGCGTGCATTTCCAGCAGTTTTTTCATGATATCATACTGAGCTATATCGGGCGCCCCGGCGGCAGCGGCATATTCCCGGAAGAATTTTTCCAATGAGGCGTAGGCAGAGCCGCCGCATACCGCTGCGCCTACAAGCAGGTATGATGAATCAGTCAGCGGGCGGGTTTCGATTTCCGGAATCTCTATATACTGTCCGGACATTACGGAGACCTGGGAGCCGGTTCCTGCGTTGACGAGAACAGTATCAGTTCCGTCTGTGACAGAACCGAGAAAACTTGCCTGATTGTCACCGATGGAAACAGAGACCGGGATGCCTTTGTAATTACCGAGTACTGAAAAGATTTTCGTCACTTCCGGGAGAAACGCCGGATCAGCTCCGGTATCTGATATCTTTTCGCGCATAAATTTCAGTTTTTCAACATCAAACATACCCATGCCGGCAGCCTGGCTGATATGGGCGAGGGGTGTTTTCCGTCCAGTGAGGATCATGCCCAGATAATCCCCTATCGTGCAGATTGAGGATGCATCTGCAGGAACCAGCCCTTTCCTGACATTGTATAAATGGGTGACCAGTCCGTAGCCTGACGCTGCTTTTGTACCTATATCCTCCGATAGTATGCGGCAGATACTCCTGCCGCCAAACTCCGGCAGAGCACCGCGTCCGTCCTGCCATGTATAGAGCGGGCTGACAGCATGGCCGTCGGAATCAGTGTAGATGATGCCGTGCATCTGGCTTGTAATTCCGATGGCGGAGATGTCGCTGTATGTATCAAGAATCTCGTTAAGGACAGGATGGATCCGGCTTAAGATTACATCTGTATCCTGAATCCTTTCCCACGGATTCCCTGTCTGTATAAAACTGTCGTTGGCAATAGTATAGTTTTGTATGACAGCCAGTGTGTCTCTTTCTGTTACTGTAAAGCTGAGTGTAGTAGTTCCGATATCGATTCCGATGCTTTTCATTTTATAAACCTCATTTTGTCTGATATGATTTATTATATCTATTTTAGGACGAACAGACGGTTATGAAAATAGAAAATTATGATTACAGCTCAATTTTCAGAAACCGGATGAACTGAACTGCCAGAATTCACAGCGGTTCAGATTGTAATTCTCTTTTGAGGTTGCTATAATGTAAGCAGCGACGCAGATCTTCATAAGGACAGGAGGAGAGACATGTCAATAGCAGTATACATAAGAAAAGAATATTTCCGCGCTGTCACGATCAAAGATAAGAGCGCACATATATTGGAATTTCAATACCGGCCTCAGACTGTCGATGTGTTTGAAGATGGGTATCAGGTATTTCACATGGAATATATTCTTGAGAGCAAAACAAAAGCAGAGATTATGGAGTTTTATCTTACCGACTTTGCTCTGCGGGGAAAAGGATATGGAACTGTGTGCATGAATGAGATAGCAGATCAGCTGAACAAAAAGGGCGTTACGCTGATCACCGCGCCGACAGGCTATGAACTGGCGCCGCTTGGCTATACCGGTCCGGACCAGTACCGTGAACTGATGGCAGGCTTCTATGAGAAAACCGGATTTTCCATCAGCGGAGACGGGGATATCGCCATGAAAATATTAGGTGAACAATAATTCTGTATAAACTGCACAATTTTCTCAAACGAAATTAGTCAATATTTATGAGTTGACTATTTATGGAAAATTTGTTTATACTTAGAACGTAAATCGAATACGTCAGATAGTGTGTTACTGAGCATCAGGCATAAACTATCCTTTTTAAATTGCACTATATGCAAACAAAAGGATTCAGTTTATGCCTTTTTTGCGCGTAAGCTATAAGCCGTGCACCTGAGTAAAAAAGCGGAAGGAAAGCTTGCTTTCCGTTACGCTTTTCTACTCAGGTATAGGGCGCCAGCCCGCGACCGAGAAGGAGCGGAGCGGAATCGAGGTGCGCAGCACGGCTGGAGGGTGTGAAGCGCCAGCCCGCGACCGAGAAGAAGCGGAGCGGAATCGAGGTGCGCAGCACGGCTGGAGGGTGTGAAGCGCCAGCCCG
>CAMLYF010000018.1:0-55343 GCA_946491795.1 uncultured Lachnoclostridium sp. | reverse complement strand
CATCTGTCAGCAGGAGGCGGATTTATGCTTGCATAAAGATCCGGCGACTGCCTGACTGATGGGGTGAGCGCCTTCTTATGAGCAAAGATGCGGCATCGCCGCGGTAAGCACGGCAGTGCGGCTTTGCGAATGGCGCGGGCTGAACTGTTGCTCCAAGCCAGCCATCTGTCAGCAGGAGGCGGATTTATGCTTGCATAAAGATCCGGCGACTGCCTGATGGCTGGCCTGCATACCCGCAGCTTCTCCTGCATAGGATGATTCAGGCGGGCGCTGCTTTGTTTATCTACCTGCCTGCTTAT
Organism: uncultured Lachnoclostridium sp.; assembly: GCA_946491795.1. Taxonomy (GTDB): domain Bacteria; phylum Bacillota; class Clostridia; order Lachnospirales; family Lachnospiraceae; genus Mediterraneibacter; species Mediterraneibacter gallistercoris. The sequence goes on along the minus strand of CAMLYF010000018.1, from coordinate 55,044 downwards.
ATAAAATAATCAAGGAGATACATAGTATGCCATCAGATCTTGAAACATGCAGACAACAGATTCTGTCCGAAGACTACCGTGATTTTATCGGCAATCACGTCCGGACTTCTTTTTTTGACAGCATTATGCAGGAGGATCACTGCGAGCAGGATGCCGGATTCGGATATAAATGCATTTATCTCCCCGCATCGGCGGCCGATCCTATCACGCTCCCCAAATATTCCTATAATTCTATCCCCAAGTGTTATGCTCCCATCAGCATGGAGACGCTGAATCAGACCGGGATACTTCCTGTCCAGAATTACCCCACCCTGCAGTTGAAGGGGAACGGGATCCTGATCGGCTTCATGGACAGCGGTATTGATTATACGAACAAGGTCTTTCGGAATCTTGACGGCTCTACGCGGATTGCCGCCATCTGGGACCAGACGGTGCAGAGCGGCACTCCGCCCCGGGATTTTTCTTATGGCAGTGAATACACACAGGAACAGATCAACAGTGCTCTTCAGTCTGAAGAACCGCTCGAACTGGTTCCATCCACAGACGAAAGCGGACACGGCACTTATGCCGCAAGCCTTGCGGCGGGCGGAGCCGATGCCGGAGAACAGTTTCTCGGGGCAGCTCCGGAAGCCGCTATTGCCATGGTCAAGCTGAAACAGGCGAAACAGTACCTGAGAGATTACTATTTTATTCCCGGCAACGCAGTCTGCTATCAGGAAACTGATCTGATGCTGGGGCTCAAATATCTGAATGATCTTGCCGACAGTCTGGGAATGCCGCTGGTCATATGCATTACGTGCGGCTCCAGCATGGGAGGGCATATCGGCACACTGCCTCTCTCTTTTCTGATCGAAGGCTACAGCACAAGGGCGAACCATATCACTGTGATCGGCACCGGAAACGAGGCTGACAAACGGCACCATTATTTTAATACACTGGAAAATACAGAGGATACTAAGACAGTGGAATTAAGAGTCGGCGAAAATGTAACCGGCTTCTCTCTGGAGCTTTGGACTGAAGTACCAAATATCCTCTCCATATCCATCATCTCGCCTTCGGGGGAAAATACGTCCCGCATTCCTTTCCGGGTGGGCGCCAGCGCCGAGATCGACTTTCTCTTCGAGCGCACGAAAGTCTCAGTGGATTACCGGCTCCTTGTGGAAAAAAGCAGTTCCGAGCTGGTATTCTTCCGCTTTAACGCACCTGCCCCCGGCATCTGGAAGATCATTGTGGAACCGCTCACTGTCGCGGACGGACATTTCCACATGTGGCTTCCGCTGACGGAATTTCTCACCGGTGAAGTCTTCTTCCTGGAATCTGATCCGTACTACACCCTCACAAATCCCGCCAATACTGACAGTCCCGTTGTCGTATCCTACTATAACGGAACTACGGGCGCGGTTTCCCAGTCATCGGGGAGAGGCTACACACGGACCGGACGGCTCAAGCCTGACATCACGGCTCCGGGCGTTAACGTGACAGGCGCTCTTCCCGGAGACAGATTCTCTTCCCGCACCGGCTCCTGCATCTCAGCCGCTATCACATCCGGAGCTGTGGCGCTGATGCTGGAATGGATCCTTGATATCCAGAAAGTCTCCGGCATCGACTCTTTCCAGATCAAAAGCCTTCTGATCCTCGGTGCGGTACGCCCAAAGACCATGGAGTATCCGAACCGGGAGTGGGGGTACGGTCAGCTCAATCTGTATAACACGTTTGAAACAATGCGGCAGCTCTGACATAAGAAGACAGCGCATCACACAGAAACAATTTGTGCGATGCGCTGTCTGTATTCATACATTTTTAATTCTGTTCAAGCTGCGGCACTTCCTGCCCTCTCAACCGTATAATCGGTCCGCCGGTCCCCTCGATATATTCTCTCGTGATAACGACCTCGCCGATGCTGTCATCCTTCGGAATCTCGTACATAATATCCAGCATGAATTCCTCGATAATGGCACGCAGAGCCCGGGCTCCGGTATCCTTCTCCATAGCCTTCTCTGCAATTGCTTCGAGAGCGCCCTGATCGAAGTCCAGCTTCACCTCGTCAAGGGCAAGCAGCTTCTGGTACTGTTTTAAGATCGCATTTCTCGGCTCTTTTAATATCTTGACCATCATATCTTTGTCGAGCGGCTTCAGTGTAAAGATAATCGGAAGACGTCCGAGAAACTCCGGTATCATACCAAACTTTCTCAAATCTTCAACCGTAACCTTTGAAAGAAGATCCTTGTCATTTTCATACTTGTCTTTGAGCTCTGAATTAAATCCCATGGAAGTCTTCTTCTGGAGACGTTCTTTGATAATCTCCTCCAGATCCGGGAAAGCTCCTCCACAGATGAAAAGGATATTCTTTGTGTTGACCGTGGTCAGCGGCACCATGGCATTCTTACTGTTGGCGCCCACCGGCACTTCCACATCGCTGCCCTCGAGGAGTTTCAGCATTCCCTGCTGTACGGACTCACCGCTCACATCTCTCTGATTGGAGTTGCGTTTCTTGGCGATCTTATCAATCTCATCGATAAAGATGATACCCTGTTCCGCTTTCTCCACATCATTGTCCGCGGCTGCCAGCAGCTTAGATACTACACTCTCGATATCGTCGCCTATGTATCCGGCCTCTGTAAGTGATGTGGCGTCCGTGATCGCAAGCGGCACGTCAAGGAGTCTCGCAAGCGTTTTGACAAGATAAGTCTTTCCGCTTCCTGTCGGCCCGATCATAAGCATATTGGACTTCTCGATCTCGATGTCGTCCATTGTATCCGTGGCTACTCTCTTGTAATGATTGTACACAGCGACGGACATTGCTTTCTTCGCATACTCCTGCCCCACCACATATTCATCCAGCTTTGCCTTGATCTTGTGGGGCGCCGGAATGTTCTTGATATCCAGTTTATGGAATTCTTTCGGTTTTTCCTTTTTCTTCTTAATCTTCTGCGGTTTCGGCTGCATATTCTCCAGATCCGACATATTGAAGAACTGTACGCCCGGCATATTCATCAGACGGTTCAAATCCACCGAGCCGTTGGTCATGGCGTCAAAGCTTCTCTGCATACAGTCCGGACACACTGTAATATTATTGGGAAGATCAATCATCTTCCCCGTCACGCTCTCCGGACGGTGACAGATAAAACAGATCTTCTCATATCCGTCGTCATCTTTCTTATCCGAACCGCCGTCTTTTTTATCGGAGGAAACAACTTCCTGTTTCTTCTCCTCTCCGGACGGGCTGCCCTGTCCGTTATTCTCTTTTTCTTTATCTTCCTCATCTACTATGATGAAATCCTGATCCGACATATTAATTCCCTTCTGCAATCAATTAATCTCCGTCAGCCCGCAGCATTTTTTCTGTAAAATGCGCACACATCCGGTTTTTTTATTATAGTACAGTTACACAGCTTATACAAATGAACTTTTTCTAAAGCAGCGGCCTGTTACTGGATCTCCTGCAGCCTCAGCCCGGCGGTGTCCGTCACCGGGAGAGAGAATACGACAGAGCGGGCTTTGCTCTCAAGCCCCGCATGATCCATAATGGATTTCATGATCGCATTTTTCGACTCTGACTTTGTGACGATCAGGATGAGTTCTTTTTCATCCGCGATGGATACTCCGAGGAACTTCTCTGCTCTCTCAAGCCCTGTTCCCTTTGCGTGGATCACGGTACCGCCTCCTGCGCCCTTCGCTCTCGCGGCGTCCATCACTTCCTCGCTGTGCCCGTGATTTGCGACTACGATGATCAGTTCATAATTTGTATTCTTCATGACACTCTCCTCTACTTTTTCAACCTTCTGTCCGTCGATCAGAAACTGCAGCACCTTCTTGCCGCCCACACTGGACAGCGGCATCAGAAACGCGATGCCCGTGCCGGGGACGTCAATCCGTAACCTGTCCTCAAGTTCCCGTTTTACCTGTTTCCATGTATCGTCCGATACTACGGTCAGGGTTACCATCTTCTCTGTGACTTCAAGGCCAAAGTAGAAGTCGGATCGTAGCCATGTCGTTCTGTGAGCCAAGGAGTTGTTATCAGGTCTTGTCTTCCTAAGACCGCTGGCCTCCGACTTGCAGTCTGCGGCCTACAGATCTCTTGGTGACAGTCATCAACATATTTATCTCACTCATAACGATAGCCTTTCCTCCTTAAAGTTCTATGATCTCATCATCCGGAAGCTGGGCAAATGCAGCGGCTGCCTTTCTTGCTTCCATCTTCTCGAGACGTCTGGAATTGAGTTCAAACACAAGTCCTAATATCTGTATTGTAATAAGAGGCGTCATAGCAACCATGGCGACCACGCCGAATGCGTCCGTAACGATATTGCCCCCTACGCTTGTACAAGCCCCGATGGCAAACGGAAGGAGGAATGTGGCAGTCATGGGTCCGGACGCTACACCGCCGGAGTCAAACGCAATCGCCGTAAAGATCTTCGGCACAAAGAACGACAGGAGCAGTGCAATGGCATATCCCGGTATCACAAACCAGAAGATCGATATACCTGTCAGCACCCGCACCATAGCGAGTCCCAGAGATACCGCCACACCGATGGAAAGACTCAGGCTCATGGCTCCCGCGCTTATGGTCCCTGAAGTGATATCCTCCACCTGCCGTGTCAGGACGAACACCGCAGGTTCTGCGCGCACGATAAAGTATCCGATGATCATGCCGATGGGAACGATCACCCATTTATACGGATTGTCCGCCAGCACCTGTCCGAGATAATTACCTGCAGGCATAAAGCCCACATTTACTCCTGTCAGGAACAGGAAAAGTCCCGCGTAAGTATAGACCATGCCGACTCCGATCCTGATGAGCATTCTCTTCTGTACTCTCCGGAATACGATCTGGAAAATAATAAAGAAGACAATGATCGGCAGGAGCGAAACTGCCATTTCTTTCATATATTCCGGGATTCCCTCTGCAAATATATGCCAGAGTTCTACGGAATTTCCGATTTCAGGGGTGCTTTCCGGCACATAAGCCGCGCTGTCAGGCCGGTAGATCAGGCTCAGCACGAGCACGGAAAGAATCGGTCCCACGGATGAAAGCGCCACAAGACCGAAACTGTCGTCCTCTGCCCGCTCATCGCTTCGGATTGCGGAAATACCGATACCGAATGCCATGATAAAGGGCACTGTCATAGGTCCTGTAGTCACACCGCCGGAGTCAAATGCCACGGCGACAAATTCATCCGGAGCTAAAAATGCCAGTGCAAAAACGATAATATAGAGCACGATCAGCATATGCGCCAGCGAAATATTGTACAGCATGCGGAGCAGTGACGCCACAAGGAAGATTCCCACGCCGAACGCCACAGACAGCACAAGAACCATATTCGGCACCGCGGGCACCTGCTCTGCCAGCACCTGAAGATCCGGCTCCGATATGGTCACGATAAAACCGAGGATAAATGTCAGAAACACCATCAGCCACAGTTTTTTCGTCTGCGTCATACTTGTTCCCACATTTTCTCCGATAGGTGTCATAGACATCTCCGCGCCCAGAGTAAAAAACATCATCCCCGCGATCAGGAATACGGCTCCCAGCAGAAACGCCAGCAGGATGCCGGGCTCCAGCGGAGCGATCGTAAAGCATAAGACCAGCACGATCGCAATGATCGGAAGCACTGCTTTCAGAGTTTCATTTAATTTTTCCAGTAACTTTTCTTTTAATTTTGCGATTTTAAAATTCACACATTACCTGCCTTTCTCATACTATCCGTTCAACATATTTAAAAACTCTTTCTCCGAGATAATCGGTACTCCGAGTTCCCGCGCTTTTCTGTTCTTGGAAGAAGTGGAATTCACATCATTGTTGATAAGATAATTCGTCTTCGATGTTACGCTGCCTGTCACTTTCCCTCCTCTCTTTTCAATTTCTTCTTTTACTTCTGCCCGGTTGGCGAAATGGTTCACGCTCCCGGTTATGACAAAGTTCACTCCCGCAAATTTCCGGGAGTCCTCTGTAATCTCCTCTTTTGGTATCTCGACTTCTTCGAGAAGCCTTTTAAACAGATCCCTGTGGTCTTCATCAGCAAAATAATCCACAAAGGTTCCCGCGATCACGCCGCCCACTCCGGAGATTCCGCTTAACTCCTCTACTGTTGTATTCAGGATACGCTCCGGATCGTTTCCAAGGGCCCCGCAGATCATCTTCGCATTTGCGATACCGATATTCGGGATTCCCAGACTGTAAACGAGGCGGGGGAGTGTCGTTGTCCGTGCATTTTTGATACTGTTCTGCAGGTTCTCATAAGATTTATCCCCGAAACCATCCATCTGGCGGATCTCATCCGCATATCTGTCGAGATGGAACAGATCGGTAAAGTCTTTTACATATCCGTTTATGATGAACTTCTCCAGAGTCGCCTCGGAAAGTCCTTCGATATTCATAGCGTCCCTGCTTACAAAAAGAGTAAACGACTTGACATGTTTTGCCTGACACTTCGGATTGGTACAGTAAAGCGTCTTTGTCTCATTTTCCATGGCGATCTTTGTGGGGCCGCCGCAGACCGGACATTCTTTCGGGATGTCTTTCACACCGCTTCTCGTCAGATTCTCCGCGATCTGCGGAATGATCATGTTCGCCTTGTACACGGTGATCCTGTCTCCCACTCCCAGTTCCAGTTCTTCCATGATACTGATATTGTGGACGCTGGCACGGCTTACCGTCGTTCCTTCCAGTTCCACCGGCTCAAATACGGCAACCGGATTGATCAGTCCTGTCCTCGACGGACTCCATTCGATCTCTGTCAGCGTAGTCTCGCGGATCTCGTCCGCCCACTTAAACGCAAAGGAATCCCGGGGGAACTTTGCCGTCGTCCCCAGTGACTGGCCGTAGGCGATATCATCGTACACAAGAACCAGTCCGTCGGACGGCACTTCATTCTTATCGACATGCTCCGCAAACCATGCCACTTCTTTTTCTATGGTATCTGCTGTGACCGGATGGTTCTCCACCACGTCAAATCCCTGCTGCTGCAGCCACTGCATCTGATAAAGTCTGGAGTTTTTAAAGTCCACCCCTTCCGCCCGCACAAGAGTAAACGCATAGAATCTGACATTACGCTTTGCCGTGATCTCATTGTTGAGCTGACGGACAGAACCGCTGCACAGATTTCTCGGATTCTTATACTTTGCATCGGCATCCCCGATCTCTTCGTTGATCTTCTCGAAATCCTTATAGGAAATAACCGCTTCGCCTCTTAATACAAGTTCTCCCTGATAGGGTATCGTGAGCGGAACATTCTTAAACACTCTGGCATTGTTGGTTACTACTTCCCCCACTTCCCCGTTGCCGCGGGTCACGGCTTTCTCAAGCGCGCCTTCCCGGTACGTAAGAACGATCGTAAGGCCGTCCAGTTTCCATGAGATCATGGCTTTCTGACTGCCAAGGAACTCTTTAAGCCGCGCCACGTCTTTTGTCTTGTCCAGAGAGAGCATCGGCCGCTCGTGCCTTTCTTTGGGCAGTTCGCTTAAGACTTCATACCCCACATTGACCGTAGGACTGGCAGCAAGCGTTGTTCCAAGCTCTTTCTCCAGTTTCTGAAGTTCATCATAGAGGCGGTCATACTCGTAGTTGCTCATGATCTCCGTATCTTCCTGTTCATATGCGCGCCGTGCACGGTTCAGGAGATCCACCAGCTCACGCATCCGTTTCATCTTCTCTTCCATATCTTCCTCCGATAACTCTCTGATTTTATTCATTACCGCGCGGGCGACTCCTGTATAAGACTGTAGAGTTCGTCCAGCTCTTCATCTGTCAGTTCTCTGTATTCGCCTTCTTTCAGGCTGCCCAGCCGTATATTCATTACCCGCACTCTCAGAAGATCTTTTACCTCATATCCCAGGGCTTCACACATCCGTCTGATCTGGCGGTTAAGCCCCTGGGTCAATATAATAGAAAATGTATATTTTCCGATCTTTCTGACTCTGCACGGTCTTGTAACCGTATCCAGTATAGGGACTCCCCCTGCCATCTTTTCCAGAAATTCATCTGTAACCTCTTTGTCCACCGTTACCTTATATTCTTTCTCATGGTGGTTAGCGGCGCGCATCATGCGGTTAATGATGTCTCCGTTATTTGTCATGAGCAGCAGTCCCCTGGAGTCCTTATCCAGCCGTCCGATATAAGTGACACGGATCGGATAATCAAGGAACCGGACAATACTGTTCCGCTCTCTCTTTTCTTCGGTACAGACAATCCCACGCGGCTTATTCACCGCCAGGACGACCATCTCGTCACCTTTTGACACCAGTTTCTTTCCTACACGGACTTCCTGCCCCGGGATGATCTTCATCCCGGTCTGCGCCGTTTTCCCGTCCACTGTTACCCGGCCTGTTTCAATGAGGCGGTCTGCCTCCCTCCTGGAACACACGCCCGCCTCACTTAAATACTTATTCAGTCTTACCGGTTCTTTCTTCCTTAAAAACTCTTCTCTGATCTTATTACTCACCTGAAAACACTCCGCTGATATTATTGTCTGTAAAAAATGTATTGCCGCTGTACAGGATCAGCGCATCCGTAATCCTGTAAGTATCCATGATCTCATCCATAGTCCCGCTGTAATACCGGGGATCTACCACAACAATCTCCCTGTAATACGGCGCGAGAAACGGAATAAAGCAGTCCGCAAAAGAATCTTTTACGATGAGCAGACGTTTCTGACTTGTAGACACAGTCTTGATATCGATGACAGAAGTATTTCCGCCGAGAAATACACCGTATTTGTCCCGCGTATCAAGTTTTGAAGAGTCATAGAGCGAGGTTGTTTTCCTTCCCTCGTCCACATAATCCACTATTACATCATCATCGCCTTCCGTGGGCACATAGATATCGATTAATTCCCTCTCATCCAGGCCCACACCGCTGGAAGCCGCCAGTACTCCGTTAAAGCTGTCCGTTACTGTATAGGAAACGAAATCGTCTGAGACGTCTCCTTCAATCCCGAATGTCTGAGCTGCGTCCTGGAACACATAGAAGGCGCCCTGTGTCGTCCAGTGATGATCCGTCTTATAGTATAGCTTTTCTGATTTATGTTTATTCAATATAGATACCGTATCAATCCAGTTGACAGAATCACCGAGTTTACGCTCTGCCATGCTGAACATCTGACGCTGGTCTTCAACTTCAGCGAATGCAGGCAGTCTGTCCGTCAGGATGCAGGCAGCATCAGGTACCAGCATCATCGTAACGGGAATATCCTCATATGTCTGGGCAAAATTCTGGATTGCCGTCATATTGGCGTCGAGCTGATCTTCATCGGGCACTTCGATGTTTTCCATGAGCTGCCCGCCTTTTCCGATATATATATTATTCTCCATTTTTGCCCCGCCCAGCCGGTCCAGACCGACTTTGACTCTACGCCATGTATTCCTGCCCGCGAACTGATCGCTGAGATACTTCTCCCACTGCTCCATGAAGTCTCCTGACAGAACTGTGGTCAGATTGAAACGCGGTCTCGACTCAAGAGCGCGGTTCTCCAACTCCGATTTTTCCTTATCAGGTACGATCACATTTACGATCAACACCAAAAAAAGGACTATGATAAATATTTTTCCGATAAGATTTGCGATCCTTGCTTTTCTCTTCCTATTAATCATAAAACTCCCGCCTAAAATCTGAAATACAAAAATGGATTAAACGTTCCTGTCACAAGAAATGCCACAGAAATCAGAAAAATGCCGATGAAAATGACTGCTGCCACCGACAACTGTACATACTGATTCTTTGGCGCGCGTATCACGGCTTTTATAATGTTCAGCCCTAAAGACGATGAGGCGATAACTGCGAGCAGATAAAGCAGCCAGTGTGTAAAAAGAAGGAACGCTCCTGTCGCATCCACGATCCCTGCTCCGCCTCCGATCATAGCGAGCAGATACCGCATCGCGTATCCGAGGCTCGGACTGAAGAAAAATACCCAGCCTACAAGCACGACAATTCCGGTATAAAGATGCCGTACCGGATTCGGAAGCTGATCGACTGACGCTCCCCATATGTATTTCTCCATTACGAGGATCACACCGTAATACACACCCCATGCCACAAAATTCCATGCAGCGCCATGCCACATTCCGGTCAGTGACCATACGACCATAAGATTAAATATGTTTCTCGAAACAGAACAGCGGTTCCCTCCAAGCGGAATATAGACATATTCACGGAACCATGTGCTCAGAGAAATATGCCATCTTCTCCAGAATTCCGTCACACTCTTAGAGATATAGGGATAATCAAAGTTCTTTCTGAAATCAAACCCGAACATTTTCCCCAGTCCGACCGCCATATCCGAATATCCGCTGAAATCAAAATAGATCTGAAATGCATAGGAGAAAACTCCGAGCCATGCTGTCAGTATGGAGAGATTGCCGGCGGGCATTGCCGCGATCTGCTCAAAAACCTCTCCCGCAGTATTTGCGAGAATAACTTTTTTTGCCAGACCCATGATAAAATACATCGCTCCCAGACCGATCTTCGAAGCGCTCATCTTCCTTTTGCGAAGCTGTTCTTCAATATCAGCATATCTCACAATCGGTCCTGCAATCAGCTGCGGGAACATACTGATATATAAGGCAAAATACAGGATGTTCTTCTGGGCTTCCGCCTTTTTCCAGTAAACATCCAGAATATAGGAAATTGCCTGAAATGTATAAAACGAAATCCCCACAGGAAGAGCAAGCTCCCGGTACGGAATATCTACCGGAAGGACAGCATTAACCGTCTCCATCAGGAAACCGAAATATTTAAAAAATCCCAGTATCAACAGATTTCCTGCTATGGCGAATATCACTGCAAACTTTGCCCTGCAGGGATCGTCTTCCTTGGCTTTTATATCCCGCCCGCAGAAATAATTAAATAAGATGGAGAGAATCATAAGTATGACATAAACAGGCTCTCCCCACGCATAGAAGAACAGACTTGCAAGCAGCAAGACAATGTTTTTCACTTTATACGGGACTAAATAATAAACTGCCAGCACAATCGGCAGAAACATAAACAAAAAAGTAATACTGCTGAATAACATCCGTTCTTTCCTCTCTGTTTACAGGCTGATGCCGGTATATTATTTACAGACTTCCGCTGAAAACGCTCAGATATTTATCCGCGTCCGGGGAACATGCATAAAAAATATAAGTTCCTCTTACGCTCTGTCTGGCATCCTCGAGCAGTTTCACCTCGTCAGGCGCATATCCTTCAAAATCACTGATACGCGAATCAATCCTCTCATTAATAGCATCCACTACTTCCTGTACCTGACTGTCTCTATTAACTTTCACCAGAAGCACTTCCTCAGCGGACATGCTGGCTCCCGAAGAATAGTATAAAACGCCGGCATAATCCGCGGCATTCAAACCGAAATTACGCTTGAACATAGCCGCATCCTGTGCTGTCAGCGCCTCAGTGTCCAGGGAATTCTCCACACTTTTGCTGACTTCCTCAAAAGGCTTATTGCTCCCGCTTGCAAATAACATTAGCAGAACCACAAACCCGATGATCAGGGCAAATACGACAAATTTCATAATATGGGCAGCGCCCTGTCCCTTTGACATCATAGTGCAGCCACCTCCGCCATATGCTCTGCCCAGATCGGATAAAAGTCTGCTTTAAAATGCTGGCCGTCCTCCTCATAATACTGATCCTCCACGAGATCCGTATTATCAATGAATCCGATACTTCTGCTGTCACAAAGTTCCTTCAGAGCTTTATTATAGTCTGATATATACTCAAGGTACGGATCATCCTCCAACGCACTGTCCTGCACCGGAAATATTGAATTTACAAATATATTCGCATCCGGCAGGTCCTTTGTGATCTGATCGAGCAGATCTGTATACTGTGATATAAACTCGTCCGCGTCTCCTTCAGTAGCCGCCAGATCGTTTCTCCCAAGTGCCAGAAAGATCGTTCTCGGACTCAGATCTTCGGCCCGGGCAAGCAGCTCATCCGTCTCATAAAGATGAACGCCGATCTTTGCAACTACACTGGACGTATTGAGGATATCAAATTCCGAGAACCCCTGTGTCACCGAATCACCGATCACAACCGCTCCGCTGAACTTTTCTTTTAAACTGCGCGTATCGTCTTCCCCGTCACCGGAGCTTTCCTGCTGCTCAAGAAGGCTTATCTTATTCTCAATCTCCGAGGCATTGCCCGCCTCTTCCTGCCGGATATATTCAACCCCTGCGGAAGTATCGACATCCTGCCGCAGAACACTCCTCACTCCGCGTACGATCAAAGCAGCAAGTATGATAACCGCCGCTGCCAGTCCGAGAAGTATAAGATACCGCTTTGTCTTTCGCTTCATTTTTATCATAAATTCTTTCGACTTTCTATATGAAAAATACTCGTGATACATCTGCATCGGGCGAAAATAAGCCACGATACTTTATAATAATAAAGTTTTTCGGCATAAAAGTCAATGACAGGGATGTGTCCTGAATTTTCATATTACAAAACATACTTTTTATGCTATGATGGGATAAGGACAGATCAGGGGGTATATTCTGAATGATATCATTAACTTTGACAGATATAAAAGAGTTTACATCACAGCTTCTTCTAAAAGACACTTTTGATAATTTTTCTTTTATAGAAGGAGAGATTGTAACATTTAATACATTTCATATAGACGGTTTCATACAAAAAGATTTCTTTGACACCGATACAGAACTGCCGGAGTATTCCTGCTGGAAAAATGTCCGCGAATTCTGCCTGCATATTATCCGGGGAAAGCGTACGCCATTGAGTTTCCGTTTTGTACTCAGCCTGACCCCGGAAAATATTGCACGCCTTATCGCCCAAAACAAGTCTTCTCTGCGCCCGGAAGAGGTCCATGGTCTCTATCTGAACCTGCACTTTGACGGAACGCAGCTTACCTGTGTAACCGGGACGTCGCTTAAGACCTTTACACTGGACAAATCTCTGGAACATGTCTGGGATGAGATGGCAGAAAAGTTTCTTCATCAGAAAGGAATTCCTTTTGAGAAAATGTAACTGCGGAATTTCTGTTGGTCGATCTGTTAATTTCCATATAAAAATCCGATGACGGGAAGCTCACTAATTCGAGTTTTCTGTCACCGGGTTTCTTTTATCTGTCATTTTCTTCTATAATCGTTATTTCGTAAGCAGCATCATGATATCATTACTCCGCTGTACAAATGCCGTCATCTCTTCCGGACTGAGCGGCTTATGAGCCAGCATTGCCAGATCATAGAGCTGTTTACAGATAATCGGCACATTCTTGCTGCGCTTATGCTCAACAAGGAATTTCACAAGCGGATGGTTTGCATTTAGGACCAGAGTAGCCTGTGTTCCGAACATGGACGGATCCATCCCGCTCATGCCATACATTCTCATCATCTCTGCCATACGTCTCTCCTGCTCGGAAAGAACAGCCATGGATGCCACTTTGTCATCCTTCAGCTTCTCAACTTTTACATCCAGCTTGTCATTATTCAGCTCTTTACGGAATATCTCCACAAGGCTGTCTGCAGTCTTCTGAAAGTCTTCTTTCTCATCCTCAGCCACTTCGTCTTTCAAAGACTCGTGAACATCCGCGTCAATTCTCAGGAACTGCAGATCCTGATGTTTCTGCTCCAGATATGTCACAAAAGCAGAATCGATGTTGTGTGTCAGGATAATGGCATCCTGTCCCTGAGCCTTGAACATATTGATGTACTGGCTCTGCTGTACCTCATCGGTCACATAATAAATACGGGTCTTTTCCTCTTCCTTATCGGACTTTTCTCCACTGTCAGAATTCTCTGACGCATCCTCTGTGCTTTTCTCCGGCTTATCGGCTTCAGCTTCGGCGCTGCCCTTCTCTGCTTCCTTGCCCTCTTCTGCGTCTGCATTCTCGCCTTTGCTCTCTTTAATCACATCATCCAGAGTCAGATACTTATGATCCAGATTCTTGTAGATCATAGAGTCTTTCATCTTCTCGCCGAACTTCTCATCCTTGAGGCATCCGAACTTGATGAACGGGCTGATATCGTCCCAGTATTTTTCGTAATTCTCGCGGTCTGTCTTGAACATTCCCACGAGTTTATCTGCTACTTTCTTGGAAATGTAATCTGCAACTTTATTTACAAAGCCGTCGTTCTGCAGCGCACTTCTCGATACGTTCAGCGGCAGATCCGGACAGTCGATAACTCCCTTTAAGATCATCAGGAATTCCGGAATCACTTCTTTGATGTTATCTGCAATAAACACCTGATTGTTATACAGCTTGATTGTTCCCTCAATGGATTCGTACTCTGTATTGATCTTCGGGAAATACAGGATACCTTTTAAGTTAAACGGATAATCCATGTTCAGATGGATCCAGAACAGAGGCTCCTTGTAATCCATGAATACCTTGCGGTAAAATGCAATATATTCATCCTTTGTGCACTCGCTCGAATTCTTTGCCCACAGCGGATGTGTATCACTGATGGAGACCGGACGTTTTACGATCTTTACTTTCTTCTTCGGCTCGCCCTCTTCTCCTTCTTTTTTCTCTTCTTCGATATGCTCAACCACTTCATCTGTATCAAGCAGGTCTTCCTCATCGATCGTCTCATACTCAGGCTCCGCATTTGCCTTTGAGAGGAAAATCTCTACCGGCATAAATGAGCAGTACTTTTCAAGTACTTCTCTTGCACGGTACTCATTGGCAAACTCCAGACTATCCTCATTGAGGAACAGTGTGATTTCGGAACCGACTGTCGTCTTGTTGCCGTCCTGCATCTCATACTCCGTACCTCCCTGGCTCGCCCAGTGTACAGGTGTTGCTCCTTCTTTATAAGAAAGAGTATCAATCTGGACTTCGTCCGCTACCATAAATGCAGAATAAAATCCGAGACCGAAATGTCCGATCATATCGTCTTCTGTCGTTTTGTCCTTATATTTCTCGAGGAACTGTGTCGCACCGGAAAACGCGATCTGTGTGATATACTCCTCAACCTCGTCGGCAGTCATGCCAAGACCGTTATCGATAAATTTCATCGTCTTCTCTTCCGGATTTACAATTACCTCGATCTTCGGCTTGTAT
The DNA here is from genome assembly GCA_946491795.1 of uncultured Lachnoclostridium sp. GTDB lineage: Bacteria > Bacillota > Clostridia > Lachnospirales > Lachnospiraceae > Mediterraneibacter > Mediterraneibacter gallistercoris. The sequence continues at coordinate 40,027 of CAMLYF010000018.1, read as the reverse complement.
CCCTCCGGGAGTTCATACTCTCCCATCATGTCCAGTTTCTTCAGCTTCGTAATCGCATCGCATCCGTTTGAGACCATCTCACGGACAAAAATATCGTGGTCGGAATATACCCATTTCTTTATAATAGGAAATATATTCTCACTGTCGATCGATAAGTTTCCTTTTTTAACTTCCATCTTTAACACCTCTTTAAAAATGTATCTGAAAATTCCTTGATCAGCCTTATTCATCCGGCTGTTACAGGATGTATCCTGTGCCTGCAATACATTCTAGTACGCAAAAAATGAAAAGTCAATAGGAAATTAGCACTCTTCAGAAAAGAGTGCTAACAATTGTGTGAAGATTATAAATTATTTATAAAGTCTCCGGTTCTTCATAAGTCTCCCCGAATGTCTCAACCGTGACTTTCTTCATTCTCTGATCCTCAAGTGGACGGTCACTGTAATCAGTTGCAGTCTCAGCAATCTTATTTACTACATCCATGCCCTCAATGATCTTACCGAACGCGGCATATGCTCCGTCAAGATGCGGGGACTTCTCGTGCATGATGAAAAACTGGCTTCCTGCAGAATCCGGATGCATAGCTCTCGCCATGGACAGAACTCCCGGATCATGAGCAAGGTCATTCTTGAATCCGTTCTGGGAAAACTCACCTTTGATCGAATATCCCGGTCCTCCCATTCCGTTTCCGTTCGGGCATCCTCCCTGGATCATAAATCCCCGGATCACGCGGTGGAAGATCAGACCGTCATAAAACCCTTTATTAATTAATGAAATAAAATTTCTCACTGTGTTCGGCGCGATCTCCGGATAGAGTTCCGCTTTCATAATGTCGCCGTTTTCCATCTCAAATGTCACAACTGGATTTGCCATAATGTTGTTCCTTCCTTTCTCAACCATTTTCTGTAAGACACAGTCATTGTATCGGATTTATCCGTGAACGTCAATCTCTGCATAAATCCGTAGTCCGTCCTCTGCTGTCTCCGGAAATTCAGACAGCCTATGGTCGATATGTACATTATTTTTCCGTTTTTTTAGTCACTCGTGACATTGTCGGTTTCCGGCCCCGGCGGTATACTATTTTCAGATTCAAGGAAAACATATTTTTTAAGGAGGCTACATAAAATGGCAAGCTTATCACTTGAGGGCATTCAGAAAATTTATCCGAACGGATTCCACGCAGTTAAAGACTTCAATCTTGATATTGAAGATAAAGAATTCATCATCTTCGTAGGACCTTCAGGATGTGGTAAATCTACAACACTTCGTATGATCGCAGGTCTGGAGGATATCTCCGGCGGTACACTGAAGATCGACGGAAAAGTTATGAACGATGTAGAGCCGAAAGACCGTGATATCGCGATGGTATTCCAGAACTACGCTCTGTATCCGCACATGACAGTATATGACAACATGGCATTCGGACTGAAACTCCGCAAAGTTCCGAAGGCTGAAATCGATAAAAAAGTTCGTGAGGCAGCAAGAATCCTTGACCTTGAGAAACTGCTCGACCGTAAACCGAAGGCTCTTTCCGGTGGACAGAGACAGCGTGTTGCTATGGGACGTGCAATCGTTCGTAACCCGAAGGTATTCCTTATGGACGAGCCTCTCTCCAACCTGGATGCAAAGCTGAGAGTTCAGATGCGTATCGAGATTTCCAAGCTTCATGAAAATCTGGGTGCTACGATCATCTACGTAACACATGACCAGACAGAGGCTATGACACTTGGTACAAGAATCGTTGTTATGAAAGACGGTGTTGTTCAGCAGGTAGATACACCTCAGAACCTTTACAATACACCTTGCAACCTGTTCGTAGCAGGATTCATCGGATCTCCGCAGATGAACTTCATGGATGCTGTATGTACAGTAAAAGGCGATGACGTTACACTTACAGTCGGCCAGCATGTACTGAAAGTACCGGCTTCCAAGAAGAAAGCGCTCATCGACGGCGGATACAACGGAAAGACAGTTGTTCTCGGAATTCGTCCTGAAGATGTACATGACTCACAGGCATTTATCAGCAACTCACCGGACAGCATCATCGAGTCAACAATCAAAGTTTACGAGCTGCTCGGAGCTGAAGTATTCCTTTACTTTGATGTAGAAGGAACACAGATGACAGCACGTGTAAATCCGCGTACTACACTGAGAACAGGCGACAAGGCTGTATTCGCACTCGATATGGAGAAGATCCACGTATTCGATAAAGAGACAGAGTTGACGATTACAAACTAATGCTATAAAATTGGGATAGCAGCTGAGCGGTTGCAAAGATGCTATTCACCGCTGGTCAGCCTGGCCGGCAAGCTTACCGCTTATCTATCATAATATGAGGGGCTGCACTTGGATAACGAGTGCAGCCTTTTTATACGGCCGGATCCGGTTTTCTTCAGTGCAGAACCATCCGGAATATCTGTCTTTATAGAAATTACGGAGAAGGGAAAAAATGGATCACACACAGGAACTGACAAAAGCACTCGCGGAATTGAAGAGAATCACCGGTATTACAATGGAAGTAAATGCAGATACTCCCGAAGCAGCAGAACAGGCTGTGACACAGATCCGGTGTCTTTGCACAGCTTATAAAGAGAAATACAACAAAGCCGATTTTCTGCAGGGACTGATGACCGGCGGCATTCCCGCTTATGACATTGCCGAGCGTGCGAACCGTCTTCATATTAATCCTGATGACAGCCGCGTTCTGTTTCTTCTGGAATCCAGACATATCGACGATGCCGTGGCTGAAATACTGAAAAATATGTTTCCTGCACAGACCAAAACTTATCTTGTTCCTGTCACGGAGAACACACTTGCGCTTCTCCGTCCGGTCCGTTCCGGCGAAACCGAAGCAGACAGCCGGCGCATTGCCCGCACCATCGTAGATACCCTGAATACAGAAGCTCTCGCCCAGGTGCAGTTGTCATACAGTTTTATATTCAACACCCTTATGGATCTCCCGGAAGCATTTCGAGAGACAAGCCTGGCATTAAAAGTAGGTAAGCTCTTCTATTCAGAGCAGACTGTATTTCCGTATAATGAACTCGGAATCGGAAGGCTGATCTATCAGCTTCCTGTTTCTCTGTGTGAAAACTTTCTGAAAGAGATCTTCGGTTCTGATGTTCCCGAGGCTTTCGATGATGAAACACTCGGAACAATCAACCGGTTCTTTCAGAATAATCTCAATATTGCAGAGACTTCCCGTCAGCTTCATATGCATCGCAATACGCTGATCTACCGCCTGGAGCAGATCCAGAAACGAACCGGCCTGGATGTCCGGCTATTTGAGGATGCCATGACCTTTAAAATTGCAATCATGGTATTAAATTACTTACAATCAGAAAGGAACCATTAAACTATGAATGACGCATTATATGAACAGCTTATCGCCCGAAGACCAAAAGCTTATGACCTTCCGGTCCGTATCCTCGTGATCCTTGTGATCGTGGCAGTTGCAGTACTCGGCATGCCATTTATCGGATTTCTGTCATTTATGATCGCAGTCATCCTCGCAGTTATCGCTTATTATTTTATATTCCCGAAACTGAATGTAGAATATGAATATATTATTCTCAATCATGATCTGCAGATTGACGCGATCTATAATAAAGCGAAACGTAAACGTCTGAACAATTTTGATATACAGGGTGCTGAGATTATCGCGCCGAAAGGTTCACCAAGGCTGAACTCTTATAAACCGGATAAAGTATACGATTACAGTTCAGGTAATCCTTCCGCGAAAACATATGCTATCATGATGCCCATGGATCAGAAAAATGTATGCATCTATATCGAACCCGACGCAAAAATGATCGATCACATGAAACAGTGGATGGGGATGAAGATGTATCAGGATTAAATTCGTGTTTGTTTAATAGATGCCGCTGCAGCAGCAAAGATATAATAACTGAATAAGGGACGCAGCCGGAACTTTGTTGACAAAGCCCACCCCTTCGACCGGTTTTTTGTAAATTCAGTGATTGTTGGAGAGGCGTTTCCGATTGAGAAAACGCAGAAAATCAAATGGATACAGCCTATATGATGCACCTTTCAGATTAGGTGGGATTGTAATGCGGACGGTGACTGTGGAGAAAGGTTAGATAAACTTTAACCCTGAGATATAGCGTTGATCTGCCGGACGGACTTGTTTGAACATCGCGAGTTGTGCGTCCGGCTGATTGTTTTTAGCTATATTTCAGGGTTATTAGTTTTTCTTCCTTTTGTAACCGGAGCCGGAAGCATTGCACTCCCGGCTGATCCGAATACGTGAGTCATTTCTGGAGTAATTTTCGGACGTTTTATCGAGAAAATGCCTCTCAGATAAACACGAATTCATTCCGCTATATATTTGCACGCCGCCAGCGCCGCCACCGCTCCGTCAGCTGCCGCTGTGGTGAGCTGTCTTACTTCTTTGGTGCGGCAGTCCCCTGCGGCAAATATTCCCGGATGGGATGTAACGCAGTCTTCAGCCGCGAGAATGAAACCGCTGCCGTCCAGTTTTACAGTATCGGCAAATACCTCATTCTTCGGAATCTGTCCGACAGCGAGAAAGACACCTGACACATTCAGCGTAGATTCTTTTCCTGTCTTCTTGTCGTTCAATATCAGTCCTTCGACCGCCGTATCTCCGATAATTTCCTTTACAGTAGTGCTCAGAATAAATTCTACGTTTTCTTTTCCTTCAAGCCGTTTTACAATGCTGTCCTCGCCGCGGAATTCATCTCTGCGGTGGATGAGATATACCTTGCTGCAATAATTTGACAGAAACTCTGCGTCCTGAAGAGCCGTACTTCCACCGCCTACGACAGCCACGTCTCTTCCTCGAAAGAACATTCCGTCGCATGTGGCGCAATACGATACTCCGGCTCCTGTCAGGCGCTCCTCCCCCGGCACTCCCAGATGGCGATGTGTTACGCCTGTAGCAAGAATAATACTTCTGCAGGAGTATTCTTTTCCCGTAGTCTCTATTACCTTTTCTTTTCCCTCATCACGGATTCCCGTCACCTGCTCCATCACTGTCTCAGCTCCCAGCTTTGTGGCCTGATCCAGAAGATTCATGGAAAATTCACTTCCGCTCACACTGGCAATACCGGGATAATTTTCCACATTAGGAGATGAGGTGATCTGTCCCCCGAATGTACTTCCTTCAATAATGATTGTCTGTTTTCCTGCACGCTGTCCGTAGATGGCAGCTGTCATCCCGGCAGTTCCACCGCCGATGATTCCAATATCATAGATATTCCCCGTCTTTTCCATATATGATCTTTCCTTTCTGCAGTTTCAATACGGCGTCGTTTTCTGCCGATCTCTGCTTACATATTTCTCGACATGTCAGCGCACGCTTTCATTGCCTCGATCACAGCACTTCGGAAACCTTTCTCTTCAAGAATACGTACTGCCTCAATAGTCGTTCCTGCCGGAGAGCAAACCATATCTTTTAATTCTCCCGGATGTTTCCCCGTCTCCATCACCATCTTAGCGCTTCCGTATACTGCCTGAGCCGCGAACTGGTAAGCCTGCGGTCTTGGCATTCCCTCAGCCACAGCGGCATCCGTCATTGCCTCGATAAACATGAATACATATGCCGGGGAACTTCCGCTCACTGCCACAACGGCATCGATCAGATGTTCAGGCACGATCTCCACTTTTCCAAAAGATTTAAGGATTCTAAGTGCATACTCTTTTTCTTCTTCTGTCACATACTGGTTTGTACATGCCGCAGTCATTCCCTCACCTACGAGAGCCGGAGTATTCGGCATGGTACGAACGATTTTGACCGGCTTTCCAAACTGCTCCTCCAGCCATGAAAGTGTCTTGCCCGGCGCGATCGTTATGATAAGCTGATCTTCACTGACACAATCTTTAATCTCGGCAATAGCATCTGCATAGTACTGCGGCTTCACAGATAGTATAAGAACTTCCGATTTTTCGGCTGCTTCTCTGTTGTTGTCCGTCACATTGATACGGTACATATCTTTTACACGCTCACGCCCTGCTGCTGATATATCGGCTCCGATGATTTCTTCCGGCCGGAAGATTTCATTCTTTATGATTCCTCCCATAATAGCGCCTGCCATATTTCCTGTTCCGATAAACCCTAATTTCATACTGTTTGTTTTCATTATTATCTTCTCCTCTTCATGTTATTAATATTTTTGTGACAGAATGTCACATTTCGGACAGTGACTGACGTCACCGCACGGAAAAACTCCTTTCATCATCTCTCAGCGGGATCTCTGTAGTATCCATCCATTCGATGGTTATAAACCTGTCGTGATTCAATCCGACAAGCAGTTTGTTAATCAGTGTCTCCCGTCCCTGTATCTCCATAGTCACTGTTCCGTCCCATTCATTCTGCACCCATCCGGTGAGATCCATGGACAGTGCGAGATATTTTGCCGTGTACCGAAATCCAACACCCTGAACTCTTCCGTGAAATACAATATGTTTTCTCACTTCTGACATATAAACACTTCCTCTTTATGTTATTGTTAGTCCGCAGTCTGCCGCTGTACCGGCAGAACTGTCCATAAGAGTTTTTTCTGTTCCATATTTACCAGTATACCATCTTTCCATATAAAATCCAGTTCCTTTTCCTCTTACCGGCAGCAACATTTTCTTGTATAATATTTTTTCGCATGGTATACTTTAGAAGACATACGTTCTGACTGCAAAGGCCGTGACCAGACGACCTGCGCAATAAGGCGCACATACGGAAGTAATATAGAGGAGATTTTCCTCTTTACTTTTGATACCACAGCGCCTTGAGGCGCTGTTTTTTTCATAATAGGAGGATTTTATGGAGACAAGAATCGCTCTCATCGGCATCATCCTTGAGTCAAGGAAATCTGTCGATGAACTCAACCATCTGCTGACCGAATACGGGGAATATGTAATCGGCAGAATGGGGATTCCTTACAGGGAAAAAGGGATCCACGTCATCAGTGTGGCGATGGACGCCCCCAACAATATTATCAGTGCTCTCTCCGGCAAACTGGGGATGCTGCCCGGCGTGAGCACGAAAACAATCTACGGGAAGAACATATGACGCCCAATGACAGAGAACAGAAAGTAACCGCACTGATCGACAAGCTCTGCCTGACGCGGAAGCTTAAGCGCAGCGAATGGATAACGATCATACGGGAGCGCACCCCTGCCGCCGCCGAACATCTCTTTGAGCTGGCGCGGGCAGTCCGCATTCATCATTACGGACACGACATCTATATACGGGGACTTATCGAGTTCACGAACTACTGCCGCAACGACTGCTATTACTGCGGCATCCGCAAGAGCAATGCAAACGCCCTGCGCTACCGGCTCTCCAAAGAAGATATCCTCACCTGCTGCAAGGAGGGATACCGCCTCGGATTCCGGACATTTGTCCTTCAGGGCGGTGAGGACGGATGGTTTACCGATGAAAGGCTCTGCGATATCGTTTCTGCGATCCGCGCACAGTTCCCCGACTGTGCCATTACCCTTTCTGTTGGAGAGCGTTCTTATGACAGCTATAAAAGGCTCTACGACGCCGGAGCAGACCGTTATCTGCTCCGCCATGAGACATACGACGAGAAGCATTACAGCAGGCTCCATCCGCCTCAGTTGTCTGCCTCCCATCGGAAGCAGTGCCTGTGGAATCTGAAAAAGATCGGCTATCAGGTTGGAACAGGATTCATGGTAGGTTCTCCATATCAGAGACCGGAAAATCTTGCGGATGATATGCTGTTTCTCGCGAAACTGAATCCCCAGATGGTCGGGATCGGACCGTTTATCCCCCATCACGAAACACCGTTCGCCCGGATGCCCGGCGGCACCGCAGAACTGACCGTCTATATGCTCGGCCTGATACGGCTTTTGCTGCCCCGCGTACTGCTCCCGGCTACGACAGCTCTCGGAACGATCGCAGAAGACGGCAGGGAAAAGGGCATTCTCGCCGGAGCCAATGTTATCATGCCGAACCTCTCTCCGGCACAGGTCAGGGAGAAATACCTGCTGTACGACAACAAACTCTGTACCGGCGACGAGGCCGCGGAAAGCCTGAATCATCTCAGGGAACGAATGGAAAAGATCGGTTACCATATCGTGGTCAGCCGCGGCGACTCACTAAACATATGAACAACTTTTACAAAAGGAGGAGAATACAATGTATGACGTAAATTCAAAATGTGCAGATGATTTTATCAACCACGAGGAAATCCTCGAGACCCTCGCCTACGCAGACGAGAACAAAGAAAATGTCGAGCTCATTGATTCCATCATCGAGAAAGCGAAAAAGAGAAAGGGGCTCTCACACAGAGAAGCATCCGTACTTCTCGCCTGTCCTATCGAAGAGAAAAATCAGGAGATCTACAAGCTGGCAGAACAGATCAAAAAGGACTTCTACGGCAACCGCATCGTTATGTTCGCGCCCCTGTACCTGTCCAACTACTGCATCAACGGCTGTACCTACTGCCCGTACCATGCAAAGAACAAACATATCCCGAGAAAGCAGCTCTCACAGGAGGATATCAGAAGAGAAGTCATCGCTCTTCAGGACATGGGACACAAGCGTCTCGCCCTTGAGGCCGGCGAGGATCCGGTAAGAAATACGATGGACTACTATCTGAAATCCATCGAGACAGTCTACAGCATCAAGCACAAAAACGGAGCTATCCGACGTGTAAATATCAACATTGCGGCAACGACTGTTGACAATTACCGTCTCCTCAAGGAAGCCGGGATCGGTACCTACATCCTGTTTCAGGAGACTTATCACAAGGAGAGTTATCTGGAGCTTCATCCGACAGGGCCGAAGCATGATTATAACTACCATACAGAGGCCATGGACCGCGCCATGGAGGGCGGCATCGATGATGTAGGCTTAGGTGTTCTCTTCGGGCTGGACAAATACCGCTATGAATTTGCAGGACTTCTGATGCACGCAGAGCATCTGGAAGCGGCATTCGGCGTAGGTCCGCACACGATCAGCGTGCCGAGACTGAAACACGCCGACGACATCAATCCGGATGATTTCGACAACGGAATCGACGACGACACATTTGCCAAGATCGTTGCCTGCATCCGCATCGCAGTTCCGTACACCGGCATGATCATCTCCACCAGAGAGAGCCAGAAGACAAGAGAGCGTGTCCTTCACCTCGGTATCTCCCAGATCAGCGGAGCTTCCAGAACAAGCGTGGGCGGCTACTATGAGCCGGAGCCGGAGGATGAGAAGTCCGAACAGTTTGACGTCAGTGACAACCGTACATTGGATGAAGTCGTCCGCTGGCTCATGGAGATGGGCTATATCCCCAGCTTCTGTACCGCATGCTACCGAGAGGGACGCACCGGCGACCGTTTCATGTCGCTGTGCAAGAGCGGTCAGATCCAGAACTGCTGCCATCCGAATGCGCTTATGACGCTCAAAGAGTACCTGATGGATTATGCGTCACCTGAGACAAAAGCAATCGGTGACAAACTGATCGAGAAAGAAGTGCTTAACGTGCCGAATGAAAAGGCACGGGCTGTTGTACTTGAAAATCTGAGACTGATCGAACAGGATAACAGAAGAGATTTCCGGTTCTGATTTAACCGTAAACGGTAAGGGGGACGTAGTAAAACTCGGTTTTACTACGTCCCCCTTACCGTTTTTTATAAACAGCGCACATATCTGTAACGCCATCTCTGTCCCCGGCTCATCCGCTCCATCGCCGCTTTTCTGAACTGCTTATAAAGTCCGCGCATTTTCATCCAGTCATCCTTTTCATTATCAAGATGATAAAACAGACTTCTCATTACACAGGCGTACATCCATTGCCACTCTTTTTCTCCCAGTTCGGGATACAGCTCATACAGATGCTCTGTAAGCTCCGCATTCAGAGGCTCTTTTATTTTTTCTCCCTGAAACTTTGCCGTCTTTATGACAGCCGCATACATTTCCCGTATTCCTTCTCCGCCTTTCTTCTTCCGGAACCTCTGTTCCCGCCGTGCCGTCCGCACGGCTGCCTGAGCGAAGAAAAGGACCGCGCATAATCCGAATGCGAGACATACAGGAATCAGGACAGGCAGCACGTCATGCACTATCCTTTCTCCGATCGATTCTTTATAATCGGAACTTGCTGCCGGTGGCTGTCCGGCAGTGTCTCGTGGTGCGGATGGCGTGTGTTCCATATCCGTCCACCCGCCCGTGTCTTTATCATATACCTGACACCATGCATGCCCCATGTCTCCTGTGACTTGGGCTTCATATGTTCCATTTTCATTATCATGGAAGGCGGATGCAGGGATGGCATACCCTTCTGCGTACCGTGCAGGATATCCGCAGTACCGGTACATAAGAGTTGCCGCCGTAGCAAAATGAACACAGAATCCCTTATGATTCTCGAAGAGAAAATAATACAGAAATTCCTCTCCTGCCGGCGGTGCGCCGGGCTCTGTATCGTAGACGGCCCGCTGATGAAGCTCCCGGCTGATTTCCCGGCTCACCTCATCTATAGTTCCATCAGCCCAGTCACTGCACAGAACCGACAGTGTGTCTTCGAGTTCATCCGGATACGACATACATTCTTCCGGCTTTATCCCATTTCCCGGCCAGCCGCTTTCCGAATCCCCCACACTGGTCATTTCCCATGTATCATCAAAGTAGCCTATTCCCCAGTTTTCCGGGTAATAAACAGTGCTTTCCGGCTTCTTATCCAGTTCGATAGAAAATGTGCCTTCCGGCGAAGGAACAAAACGGGCAATGCTTCCCAGATCCGTAACTTCCTGTGAATCTGAGGACGGACCTTCAAAGATATCTGTTCCGCCGGTATTTTCCTGCTCAGCCTCATCCTGAAACAGATCATCAGCCCCGGGATTTTCCTCCCTTTCATCGCTCTGCGTTGAATCATCAGCCGATAGAGCGTCGGGCTCCTCGTCATCCTTAACTTCCTTTGTCTGATCCGGCTCCGTTTCCGTCTCATCCTCTCCTGACAGCTGCTCCGCCAGATCCTGCATTTTACCCACCACTTCGGTCGTAAGTATTCCTCTCATCCGGAAGTAAAAGCTGCTTTCTGTTTCTCTTCCTGCGTCCAGAAACAGTCCTGCCCGGCAGGACAGAAAAACCAACACCGCACACACCGCCACTGCAAACACGGCATTTTCCCACATGAAGAGCCCTTTTCCTGTTCTGCCTGCTCCGGGTGCCAAAGTGGCAAAGTATGCCGCTGCCCCGAGAATCAGGAACCATGACGGCGGTCCTGTCTGGAACCATCCTGCACAGGCCGCCGTAATAAACGGTGCACAGAGAATCACTCCCGCCAGAACTTTTCCCTTCCCCGTCCGCTGTATACACAGGAGGATTTCCAGGACCGGAACGCCGGCCAGCACGGCAACATAGCTGAATGCCCGATTTCCGGCTGTCTGCACAGAAAACAGTGTCTCATAATTCTCCTCTATCCACGTATACAGCCGGATGAGTGTATCCCTGTTGTACCAGAGAAGCACTGCAGCCCCGGCGATACCGGCGATTACAGCTGCCGCGCCGAATCTCCGGTTCAACACCCCGAGCAGGATTACCGCGGCTGCTGTAATGCCGTACAGCCATATTTTGTCAACCGGCAGACGAAACACAGACAGGAAAGCATTCCACCACAAAGCCAACAGAAGACTCAAAACCACCGACTGCAGAACAAAAAGAGACAGACTTCCTCTGTCTCTCTTATGCGCTTCTGTCTCAGCCTGATATACTTTTATCCCCGACTGCCTTCTTCCCATTCTTATCTCTCCCGATATTCCTTGCTCTGCCTCAGATATCCCCCGCCGAAAATTTCTGCCAAGGATCTCCTGCCGCTGGTTTCTCATCACAGTTTCAGGAAATCAAATGACTCTCCGTCCTTCTTCATCCCGCCGTTCCCGTCAATTGTCACAACACAGGCAAATTCCTGTCCCCGGAATGTATCATCATAGCAAACCTGCTTTTTCGCAGCATCTGAATACGGCCGGATTTCCATAAGATTCCAGATCATATCACAGGCGCTCTCCTCATCCGTTATCCGCCATCTGACTACCCGCTCATTTTTCTCTTCGTACCACGCCGCCATATGAATACATTTCTCTGAAACCAGAGTGATCGAAAGAGAAGCCGCCGTCTCCAGCATCTTTGAAAATCCCCCGGCCGACTGGCCGCCGCGCTTATAATCTATATAAATCAGCACAACACATCCCAGTGGGAAACCGTGCTCCTTGATCATAAGTTTTTCTTCCCGCGCAGTCAATTTCCAGTGGATATCTTTCAGTGAATCCTTCTCTCTGTATTCTCTGACCTGATAGATTTCCGACGGGTCGTCTCCCCGCCTATCCTGTGAAAATTCCTGCGCATCAGCCTGAAATTCTCTTGTTCTCCGGGTGATCTCGAGAGGCATGAGTTCAAATACCGGCATGACTTTGACCTGTGCTTTTCTCCGCCATCTGACTCTCCTGTAAAATATACCAAGGAAATCATATACATTCATACTGTCAACGCTGATCTCCACAGTCCCGCAGTATATTGTGTCAAATGTAAACCAGACCGTCTCCCCTCCTTTCGGAAGGAGCACTCCCCGGAACTTCTTTTTCACCCGTTTCTTTCCGCCGCTGGTCCCTGCTGTCACCTGAAATTCATACCGGGTACTCATATGAGACGACCGGTTTTTTACCGATATCCCGGCCTTGATCTTTTTCCCTTTTTCTCCCAGCGGCGGCACTCTCTCCAGATCGGGCACCGCATTTTTACCCGCTATCGCAAGATAAACGCCGGATGCTGCCGGATAAAGAAGCAAAAATACAAGAATGCCGGAGAGAACCGGTGCGTCGTACATAAAAAACAGGTACACGGTGACAAGAAGTACCGCAAAATACCCTGCCGTTCTTCTGATCATCTCTCTACCGCCTTGTCTTAAGTGCCGGTTTCTCGGTATTTTCAAGAATCCGCCGCACAGTCTCCTCAACTTTCACATGTGCCACTTTTGCTTTCATATTCAGAATGATCCTGTGCGCCGCCACACACGGAAACACTTCTTCTACGTCAGACGGCACCACATAGACACGGTTCTTCAGATATGCATATGCCTTTGCCATAGCCGTCAATGCCACTGTGCCGCGGGGACTTAATCCCAGCTCTGTCCACTCATTCTCCCGGGTAGCCTTTGCCAGCTCTGCGATATACCTGCAGATTCTCTCATGCATATAGACGCCTCTTGCCTCCTGAATCATATCCGCCAGTCCCGGCGCATCCAGAACCGGTATGATTCCCGCCGTCCGGTCTGCCTCCTGGCTCCTGCGCATGATTTCCATCTCTTCCTCAACTGTAGGATACCCCATACTCACACAGATCATAAAACGGTCCAGCTGTGATTCCGGCAGGAGCTGGGTACCGGCAGAGCCGGCCGGGTTCTCCGTGGCGATCACGATAAACGGATCTCCTGTCCTGCGTGTCACTCCGTCCACCGTAACCTGATGTTCCTCCATTACCTCGAGAAGAGCGGACTGAGTCTTGGGTGACGTCCTGTTAATCTCATCAGCCAGCAGCAGGTTGCACATGACCGCGCCCGGCTGGTATACGAACTTTCCGGTTTCTTTCTGATATACCGTAAAGCCGGTCAGATCAGACGGCAACACATCCGGAGTAAACTGCACTCTCCGCGTTTCCAGCCCCATCGCCTTTGAAAATGCAAGAGCCATCGTTGTTTTGCCCGTTCCCGGTATATCCTCTATCAATATATGTCCGCCGGCAAGGATCGCCGTCATGATCTTTGTCAGTACGTCCCGCTTGCCGACAACCGCCTTTTCTACTTCATCGATCACGTGCTGTGCACTATATCTTCTCTCCGGCATACTCACCCTCCTTAGTTCCTTCGGGAATAGAATAAAGCGAATTTTTATTTGGTGGACGGCATGAATTTCATTATCTCTGCCGCAACGCCCGACAGCGGCATTGTCTGCAGCCACACGCGTCCCGGTCCTGTGATAATGGTATTGAAGATTCCTTCTCCGCCGAATACCATGTTCTTAAGTCCCGGCACGCTCTTGATATCCATCTGGCATGTTGCATCCATAGCCGCCAGATATCCGGTATCTATCACTATCTGCTGTCCCGGCTGCAGGTTATACTCCACTACATGTCCGTCAAATTCCAGGAACGCCATTCCCCGTCCGGAGAGTTTCTGCATGATAAATCCCTCTCCGCCAAACAGGCCCGCTCCCAGCTTTTTCTGGAAAAATACAGACAGTTCTACACTTTCTTCAGCCGCAAGGAAACCGGATTTCTGAACGATCACTTCATTGCCCGGCCCGATCTCCCATGGTCTGATCTGTCCGGGGAAGCTGGAAGCAAACGCGATCAGCCCGTTGCCGCCCTGTGCCGTATACCGGTTCTGGAAAAGCGCTTCTCCGGCGAACATCCTGCCCAGTGCTTTCCCGATCCCACCGTTTGAAGTTGTCTCCATCTTCATATTCGGTGACATCCAGCTCATAGAACCGCGCTCAGTAATCATAGCCTCTCCGTTTTCCAGATAACAGATTACTACCGGCAGTTCGTTTCCTTTAATCTCATACTTCATACTTTTTTCTCCTTTTACCTATCATTTTTTCTGCTGCGATGCCATCGCAGAAAATGAATCGCCGCTATATACAGTCATTGTACCATAAAATCCCGGCAGAGTAACTCCCCTGCCGGGATTCTTTACACCAATCAGATATCGTGTTACTTTTTTATTCTATGCCTGCGCAGCCCCTTCGCCATCTGCTGCTCCCCGCTCTCCGGCTGCCTCTGCCTCTTTCTCTGCCTGCTGCTTCTGTTCTTCCTCCGGCGGGATATCAAGCTTCGGCAAAGTAATATCTGCTTTGAACAGATCGGCCTCCGTAGATATCTTCAACGTACCGTGCTGCAGTTCGATAAAGCTCTTGGCAATCGCAAGACCAAGTCCGGAACCCTCCGTATTTCTCGAAACATCTCCCCGGACAAAACGATCTGTAATCTCCTCGGTATCAAAGTTCAGTTCTGCTGCTGAAACATTTTTCATGGAAATGTGTACGTCATTTTCCTGCTCTGTCATCTCGATATAGACCCGAGTATGGGGCATCGCATATTTCGTGATATTAACGATCAGATTCTCAAATATGCGGTATGTCTTTTGACTGTCCAGCCACATGATCAGCTTGTGTTCCGGCAGCTTCCAGCGGAAGTCAAGATTTGCCTCTTTGATCTTACTGTCATTTTCCAGTCCCACCTGTTTGATGAGATCCACAATATCCACTTTCATATAGTGCATAACGACGCTCTTGCTTGCCGCCTTACTGATTTCAAAAAGATCTTCGATCAGCACTTTCAGACGAAGCGATTTTCTTTCCAGCACATCGATGTATTCCTTCCGTTTCTCTTCATCCTTCTCGTTTTTCAGTAGATCCGTGTAAGTGATGATTGCGGTAAGCGGCGTCCGGAGATCATGGGATACGTTGGTCACGAGTTCTGTCTTCATCCGCTCATTTTTCACTTCTTCGTCCACTGCTTTCTTAAATCCTTTCTGGATCTTCTTCAGCTCATCCTGAATCGGATTGAACAGTCCGATATCTCCCTCGATCGGGACGTCCAGATGCCCTTCTGCCAGCTGATTCGTGGACTTTAACAGCAGCTTATATTTCCCCTGAAGATCTTTCACGTATTTTCTCAGGAAAAGGAACAGAAGCACGGAATATATGATCAGGGCGAGTGTTCCATAATACCACAGGAAACATACGACCGCCAGTATGATATAGTTGATGATCACGATCTTTAAGATCGTCCGGTTCGTCTTCTCGCGGAAGTCAAGATGCTGCAGCGCGTCATACTGTTTTGCAAAGAATGCCTTAATCCTCTTCAGGATACCGCCTGCCTTTCTCACCATCTCTTCATCACTTTGTGTCCCGTTGCCGCGGTAATGGCGGATCAGCTTCATTGTCAGCGTCCTGTCACGCCAGTACGCGCCTTTCATGCGGATCATTGCCCGAAGGGAAGTCACGCTCCAGAATACCAGTCCGAAAACGAAAAACCACATTGCGAAGTTAATAATCGCCGCAATAATCTCCATACCGTGCCCCATGCCCGGAAGCAGGCTGTTCTCCACTGTCTGATCTACAATTCTTGCCGGAAGTTCATTCAAATAGGTAATATATATGAACAGCCACACAAGGATCGGAACTTCAAATGGTACATCAAACATCTTCATCTCACTGATATCCAGCTTTCTCCTGGCCGGAAGAAGCAGAGCTGCGGCAATCACTACCCAGCACAGGGGGTCCAGTGTATCACTGTAGTGAAAAGTGTCCCGCACACTGTAATATGGAACAGAATCATCTTCCCAATTGTCCGCTGCGTATGCCTCTGTAAACACATTCAGATATTCCTGACTCATCCCATAGATGACAGTAATGCCTTTTGGCTCCGCAATACTTGAAATCGACTCACTATATTCCACCTCCTGGGCAGAAGTCACATAATCCGATTCAAGACTATATTCTTCCTCCGGACTTAACGCTGTTCCGTCGATCTGAACAGAAGAGATCTCCCCGTTCCCGGAAAATGTATAACGCGCCCGGAACGCATAGCCTGCTTCATCTTCGCTGTTTGCCAGAAGTCTCTCTGCCGCCTCCTCATCCACATTTTTGAGGAGCTGCTGGCCTTCACTGTCAAACACTTCGTAATCGAAATACTTTTTCGCCAGCTCAAAGTTTCTCTGCCCGTATTCATCCAGCACCTCTGCCGGGTCCGTCTCATCGGCATATTCATTATAGAGAAGATAATTCCCCTCAGCCAGATCCATGCTGATCGATGAGAGTACACTTGTATAAGGCACAGGCGCCTCTGCATCTTCTGTAGCCTCAGAATTGGCAGTGTCCATCTCATACTTCATCCCGTCATACTGTGACATCATGATAAGGGAACATATGCTGAGTAATATAACGACTACAATAATACCTGCCTTACGGCTGTTTTTCGATTTTGTATCCAACTCCCCACACCACCTTTAAATATTTCGGATTCTTTGGATCTAATTCAATCTTTTCTCTTATGTTTCTCACATGCACCATAATGGTATCTGTATTGATAGCTTTTTCCTGCCATACGCGCTCATAGATTTCCTCGGATGAGAATACTCTGCCCGAATTCTTCGCCAGCAGGAGAAGAATCTTGTACTCTATGGGCGTGAGTTTCACCGGTTTTCCGTCCATCGTCACTTCCACCGCGTCCTCATTGATCTCCAGTCCTCCGATCACATGCACATTTTCCTGCGGAGTCAGCTTTTCCAGAAACTTCCGGTATCGCCTGAGCTGGGAATTCACCCTCGCCATCAGTTCCATAGGCGTAAACGGCTTTGTCACATAATCATCCGCCCCGATATTTAAGCCCGTGATCTTATCCACTTCCTCGGATTTTGCCGACAGCATGATCACCGGGAAATCATGCTTTTCCCTTAATTTCATTGTCATGCGGATACCATCCATTCTGGGCATCATGATATCCACAATAGCCAGATGGATATCCTCCTTGTCTATGATCTCCAGCCCTTCGATGCCGTCCGCCGCCTGAAATACTTTATATCCCTGACTCTGCAGGTAAATCTGGACGCCCTCCCGGATTTCTTTATCGTCCTCTACGATCAAGATATTGTTCGTCTCCATGTTGTCTCCTCTTCTCTCCTCATTTTAAATTTCTGCCTTTCTCCATCACCTGTATTCAGAGAGTTCCAGGCACTTTTCTCACGTTTTTCTTCCCGCTTTCCTGTCCGCATATTTCCTCACAGTCAGGTTCCGGCGCCGCTGCAGGCAGCTCCGGTATCCGGCTCTTCTTTACCACACCGTAATTTTTCACCGCAACTGTAACGGTTGTGTACGGCAGGGGGATCACATATTTATCCCAGCGGTGCCGAAGCCGCAGACAGGAAGAATAGGACAGGCTGATGCCTACAAAATCTTCTTCAGCGTGTTCTGACAGATAAAACGCCAGCTTCTTCGGCTCATGTCTGGGTCCCAGCGGTCCGTCCAGCGCAACAGCGATGGAATGAGTCTTTTCGTAAGAATCCTGCACGATCTTTTTAAGTGCCGCAAATGCCTTAAAGCCGTCCGGCACACGCAGTGCATTTCCGCCGCATCTTCTCACCATGTTTTCTATATAATTCCCCCGGGTGTCCGCGGTCACGATCACATCTACCGGCGTAGTCTTATGCGCCAGATTCTCAAGAACGAGATTCATAAAGAAGCTGTCCTCATGCCAGAATCCGAATATCTGACTGTCTCCGTATCGGTTCTCCTCAATCCACCGGATCGTAACAGTCCGCTCGATCCATTTCAGATAATTAGTGAAGAGCCATTGCAGAGCGCTCTCTCCGATCTTCTTCAGCCTCATAAAGTTTTTCTCCTTTCCTGAACCCACATTGATTGTAGAGCATCTCCTCATAGATGGCAAGTCTCGAGGAACGGTAATTTTCGGCAGAGATAAGCGCCGCCCTCTTCATCCTGCTGTTCGTCTCAGGTTCGAGCGCCTCAGTCACTTTTGCCGCCCACACTTCTTCTTTCTCCTCCGTCAGGAATCCGTTTACACCGTCTTCAATAATATCGTCCGCACCGGTTGCATGTACTGCCGTGACCGGTATGCCTGCTGCCATTGCCTCAGCCAGAACGATGCCCTGTGTCTCTGACTTCGATGCAAACAGAAACAGATCACTTGCGGCCAGATAGTCCCTGACCTGTTCATTCGGTACATTTCCGACGAAAGTAACAACATCCTGTATACCAAGGATGGACGCCCTGACTTTCAGCTCCGCCTTCTGGCTTCCGTCTCCTATGATCAGTACCTGGAAGTTATCCCCTGTCTCCCGCTTCAATTCTGCAATTCCCCGCAGAAGAAAGCCGTAGTTTTTCTCTTTTTCCAGTCTTGAGACCGTGACAAGCAAATGTTTCTTTCCTTTCGCATACTGTTCTCTGATCTCCCGCGACCTTTTTTCATTCTTCCGGAAAAATGATCCGTCCAGTCCGGTGGGGAATACTGCTGTCGGAGTATGAACTCCATATCCCCTGATCATCTGTCTCATTCCGGCAGACGGCGCGAGTACGAGATCACACTTATTGCAAAACCAGCTCATATAGGACGGAATCACATTCCTTTGCAGCCACTCTACCGCTTTCTTCTTCACAATCGTACTCGTCTCATTGATCCGGAAGCACGGAATATAATGAAGATAGTCTTCATATCTTGTGTGATATGTATAGATAACCGGGATATCATATTTCTTTCCCAGCCACAGCGCCCACGGTCCCACGAACATAGGATGATGCACATGAATACAGTCAAATCTTTCCCGTTCAAACACCTTGAATATCTCTGCCGGATAAATTCCCGGATACACCATGCCGTTTTCCATCTTTTTCTTCTGTGAATGATACCGGATTACCCGCTCCGGCGCCTTCTTATCCTCTTCCAGAATCTTTTCCCGGAAACTTTCAGCCTGTTCTTTATCCTCACTTTCATACGCGGGCGCAAATACTGTCACCTGATGTCCGAGCTTTACAAGCTCCTGCGCCTGACGCTCAACTGAGATCGGCACGCCTCCCACGAAAGGCCTGTAATTATTTGTAAGCATTGCAATTTTCATTTTCTGTGCCCCCTCTCTTATGTAAAAAACTTGATAGCCGCGTCGCCGAAGAAATATCCTGCCCCGACAAATGTCAGATTCCATAAGAATATCCCGCACACGGAACTTACTGTATATTTGACAAAATCCATCTTCACCATGCCTGCCGGAATCGAGATGAGGGTGCGCACCATGGGGAGCAGCTTGCTGACAAATACACCGATGCAGCCTTTCTCCCTCAGATAATTCATCTTCTCTTCAATGACCGGCTGGTGCTTCGGAAATTTCTTGAAATAAAACCCGAGCACCTTGCCCCCGCCGTATCTGCCCAGCAGATAGAGCGCCCAGCTCCCGGTAAGTCCCGCCGCAACTGTCAGCACCATAACAACCGGGAAACTGATCTCACCCTGCGCGGCCCAGATTCCTGCAAGCGGCATGATAACGCCGGCGGGAAAGCCCGGAAGATTCAGATATTCTAAAAGTACGATCAGATAAATGAAAAAAGCACCGTATTGGAGAAAATAATGGGTAAGTTCAGATATGTTCATAAAAAATACAGCCCCCTTTCATGATTACAGGATATCCTGTAAATCTAAAGGGAGCTGATATAAGATTCCAAAGAATTTCTTAAGATTCGCTGCCGCCCCATTCTACGACCGTGAATCCGCTGCGTTCCGGAGTGGAGAGGGACTGCTCCGGAATCTCCTGATAGTGGTCAAGCGGCTTATATGCCATAAAGACACGGATCACAGTGTTAGGCTGCGGCTGCACATTGAGACGGGCGCAGTCTGTGTATGCTTCACTCTGGAAAGAGATAAGATTATACTCGTTCTGTTCCATCTTCGGCAGCCAGTATACGATAAATTCATTTGCCTCTCTGCGGGTAAGGCCGAGCCTGTCAAGAGCATTCTCGAGGAACTTGGCGGTATCCTCTCCCGCCACGCAGAAGCCCTCGGAGAAATCATACTCCTGATCCGTCTCTCCCTCCCAGTAGAGGTAATTGTACTCCTTCCCGCTCTCATCTGTCAGCGTGCCGTCCGGCTCGGCAGTCACATCCCAGCCGTTGTCATACTCAGGATACGTGCAGGTCAGTTTCCCGTCATAGTCCAGCCTGACAGATACCTCCTGTTCCTGTTCCGGATACAGATAGATCACCGGCTTTTCATTTGTCGTATAAGCAGCACTGTTTCTGAAAAGCCAGCCCATAAGACAAAATACCGCAAGAATCGCAATTCCCCCTAAAACAATATACAGGATCCTTTTCATAACAACAGTTCCTCCTTCCCATAAAATATAGATTCTCCGAATTCTGACATCATATCATACTTGAATTATACCATAACCTGCCGCCTAATCCATATGTATCCGTATTTGCAGGTAAGAAATTTAAACTTTACCGAGAAAAATCTGATTTCTTCCTGGTTTTCGTCAGCTGCATATTCTAGCGGAGAGAATCTTTCGACCGGATGAATGTAGAAAATCAGGCAAATACAGACCATTTATCAGACCTTCCGTAACAGGCGGAAATGGAATGTGAACGGTGACTGTGAAGGGATATTAAGACAAAGTTAAAGCCTGTGATATGGCATTGATCAAGAAAATGAATATGTCTGAGCTTTTGCGAGTTTATTCATTTTCTTGATCGTTTTTAGCCATATCACAGGCTTGTTACATTGTCTTATATCCTGTAACCGGAGGCGGGAACATTTCATTTCCGCCTGTCACGAATATCTTATCTATATACCATATCTGCCTGATTGTCGGACACTTATCCAACTATCTGGCTCAGATTCTCCCAGCAAATATGAAGATCACGCCTCATCGATCGCTTTGCCGATATCGTGTCTCATATACTTATTCTCGAACTCTACCCACTCGGTAGCAGCGTAAGCGTTCTTTCTTGCTTCTTTTAAATCTTTTCCTTTTGCCGTCACGCCGAGCACACGTCCGCCGTTTGTCACGATCTGTCCGTTCTCGAATTTGGTTCCGGCATGGAAGCAGTAGTAGCCGTCGTGCTTTTTGAACTCGTCAAGACCTTTGATCGGGAAGCCTTTCTCATACTTCACCGGATATCCGTCGGATGCAAGCACTACGCAGACCGCCGCATTGTCCTCGAACTGCAGATCGATCTGATCCAGTGTGCCGTCGATACATGCCTCAACCACGTCGATGATATCGTTTTTCATACGGGGCAGTACGACCTGTGCCTCCGGATCACCGAAGCGTGCATTGTACTCCAGCACTTTCGGTCCGTCCGCTGTAAGCATCAGGCCAAAGAAGATCACGCCTTTAAACGGGCGCCCCTCTGCCGCCATAGCGTCAACTGTGGGCTGATAGATATATTTCTCGCAGAATTCTTCTACTTCCTTTGTATAGAACGGACTCGGAGAGAATGTTCCCATTCCGCCTGTATTCAGGCCGGTGTCGCCGTCTCCCGCACGCTTGTGGTCCTGTGCGCTTGTCATAGTCTTGATCGTCTTTCCGTCCACGAATGAGAGAACGGATACTTCACGTCCGGTCATGAACTCCTCGATAACCATCTCATTTCCCGCTGTGCCGAACTTCTTGTCCAGCATGATCGTCTTGACACCCTCTTTTGCCTCTTCCAGATTCTGGCAGATGAGCACGCCCTTCCCGAGTGCAAGTCCGTCCGCTTTCAGTACGATCGGGAACTTCGCTGTCTCAAGATATTCCAGCGCTTTCTCCGGATCCGTAAAGTTCTCATAAGCGGCTGTCGGAATATTGTATTTCTTCATCAGGTCTTTTGAAAACGCTTTTGATCCCTCGAGGATTGCCGCGTTTTTCTTCGGTCCGAATGTGCGGATGCCCGCTTCTTCCATAACATCCACGAGACCGCCTACCAGCGGATCGTCCATTCCTACGATACACAGGTCGATATTATTTTCCTTTGCAAATGCCGCCAGTTTGTCGAACTCCATGGCGCCAATGTCGACGCACTCCGCATATTCCGCGATTCCCGCATTTCCCGGAGCACAGTATATCTTATCTGCTTTCGGACTCTTTGCCACACTTGCCGCAATGGCATGTTCTCTTCCGCCGCTTCCAACGATCAGTATTTTCATCTCTAAACCTCCTCACTCAGGATGACTGTCTTTTTGTCCTCGACCCGCACTTTTCCGTTTGCGATCAGGTCGATTGCTTTCGGCAGGATCTTCCACTCTGCCTGTTCCATGACTCTGCGCTGAAGCACCTCCGGCGTATCGCCCTGCTGTACTTCAACGGCTTTCTGCAGAATGATCGGTCCCGTATCTGTTCCCTCATCTACAAAATGCACGGTAGCTCCCACTACTTTTACGCCCCGGGCAAGAGCCGCCTCATGGACCTTCAGGCCGTAGTAGCCTTTCCCGCAGAAAGAGGGGATAAGAGACGGATGGATATTGATCATCCGGTTTTCGTACTTTTTGATCATTTCCGGCGGAATCACAACAAGGAAACCGGCCAGCACAATAAGATCCGGCTCATAGCTGTCCACTGCCTCCAGCAGCTTTTCGTTGAATATATCCCGTGTTTCAAAATCTTTCGGAGATACACACATGGACGGAATATCATTTTCTTCCGCCCTCTTCAGTGCATATGCATTTTTATTGTTGCTGATCACTCCCACGATCTGTGCGTTTGTGATCGTACCGTCTTTTACGCTGTCGATGATCGCCTGAAGGTTTGTCCCGCCTCCGGATACCATCACGACAACGCGCAGCGGCTGATCTGCCGCTGCACCTGTCCTCTCTAGCATAATTCTACTCCTTTATCTCCTGCCTCAATGCGTCCCACTACATACGGCGCATCTCCGGCAGCGCGGATCGCCTCCATGGCGCGGTCTGCGTCCGCCTCATCCACTGCGACGATCATGCCGAGTCCCATATTGAATGTATTATACATCATCTGTTCCGCAATATCTCCGTCCACAGAGAGCATATTGAAGATCGGCGGGATCGGGTAGCTGTCTTTTCTGATCACTGCCTTTGTGCCTTCTTTCAGCATACGCGGAACATTTTCGTAGAAACCGCCGCCTGTGATATGGCTGCACGCCTTGACCGTCACGCCGGCATCCTTGATGCTCTTGAGTGCTTTTACATAAATCCTCGTAGGAACGAGAAGAGCCTCACCCAGCGTAGAACCGAGGCTGTCATAATATGTATCCAGAGCCTCGCGTTTCATGCTGAACACCTGTCTCACCAGAGAATATCCGTTGCTGTGAATACCCGTTGACGCCATACCGATGAGCACGTCCCCGGCTTTTAAGTTTTCTCCCGTGATCATATCCTTCTTATCGCAGGCACCTACGGCAAAGCCTGCAAGGTCATACTCGTCCGGCGCCATAAGTCCCGGATGTTCTGCTGTCTCTCCGCCGATCAGAGCCGCTCCTGCCTGAAGGCAGCCCTCAGCTACGCCCTTGACAATATCCGCGATCTTCTCCGGCTCATTCTTTCCGCAGGCAATATAATCCAGAAAGAAAAGCGGTTCTCCTCCTGCGCACGCAATGTCATTAACGCACATTGCCACCGCATCAATTCCGATCGTATCATGTTTATCCAGAATCATGGCCAGCTTCACTTTAGTACCGCATCCGTCCGTGCCGGACAGAAGCACCGGCTCCTCCATCTCCTTGATCTTTGCAAGGGAAAACGCACCGGAGAATCCTCCGAGTCCTCCGAGCACTTCAGGACGCATTGTCTTTTTTACATGCTCTTTCATCAGTTCTACCGATTTATATCCGGCTTCGATATCAACGCCTGCTTTCTTATAATCCATTCTCTGCTCTCCTGTTAATTATTCTTGATTTTTCGTAATTTTCGTTCAGCAGCGCTATTCGCAAAACCGCACTTCGTGCTTATTGCGGCTATCGCCGCTGTTTTGCTCATATACTGGCGCTCAGTTCATCTGACTGTCAGGCGCCGGATTCTTATGCAAGCATAAATCCGTCTCCTGACGTCAGATGGCTGAACTATTGCTTTATATATGCTTCATATCCGATCTCGTGCAGCTTGTCTGCCTTTGCCTGAACACCGGCTTTCATCTCTTCCGAATAGTCTTTCAGTTTCTGAAGGATCTCCGGATCTGACACGGCAAGGATCTTCGCCGCAAGGATCGCCGCATTCATTCCTCCGTCAATGGCAACTGTCGCTACCGGGATTCCCGGCGGCATCTGTACGATGGAGTAAAGTGCGTCCATACCATCCAGATTCTTTCCGGACATCGGCACACCGATCACCGGCATCGTGAAGAGCGCTGCGCACATTCCCGGAAGGTGAGCTGCCATTCCTGCTCCCGCGATAATTACCTTTACGCCTCTTCCTTCGGCTCCTTTCGCCCAGTCAAAGAATGTATCCGGCATCCTGTGCGCGGAAATGATTGTCATCTCATAGTCGATTCCCAGTTTTTCAAGCATTGAAGCAGCCTTGCTCATAACC
This sequence comes from uncultured Lachnoclostridium sp., assembly GCA_946491795.1. GTDB lineage: Bacteria > Bacillota > Clostridia > Lachnospirales > Lachnospiraceae > Mediterraneibacter > Mediterraneibacter gallistercoris. The sequence goes on along the minus strand of CAMLYF010000018.1, from coordinate 14,997 downwards.
TTCAGGTCCGAGTCGCTGCCCATTACGATTGCTACTTTTGGCATCATAACTCCTCCTTATTAATGTTTCTCTAACGGCTCGTTTAAAACTTCCGTCCCCGGCAGAACAAATCTTCCGTCTTTTATTAGTATAATGTGTTTCCCATCTTTTGTCACTACACTTATTTCTTCTAACTCTTCATAAGGTATGGTTATATCTGTATGGCAGTTAAAGTAGGCTTTTGACACATCCTCTTTCCGGTTCAGTGAAACCGAATTATCCTTTGCCACGATCTCCTTGCCGTTCGGATTATAAACACGGATATCCTCGCTCCATGAATAGCAGGTATCGCCCACCGCAAAATGAGGACCGGTCTTCTCTGCGATGAGGATCGGCATCTTGTCCTCGATACCGTATTTCTTTCCCGCCACATAGGCTGTCGTATTCGTGCCGATGGCAAATTCACCGAGAGGAAGCGACTGATGGCCTTTCAATACATTATCCGCAATATATCTGCGTCCCTCTTCGGGATCATCAAAGTTCCCGCAGCGGTAATCCGTAACTTTCCCGTCCTCGAAGGTCAGCTCCAGATCCGTATACTGCAGTCCCTCCAGATATACCCGGCTGACGTGGAGCACCCCCGACGTGCCCTCAAGTACGGGAGAAGTAAATACCTCACCCACCGGTATGTTGACATCCGCCACACAGTTCTCAAAAATTGTCTCTTTTTCGGGATCATTAAGGTGATACAGTTTTACTTTAATATCTGTCCGGTTCTCTCCCTTGCCTTTCACATGAACGTATTCGCCCTGATCAAGGGCATCGATCATTGTCTGCTGTACTTTCTCGTATAGCTTCGCATCCAGTGTATTGATACGGATCACTTCATCGAAGATTTCCGGATATTTTTCTCCGATCTCAGGCACCGGATAAGCTACAATGGTAAAGCTGCGTTCTTCTCCTTTGATATATTCATTGGTCAGCTGGCCGGACCGGCTGTCATAACTGACCGCCAGTTTCTTCTGTTCTTCATTATAAGAAGGAGCCTCCGGCACCGCCTTCGGTGAGAACGGCTTTTCCCCGAATGTCTCCATGACCGCCGGGCCGGCAAACTGCGCGGCCTGATCTTTATGCTGCTCGTAGACCGTACGCGCCACTTCCAGACGCCGCTCGATATACCGTTTGTCCATAAAGAGCGCCTGATCCTGACGGTGATCGTACTCATACTGCCAGTTCGGCACCGCGCCGTAATATCCGATCTTGTGGTGCTCCCTCTTTGTGATAACGCCGGAAGCCGCGCGGTAGATGACCGGTTTAAGTCCCATCTGACGGAAATTATCTATGGCAATACGGATCACCTTTTCAAAACCGAGACTGTAACGGATATTCACCACCGATTTTTTCGAAAGATCCTTGCCCGTATTGATAAATCCGATGCGATATCCTTCCGTATATACATCCGCCATCTTCCGGAGCGTCTCTTCCGGCAGCGTACGCAGATGCCGCGCTGTCCCAAGCTCATTTTCCGTAATATATTCACCGAATCTGTAGAGATAACGGTCATTTTCCAGATCCGCGTTTTCTATGATATCGGCTGCAAAGGAATATGCCGGATCGATCTGCTCCATAATTCTGTCGGCAAGGAACACATCGCAGTAATCGCTTGCATACCAGTAGAAAATATCACGGATTTCATCCGGTTCCGGAAGGGTTTCGCTTTCAAATCTGTTGTAAACTTCAATAAACAGCTCAAACAGAATGGTCAGATAATCCATCCTGTTCTCAAATGAATATGGGATCCCGGAACGCATCTCTGCATAGAGCATACTCAACAGCTGTCCCATTTCCAGACCGAATTTTTCTGCTGCATAAGCCGGATTGGCATAACTGCTGGCGTAATGTTCTCCCAGAACGTCACTGTAGAGGATCTCGTTAAGGCTCTTCATCTCTTCGATGCTGTACCGTTCCCATTCACCGTTTTCCACTTTACGTCTCACGTTTTCAAGTTCTAATAAAAAGATCGCCACATCCTGGAAATAAGACAGATACTGCTCCGGCACCGTCTCCTCGGAGACGATCCCCCTGAGCCTGCCGACCGCAAGGACATGGCGCTCTTCATACTGCTCGTTCTTTTCTTTTTGTATTTCTCTTATATTCATTCACTAAGACCTCCTTTTATCAACTTAAGCCGCCTATGAATATTGCAAGAAAAAAGATTACTGACACAAAACCGGCCGGGAGACCGATCTTGCATGTCAGGTAATTTCGTTCACGCTCATGGAAACCGCCGATTGCAAGGCGTATTCCGTTAATAGACAGTACCAGCGAAAGGACGGCGAGCCCGCCGATGATCCCGTTCGCATTTCCTCTTGCCAAAAACGCATAGAAAATACAGCCTGCCAGAATAACCAGCCCGCCGATACTGCTTATACAGGACACAACACCCTTACGGGAATGCTTATAGTTAGCCTGCCCGTATTTCCTTGCCCCCCGCTTTTTCCTCTCTTTTTCTCTCTGACGCTCCTCAGCGCTTTTTCCGATTCCGAACATGATATCTTCTCCTTATCCGATTACATATCGCAAATAAAATATACCCCAGCACACCTCCGATGGTGTTGAGCAGGATATCATCTACGTCAAAACTGCCCACTCTTGTAAAGAGCTGTACGATTTCCACGCACAGGCTCAGCCCCATACTGCAGAAGAGAGTTTTAAAAAAACCTCTCGACTTGCTTGCCATAGAAATAAAAAATCCATACGGGACAAAAATAAGTATATTCCCGAACAGATTGGCAAATACCGTAAATGTGCCAAGCTGTTCTCTGTATGTGATGAAACGTCTGATCTCTTTGAAAAGTTCCAGATTATACCGGTAGTCTTCCGCAATCTCAGTTCTCCCATACCACTCTGCAACAAACAGAAAATAGATCAAAAACCCGACATATAATAGAAACAGGACTTTTCCAAACGCCCTGATAACACTCGCTTTTTTTATACCCAAGATAATTCTCCTGACACTCTGAAAAGGGGACCGGCCTTCTGCCGCCCCCTTATACTGTCTGTTCTCACTTAAAACGTGATTTCTTTTTTATGTTTCAGCAGGTTCGCGCCGCTCACGATGGAAAGGACACCTGCCGTGATCCCGACTACCAGAATTATGATCCCGACTGCAATGTTTCCCGCACCGCTGTTTTTCATTGTCATATATGCCTTTTCCATAACACGCGCCTCCTTATTTTACACCGTATGTTTCATAGTATGTATCAATCGCTGCCTTTAATGTATCATCGATGACAACTTTTCCGTTATATTCTTTATTGTACAGGCACTCGACCACTTCTTCCATCGTCACGATCGCCGCCGTGTCGAATCCATAGAGATCTTTAATCTCGTCCAGTGCGCATTTCTCTCCGCCTTTTCCTACTTCCATTCTGTTCAGAGATACGATAAGTCCGACGATTGTGACATCTGCCGCTCCTCTTACCTTCGGCACAGTCTCCTCCATAGACTTTCCGGATGTAGTCACATCCTCGATCATGATCACGCGGTCCCCGTCTTTTAACTTGCTGCCGAGGAAGCTTCCCTTATCTGCGCCGTGGTCTTTCTCCTCTTTGCGGTCTGAACAGTAGCGGACTTCCTTTCCGTACAGTTCGCTGTACGCGATGGCTGTCACAACACTGAGCGGGATTCCCTTGTATGCCGGCCCGAAAAGTACGTCGAAATCATCGCCGTATGTGTCGTGGATCGCCTTGGCGTAATATTCGCCCAGTTTCTTTAACTGTGATCCTGTCACATAAGCTCCCGCATTCATAAAGAACGGGGACTTTCTGCCGCTTTTCAGTGTGAACTCTCCGAATTTAAGTACATCGCTGTCCACCATAAAATGTATAAATTCCTGCTTATACTGTTCCATATTATAACCTCCCTGTTATTATTTCACAATTCCGACCATTTCGTCAACCGTCCGGAATCCCTGTCGTTCCATATATTCTTCTATTCCGTCCACAATCTTCATCGTCACACCCGGATCATGGAAATTCGCCGTACCGACAGACACTGCACTTGCCCCTGCAAGGATCATCTCAATGGCATCCTCTGCAGTAGATATGCCCCCCATTCCGATAATCGGCACACTCACGGCATTTGCCGCCTCATATACCATGCGCACCGCGATCGGATGGATCGCCGGCCCGGACACACCGCCCGTCTTGTTCGCCAGAACAAAGCTCTTACGATTTATATCTATCTTCATTCCCGTGATCGTATTGATCAGGGAAACCGCATCAGCGCCGCCCGCTTCCACAGCCTTTGCCATCTCTGCAATACTTGTCACATTGGGGCTCAGTTTCATGATCACCGGCTGTTTTGCGTATTTCTTCACCGCTTTTGTAATATCCTCTGCCGCTTTCGGATTCTGGCCGAAAGCAATGCCGCCTTCTTTCACATTCGGGCATGAAATATTAATCTCCAGCATATCCACGTCCTCATCTGCCAGCCTTTCTACCACCTCGCAGTAATCCTCCGTAGACTTTCCGCACACATTGACGATAATCTTCGTGTCATACTGTCTTAAGAACGGAATATCTCTCTCACAGAACACATCGATTCCCGGATTCTGAAGTCCCACGGCATTCATCATTCCCCCATAGGTCTCTGCAACTCTCGGAGTCGGATTTCCCGTCCACGGTATATTTGCCACACCCTTAGTCGTCACTGCGCCCAGACGGTTCAGATCCACATAATCCGCGAACTCTGCGCCCGAGCCAAATGTACCGGATGCCACTGTCACGGGATTCTTCCACTCTACACCGGCGATATTTACTTTCATATTCATCAGATCTCCACCTCCGTAGAAAGGAATACCGGACCGTCTTTGCAGATCCGCTTGTTGTGTACGTTGCTATGATGGTCCTTCTCTTTCGACTGGCACACGCACGCCAGACAGGCGCCGATTCCGCAGGCCATGCGTTCCTCAAGAGAAATGTAACACTCGATACCGTTCTCTTCGGCATACGCCTTGATCGCGCGCAGCATGGGCGTCGGGCCGCAGGCGTAAATGATATCCGCCTCAAGAGCATTCTCCCGGATGGCGTCCATTACATTTCCTTTGGTACCGACACTGCCGTCTTCCGTCGAAATATATACTTCTCCGTTCTGCTCAAATTCTTCCTGCAGGAACGTCTCAGCATTACGGTAACCCACAACGATCTGTTTCTTCTCACATTCCATCTGCTTTGCCAGCTCAAGGATCGGCGGTACACCGATGCCTCCTCCCATCAGAAACACCCGTTTTCCAACTGCTTTCTCTACCGGGAACCCGTTCCCGAGAGGTCCGATCACAGGGATCGTATCCCCTGCCTGAAGTTTTGAGAACTCCTCTGTTCCCGTATTCTTTCCCGTGACACGGTACACGACACGGAGACTACTATTTTCCTTATCGATCTCACAGATACTGATCGGACGGGGAAGCAATTTGCTTCCGTCGTTGGTATACATGGAGATAAACTGCCCCGGTTTCGCCTCTGCCGCAGCCTTCGTTTTAATCCACATGCTGTAGATATCCTGCGCGATCTTCTCCTGTGAGATGACCTGCGCATTTTCTTTTTTCTTACTTGTCATAACTGCTCCTTTTATACTTATTTCCCTGCAAGCGCTCCGCTGATGTCGGCGATCATTGCTTCAACCGCTGCTCTGGACGCGTCGCCGAAGTTCTCTGCGCCGTATTTAGCATAAGCTTCCTGCTTATATGCCGCAATGATCCCTCTGGATGAGTTTACGATAGCTCCCAGACCGTCTTCATTAAAGAAATGAACCAGATCTTTGCCCTGTCCGCCCTGCGCGCCGTATCCCGGCACAAGGATATAAGCTTTCGGCATGATCTTTCTGAGGACTTTTCCCATCTCCGGATAAGTTGCTCCGACTACGGCTCCCACATAACTGTACTCATCGCCCATGCAGTCTGCGCCCCACTCGGCTACCTTCTCGCCGACCAGCTCGTAGAGCGGACGTCCGTCGATCAGTCTGTCCTGGAATTCTCCGCTGGACGGATTGGACGTCTTGACAAGTACGAAGATTCCCTTCTTCTCTTCTTTACATACATTGATAAACGGATTTACTCCGTCGGATCCAAGATACGGATTTACCGTTGCAAAATCTTCATCAAACGGAACATATTCTTTACTGCCCACTTTCACTTTGCCGAGATGCCCTGTCGCATAGGCAGCGGAAGTAGAACCTATGTCACCTCTCTTGATATCTCCGATCACTACCAGATCTTTTGACTTGCAGTAATCCACCGTCTTCTTAAACGCCATGACACCCGGCACTCCGAACTGCTCATACATTGCGATCTGCGGCTTTACAGCCGGGATCAGGTCGTAAGTCTTATCCACGATCTCCTTGTTAAACTGCCAGATTGCCTCTGCCGCTCCTTCCAGTGTTTCTCCGTATTCTGCAAACGCCTTCTCCTGCACATGCTGCGGGATGTAGTTCAGCATCGGGTCAAGTCCGACTACGATCGGCGCTCCTGTCTTTTTAATCTTTTCCACTAATTTGTTTATCATCTGCTCTTCCTCCGTTTTCACAATCTGATATACCTGTCCATTATCATACCATATCTCTGCCCCTTAGTAAAACAAAAAGAAACGCCTGAAGTTTTTGTTTCTTCAGACGTTTTCACCAAATCAGTGCAAGACCCCCCGGAGCAAGCAGCGTAAACGGAAACACAGGGATATTTCTAAGAGCTCCGTATATGAAGACAATCACCAGAATCCACACCAGCAGCTTTACGCTGATCTTGCCATCCACATGATTGCCTCCCGTTATCATCCAGTCAACCGCGCGGGCCGCAATATACAAACCGATCAGAGGAAGCAGGACCGTCATAAGCGGATTATAACAGAACGCATCTATAAACCTCAGATGAAGCATGGAATAGCATGCTCGTCCCGCACCGCATCCCGGGCAGTACAGACCGGTTATCAGATGAAAAACGCAGGGCAGCGGATGGCTGTAAGGATTATGATAATACAGATATACTGCCCCGGCAGCCGCAACCGCTCCCGCGCAAAGCACGAGAGCGATCCTCATCTTTCTGTTCTGTTGTATACGCATTGCCAATTTCAGCATTGATAAAACCGATTCCTTTTAATAATAGTAATAATAGGATCCGAAAATTCCCGCATATGTCATTATAACGAAAACAATATTAACCAGAACGCCGACTACCGCTGAAACAATAATCCAGATTTTTGCAGTCCTTGCGGCTCTCTCGGCCTCCGCATAGTCTCCTGTGTTTACCGCACTGTTGATCTTTGCCGCATATACAATGCCGACGATACCAAACGGAAGGCAGCAGCATACCGTTGTTATGATCGACAGCACCAGATACGGAACCCAGTTGATCGGTTTTTCCGGTTCGTAGGAGGACTGGTATACCGGCGGTGTCTGATACTGATTGTTCTGATAATCGTATGCAGAAGTATTCTGACTGCCAGCTCCGTAATTCTGCGTATCCTGATACTGAGCACCCTGGCTCTGATACTGTCCATCCGGCTGCGCGGCTGTGTCAGCCTGTACTTGTGCATGATCAGCGCCCGTTGCCTCCGGCTGCATTGCTCCGCAATGTGGGCAGAATCTCGAGCCGTCCGGTATTTCCTGATTACAATTGGTACAATTCATTTCGCATACCTCACTCTCGTAAATAGTATTATACTTATTATAGTACTTTGTTAATAATACCATTACATGAGCCAAAAATCATCAAAAATATTGTAATTTTGTGTCAGAACAGATTTAAACCGTCCCTGCGCTATTCACTTTTGCAGGGTGGATCATTCCCGTTTTCATCAATACCGGCCTGAGTGCATTATACAGAACGCCTGCAATGACAACCGAGAGGATCGCATTGACAAAAGTTGTAGCCGTACTCCATTTTGCCAGTACTTCTGCTATCTGCTGAGGCTGTCCCAGAATATACTGATTATAGAAAAATCCGACAAGCGGATCCGCGATCACATTAAACGCGAGTCCCGCAACTGAAGCGATCATACTCCAGCGGAAAATATATTTCTTATCTGTACTCTCATTGATCTTCGCAATCCTGTGAGCGATCAGTCCCGTGATCAGTCCGATGCAGAGCTTCAGGACAAATGTCTTGGGAGCGCCTGTAATATATACCGGATCCATCATATCTGCAATTCCCATCCCGATCGCGCCGGCAAGACCTCCGTACCATCCGCCCAGGATCAGGGCCGCCAGCACACAGAATGCATTTCCGACATGGAAAGACGTGGCTCCGCCTCCCGGCAGTGGAATTTTTATCTGCAAAAATGTGAATGTCACAAAACACAGGGCTGCCATCAAACCGGTCTGCGCCAGTTTTATCAACGTTTCATTTCTTCGTTCCATAGGTGATTCCTCTTTTCTGTATGTTCTTATCTGTTACAGTATATTATCACCCGACTGGTTTTATTAAAACGTCCAGTTTCCGCTTTTTTATACAGGCCAGTTTTTCTTCCCCAGCCTTACCTGTTCCACCTCTTTTGCAGTATCTTCCTGCAGACAGTCAAAAAGATATGTCCGTAAAATGTCTCCTCTGCCGAGATGCTCACCACGGATTTCCTGTATTGCAAGCTCCACTTCTTCTTTCAATCCCGAGGCGGACATACGATGCGCGCCCTGCCCGAGAATAATGACCTGTTCCAGGGCGTCTGACGTTGCCACGGTCACATGATGATTCTTTGCCATCTTTCGTACAGTTTTCTCGATATACTGATCCGCCGTCTCTGCTTCCTTCGTGTAGACGATATGGATATTGTGGTATTTGGATACCCCACCGGGATTGCCCTCCACTTTATAGGCGTCGAACACAAGGATCAACGTACATTTCCGGTATCCCTGATAATTGCACAGGATATCCGCAAGTTTCCCTCTTGCCGCCACCAGATCGATCTCTGAGAGTTCCCTCAGCTCGTCCCACGCAAAGATAATATTATAGCCGTCTACAAGAAGGTATTCCTCTCCATCTGGTTTCTTTCTCTTGTCTGCCGGCATATCTGAACGTGTCTTTCTCCGCTCATTGTCCGGATCAGCCGACACTTTCACCGGCGTGCTGCTGACATTTTTCCGGACAGGATCCGGCGTGCGCACATAGATTGCATCCAATTCTTCCTGCGTCAGTTCTATCGTCCTTGAAGAAGCCCGGACAGCGGCAGTTTTGGCAGACTGCCTCCGCTCCTCGCTTTTCTCCTGCTCCAAAGTACTTTTCAGAGGACTCTCCACATGCATATATTCTTCCACCTGATACCACGGCACAATAAAGCCTGCTCCGTGGGCACAGAACACAGAATCCGCCGTGTTTTCAATATCACTTTCCGGATCGTAGCCGATTTCCCCGATAACTTCCTCAGCATTACTGCACACATCGTAACCCTTCAGTATGCAGGACATTCGCCCGAAGCCGCCGGTATACGCCGCGAACTCTTTCTGATAACCGCGCATTTCCGATACCGGGGCGCTTCCTGTCAGGACGGCCAGATCTTTTTCCGTCTCCGGTCCCGAGAAAGTTCCATTCATCCGCTGAATATCATTCATGGCACGTCCTACATTTTCCATCGGAAGTTCCATACGGAATTCATAATACGGTTCCAGCAGTACGCTCCGGGCTTTCATCAGCCCCTGGCGTACCGCCCGGTATGTAGCCTGTCGGAAATCTCCCCCCTCCGTATGCTTCTGATGCGCACGGCCGGATATCAGGGTAATGCGGACATCGGTCAGCGCTGATCCGGTCAGCACGCCCCTGTGTTCCTTCTCGTCAAGGTGAGTCAGTATCAGCCTCTGCCAGTTGCGGTCCAGCACATCCTCACTGCACTCCGATGAAAACTGCAAGCCAGATCCTCTCTCTCCCGGCTCCAGCAGGAGATGTACCTCCGCATAATGCCGCAACGGTTCAAAATGTCCGACTCCCTCTACCGGTCCGGCGATCGTCTCTTTATATATGATCCTGCCCTCTCTGAATTCTATAAGAACTCCGTACCGCTCCTTTATCAAACGCTGCAGCACTTCTGTCTGCACTTCGCCCATAAGCTGGATATGGATTTCCTGAGCCTCCTCAACCCATACTATATGAAGTTCCGGCTCTTCCTCCTCCAGCTGACGCAGATTGATGAGCATTGCATGAACGTCGCACCCTTCGGGCAGTTCAACACGATACGTAAGTACCGGTTCAAGAGCCGGTATATCCGAATCTTTTTCCTCTCCGATTCCCTGCCCCGGACTGGTCTCTTCCAGGCCGGTTACTGCGCAGACCATTCCCGCCTGTGCGCTTTGGACCATTTCATACCTGTCACCGGAATAGATTCGGATCTGGTTTACCTTTCCTTCCACTCCCGGAAGTGTCTCCTTCACTTTCAGTTCTCCGCCTGTGACTTTCAGATAAGTCAGTCTGTTTCCCTGCGGATCTCTTGCGATCTTATATACTTTCGCGCCAAATGCTTCCGGATACTCCGGACAGATACTGTATTCTCTGATTCCTTCCAGAAGCTCTGTGATTCCTTCTGCTTTCAATGCCGAGCCAAACCAGCAGGGGAATATCTTCCGTTCTGCCACCGCGCGTCTCACGGTGTCTTTCGCGATCTTACCGGTCTCGAGGTACTCTTCGAGCATAGCATCGTCACAGACCGCGAGGTTCTCGAGATCGTCCGGTTTCCCGTCCGACATCAGTTGAAAGTCAGTACACCCTTCATCCAGCCGGCTTTTAAGCTCCTCCATCAGCGCGTTTCTGTCCGTTCCTTCTCTGTCCATCTTATTGACAAACAGAAATACCGGTACATCGTATCTCTTCAGCAGCCGCCACAGCGTCACGGTATGGCCCTGTACTCCGTCTGCACCGCTGATCACCAGAACCGCATAATCAAGCACCTGCAGCACACGCTCCATCTCAGCAGAAAAATCCACGTGCCCCGGCGTATCCAGCAGCGTGAGCTCCATATCTTTCCACTTCATGACCGCCTGCTTGGAAAAGATCGTGATCCCGCGTTCTCTCTCCATCTCATATGTGTCAAGAAATGTATCTCTGTGGTCTACTCTTCCCATATCCCGGATACTGCCGCTTAAATAGAGCATGCCTTCCGATAATGTGGTTTTTCCCGCGTCCACATGGGCGAGAAGACCAATATTGAGGTGCTTTGACTTCTGCCCCGTTGTCTTATCTGCTTTATTATCAGACGTATTTCCCATAGAAAATACCCCTTTCTGTTTTATGATCATACAATCGTAATCATATCACAGAAAGGGGTATAAGTCGAATATTTCCAGCCTGTTAAGCTTTTAACTCATAATTTTAAAATGGTACTGCCGGCTCTCTCCAATAAGGAACTCAGTGTCAGTTTTGTACATCATGGTGACTGACATAGCTGTCTCTGTCGATTGCCCGGAATTCATATCCCTGATCCGTATAGTATTTCAAAATATACGGCAGTGCTTCAACCGTCGCATCCTTTGTCTGGGTATCATGAAAGAGTATCATTACATGATGGATCTTATCTGTCGTAGCATTCTGCTCGATCTCTTCTTTTCCGCATCCGGCGGCATCTCCGCTGTCAAGATTCCAGTCATAATACTGATAGCCCTTTTTCTGTACAGACTTGACCAGCCTGGTCATAATGCCTTTATTATACTCTGCTGATATCATATTGGATGACCCTCCCGGGAACCGGATAAAACACGGTACAAATCCAATCTGTTCCTTCGCCACCTGCCCGACCTGTTCCAGATCATCAAAATACGCTTCGTCAGATTTATAAACTTTATCGTAGTCATGCGTATATGTATGCAGTCCGATAGTATGGCCGGCTTCATATGCTTCTTTTATATAGGGTCTGCACTGTTCATTTGCGCCTGTTATAAAAAAAGTCGCTTTCGCATTATATTCAGCGAGAATATCAAGAATCTTCTTTGTATTTTCAGATGGACCGTCATCAAATGTAAGATATACAACTTTATCGTCATCTGTCGGCTCTTCCGTCCCGACCGGCACTCCCGGCTGTACGGATGATGCTTTTGCCCGCTGTTTTTCGACAGCGTTTTTTACTGCTGTCGCGGCCGCTTCCGCTGCTGCCGGTTCCTCTGTGATCAGTCGCTTTGCCTCCGCCTTGTCTCTGGCTGCCTCGCGGCTGTTTGCCACCATACAGAATGCTGTGGCTCCGATCACAAAAAACACCAGCGCACACAGGATAATCGCGTTATAATTGTAGCGGCTCCTATGATGCTGTTTTCTCTTTTGCATTTTCTTATTTATCTCCCATTTATCTTATGTATATTTATTATACTTTTTACATTATATAACATATTTATTATAATGGGGATTCTTTAAGAAAATACTATCATTAATTTAAAAATTATTAATATTCCATGACATTATTGTATAAAACCTGACGGACTCAGGTTTTCTGCTCTTTCTGTCATTTCATCATCACTGTTTGCCCGTCAATATCTATATTTTCCAAATTCTGAAAAAACCAGCCGCGCGATTGCGGAGAATACTGAATAACCACCGGAACCCAGCAATCGTTGACAGCCAGATATAAATACTGCCCCGGTCTGACATTGACACTCTTCGACTGTTTCTCATCGGTAATATAGATACCTGCATTTGAATTAGTATTCAACACTCCCGTTACCATACATAACAGCTCCTTTCATTCAGAATTACATTTTTTACGGAAAAATGTCAACACAGTAATACACTTCCGTATCTGTCGCTATAGTATAATGATAAACTATGAACATTATATGGATTTTTTTGTAAAATGTTTTTAAAATTTATTAAAAGAATTAGAAATTCAGAAAAATCACCCCGAAAATTTAATTATAAAGAAATTTAAAAAAGGGCTTGATTTTTCTGTTGAGTCTGCTATAATAACCATGTTGCTTGTGAGCGACAGAAAAAAATTGATGCGGAATGGTGTAATTGGCAGCACAGCAGACTCTGACTCTGTTAGTAGGGGTTCAAGTCCCTTTTCCGTAGCTGGGAATTTGCTAAAAGCATTTTCCCTTTTTTATCGGAGTGTGGCTCAGCTTGGTAGAGCGCTACGTTCGGGACGTAGAGGTCGCAGGTTCAAATCCTGTCACTCCGATTTTTTATTTGCCAAAAAACGCAAAGCCTGTGGACTGCAGCTTTGCGTTTTTCCTTTATTACTGAAATATTTTCTTATTCTTTCCATTCTCCGTCAAATACCACTTCCGCCGGCCCCGTCATGTAGACCGTATCTTTTTCCCGATCCCACTTTATCTGAAGATCGCCGCCCAGAAGCTTTACGGTCATCTCATTCTCCGTCAGTCCGTTGAGTACAGAGGATACCGCAACTGCACAGGCGCCGGTTCCGCAGGCAAGTGTCTCACCGGATCCACGCTCCCACACGCGCATCTCCACCGTATTTCTGTCCAGCACTCTTACAAATTCCGTATTGATCCTGTTTGGAAAGCGCTCATGATTCTCGAATTTCGGTCCGATTATCTCAAGCGGCAATTCCTTTACATCACAGTCAACATATACGACTGCATGAGGATTTCCCATGGATACGCATGTCATATGATACTCCTGTCCGTCTACGACGATCGGTACATTCACTGCCCGATCTCCATCTGCCACAACAGGGATCTTAGCCGGTTCAAGTTCTGGTTTCCCCATATCTACCTTAACCAGTTTTACTTTGCCGTTTTCCACTGTCAGATCAAGGTATTTGATACCGCCCAGTGTCTCTACCGATATCTGCGTTTTGTCTGTCAGGCCATAGTCATATACATATTTTGCCACGCAGCGGATCCCGTTTCCGCACATTTCCCCGCGGGACCCGTCCGCATTGTACATTTCCATCTCAAAATCCGCTTTATCCGACGGATTGATCATGATCAGGCCATCGGCTCCGACCCCGAAATGCCGGTCGCTTATCCTGACCGCCAGCGCCGACGGATCGTCAATCTTTTCCACAAAGCAGTTTACATATACATAATCATTGCCAAGTCCCTGCATCTTCGTAAATTTCATAATTATACCCCTTGCTTTCAAATTACTGTTCCACCATCATTATACACACTGTCCGGCGGAAATCCAACCGAAAGCTGTCTGATGCGCCGGAAAAGCTGTATGCCGCATCTGTTTTCCATCTGCTCCGGATACTATTTATCCATCACGGTCAATATCATCCTCGCCGTCTCCACCATATCCGTTCCGCTTTCCATACTGGTCTTCTGCACATATTTATGTGCTTCATCTTCTGTCATATTATTCCGTTCCATAAGCAGTGCTTTTGCTTCTTCAATGATCTGACGGTCTTTCGCGCTTCTCAGCTTCCCTGATTCACGTTTTTTTCGTCTCCGTCTTTCCTGCGTCTGCTGAATCATCTCGATCGTATTGACCAGATCATATATTTTAATCGGCATGGGCAGTCCTACAACGCCATCCGGAAGCCCGTCAGACCATTTATCAGCCGGTGCGATCAGGAGAATTTCAAAACCGTCCGGAAGGTATTCCCGCATCTGTGTATAATGCATATCCTGCATCCGGTCCGCGCACACTACGATTCCGTCATTCCACATCTCCGCATACTGAAGCACTTTGGATCCCGTCTGACAGACAGCAGCCACTTCGAACCCGGATTTTACAAGGATGTTTCTTATATTTACCGCATTTTCCCTTTTTGAAAACGCAACTATGATATTACTCAAATCCGTGTCACCTCCTGCTGTCTTATAGTCTCTGCCATATGCCTGAACTGGCTTCTGCCGCCTTTTGCAAGCCAGCTTGCACGGTGGCAGCCGCTAACTCTGCTTCTCTGCTCATGCTCTCAGTTCGATTCCGCCTTACACGGCTCCATCTCACTGTATGGCGTCCGCCATATGCCTGAATTGTCTTCTGCTGCCTTTTGCAAGTCAGCTTGCACGGTGGCAGCCGCCGGCTCTGTTTCTCTGCTCATGCTCTCAGTTCGATTCCGCCTTACACGGCTCCATCTCACTGTA
>CAMLYF010000017.1:0-58974 GCA_946491795.1 uncultured Lachnoclostridium sp. | reverse complement strand
TGTCATGCAATTAAGGGAATGGATACCCTCTACTTTTCATTTTCAATCTTACTCCACCTTCCTGATAAATGATGTTTGATAACAGTTCAGCCCGCGTTATTCGCAAAACCGCACTGTTACGATATTTTCCCGGCGTCGTAAAGAGAATAGCACAGGGAAATAGCTGAATTTATCAGTTGGTGTCAGATAAGTTCGACAAATTCAATCAGGGACAGGCCAAAACGCGATCGGGGACGTAGTAAAACCGAGTTTTACTACGTCCCCGAAGACAATTTAAAAACTATTTCGAAAATTCTTTTATCTTCTCATAGATGCTCTCTGTATCAAGTCCGTATTTTTTAAGCAGTTCAACTGCCGGTCCGGACTCGCCGAATGTATCGTTGATACCGATCTTCATCACTTTTGTCGGAGCTTTCTCTGCAAGTACGTCGCACACTGCGCTTCCGAGGCCTCCGATCACGGAATGTTCCTCAACTGTAACGACTTTTCCGGTTTCTTTAGCAGCCGCTACGACAAGTTCTTCATCCAGAGGTTTTATTGTGTGAATATTGATCACTTTTGCATCAATACCGTCTGCTGCCAGCTTCTCAGCCGCTTCAAGGCAGTTGCTCACCGGAAGACCTGTGGCGATGATTGTAATATCTTTTCCTTCTCTTAAGACAACGCCCTTTCCGAGTTCGAATTTGTAATCCGGTCTGTCATTGATCACCGGCACCGCCAGACGTCCGAATCTTAAGTAAACCGGTCCCTGATGCTCATAAGCAGCCCTGACTGCCGCTCTGGCCTCCACATCATCAGACGGATTGATCACTACCATCCCCGGGATCGTGCGCATCAGAGCGATATCCTCGTTGCACTGGTGTGTCGCGCCGTCCTCTCCGACAGAGATACCGGCGTGTGTCGCGCCGATCTTTACGTTGAGATGCGGATATCCGATGGAGTTTCTTACCTGTTCAAATGCACGTCCTGCCGCAAACATCGCGAAGGAGCTTGCAAACGGAACAAGTCCTGCTGCCGCAAGTCCTGCTGCCACTCCCATCATGTTGCTCTCAGCAATACCGCAGTCGATGAAGCGCTCCGGATGAGCTTTCTTAAATACTCCTGTCTTCGTAGCTGCCGCAAGGTCCGCATCCAGTACAACGACATCTTTGTGCTCTGTTCCCAGTTCTGCCAGCGCGTTTCCGTAGCTGTCTCTTGTTGCAATCTTCTTTACATCTGACATAACGCTTCACCTGCCTTTTCCAGATCTTCCATAGCGATCTTATATTCTTCATCATTCGGGGCTTTTCCATGCCATCCTACCTGGTTCTCCATGAAGGATACCCCTTTGCCCTTGACTGTCTTTGCAATGATAGCCGTCGGCTGTCCTTTTACGGTCTTAGCTTCTTTAAACGCAGCGTCAATCTGGTCGAAATCATTTCCATCGATATTGATCACATGGAAATTAAACGCCTCAAACTTCTTGTCGATCGGATACGGGGAATTGACTTCCGTGATTGCTCCGTCAATCTGAAGGTTGTTATTATCCACGATCACTACAAGGTTGTCCAGTTTCTTGTGAGCGGCCAGCATGGCCGCCTCCCATACCTGGCCTTCCTGGATCTCACCGTCGCCCAGCAGTGTATATACTCTGTAATCAGCGCCTGTCAGCTTCGCCGCGATCGCCATTCCGACTGCCGCGGAGATTCCCTGTCCGAGAGATCCTGATGACATATCCACTCCCGGAATATGCTTCATGTCCGGATGTCCCTGCAGATAAGATCCTGTATGACGAAGTGTTTTTAAGTCTTCTTTCGGGAAATATCCTCTCTCAGCCAGAACAGAATAAAGTCCCGGAGCCGTATGTCCCTTGGAAAGCACGAAACGGTCTCTGTCCGCTTTCTTAGGATCTTTCGGATCGATATTAAGTTCTTCAAAATAAAGATACGTAAATATATCTGCTGCTGACAGCGATCCGCCCGGATGTCCGGCCTTTGCGCTGTGCACTGCCGTCACGATATCCTTGCGGACTTCATTGGCAGTCTTCATCAATTTTAGCTTGTCCATTTGTTTCTCCTTTTTCACATTTTATATCAAATCCCGACCGGCGCCGGATGCGCCGCCGATCATCCTACTCGCCGAATACAGCGATATAGTCTTCCTGGAATTTCTTGATTCCCGCGTCTGTCAGCGGATGATGTGTCATCTGCTCGATTACCTTGTACGGTACTGTAGCGATATCTGCTCCCGCAAGAGCACAGTCTGTAATGTGCATCGGATTGCGGATACTTGCCGCAATGATCTCTGTCTCGATACCTGCAACTTCAAATATCTGTGCGATCTCATTGATCAGATCAACGCCCCTTACGGAAATATCGTCCAGACGTCCGAGGAACGGTGATACGTATGTTGCGCCCGCTCTCGCTGCAAGAAGTGCCTGATTCGCAGTGAATATCAGCGTAACATTTGTCTTGATTCCCTCAGCTGAAAGCACTTTCACTGCTTTTAATCCCTCTGTTGTCATCGGGATCTTTACCACCATATTCGGGTGGATCTTTGCAATCTCGCGTCCTTCTTTGATCATGCCTTCAGCGTCTGTTGTCGTTGCCTTAACCTCTCCGCTGATCGGTCCGTCCACGATAGATGCGATCTCCGCGATCACCTCTTCAAATACGCGTCCCTCTTTTGCGATCAGTGACGGATTGGTCGTCACACCGCAGATCACGCCCATATCATTTGCTTTTCTGATATCGTCTACATTTGCTGTGTCAATAAAAAATCTCATTTTCGTTCCTCCTTAAATCTGGACAAATTGATTGTATCTGTTTTGATTATATAAGCAAAAAAAATTCTGGTCAACAGACGCAAAAATTATTAATACAGAAAAATCACTTAATAAGTCGGATTATCACGTATTTTTATTAATAATTAATAATTTTTAACAATCCAAAATTTATTAAGTGACGTATTTTAAGGATTCTTCTAAATTGACATTTCAGCTCTCATCATTTTTATTACTAATATTTTTTCTTTTTTTATTAATTTTTATTTTTTCAGAACGGGGATACGACGTTGTTCCGCGCACTACGAGCTTCGGTTCATATTCCACATGATACATACTTACCGGCTCGATTTCAGTATATTTTTTCATACGTGAACTCATCTTTTTCATGATGATATCACAGGCGTCCATGCCCTTATATATGACAAAATGCTCGATCGTCGTAAGGGATACTTCTTTCACCTTTGCGAACAGTGTATTGTCGCATCCCATGACAGACATATCGCCGGGCACTCTGTACTTTTCATCGTAAAGCGCGTCCATGATCCCGAACGCGATCATGTCATTGAGCCCCACGATGGCGGTCAGCTCCGGATGCTCTTTCAGGAGCTCCTTTGTCAGGTCATATCCGATCCGGTATTCTGAATCGATTCCGGGCACATCCTTATCGATCTGCTCGTCCGCCGCTTTGATCACCACGCCGTCTTTCAGACCGGCACTCTGGAATTCTTTAAAAAAACCCTCAACTCTCTTAGAGCGCTGTTTCTGTCTCACGGTGAGGGGCGGTGCGATATATCCGACTTTCCGGTGACCCAGCTCGAGAAGGTGGCGCGCCATAAGACGTCCCAGCTTGGAGTTATCCAGTTCCACCGCGTCTACACTCAGCTTTTCATTCTGATTATTTATGACAACTACAGGAATCCGCTTGGAGAGTTCCTCCACCTGCTCCATATAACACTGGCTCGGATTGCACATATAGATTATTCCCTGAGGGTTCAGGGAAGAGATCATTTTCAGATAGCGCTCTTCCAGCTTCAGATCCCTCTGCGTATTACAGACAAAGATGCCGAATCCCTGATCTGCCGCCCGCGACTCGATGCCCTGGAGCAGCATGACATAATACGGATTCGTGAGGTTCGGACTGATGACCACAAGCAGGTTCTGCCGGCGCTCCTCCCTGCGTTTTTTACGCTTCGGAAGTTCATAGCCCAGCTCCTCCGCCGCTTCTTCGACTTTCCGGATCACATCTTTGGAAAATGATACGTTATACTTTTTGTTCAGCACCATCGATACCGTGGCCTGCGACACTCCCGCGCGCTTCGCCACATCCGACGACGTTACTTTTTTTCCGCTCATACGATTTCCCCTACAGTTCCGTTCTGCCCTCAAGCGCTCTCAGAAGCGTAACCTCATCGATATACTCCAGATCTCCGCCCACCGGCACACCGCTGGCAATCCTGCTCACTTTAATCCCTGCCGGTTTAATAAGCTTGCTGATATACATAGCTGTCGTCTCGCCCTCAAGGCTGGAGTTTGTCGCGATGATCACTTCATCCACATCCCCCTGAAGCCGTTCCATCAGTTCCTTCAGTTTAATATCTCCCGGACCGATTCCCAGCATCGGGGAAATCGCTCCGTGAAGCACATGATAGACGCCGTTGTATTTTCCCGTCTTCTCATATGCCGCCAGATCCCGCGGTGTCTCCACTACCATAATGGTCTTCTTGTCCCTGTCGGGATTGCTGCAGATCGGACATATCTCCTGATCTGTGAGCGTGCAGCACACCTTGCAGTATCTGACATTCTTTCTGGCGTCCACGATAGTCCTGGCCAGCTCTTCCACCTGATCCACAGGCATATTGATCACGTGAAACGCCAGCCTCTGCGCCGACTTGTTCCCGATCCCGGGCAGGCGGGAAAACTCCTCGATCAGCCGGCTGATCTGATTACTGTAATAATCCATTTCTAGAACATCCCCGGAACGCCGCCGAGTCCGCCTGTCAGCTTGGACATCGCAGCTCCGCTTTCTTCTTCTACTTTGCGCAGCGCCTCATTTGTCGCCGCCACGATCAGATCCTCAAGCATCTCGATATCATCCGGATCTACCACTTCTTCGGCCAGCTTTACTTTCAGCACCTCGCGCTTTCCGGACACAGTCACTTCCACTGCGCCGCCGCCCGCTGTCGCCGTAAATTCTTTTGCCTCCAGCTCTTTCTGCTGTTCCTCCATCTGACGCTGCATACGCTGCGCCTGTTTCATAAGGTTTGCCATATTTCCCGGCATGCCGCCGCCCGGAAATCCTCCGCGTTTCGCCATATTTAGTCCTCCACTGTTATTTCCATATTGATCTTCTGTTCTATGTCTATGAATGTATCTTCAAAATGCCGCCCTTCCTCTACGTGCCGGACTTCCACTTCCACTTTCTTTCCGATACGTTCTTCGATCAGGTTCTCCAGTTCCTGCACGTGATCTTCTCTTCCGACCACGCTTGCGGCCAGAGCGTCGGGAAGCACGATCAGCAGACGGTTGTCACCGCCCAGGCTTAAGCGGGCTTTCTTCAGATAGCCCCGGACCATGCCTGACGCCTCTCCCGCGATAGAACGGAAGTTCTTCACAACTTCCTGCACATCCTCGGGAATCGCATTCGGAAGCGCCCTTACATGATCAGCACTGCCGCCCGGTCCGTTTCCGCCGCTTTCTCCGTGAGGGCCGTCCTGCCCGTATCCTGCTCCGGGCCTGTATCCGCCCTGAGCCTGCAGCGCGGCCGCGGCGTCGATTCCCTTTTCCACTTTTTCTTCCACCGCGCGGATGCGATCCAGCAGAGAATCCTGTGTATTCTCCATAGCCGGAGTACACAGCTTGATCAGTGCCACCTCAAGCATCACCCTCTTCTGGGTAGCATACTTGAGCTGACTGGAAAGCTCTGAAAAAATGCGTATATACCGGAACAGCATATCCGGCTCGATCATCTGCGCTTCTTCCTTGAGCTGCGCCATATTTTCCGTCGATACATCCAGAACATCCTCTATATTATCAGAAGTTTTTACCAGAAGCAAGTTCCGCAGATACCACGTAAAATCCGCCGCGAGCTGGGTGAGTTCCCGCCCCTGCATGACCAGATCATCGACCACATCCAGTACTCCTGCCACGTCCCTGTCGATGACTTTTCGCAGCAGACGGCTGAATACATCCGTATCCACTGCGCCGAGTACTTCCAGCACATTGTCGTATGTGAGCTTCTGTCCCATGTAAAATGCAATGCACTGATCCAGAAGGCTCAGTGCGTCACGCATGGAGCCGTCCGCCGCCTTCGCGATATACCGTAGCGCCTTGTCCTCCACATCCACATGTTCCGTATCCATCAGTTCTTTCATACGGTCCGTGATCGTCTCGATACTGATACGCTTAAAGTCATAATGCTGGCACCGCGACAGGATCGTGATCGGTATCTTATGGACCTCTGTTGTCGCCAGAATAAAGATCACATACTCCGGCGGTTCCTCCAGAGTTTTCAGCAGTGCATTAAATGCTCCTATAGACAGCATATGCACCTCGTCGATAATATAGACTTTATACCTTCCCTCTGTCGGACGGTACGCCACCTCCTCACGGATCTCTCTGATGTTATCAACACCGTTGTTGGATGCCGCGTCAATCTCGATCACATTCATAGACGTGCCCGCCGCAATGGACCGGCACGTCTCACATTCCCCGCAGGGGCTTCCGTCCACCGGATGTTCACAGTTCACCGCTTTGGCAAATATCTTTGCCACTGTGGTCTTTCCGGTTCCCCTTGTTCCGCAGAACAGATAGGCATGTCCGATACGGTTCGCCCTGATCTGATTCTGCAATGTTGTAATAATATGGTCCTGCCCCTTTACGTCTCCAAATTCAGTCGGGCGGAACTTTCGGTAAAGTGCCGTATACGACATGGATTACACCTCGTCGCCGAAGCTGATGCCGATCATTCTTGCCTCTTTGATCAGGCTGCACTTCGGATCTACAGTCTTTAATTTACCTGCGACTTCGGAAAGCGGTACTTTTGTCGTCTCTCCATTTTTCATGGCGACCATGTATCCGTACTTCTCATTCAGAATCAGCTCTGCTGCTTTCGCTCCGACTCTTGTCGCGAATACTCTGTCATAAGGACACGGAGAGCCTCCTCTCTGTGTATGTCCCGGAACGGTGATACGTACTTCCTTATCTGTCTCTTTCTGGATTTGCTCTGCCAGCTCGTAAGCGATAGACGGATATTTTCTCTTGGCCAGCTTCTCTTTATACTCTTTCTTGGACAGTTTCGCATCTTTCTTGGAGATTGCGCCCTCGGCAACCGCAAGGATCGTGAACGGCTTGCCCGCTTTGCTGCGTCCGTCGATCACTTTCTTTATCGCTTTGATATCGTATGGAATCTCCGGAAGCAGGATAATGTCCGCGCCGCCTGCGATACCTGCGTGAAGGGTAACATGTCCCACTTTATGTCCCATAACCTCGATAATAAATACACGGCTGTGTGACGTTGCCGTTGTATGGATCCTGTCGATCGTATCCGTAGCGATATCTACTGCACTCTGAAATCCGAATGTCATGTCTGTTCCCCAAAGATCGTTATCAATGGTCTTCGGAAGCGTAATGACGTTCAGCCCTTCTTCTCTGAGCATATTGGCTGTCTTGTGTGTTCCGTTTCCTCCGAGGATGACGAGACAGTTCAGGTTCAGCTTATGATATGTATGCTTCATAGCCTCTACCTTGTCAAGACCGTCTTTGTCCGGCACTCTCATCAGTTTGAACGGCTGTCTGGATGTTCCGAGAATCGTGCCGCCACGGGTCAGGATTCCTGAGAAATCTTTGGATGTGAGCATACTGAAGTCCGCATAGATCAGACCTTTGTAGCCGTCTTTGAAACCGTATATCTCAACATCGTCTCTCTTGGAACAGATACCTTTTACAACGCCTCTCATAGCTGCGTTGAGTGCCTGGCAGTCACCGCCGCTAGTCAACATACCGATACGTAACATATTACATTTCCTCCTTTATCTAACCGCCGCCCGATCCCGCATATCTCCTTAAAAGTTCTGTGGCTGTAAATATTTCCGGATACAACAGAATAAGCAGCCGGCCTTTTTCCGACTGCTTATTATTATACCCTATTTACGATTTCCATTCAACAAAAGTGAAACTCGAAATATTTTTCCGTCATATTCAATTTTGGGAATACCATTGTACTTCCTGGTCACATCGATAACCGACTCAAGTCCGATCCCATTGCGGTTCTTCGCCTTTGCCGACAGAAATACGCCGTCTTTTTTACGCACGGTCCCCGAATAGCTGTTTTCCACAAGTATCACAAGCACACGTCCTGTCTGATGGATTTTCACGGTGAAATAAGGATTTCCTTCAGTCTGTCTCTTACAGGCCTCGTAAGCATTTTCCAAAAGATTTCCAAGAATGATACATATATCATTATCCGCTATAACAAATGCGTCTTCCGCTTCTATCTGTATACTGACCCGTATTTTCTCCTCTTCCGCCAGTTGTCTGTAATAGCCGATCAGAGCATCCACAGCCGGATTACCGCTGTATATTCCGGAACTTTTCTTATCAATCCTGGAGATACAGGCGCTGAGGTATTCTTCCATCCCTTTATAGTCTTTCTTCTCCGCCAATCCCTGCAGGGCCACCATATGGTGTCTCATATCATGACGCGCTTTTGCCGTACCCTCAATATAGCTCTGAAAATGTTCCAGCTGTTTCTGCTGTGCATTGATCTGCAGATCAGATATATGCAGTTCTTCCTTCAGCTTTGCGGCCTTGCTCTGTCCTATCAATGACGCCAGGAGTATAATATACGCGGAAAAAGTCAGGACAACCCACAAAAACGGCACAAAGATAAACTCTCTTCCCGGAAAATCCGTAATATCTGTAAACACCGGCTGCATATATAATGCATACATCACGTTTGCCAAAAAAGGAAGAAGCCACGCAAACAGCCACGATGATAGAAATCCGCTGCAGTCCAGCGCCGGACGGATAAGCCTGGAAAAGAAAAGCCTGATAAAAGGGAACGATATCGCGCTGATCAAAACAACCGGCCATGCAGGAAACTCCATATAATATTCCGGTATATGATCAGAAATCAGATAATAGAATACTGTAGCGATCAGCGCTACATCATCTGCGTAACATTTAACGATCCCGGAAATAAAGAGGCATTGCCCCAGATTATAATCCAGCACTGTGTAGGGTATACAAAAACAGGCCATAGCCGTAGCAAGAGTGATAAACTGCTGTGCATAGCTTCCCAGCCCGAAATAAGCGTACCCAGCCACTCCTACTGCCGCGATCGCTGCAAACATGGAGACGGCAAAGATAAGACGTTTCCAGAAAGGCTTCTTTATCTTGTCTTTAAATGTGCGGTAAAGCACGACCACTACTATAAGGACATACAGAACCGCTATGCATAAGAAGCTCCATGTAACTTTCATATCTGTGTTCTCCGGTTCACATATTCAAACATGTAGTTTGCATATGCCTGTATTACTTCTTTATACATTGCTCTTGAGATAGGAAGCCTTTTCCCGTCTGTCAGTACAAAATCTTTATCATCCAGCGAGTCTATATAATCGATGTTCACTATACAGTTTCTGTAACACCAGAGGAACTGACAGTACGGCTGCAGTACGGGTGCGAATTTATCAAACGGCATATATGACCTGACCACATTTGACGTTGTGTGCACCTGGATATAATGATTGTGGTAATCCACATACATGATATCTTTGATCAGGATTTTTGTGAACTGACGTCCTTCCTTCAGTTCGATATAGTGGAGAAATTTATTATATACTTCCTCAAAATGATCCAGAGCAGTCTCAAGCTCCTCATATGTGTACGGTTTTACAAGATAATCCAGAGCCCTTACCTTAAACGCTTTCACTGCGTGTTCCTGGCTCGCCGTCGTAAATATGATCTGGCATTCCGGATATTTTTCCCGTATCGCCTGGGCGATCCTGTCTCCGTTGATCTTCTTCATATAGATATCAAGTATCACGAGATCGTATGCTCTGTTATTCGCCGCCGCAATAAATTTCTTTTCATCCTCGAATTTGTCGATCTGCATATGTACTCTGTGTTCTTTGCAATATCTGCTGATATTTTCAAACAGGTACCTGATATCCTCGCTGGAATCATCAACTAATGCTATGTACATTCTTTTGTCCTCCCGAAATGTCTATCTTTATAATACTACATCAAGCCATAGCAAAGTCCAATTATAACAATGGTAAATTTTGCGGGATTGCGGTAAAAAACACGGCGCCATAAGTGTAAATCACTTACAGCGCCGCTGTGTCTTATTCTTCTATAAATTATATCTGCCGGTTTCCGGTCGCAACTGTAAACTCTTACAATCTCTTGAGAAGAGCTTCTCTCTGCTCCTCATATCCCGGTTTTCCAAGCAGTGCGAACATATTCTTCTTGTAACTCTCAACGCCCGGCTGATTGAACGGATTAACGCCGAGTAAATATCCGCTCACGCCGCAGGCAAACTCGAAGAAGTAGAACAGTTCGCCCAGATAGAATTCATTCTGCTCCGGAATCTTCACCATAAGGTTCGGAACATTTCCGTCTGTATGTGCAAGAATCGTACCGTTCATTGCACTCTTGTTGATGAAATCAACATTCTTTCCTGCAAGATAGTTCAGTCCGTCCAGATCTACCGGCTCTTCATTGATAACAACCTCTTCTCTCGACTTCTCAACATTGAGAACTGTCTCGAACAGGATTCTGTTGCCGTCCTGGATAAACTGACCCATGGAGTGCAGGTCTGTCGTAAGGTCTACAGATGCCGGGAAGATACCCTTCTGATCCTTACCTTCACTCTCGCCATAGAGCTGTTTCCACCACTCAGATACATAGTGAAGGCTCGGCTCGTAGTTTGCCAGTACCTCTACCGTCTTGCCCTTGCGCAGAAGAATGTTTCTTATTGCCGCATATTTCATAGCGTCGTTGTCAGCGAAATCATTCTCAATCGCAGCTTTTCTTCCTGCTGCCGCACCTTCCATCAGCTTGTCAATGTCAGCGCCGCTCACAGCGATCGGAAGCAGTCCTACTGCCGTCAGTACGGAGAAACGTCCTCCTACGTCGTCCGGCACTACGAATGTCTCGTATCCTTCCTCTGTAGCAAGATTCTTGAGGGCTCCTTTCGCCCGGTCTGTTGTTGCATAGATTCTCTTTGCAGCTTCCTCTTTGCCATATTTCTTCTCCAGGATCTCCTTGAATACACGGAACGCGATCGCAGGTTCTGTAGTGGTTCCTGACTTCGAGATCATATTAATAGAGAAATCTCTGTCTCCTACCACATCGATCAGATCTTTGATATAAGTGCTGCTGATGCTGTTTCCTACATAGTAGATCTCAGGAGCTTTGCGGATGTCTTTCGATACCACATTTGCAAAAGAATGTCCGAGGAACTCGATGGCAGCTCTGGCTCCCAGGTAGGATCCGCCGATTCCGATCACGAGAAGTACTTCTGAGTCCTCACGGATCTTCTCTGCCGCCTTTTTAATACGTGCGAACTCTTCTTTATCGTAATCTACCGGAAGATCAATCCATCCAAGGAAATCATTGCCGGCGCCGGTCTTTGCGAGCAGCTTGTCTTTTGCCTGTACAGCAAGCTCGCTCATGTACTGCATCTCGTGCTCCTGTACAAAACTGCATGCCTTTGAATAGTCAAATGTTACTTTGCTCATCATTATCCTTCCTCTCTGATATTCTCTGATATCAATATCATCATTTGAATTCCGGCAATGGCACATAGATTCAGCCGCTGCCGATACTCTATGCATATTTTACCAAATCTGTATTCCTTATTCAAGTTAAAAGCAGTTAAGCCAGGAATTCTTCCAGAATCTGCCGGATCGCCTCCTCTCTCAGAGCAGGCCTGTCATCGTCTGATCTGCTCTGTGGCGCGTGCTGTGCCGCCTCTCCGGCTTTCTCCTCTTTCGCTGTATTTCTAGGTTCTCCCTCAATATTGATGGGAAGCCCTTTTTCTTCCGTAGTTTTTTCCGCTGAAAATCTTGCATTTTCTTTTCCCGGCTCTTCCACCTCCGGTGTATCGGTCCCGGTGTATGCCGCTTCCGCATATGCCGGTTCTGCCGGGGTTTTCGCTGATCTTGCCGAACGCACGCTCCTCACCCCGCGGCCTGTCGTCCGGGTTTCCGGCTTTACATATTCCTGCCTCTTATATTCGGCATTAGTCTCTGCAGTCTGTACGCTTTTCCCGCTTCCCTCTGACGCTATTACATCGATGGATTCCCTCTCTCTTGTATTCTGCCTTCGCAGGCGGAATGTACATATATTTTCAAGGTAATCGATCATGTACATCTTTATCGCGTTAATCTTATACGGTTCATCACTCAGACGCATGATCACCGAGAGAAGTACTACCTCTGCAATTCCCGCAGCAATATATTGATAAACGGATTCAGAGAATCCGGAATAAAAATAAAGTACCGACGCCCCGAGGGCAGCCAGTATCCCGGCAAACCATACAGATAATGTCTCAATCTGTCTCCATGTATGTATGCGGAACAGAAATCCGCGGTATTCATAGATATATTTTTCCACAAACGCATCAATGTTTTCCACTGAATCGCGGATCATACATGCGTGTTCGTATTTCGCCCTTACAAGCTTTATCAGTCTGTGTGTGCTCTTCGGCATGTTTCCTGCCGCCTTCACCAGTCTGTGCAGAGTAAACTGATTAACAATCTTAGCTACAATCCCCAGTACTCCCACGGCCGCCATCAGATATGTAATGACGCTGGTATCTGCTGCCAATCCTTCTAACATAGCAAACCCTCCTGTTATATTATTTCTCCCACAATGCTCCCTGTGCAGCCTTTCTGCACTTGTCCTTAAGACGGTGCCTATTGTGTTTGTGGTCATTATAGTCCATCCGGGCCGGGTTGTCCGCAAAAACCGTTCTACATATTTCTACACATACAGGCCCCGGATTTTTCGAGTTTAATCGTCCCCTTCTCTTTTCAAAACAGTTAATATTAACCTTAAAACCATTCAACAGAACCGCTTTTTCCTTCATCGTTCACCTTGTTCTTCTCCCGGATCCCCGGTGTCATATCCGGTCATATCCGTCCGAAAACTGACGTACAAAAATTTTAACGTGTAACAGTTCAGACAGATGCCCCACTGAACTGTTACGTCTGTTTTATTGAATTTTATGCTTTCATTTGCTATAATGTCCTCTGCACATAAGAAAAAACATTAATATACTACGGAGTACTCCCGTAAAATATCGAGCACGGATATTTTCAGCAAGTGCCCCGAAGACAGGAGGTATGAAACAATGGATTATCAGCCGAAAGGAGTCTGCTCCCAGCAGATTCATTTTGACATTATAGACAACAAAGTGAGAAATGTTTCTTTTAAAGGCGGCTGTCACGGCAACCTGCAGGGAATCTCACGCCTGATAGACGGAATGGACGTCAATGAAGCGATCTCCCGCATCGACGGAATCAAATGCGGATTCAAATCAACTTCATGTCCGGATCAGCTCGCACAGGCATTAAAACAGGCAGTCGGTAAATAAAACCGGCTGCCCTCTTTATTAAGATCTGATTTCTGCAATCTGATCATTGCGGATCGTCTGTCTTTTCTTTTAAAATCTCTTCATAAAGACTGCGGATCGTCTCAACATCTTCTTCAAGATCATCCGCAATCTCTTCTGCTGTCATTCCCCTATTCATCTTCTTTTTCGTGATCTCACGGAGTTTACTGCGCTCACCGATGGCCTGTCCCTCTTTAAGGCCTTGCTCTAATCCCTGCTTAAGGCCTTGTTTAATCGCTCCTCTCATAAAGCTCTTATGATCGCGAATCGCTTTTTCCCTGCTTTCATAATCCAGTCTTTTCAGCTCATCCGCACTCAGCTTCTGCAATTCTTCATATGCAATTCCAATATATTTATTCAGATCTGCCATGTCCTCGAACTCCTCTCTGGTCTTCCCGCCGAGGAAACGCATCCAGGATATAATGTCCTCTTCTCCTTTTACTTTTCCGGGAAGCTTTTTAAGTTCAAGCACCTGAATCTCCATAAGATCAGAATACTTGTTTCCTGTGTGATCATCCCTGAAGTGAATTGTACGATAGCAGCTCTCATCTCCGTCAAACTGGATAAAATCCAGAATACTGACATGGATACATTTCTTTAACCGGTCATAGGGATCTCCTTTTTTGAGCTGTCCTGTAAATACTTTGCTCAGATAAAAAAGTACTCTGGCATCCCAGTACTCATAATATGCGACCTGCATCTCCATATCAATCTGTGTTCCATCCTCAAGCTGTACCAGTATATCCAGTATACCCAGCTTATCATCTCCATAATCTCTCTGTAATGTCGTCGGAAGCAGCGTCGACTCCTCTATTTCTTCCGGCTGAACCTTTAACAATGCGGCAATAAATCCTCTTCTGACTTCCGGATTCTCCATGAGGTTCTTAAAACAGATATCAACGGTGGGAAGCATTATAAAATTGTCATTCTTTTTCTCCATATATTCTCTCCTATAACCCCTTTATAACGGCAGGAGAGCCTGATATATCTATGCTTATTTTAGCACAACCGTCTGATGTATAAAAGCTATAAAACTCCTTTAACTGTATCGAAATTATAGTATACTTCAACTGACAGTAATATATCTCCTGCCATTCTGATTTCTGTGTTTCGTTATTGAATTATTATTCTGAACATGGGATAATAAATAATGATGATCAGAAATATTAGTTGTAAAGATATTTTCCGTTACTGATGAACGGACATTGATTTGACTTAAAGTTATCGATCTGATAACAGGACTAAACTAAAAATCTCCATTAAACCCTGAGAGCAGCCGCCATATGTACAGCCGATATTTTGTGGTGTTTCTCGGAACAGGTTACTCAAATCTTTTTATATATTATAATCTGATTGTTAATAGTTTCCGTGGCTCACATTGGCGGCTGCTCTCAGGGTTTAATGGAAATAGTATTTATAGTTATTGTTCTTTACGGAAGATAAATTCCGTCTGTAAATGAGGCTGTTTCGTCATATGCATATGGGCTTTCGCCCGCTATGTGATTTGCCCGAACTCTATAATAATACCCTCTATCAACTTTAATAGATTTTGCTGTAGAAAGGAAATAATCATTGTGAGTTTCTTCTATCCACCAATCAATTTGCCCCCAATACTCTTCTTCTTCATTGTATCTGTCAACATAAACAATGGTAGCCATATAATCTACTTCTGCATTTGCTGTAGTAGATGCATATGCATAAATTCTTGTTAACCCAGCTTTAGAAATTGTACATTCTCCTGTCATAAGATATTCCCCTCTTGCATGAGGCGGTATTGAATAACCAGTTGAGCTTTCTTCCATAGTAAGCTCTGAACCATCAACTACTTTTTGTTCTGATTCCGATGCCTTAACAGCAAAATTAGAACTTACTGCTACTGTACATAAAATTGCAACACTACATAATATTGATAAAATACGTTTTTTCATTTCAACCATTCCTCTTCGAAAGTCCATTTTACTCCTCTATAAATTTAACAGCTTATCATCAAAAAACTTACGCATTTTCATCATAAAAAATTAAATTTTCTATTATTTTATCAAATTCTCCTTTTTCTATTAAACCTATTAATTGATACTGGGCATCTAAATATTCAAATTCGGCCACATATCTGTTGTTTTTACGATTATCAACAGTGTATTCCTTAATATCTATAATAATATTATTTATTTCTACTTGGTACTCGTCAATTACCTGATCAATCTCTGTACGGCCATAGGAAGAATCTTTATTATTCATATACATTGAATATTGTATTACTTGTCCATTATATTCATAAAGCAATACTGCTCTATTTTGGCTTTTGTCTATCTCATATTGTATAAAATTCATATTTTCTGGCCTATATCCAAGTCTTACAGGAAAAATACCTATTTCTTTTTTTATTGTATTAAAAACCTGTATCTCATCAGTATCTTGAGTTACTTCTATTTTCATATCCTCTACATTAATGATATTAGCAGCTTCATCCCCCGCTATTCTATCCCACAGCACCTTCCAGTACGACTTACTCCCTGTACCAGTTATCACACTCCCGCACACAAGAATAAGCACAGCTGCAAGCGCCAGAAAGAGACGGCGTTTCTTCCTGCCGCGGTGCACTGCCTTTTTGACTCTTTTGTCATATTCGTATTCCTGTATTTTATTAAAAAGGGAAGTTTCCATGTCTTCGGACACATTGATATCATCGAGATTATCTCTGCTCTCGACTTCTTTTTCTATCTCCTGTGCTTCTTTGTCCACTTCTTCTTTCAGTGATAACTTTTTCAGTTTTTTCATTCTTTACACCTTTTTCTGTCCTATCTTTTCCTTGACTTTTCATCAAATAAGGTTAAGATGAAATTAGCTTTAGTATGATTATTTCTGGAGGTTACTTTTTATGAAACGAATCATTTTAACCGGCGGAGGTACCGCCGGACACGTCACTCCTAACATCGCCCTGATTCCCAGACTCAAGGAGCTGGGATATGACATCCAATATATCGGCTCATATAACGGCATTGAAAAGGAACTCATCGAACCATTCGGTGTTCCTTACCACGGAATCTCTTCCGGCAAACTCAGACGTTACTTCAGCGTACAGAACTTTACAGACCCGTTCCGTGTAATCAAAGGCTTCGGTGAAGCCAGAAAACTGATCAAAGATCTGAAACCTGATGTGATCTTCTCCAAAGGCGGATTTGTATCTGTACCTGTTGTCCTCGCCGGAAAGCAGCGCAAAGTCCCGGTAATTATCCACGAGTCAGATATGACTCCCGGTCTTGCGAACAAGATAGCAATTCCGTCTGCAGTAAAAGTATGCTGTAACTTTCCGGAGACTCTGGACGCTCTTCCGAAAGAAAAAGCGGTTCTTACAGGTTCTCCTATCCGTCAGGAACTTCTGTCTGGAAATAAGATCGCTGCCATGGACTTCTGCGGCTTTACTGCGGACAAGCCCGTCATACTTGTGATCGGAGGCAGTCTTGGCTCTGTCATTGTAAACAATGCAGTGCGCAAGAGTCTTCCGGAACTGCTGAATGACTTCCAGATTATCCATCTGTGCGGTAAAGGCAAAACGGACGAATCTTTAAACGGTACGAAAGGCTACTGCCAGTACGAATATATCAAGGACGAGCTCCGCGATATGTTTGCTCTTGCGGATATTGTAATCTCAAGAGCCGGGGCAAATGCCATCTGCGAGCTGCTGGCTCTTCGGAAGCCTAACCTTCTCATTCCGCTCTCTGCCAAAGCAAGCCGCGGAGATCAGATTTTAAATGCCCGCTCCTTCGAACGTCAGGGATTCAGCATGGTTCTTGAAGAAGAAGAACTTACGGAAAAATCTCTTGTATCCGCCGTTCATGAACTCTATGAGAACCGTGGAACTTTTATCGATGCAATGAGAAATTCCGATCAGCAGGATTCTATTGATACGATCATCTCTCTCATCGAAGAGGCTGCTGCCGGCAAATAAATCACCCTGTCAGGGTTTACAGTTCAGCAGGTGTTTTCGGACACCTGCTGATTTATTTCCGTCAGTCTTTTCTGTTCATCTCTTCGTATTCCACGCCATAAGTTTTTCTTATCCATTTTCTTGCTCTGTTCAGTAAAGCATGCAGAGCACCCAGACGCATACCCATCATTTCCGCTACTCTCTCCTGAGGTATCTCCATGTAGTATGCCAGAAAGACCGCATCGTACCAGCGCGGATTTTTCTCCATCAGTCCTGTAAACACTTTATCGTGAAGTTTTGCTCTTTCCCGCTCGAGTTCATTTTCTGAATATTCCTCTTCTGTACTTTCTCTGTGTGGCTCTTCCGGAGGCTCTTCACCA
Organism: uncultured Lachnoclostridium sp.; assembly: GCA_946491795.1. GTDB lineage: Bacteria > Bacillota > Clostridia > Lachnospirales > Lachnospiraceae > Mediterraneibacter > Mediterraneibacter gallistercoris. The sequence goes on along the minus strand of CAMLYF010000017.1, from coordinate 41,281 downwards.
TCCATACTTAAAATCTCACGGCTGTGTTTCTCTTTATAATTCAGAGCTGCATGCTTCGCTGTCGTGAACAGCCACGCAGATACGTTTCCACCTTTGAGGTCATCAAATCTTATGTACAGTTTCAGAAATGTATCCTGAGTAATGTCTTCTGCCGCATCGTAATTGTTACCTGAATAACTGTATGCCGCTTTCAGGACGAGATTCTTATACTTCTCATAAATCTCGTTAAATTCACGATTACCTGTTAACATAATTACTCCGGTTTATTTCATTTTCTCGAGGATTTCATTTTTCACTTCTTCTGTTAATTCTCCTACAGTCCATTCCAGCCCCACATTATCTCCTTTATATCGAGGAATCAGGTGCATATGGAAATGAAACACTGTCTGTCCCGCGCACTCTTCATTATTCTGTACGATATTATATCCGTCGCAGCCGAGTACGTCTGTCATCTTTTTCACCATTTTTTTAGCAAGCACCATTGCCTTTGCCGCAACTTCTTCATCAATATCATATATATTTCTGAAGTGCTCCTTCGGCAGAATAAGGGCATGTCCCTTCGATGCCGGTCCCATATCCAGAATTACTCTGAAATCATCATCCTCATAAAGTGTAGCGGACGGAATCTCTCCAGCCGCAATTTTACAGAAAATACAATCTTTGTCTCTCATGTTTATTCCTCTTTTCCACAGATTATTTATGTTAGTAGTATAGACCATTTTCTGGAAAAAGAGAAGTTTTAGTTTTCGTCGAAATTGGTCGAACGATTTTTGTTGAATGCCGCCGGGCGCCATGCTACACTGAAAGATAGTGGATACTTATCTGTATTTATCAGGGATCAGAAAGGCAGGGATTATTATGCTCAGTAACATAGATATCAACCAGATGAACCGGTTAATGGAGGAAAACAAAGATGCAAAACAGATCATCACACAGCTGCTGAAGAATCATCATACTTCTGTATCTATGATCGCCCATGAGATCCGTAACCCTCTGACTCTTGTATCTTCATCTCTCCAGATTATAGAGACTCAGCATCCGGAAGTCAAAGAATTCCACAATTGGAATCAGACCATGGAAGATGTACGTTTTATGTGCGATCTCCTGAACGAGCTGTCTTCTTTCAACAACAGCAGTACACTCCATCACTCTGTATTTTCCATTGAAAAGCTTTTAAAAAATATTGCGGTATCTTTTGCGATTTCTCTCGATGCAGCTGACAGTGACATTGAATTTTCATCAAAGATAATGCCGCGGATGGGTGATTTTACCGGAGACAAAGTCAAACTGGAGGAAGTAATACTCAATCTTCTTCAGAACGCAAAGGATGCAGTCGGCACCCATGGAAAGATTGTACTGTCCGCTGAGCGTAAAAATGATACTATATTAATATGCTGTCAGGACAATGGCTGCGGAATTCCTGCTGATCAGATAGATACGATATTTGATCCTTTTGTCACGTACAAGGAAAACGGGACAGGACTCGGACTGTCATCAGCAAAAAGTATAACCGAAGCTCACGGCGGGACAATTCAGGCCGAATCCTCGCCTGAAACAGGAACTATCTTTACCGTTACACTTCCGGTCTGACGGCTTCACCACTTTCTTCTGCGATACAGAACAACTGCCAGCAGGAATCCTGATACAAGCCCGCCGATATGTGCAAGATTGTCTACGCCGCTGCTGGTCAGACCAAAGTAAAGGCTCAGGGCAACCATGACCAGCATTCCGCGTCCGGACAGACGTCCGAGCCTTCCTCTGTTAGCGATCACAACATAGAGAAGCGCTCCCATAAGTCCGAAGATTGCTCCCGAAGCTCCTGCGGACACAGCCGGCTGCTGCAGTGTAAGGTCATAGCAAAGCGAAATTATATTTCCGATGATTCCGCTTCCAAAATAGATTATAATATAACGTATTTTTCCAATCTCAAGTTCCAGATTCCACCCGAGAGCTCCGAGCATCACCATATTGTTCAGCAGGTGGGCAATCCCAAAGTGCAGAAACAGACAGGTAAATATTCTGTAATACTCATGTCCTTCTGTGACATAAGGCGCATACATGGCACCATGCTGCAGCATAAATACCGCGTCCTCGGTGTCTCCGAACAGTGTAAGAATAAAAAATACCGCTATATTTATGACGATCAGCGTGACCGTACAGATAGCTTCAGGTTTCTGTCTCACGGGCAATACCTCTTTTCATTTCTGTTACACCACATTATAAATGCCCTTTGTGCTCATGTCCATCCATTTCCGTGATAAGATCATCCCATTCTCCCCAGCGTCCGGTCTTTATCCTGTTTACCGCCTTTTTGATCAAACCGTACTTTACAGGTTTTTCCCTTATTATTTCAGCATCGGTTTTTCTCTGATATCTACCTTCCTGCCGAGTTTCTTCTCTATCATCCTCCTCGTTCACGGAAAATACAGCATTTTCAGGAAAACTGCTCTTTTTTTCAATTCTTTTTTTCTGCTCCTTTTCCCATGCTGTTTCTTCTTTCCGGCATTCTTCTATGATCTTTTTAAGTTCATAATTTTCTTTCATTGTCTCTTTATGCATTTTATACACAAATAAAATTCCCGCCATATCCTGATAATCAAGATTTTTTACAAAATACTCGGTCATCAGGTGAAACGAAGCGCATAAAGACTGTCTTTTACCATTCTCCGATACCGGCAGATAACAGAATCTGTATCTGCCGCCCTTTATAAATATAAGCTCCGGAGACAGCAGAAGTCCGTCCGGATCCAGCAGATACTCTCTCAGACAGTCAACCGTCTCTATGAGATCTTTTGTAAATCTCCTGACATCCTCCTTTTTCATCTCTTTTGTGTTGAATTCTTTCTCCATGCTGTTTCCGCCATTAATGCGATACGTATATCTCGCATGCCCGTCTCTTCCGCTCCCTTTTATTTTCATAAGTCCGGGAATATCATTATGATTCAGCATACGTATCTGATAGTTCTCTTTATACGGAACTTCAAGATCAATATGGATGTCCATATATTCCCAGTTATTCTCATATGTCACATTCATATTTTTCACCTCATCCGTCTGATATTTTTTTCCGGCTTCACGATCAGGGCTGACTGGGATATCTCCATGCTCATAAGCGATCTTCGTGCTGACACTGACACTGTAATCTTATCTTCTGTTTCTGATATTGACAGATCTGTATCTGTCATATAGATCAGTTTTCCATTCGTCCTTTCTTCAAAAAAACTTTCCAGATCATACTCTGTATCCGCACGCCTTGCGGCCTGAGCTCCCAGAATCGCGGTCTCACCTGCGGCACCGTTCAGTACAGCTTTATCATGATAATAAAAAACCGCATGCATGATAAGAACGAAAAGTCCGAGAAAGAGAGGTATGATATAGGCCATCTCAATAACCGTACTTCCTTTTACCATATTGTTTTTTATCCTCTGATTAGTATATGCCAATGAAAATTCCTCCGATATATGCAGCCGTAAGGAACGGCACAAAAGGAAACGCCGATTTTCTGTGAAACTTCTTTTTTATCAGCATAAATATTGAAAACAGTGCCGACATGGAAAATGCCATAACAAGCAGTGAAAGGATATTCCAGAATCCGAGGAATCCTCCCATGATCACAATCAGGATGCTGTCTCCATATCCGATTGACTCTTCCGTCACCCTGCTGATAACAAGAAATACAATTCCTACTCCGGCTCCTGCTGCCAGCAGTATCACGTGGATATCTCTTCCGCATAAAAATCCTGCCACAACTATGATAAAACCGGAAATCAGCACTACCAGACTGAGTTTTTTCCACTTTATATCCATAACCGTAAGTACAATCATATATAAACCGAATAACAGCTGACACAGTAACCACCGGTTACCTATACATAATTCTGCTATTCTTTCTGCCCTGAACATCTGGAACATCCCCCGACTCCTCCTGTCTCTGATCTTTGAACTGCGTGGATCGTACGCTTCAGTCCGCTGCAGTTCAGTGAATTATGATACTTTGTTCCATTGTCTGTTATATAAACTCCCGTCATGGCCTGTCCGATCACACACTTGTCGCAGGCATGATATCTGCCGCCGCTTTCATTTCTTATTACATTCAGATCACTGTACGGGACATATCGGATCGAAAGCCGAAGATATGAACAGTTATAATTGTCATGATAAACTGATCCGTTGTCTGTCATATATACAATTTCCGAATCTCCTCCGTCCATACCCCCGTCCTGATATCCTGTCCACGAGCTGATCTTAAAAGATTCTTCCAGTTCGGCAGAAGGACTGCCCATAACCGGCAGAGGAATCAATATCTTATATCTTACAATTATGTTCATTTCACCGGTTGTCGAAGAAACGCCTGATCTCCAGCAGGATATTCCGGAACTTCCATTCTCTAAAATACTCCTGCTGATTCTGTCTTCTCCGATAAGGGCCACTATATCCGATTTCAGCTTTATTGTGTTAAGGACGGGAATTACTGACGTATCCTCCGCCGCACTTTTTGCTGCGTTCTGAGCCGCATTTGTAATACTGATCCTGATACTCTGTATCTCGATCAGCCAGATCAGACACAGCGCGGCAAATAAAAAAAGTGGAATGCCGAAAGAGGCTTCTATCGTAACACTGCCGCACTGTCTGCGGAAATTCCTATTCCTGGTTCTCATCCCCGGTACAGATGCCCTTTCCGGTTTCGCAAGGTTTTTATCTTTAATCGTTTGTATCGTCATCGCAGCCGATTTTTTCCTTTCGTATGACAAATATTAATAGTTTACGTGAAATTCGCATGAGGGAATGCGTTAGAATGAAAGGGCATCTGTACCGGGGATGATAAGTATTATTCATACCCGAAATAAACAGGAAACGTATATGTTATGCCTCCTAATATCTCCGCTGTGTTTTTTACCTCTAATTTTGTGATGCACTGGTCAGCCCTGAACCAGCCCATGCCGTACTCCGTCTTTATATTTTCTTCGATCCGGTCCAGAACACGCATATTTACATCATCCGCATTTTCCAGAAAGAGGAACATCCTCAGATAATCTTTATAAGCAAGTCCGCCGGACACATCCGAGCCTTCACTTTGATCTGTTCCGCTTCCCAGTGTCAGCAGAGACGAGAGAGGAAGCTGCCACGTATCCGTACTTTTAACAAGAGCCGCCCTTTTTCCGGCGAGCAGAGTACGTATGTCAACAATGCTTTCACCGGCCGCCCACGCCAGAAGAACGAGCTGTTTCAGCGCTTCAGACGCCTCAGGGATCAGAAGAACCGTTGTCACGGCTGCAGCAAGAGCCGACACTTCCGCCTGTTTTTCAGAATCTCCCAGGAGATAGACATAATTCAGCGCCATCCTTACAAGAAACAGTTTCATAAGAAATGCCTCGAGATTTTCCTTGTCCGAAGATTTTCCCTCAAGGATATATTCTGCCTCATATGCCAGAGATCTCCTGCCTGTCTCCGAACCGCTTTCTATGCTGTCTGTGTTCTCTTCGTTTTCTATTTCGTCCCCTTCAGGTACTGCACTGGTAAAATTATTTAATATATATTCATTGAACAACAGTCTCTCCTCCGGTCCGTCCGTTCCTTTCCTGACAGGAAATGTTCCTCTCCCCGTATTCAGATTTCTGCAGGAAACCTGTGTATCAGAATTTATCCCCAGACCGGAAAGTTCCATGTCTTCAGGCATTACAACAGAGAGTATTCCTGATTTTTCAATTTTCTCAATACATGTGAACGGCCCTCCCTCCGCCAGTTTCTCTACGTCTGCCGGCCCTTCCGGAAGCATTATTTCCGTATCTGCAGAATCCGGTACGGCATTTTCTCCTGCATCACCGGAATCATTTTCTTCTGGAAACTGCGCATTTTCCATCAGATCATTTACACTGTCCAGAATACTTTTCTCTTTATCTTCCATGTCTTCTCCCTGAATAGCCTGATCCTCCCACCGGGAGGTAAGTCCGGTAAAATCCCGGATGATTGAAAGTCCGTATCTTTCTTCCATATACTGAAGAACCTGTTCCCGAAACGCCTGACCGTTTAAATCAGTAAGATACTGTACCCCTTTAATCTCCTGCTCTATACCTGCAGTACCGTAATACCGCATCCTTCCGGTCAGCCTGTCTTCACTGAAATCCCCCGTTCCGTAACTTCCCTCTATAGCGAATATATGATAGTCGCTAAACAATTTGGGGTTATATTCCCCGAATATAGAAAATACTGCCCTGTCCACGGTAAGACGGCTCATACTCTTCGAGGTCTGTATAATGGAGATTTCAAGAATTCCCAGTACAAAAGATACCGTTAGAACAAAAACCAGACTTAAGAATGCCGTGATCTCACCTTTCTTCATAGCCGTTCTTCTTCCGTACATATCGGTCAGATTCCCGAGCTCTCCGACACTATCTTGTCAAATATCGTATTGATCAGATCGATCAGCTGGTTTTTGAAAATAAGCAGCAGCGCAATTACGATGACAAGTATAAGTACAAGCTCGATCACTGTAATCCCCGACAGATATCGGTGACGCATATATATTTCCTTCCACTTGTCTTTGACCGATCTTATTTTCTGTTTCGCTCTTATAGCAATTGTTCCCATACCATTTCCTCCTTTTTCGTATGCTCTTAAGCTATATCTGTATAGATAAGAATGCCGGAATGATCACAATGGCAAATACAATGATCAGCATGAGAAACATAGGAATCATCAGCTTTGTGCCTGCCTCTTCTCCAAGTTTTTTTGCCAGATTTTTTCTGTCTTCAAACGCTTCTTCCGCCTCCCGTCCCAGAATCTCCGTAAGCCCTCCCGAACCTTTTCTCAGATTCTGTGACAGAAGAGTTCCAAGCTTTCTGTAGGAAGATACATTACAGCGCATGCCGTAATTTTCATAGCACTCGCCTTCCGGTACGCCCCCCTGTATCTGATGCATGACATATACCATCTCATCATATGCTTTTCTTCCGGCTTTTCCGGAATGATTTTTCTCATAATCGCGGGCAATCATAAACCATGACCGCCGTATGGTCATACCTGCCCGTATATACAGATTGAACTTATTGACAATCTTCGGATAATCCAGCTTCATCTGGCTGATCTGTTTTTTCTCTTCTTCTTTTTTCTTCTGACTGTCAGACACGACCAGCATAAACGCCGCTCCCACTCCGAGTATGAGTACTGCTCCGGCCCTCGTCTGTCTTCCGTATTTCCACTGTATCTCTTCTCCGTTTACCTGATCCGGAAGCACCATATAACTTTCTGTTCTTGTCGCTTCATCCGATTCCATAACACTGCTTTCGACAGCTTCCATCATCTTTTCCTCACCGCTGAGGAGAGGAGGAAATATGTTTACATAGAATTCATGGGATACTTTTTTCTCCCCATATGACATCACGGCGTTCAGTCTGACAAGAGTTCCTTCTTCCGTAAGTGCTTCTTCCCTAAGATTTCCCATGCCGTCTATCACATCATATCTGTCCGGCTGCCAGAATACTGAAATTCCCGTATTCGGTATCTCCGTGATCAGATCCAGATCATATCTCACTTCATCCAGACTCTCATTTTCTCCGAGAATCAGGGTTTCAATCTCCTCTGCGGCATTTTCAAATGCTTTCTCCAGTTCTTCATCTTTGTACAGCCTTCCGGATACAGAAACATTAATTTCTTCTTCCTTATCTCCGATCTGCACTTTCATCTCGCGTATCTGATCTTCTCCGTTTTCATTTCTCTCAAGAATCTTCTCTCCATTTTCATTTGTGCTGATTTCTCTGCTGTTATCCCATACATATATTCCTGAAAAACTGACCACTGCTGCGGCAGCCAGGATTCCGGCTTTAATGTATACCGGATTTTCTCTGATCTTTTTCCTGATATCCTTCCATTTCATTTTTTCTTTTCCTTCCGCAGCAGCGTATGGCATCTGTCTTATTTTTTATATTCTTACCGTTATACTTCAATCCGTATAATTTTTCTCCCGATTCTGTAAGCCGCAAGATAAACGCACAGACAGACTGTCATAATGATCATGCCCACGGCATTTCCGTACAATACGCTGAGAAATTCTCCGAAAGTCAGTTTCATATACAGGATGATTACAAACGGAACCGCGCACATAATATCAAATTCAAGTTTTTTCGAAGCGATCATCGTCTGTATTTCTTTCTCAGTGTCGATCTTTCCGCTGATGATCCTGACTGAATTTCTTATGATTGTGATACTGTCTCCTCCGCTTTTCTTTGCTGCTGCAAATACATTGACAAAGTCTTCCACATCCTCCTGCCCCGTGCGCTCGGCAAATTTTTCAAGTACCTCGGCCGCAGGAATTTTCATATCGATCTGATGAGTCATCAGGTTATATTCCTTTCTGATCCTCGTGTCTTTATCGTATAGAGGAATCAGTTCCCTGCTGACCTCGCGTATTGCATTTTCGACAGAATATCCTGCTTTTAATACCGCCGACATTTCCTGGATGCTGTCACGGAACTGCATCCTGAACTGCTGCTCTTTCTTTCCTGCCGTATCTGCGATCCAGTCTCTCATATACAGAAACCATACCGGAAGGAACACCGGAGCAATTATAAATGTTCCATAGAACACATATAGTATCAGCAGAAATATTCCCGTCGTTTGCACAGCTCCCAGAATATACTCAGATTTCCTGATATCCTGCAGCCACAAGCTTTTCCCTGTTCCTGATATCGCCAGTCTTCACAAGGCATCCTTCAATCTTTTCATCTTTCATCCCCTCCTCCCTGAATTCATATAATGTCCCGGTTCTGATCCTGCCGTCGCCGCAGTCAAGTACTTCCTCTATCTTAAGTACTCTTCTGCTCTTATCCCTGAGTCTTCCGAGATGGATAATAATGTCCAGCGCAGACGCGATCTGCCTCTGGATTGCCTGAAGCGGAAGATCTATTCCCATCATCATCATCGTCTCCAGTCTGTGAAGCATATCAGCCGGATTATTTGCGTGTCCGGTAGACATAGATCCGCTGTGTCCGTTCAACATCGCGGACGAGATCATATCCACCGTCTCTTCTCCCCTGACTTCACCGACAATAATTCTGTCCGGTCTCATCCTGAGAGCCGACCGGATCAGATCCCTGATCGTCACCGCGCCTTCACCTTCAAGGTTGGCTCCTCTTGCTTCCAGACGCACCAGATTGTCCACACCCTGTATCTGAAGCTCGGCGTTGTCTTCAATGGTTATGATGCGTTCCTCTTTCGGAATATAGTCCGACATTGCGTTTAGAAAAGTCGTCTTTCCGGCTCCTGTCCCGCCACTGACAAAGATATTGTATTTTGCCTCCACCAGTCTCCGGATAAACGCTGCCGCCTCTTCGGTCAGACTCCCCATCCGGACAAGCTGTTCCATCGTAATGGCCTCCGAGGGAAATTTCCTGATCGTCATGATAGGACCGTTAACGGCGACCGGTTTTAACACCACATTGACACGCGATCCGTCTCTCAGTCTTGCATCCACAACAGGAGACGATTCATTTACATATCTGTTTGTCTCGCCTACAATCTGCTGGATGACGTCACATAATCTCTCCTCCGAGATAAAACGCCTGTCCGTGCGATAAAGTCTTCCGCCTTTTTCATAAAAAATATTCTCTGTTCCATTCACCATAATCTCTGTTATGGAATCATCTTCAATCAGGTCCTGAAGAATATCCAGACGCCGGAATGCATTGAACAGTTCTCTGCTGATGCGGATCTTATCACTCAGCGGAAGGAATTCTTCTTCTGCCGCTTCTTCAAGAACAGCAAGGATAATTTCCTGAAGTTCTTCCTCTCCCGTCTCCCTTGTCATATCCAGACGAAGCATCACCTTTTCATAAAGCAGTTCTGACTTTATCATTTTCCGGCCTCAGTCCTTTCCACATCAGAATGTCTCTTCTGCATGTCTTTTTTTACTGTACGGCTCAGAATATCGCCGTATCCTGTCGTCCGGAGATTTCTTTCATACTGTTCCAGTTTTGCAACAGCCGCGCCTTCCCGAATATAAGGTGTATAGATTCTCGCACAGTTTCTCAGGATATCGTACAGCCCGTCGATGCAGTCTCCAAGATCCAGAATGATCACTTCATAGATACACTTTTCAAGAATCTGCGAGAACAGACTGATCCATTCTTCACCTTTTACCGCTCTTAAATCGGACTCATTTTCCATCGGCATGATATAATCCATTCCGCCCGACCTTCCGGTCATGGAACTGATCTTAAGACCATGATCCGTTCTCTCCTGTTTCATACAGTAGATCAGATCTCCCAGATCCTTCCCAGTGTTCTCCGGAAAATAATAACTGCCTCCTGAATATCCTTCCAGATTGAGATAAAGCACCGGAACCCGGGCCGAGAGTTTTTCTCCCAGCCGCATGGCAAATCTCGTCTTTCCGATCCTGTGCACAGGGGAATACACTGCGATCATTCCCCGTGTCTGCTGCCCCTCCCTGGAAATCATATTACGTTTTTTCTCCTGTACTTTGACCTCTGTCGGCTCATCCCGGATACGTTTTCTCCCATTTTGTCTGACAGAAATCCTTCTGTCAGGTATGCACAACCCGTTTTTTATCTCTTCCAATATCCGTTCGGCCGACTGGTAGCGGAATACAGGGATAACATCTTTTTCTGCGCAGTCTTTCATGACGTCCGTGAGTACAAATATCTTCTGTATTCCCGGTAAATTTTCTGTATTTACCCGGCACTCCTCAGCGATCAGAAGTGCTTCCGTCTCCTCCCTTCTCACAAATTCCATCACTCTGTCCGGATCATGAAAAAGCTGAAACTGATACACTTCTGACAGCTGTTCCGACAGAACAGCAAAAAGATGTTCAATATACTCTTCCTGCACGTCACAGACTACAAAACTGCCTGATACATTTCTTCTTTTTTCTTCTGACATAATCTGAATTTTGCCGCGATCTCATGCAGCACGATAAAGATAATGACAGCCGGCTTTTTCTTAAGCCGACATTCTGACACCGTATGCTTTCCCTCAAAAGCCGGTGTGACAACCGGTGAATTCCTGTTGTGTAAGACGCATTATAAACGGCGGATTTTAATTTGTCTATACCTCAAATCAAATCCGCCGATTTTTGTAAAAAACTCACAAAATCTGATAGCACATGATCCCGTAAAGAAGCCCGATGCCCGGAATTCCAAGGGTTCCGGATGTCAAAAAGGATACTGCGTTTAATCCCACATTAATTGAAGAATCAGGCGGGATCACATACTGATTAATAAAAAATATCAGAGCCATTCCTATGGCTGCCCGCACAAAAAAATGTGTCACAGCCGACATAATTTTTTTACCCAAATGATCCGCAACCTTTCCTGCCATTCTCATATCACCATAATAAAATACAGACCGTCCGGTGATACATCCTGATACAGTTTATTCCGGATCCCTATGATTTATTCCCTGTCCGACAGCCATTCGTCCGCAGCTTTTCCCGCAGCCGCCCGGGAATAATTCCACTCACGCATAGACATTCCCTGATTCTCTCCGCTTATCTCCTTAAAATAGTTTCTCACATCTGGCATCAGATTGCTGTCATTCATATCCCGTACATCGATACGTGCAATCTCGCCGGCCGCATCCTCTGACAACCCGTACATCAGGTAGTACATATCCATTTCTTCTGTCTCCTGTGCATTTTGGATATTATACCGCGCGATCAGTGCATCCGGATGACTGAAAGAAAACAGGATATAGCAGACAGACACAACCGCAGTGATATAGCGGAACAACATAAAATCTTTTCTAAATACACTGTATATCACACCGAAAAATATGATCATAAGAACTAGTAGGAACCAGAGGACCAACACTCTCAAAAAGCTGAGATCATATTCATTCACATAAAGCACCATGCGATATGAAGCTGAAAGGATCATGATGCAGGTGCATACGGAAATTACAGTGAGCAGTATCTCCAGTACCCTGTTAGCCTCAAATATTTTTACACATATAAGTACTGTTATGAAGTTGATAATACTGACAAATAAAAGCTGCCAGAAGCCCTGATGTGCATACTGTGAATAAGTGACTCCATCCGGCAGGCCGGAATCCAGTCTGAGAAACAGAAACAGTATCTGAATTCCCGAATAGAATACATATACCACAGCCATGATCCCTGTAAAAGTTATCCCCGTGATATAATTGGAAGTTCCCGTTTTTTTCACATCTGCTCCGCCTAGATTCAGTCTGAAAAGTCCGGCAAAAAAAGCATAAAGCGCAGTCATACCGAAGATAAATGTGACAATTACTCCGATAATATTTCCGAAATCGATCTCCCGCATAAACCGGAACGGATTCAGAAATCGGAAAAGTCTGTTGAAAACCTGTAAAAAGATTTCATCTGACATCATGAGCAGAGGCAGTACAATGATGAGCATTAGCACGGCTGCCAGTATTCCGAGAAGCACGGGACCTGCATTTTTCCATTTCTTTTTCCGGACACCGGTATTTTCTCCGATAATATTTCCATTCTCACATGCCGCGCCGGCATCGGTCTTGACTTCATCATTCTTTCCATTTCCACGGAAAAGTTCCCCCACGGATATTAGCCATGTCCACAGCATAATGAAAAACTTTTTCACATACTCGGTAAATCCCCACTCACTGTCTTTATATAACTGGTGAGCCATCGCCATCATAAAGAGAAGGATGATCCCCGCACTGTTGAAAAAATGGAAAAATCCGCTGTCCGTCAGCACCGTTGATATTCCAAGCAGAAGAATGCCTGCAAAATATCTCAGAGTTCCTTTCTGGAACGTTATCCCTGCTTTTTTGAGAAAAAGTACGGAAAACCAGAGCGAAACAACCGTGATCACCGGAAATGTAATGCCGGATAAATTCCGATACAAACAGAAAGTAAACACTCCCCCGTATACTGTGCTCATGCTCAGAAACCATTTTCTGTTTTCTCTCATCCTCTGAAGAAAAACGCTATCCATTTTCATCCTCCTTTACATACTCAAGGATATCTCCCGGCTGACAGTCAAGAGCCTTACATATTGCGTCCAGTGTGGTAAACCGCACTGCTTTCGCCTTGTTATTCTTTAATATAGACAGATTCGCCATAGTAATATCTACTTTATTTGCAAGCTCCGTCACACTCATTTTTCTCTTAGCCATCATGACATCAAGATTCACTACAATTGCCATTTTTATCCCCTCCTATATCGTCAGATCATTCTCTTCCTTATAGCGTACTGCTTCAGAAAAGACCATACTCAGAACATGACTGAACAGTCCCGCGATAAAGAATGTAAGGATGATGATATATGTTGCCGGTGTAGGAAGTATGAATACCTTAATAATAAACAGCACTGCAATAACAAATGCAGATTTCCCCATTACTTTAAGGCTTTTCGTATTGCTATCCACAAAGCAGTTTCTTTCTAAGACCGTGGTTATCATCTTTTTCAGCCTCCATACAATGAGAAGACCGCAGACTCCGGATAAGAAAAAGATAACCAGCATTGAAATATAATGCTCCGCAAAATCGGAAGAATAGTATTTTCCCGCAAGTTTCAGGGTATATGGCAGAGAAACTGCCACAAGGATACCCGAGTAAAACATGAAATTCAGCAGGTATTTTGTGAAGATGATGATTCTTTTCTGATCCATAACAACCTCTCCTTTAAATTCATTTACATAATCTGGTATTTGCTCGTATTATATGTCTCCTGAATATTATTTGTCAATATATTTTTATTGTTTTTCAATAAATCAAGATTGTAATTCAATAAAAAAATCCGCCTGACGCCTGTCCCTGTTTTTCAGGAACAGACGCCGGCGGCCTGTTTTCAGATTTCAATTTGTATTTTTACTGATCTTTTGAAAGGCTTCCTTTTTTAGACCTTGTCTTGCTGTACAGAGCAAGAAGGATTGTTCCGATCACTCCTGCTGATATCGCATTGCTGATCGCTGCGACGATTCCCTGTGTAAACACAAGGTTAGCAGGCTCCGCATAGACAACGATATCAAGGATCGGAGCTACGATCACCCAAGAGATCACATTTGCAATGATCTGGTAGATATTAAAGCGGAGAATGTCTTTTCCTTTGAATTCTCCCTCATCTACTTTCAGCTTCGGATATACAAGCCCTGTGATAAAGCATGTCAGTCCGCTTGCCACTACCCAGCTCCACCACGGAGAACCGTACTGGATCGCATCGGACAGTCCGTGTCCGATCAGTCCGATGAGCAGTCCCGCGATCGGTCCGAACAGCGCCGAGAAGAACGCTCCTACTCCGTAGGCTGTCTTGATATCAGTCTCCGGGATTCCGGTCGGGATCTTCCATTATCTGGAGTAACGATATACTGCCCTGTCTTTGTCCTTACCACAATACTTCTTCTGGTAGATCCCACTCCCGGATCGACAACACTTACAAATACCGAACCTTTCGGCCAGTAACTCACGGTCTGGATCAGCCGGTAGGACGCCTCCCATATATCATACTGGGGAATCTCATGGGTCAGGTCCGAAATATTCAGATCCTGATTCACTCCATAGGCTACTCCGTACATTGCGCTGACCGCTCCGTCAGCAGTTCCAAAGTCTGACTGTAAAATCAGTGGTTTCATATTTTTATCATCCTTTACCCGCTAAGGAAGCCGTATTTTCACGGTTCCTTGCATTTCTAAAGTATAATAATTATCAGAAAAAGTGTCAAGGAGGCAGCCTTCCGTTCTTATTTTATCAAAAAAGTGATATGACATTTCTAAAACATCATATCACTCTTTATAATTACTCTGCCTGACTGTAAATCATTTCAGCTATTTCCTTATCAGACTTGTCTCCATATTCACTTATCGCATCTACTGTCATCTTTACGTATTTCTTATCAAGTTCAAAGTCGTCAGCAGCTTTGTTTACATCATATCCTTTTTCCAGCATTCTTCTTACAATTGTAACGATTGTATTGATTTGTCCCTTTCTTTCTCCGTCTTCCTGTATCAGCCTGTCCCTTTCTTCCATCTTCATATAACTCACTCCCATCTGTTCATTTGACTTAATCTCATAAATCTTTTTATGCAGATGTTTCAGACGATCATCACAGTCTTTCGGAACATTTTCCTCTGAACTGTGATCGACATAATGAAGAAAATCTACCAGTGATTTCTCTACCTCATCGTCATTTGTCCCCTTAGTATTGAGGATGATCTTTCTGCATTCATCTCCCATTGTAAGATCCTTGATTTCTTTACACCGATTCTCAAAAGTGTATCTGTACAATCCATATCCGTACTGATCAAATCCGCAAATCACGATGATATAGGCAGGCTTCATATTATCAAATCCGCGCTCGCCGCTCTTTAACATCGGAGCGTCGATAAGAGCCTGATAAAACCTTGTTCTTTTCGGAATATTTCCCTGATTCCGTTTTTGCATCTCTACATCAAAAACCTGTCCTTTATCATCCTCTACATAAAAATCCATTCTTATTCCGCGCTTTCCCGGCATATTATGTACAACTTTCTGCCCTTCTTTCCATCGGATTGTTTTGATTGTAATTCCAAGGGACAACTCTATTATAATCTTACATGTCTCCAGATCTACTGTCGCCACATCAAATAGAAAATCATCCATCAGATTCATATTCTGAAGTGGATTTACTATAAGACCGGAATAATCCTCTCCATCTTTTATCTGCATATTCGATTTTCTTACATCTTCCATATATTTCTCCTTTGATTATAATATCTTATTTTTCCTTTTACAATGTGCTGTTTCTTTGTATTTTCCCATTACTCATTTTTCTTAAATAAAATAGGAATAGCGGCTGAATCAGCCATGATTAAAATAGAGTATACTTAGATTTAGTATTTGATAACTTATATGCAGTATGTCACATATAGATATTATATCTTATTTTTTCAGAAGCTCAATATGATGCAATGATTTATGTCAATAAAAGACTGCCATATACCGCACGGGATTTTTATCTTTATCCCTGTGCCATATGACAGTCTTTCTTTTACATGTACTTATAACAACCTCTGTTTATTTTTCGGATTCTTCTTCTTCCGTCTCTTCTTTTATCTCTACCTGTTCACCGTCAATCTCTGCTGAAGCCTTTCTTACCTTAGCCACGCTTGCAACTTTATCATTTTCAGGTAAATTTATCAATTTAACGCCAGAGGTTATTCTTCCGTATACGGAAATATCCTCGCACTTCATACGGATAATGATTCCTTCTGTGTTGATGATCATGATCTCACTGTCATCATCCACGGCTTTCATTCCGACTACATTACCTGTCTTCTCAGTGATCTTATAACATTTCACACCTTTACCGCCGCGGTTCTGTCTTGTGAACTCATCCATATTTGTACGTTTGCCCATACCCTTTTCAGACACGATCAGAAGATCTTTACCCTGACTGCTTATCTGCATACCGATGACAACATCATTGTCTCCTAAGTTCATGCCTCTCACACCCATGGAAACTCTTCCGGTTGAGCGCACATCAGTCTCATGGAACCTGATACACTGTCCGTATTTTGTCACAAGAAGGATATCCTGATCATCATCAGTTACTTTTACCTCTATCAGTCTGTCTTCCTCGCGGAGAACAATAGCCGCAAGGCCTGTCTTTCTTACATTTGCATATTCTTTGATCGGGGTCTTTTTAACAAGTCCCTTCTCTGTTGCCATAAACAGGTATTTGCCTTCTTCATATTCCTTAATCGGAATCATAGCCGTAATCTTTTCTTCCGGCATAAGCTGCAGCAGATTGATTATTGCAGTTCCTCTTGCGGTTCTTCCTGCCTCCGGTATCTCATATCCTTTCAGTCTGTATACACGTCCTGTATTTGTAAAGAACATGATATAGTGGTGTGTGGTTGTGACAAACAACTCTCTTATATAGTCGTCCTCAAGAGTCTGCATACCTTTGATACCTTTACCGCCGCGGTTCTGGCTCTTAAAGGTATCCATGCTCATCCTCTTGATATATCCGAGATTTGTCATAGTAATAACCACATTTTCTCTCGGGATCAGATCCTCCATAGAGATATCAAATTCATCATAACCTATATGTGTTCTTCTCTCATCGCCGTATTTTTCAGAAATGAGGAGAATCTCTTTTTTGATAACTCCGAGGAGAAGTTTCTTATCTGCAAGAATTGCCTTGTATTCTTCTATCTTTTTCATCAGCTCGGCATATTCTGATTCTATCTTCTCTCGTTCCAGACCTGTCAGCGCTCTCAGACGCATATCTACGATTGCCTGAGCCTGTACATCCGAAAGTTCAAAGCACTCCATTAATTCGGTCTTTGCGATCTGAACAGTCTTAGAACCGCGGATGATTCTGATGACTTCGTCAATATTATCCAGCGCAATGAGTAAGCCCTGTAATATATGAGCTCTCTCTTCTGCTTTATTGAGGTCGTATTTTGTCCTTCTTGTTACGACTTCTTCCTGATGCTGAAGATAATATTTCAGCATATCAAGAAGATTCATTACTTTTGGCTCTCCATTTACCAGAGCAAGCATAATCACGCCGAAAGTATCCTGAAGCTGTGTATGTTTATAAAGCTGATTCAATATGACATTCGGATTCACGTCTCTTCGCAGTTCAATACAGATACGCATTCCTTCACGGCTTGACTGGTCGCTCAGATCTGTAATTCCGTCTATCTTCTTATCTCTTACCAGCTCCGCAATTTTCTCGATCAGCCTTGCCTTATTTACCATAAACGGAAGCTCTGTCACGATGATTCTGTTCTTTCCGTTTGCCATCGGCTCTATATTTGTCACCGAACGTACCCTGATCTTACCCCGGCCTGTCCGGTATGCCTCTTCGATTCCTCTTGTTCCGAGAATTTCCGCTCCTGTCGGGAAATCCGGACCCTTTACGATCTTCAGTATCTCTTCGATCGTAGTCTCTCCATTGTCGTCGATCTGATCGTCTATAATCTTTACAACCGCAGCGATCACTTCTCTTAAGTTGTGCGGCGGAATATTGGTCGCCATTCCGACAGCAATACCGGATGTACCGTTTACAAGGAGATTCGGAAATCTTGAAGGCAGTACGGTCGGTTCCTTCTCTGTCTCGTCAAAGTTCGGTATAAAGTCGACGGTATCTTTATTGATATCTGCCGTCATTTCCATCGATATCTTACTCAGACGTGCCTCTGTATATCGCATGGCAGCTGCACCGTCTCCATCCACTGAACCGAAGTTTCCGTGTCCGTCTACAAGCGGATATCTTGTAGACCACTCCTGTGCAAGATTTACGAGAGCTCCATAGATGGAACTGTCTCCGTGGGGATGATATTTACCCATTGTATCACCGACGATACGCGCACATTTACGATGCGGTTTGTCGGGACCGTTGTTCAGTTCGATCATAGAGTAGAGAATTCTTCTCTGCACGGGTTTCAGCCCGTCTCTTACATCAGGAAGAGCACGGGATGCGATAACACTCATGGCATAGTCAATGTAGGACTTCTCCATGGTCTTTTTCAGGTCAACCTCGTGAACTTTATCAAAAATATTATCTTCCATCACTTATCTCCTTCTTGAGTTATTGACTGATTTGGCTTGGAATTCTTCCGCTCCTGGCTTTTCAGTTCTTAAAGCCTTCGGCTTGGAATTCTTCCACTCCCGGCTTTTCAGTTCTTAAAGCCTTCGGCTTGGAATTCTTCCGCTCCTGGCTTTTCAGTTCTTAAAGCCTTCGGCTTTAGAACTGGGTTGGCATTTCCAATGCCAACCCTTATGTCCTCTCTGTGCCAGACATGCAAGTGAACTTGCTGTCTGCCCCAGAGCGTACATAAAGCCTGTCGCTGTTAATCGCTATATATCCAAATTGCTGACATATTTTGCATTTTCTTCGATAAATTCACGTCGTGGTTCTACTTTATCTCCCATGAGGGTTGTGAATGTAAGGTCGAGTTCGGATGATGTTTCTTCATCCATTGTTACTTTCAGAAGGATTCTGTGCTCAGGATCCATGGTTGTCTCCCAGAGCTGCTCGGCATCCATCTCTCCCAGACCTTTATAACGCTGAATTTTATTATTGCTGTCTCTTCCTACTTCCAGAAGGATCTGGTTCAGTTCTTCATCGCTGTATGCATACCAGACTTTTTTATTTTTCTCCAGCTTATACAGCGGCGGCTGCGCCAGATATACATAACCTTCTTTGATCAGATCCGGCATAAAGCGGTACAGGAATGTTAATAATAAAGTACTGATATGGGCGCCGTCCACATCGGCATCTGTCATGATGATGATCTTATGGTATCTGAGTTTGCTGATATCAAAATCATCATGGATTCCCGTTCCAAAAGCTGTGATCATCGCCTTGATCTCCGCATTGCCGTAGATTTTGTCAAGGCGGGCTTTCTCTACATTGAGGATCTTTCCTCGAAGAGGAAGGATTGCCTGAGTCGCACGGTCTCTCGCTGTCTTAGCGGAACCGCCGGCGGAATCTCCCTCTACGATGTAGATCTCACAGTTTTCCGGATTCTTGTCTGAGCAGTCTGCAAGTTTTCCTGGAAGTGACGTAGAATCAAGGGCTGATTTTCTTCTTGTAAGGTCTCTTGCTTTTCTCGCGGCTTCTCTTGCTCTCTGTGATAATACAGATTTTTCTACGATGATTTTTGCCACGTTCGGATTCTGCTCGAGGAATATCTCCAGCTGATTGCTCAGTACTCCAAGCACTGCTCCTCTTGCCTCGCTGTTTCCAAGCTTCTGCTTTGTCTGTCCCTCAAACTGCGGGTTTTCAATTTTGACACTGATAATTGCAGTCAGACCTTCTCTTATATCCTCTCCGGCAAGTTTTTCATTATCTTTGATAAGTTTATTCTTTCTTGCATAATCATTAAATGTCTTAGTCAGTGCAGTTCTGAATCCCTCTACGTGAGTTCCTCCCTCAGGGGTTGTAATATTATTTACGAACCCGTAGGTATTCTCACTGTAAGAATCATTGTGCTGCATCGCCACCTCAACTGCAACGCCGTCCTTAAATCCTTCGCAGTAAATGATCTGCTCGTAAAGCGGAGTTTTGCTTTTATTGAGATATGTGACAAACTCTTTTATACCGCCCTCATAGTGGAAGGTATGCTCATGAAGCTCCTCACCTCTCCAGTCTCTCAATACGATTTTAAGACCTTTGGTGAGAAATGCCATTTCTCTGAAACGCTGTTTCAGCGTATTATAATCAAATATAATATCATCAA
The DNA here is from genome assembly GCA_946491795.1 of uncultured Lachnoclostridium sp. Lineage (GTDB taxonomy): Bacteria > Bacillota > Clostridia > Lachnospirales > Lachnospiraceae > Mediterraneibacter > Mediterraneibacter gallistercoris. Next base: position 21,094 of record CAMLYF010000017.1, on the reverse strand, counting down.
ATATTTCCGCATCCGGATAAAATGTAACTTTTGTTCCACTTCTCTCCGGTTCGCATTCACCGATGACTTTCAGTTTATAGCACACTTTTCCTCTTTCATAGCGCTGCTTATATACCTGACCTTCGTGGTAAATCTCCACTTCCAGCCATTCGGAGAGGGCATTTACAACAGATGCACCTACACCGTGAAGTCCGCCGGATACTTTGTATCCTCCTCCGCCGAATTTACCGCCGGCATGAAGTACAGTAAACACGACTTCCACTGCCGGAAGTCCGGCTTTATGGTTGATTCCTACAGGGATACCTCTTCCGTTGTCACTTACGGTAACGGAACCGTCCTTGTTAATATCAACCTGTATTTCATCGCAGTACCCCGCCAGTGCCTCATCCACTGAATTGTCCACAATCTCATATACCAGATGATGAAGTCCCCTTGTGGAAGTGCTGCCGATATACATACCCGGTCTCTTTCTTACCGCTTCCAGTCCCTCAAGGATCTGGATCTGGTCCGCGCCATATTCAGCGTCAAATTCTGTACTTGATGCACCCATTTAATAACCTCCTAATTTGCGTTTACTGCATGCCCGTTTTTGATGTGGAATATTTTGTTTATTGAAAATCTGTGATTTACAAATTCATCAAGTCCGGTACATGTAATTATCGTCTGTATGTCATGAATACTGTCCAGTAAATAGTTTTGCCGATGTTTGTCCAGTTCAGACAAAACATCGTCAAGTAACAGCACAGGGGTATCCCTGATCACCATTTTCACCAGCTCTATTTCAGACAGTTTCAATGACAGAGCGGCCGTTCTCTGCTGTCCCTGTGATCCGAATCTGCGGACATCAAGCCCGCTGTCCGTGGTAAAGCATATATCGTCCCTGTGAGGACCGACCGTCGTGCTTTTCATCCTTATATCCCGTTCCCTGTACTTCTTTAACGCATCCTCCATGGACAGACTGCCATTGCTGGCCTCATATGAAATAGATATTCTTTCTTTATTTCCCGTTAATTTGTAATGGATGTCAGAAATTATTTCATTTACCTGCTTTATGAACTCTTTTCGTCTCTCAAGGACTTTCGTCCCGTATGCAGCGAGCTGCATATCCCATATATCCAGAGTCTCAATCAGATTCTTCTGTCCATATATATCTTTGAGCAGGGAATTTCTTTGATTGATAATGCGATTATAGTTTGAAAGGTTGCTGAGATATATTTTATCAAGCTGAGACAATTCGAGATCGATAAATCTTCTTCTCCCTGCCGGTCCTTCTTTGATAATATTAAGGTCTTCCGGAGAGAAAAATACGAAATGAACGATACCGAACAGTTCTCCAGCTTTCCGGATGGGAATCTTATCGATTGCAATGCCCTTCGGGCTGTTCTTTTTCAGATGCATATCGATCTGAAAACAGACTCCTCTTTTCTCTACGATTGTCTCTATATGGGATTCATCATATCCAAACTGTATGATATCTCTGTCCTTTGTCCCTCTGTGGGATTTCGTTGTTCCCGAGAGATAAAGAGCCTCCAGAATATTCGTCTTTCCCTGGGCATTATCGCCATACAGAATGTTGGTACTGGGATCAAAATTCAAGTCTAACAGATCGTAATTTCTGTAGTTTTTCAGCTTTAGAGATTTGATTACCATAACTTTCCCATCTAATCTATTTTACACTTTTTTTACTTTTTTTTCAATGTTTTATGCGATCTCTATCTCTCTGCCGTCATATGACGCAATATCCCCTTTATAGAGTTTTCTTCCCCTTCTCGTCTCTGTCTCGCCGTTTACAAGGACCTGTCCGTCCTGTATAACCTCCTTTGCCTCTGCTCCGGACTCTGCGAGACCTGCTGCTTTTAAAACCTGTCCGAGCCGGATGAAATCTTCTCCGGCTCTCAACTGAAATTTTTCCATATGCTTTCTCCTCTATACCGCCGCGTTAAAGTTTACAGGCAGGATCAGATAGATATAGCTCTGCTCCTCGTCCTTGATGAACAACGGCGCTTTTGCATTCATGAAATACAGATCCACTTCCTCGTCATCGATAACGCGCAGCGCATCGATAAGGAACTTCGGATTAAAACCGATCAGAAGGTCTTTTCCCTCTTTGATACACATGATCTCTTCATCCATAGATCCTATCTGAGATTTGATCTTAAACTCCATGGACTCATCCCTGATATCAATGATGATCGGTTTCTTATCTCCTTCTTTGATCAGCAGTGTTGCCCTGTCAATACAATCCAGAAGCTCTCTCTTATTGATCCTTACTTTCGTCTCATAATCACTTGAGAGCATCTGGTCGATCCGGAAATATTCTCCCTCGATCAGTCTTGATACGACAACTGTACGGTCGAATTCAAATACGATATGGTTTTTCGTAAATGAAATATCTACGTCAGCTTCAGCTTCCCCGCCGATGATCTTGCTGATCTCCTGAAGAGTCTTGCCCGGAACGATCACTTTCTTCGGTGAGTAGGAATCTTTCAGCTCAATTTTACGGATTGATATTCTGTGTCCGTCAAGAGATACCACTTTCAGGATATTGTCCTCAATCTCAAAAAGTTCACCAGTCATCATCTTGTTTGTATCACTGTCCGCGATAGAGAAGATCGTCTGGCGGATCACTTCCTTGAGCGTAAATTCGGACACCGTAATAAAGTCATCCTTCTCTACGGCCGGAAGATATGAGAATTCATCTCCCGGCTGAGCAGCGATATTAAACTTGGCCTTTTCACATGTAATGAGCACCTGACTGTCTCCCTGTGTCTCTATTACAATCTCATTATCCGGAAGCTTTCTTACGATTTCTGAGAATATTCTGGCGTTTAATGCAATGATTCCTCTCTCTACAATCTCTCCGTCTATGGAAGTTTCGATTCCAAGTTCCATATCGTTGGCTGTCAGTTTGATCACATCCGTAGATGCATCGATCAGAATACATTCCAGAATCGGCATTGTCGTTTTGGACGGCACTGCCTTGGATACGATACTGACTCCTTTTGACAGATTATTTTTTGTACAGATGATCTTCATGTGAATGTATCTCCTTTCTTTGTTGCCGCCGCGCTGTGCGCGGCATACAGCTGCAGGTCTGTGGATTGTTCCGTGTGTGTGGAAAACATTCCGCAGCCGCGCGCTATGCAGTATGGTATGATATCAATTCCGCCTCCGTCTTATTAGGGGCTGTGAATAAGTTAATAACTGCTTCAAACCCGCTGAAATCAAGGGGTCCCGGTATTGATAACTCTGTTGGATTCTCTGTGAAAGAGTGAAGAAACAGTGTAAATAATTCTGCGGGCTTTATCAGGTTAAAAAGCAGATTATCTGTTATACACATGGTATTCCACAACTTGTCTACAAAGTTATCAACAGGTTGTAATAATATTTATGTACTTATACACATAGATGAAGATTAAATAGGATTGATCTTCTTCTTAATTATATTAACAGTATTATTGAGAGCTTCATCAGTTTTAAGCTCATTCTCAATCTTCTTGACTCCGTGGTTGACTGATGCGTGATCCTTTCCGCCAAGAAGGGCGCCGATTGCCTTTAAAGGCGTATCAGTAAGCGTCCTGCACAGATACATTACAATCTGGCGGGGGAGTACGATCTCAGCATTTCTTTTCTTGCCTTTAAGTTCAGAGATCGGTACGTTAAAGTGTTCTGATACAATATCAATGATCAGTTCCGGAGTTACAGGACGGTTATTGTCAGGTGATATCATATCTTTTAACGCCTCTGCGGCAAGGGATATGTCAATCGGCTTATTCTCCAGATTGGAGAGAGCCACAAGTTTATTTAAAGAGCCTTCAAGTTCACGAATATTTGATTTAATATTATTCGCTATATACTGCATGACCTCGTCCGGAATGTGGTACCGGTCGAGACCGTCCAGTTCTTCTTTCTTTCTAAGGATAGCCATTCTTGTCTCATAGTCCGGAGCCTGTATATCAGCGATCAGTCCCCATTCAAATCTTGTTCTGAGACGGGCTTCAAGTGTCTCGATATCTTTCGGCGGCTTATCACTTGAAATAATGATCTGCTTGCCGGATACATGAAGATGATTAAATGTATGGAAGAACTCTTCCTGTGTACTTTCCTTTCCGATAATAAACTGGATATCATCGATAAGGAGCACGTCGTTGTTCCTGTATTTCTCACGGAACTTGGTCATTGCCAGTTCGCTTCCTGTCTTACCGGCTTTCAGTGCGTCGATCAGCTCGTTTGTAAATGTCTCGCTGGTGACGTAGAGAACCTGTTTGGTCGGATCATTTTCAAGAATAAAATGGGCGATAGAATGCATAAGATGCGTTTTACCAAGCCCGACTCCTCCATATATAAAGAGCGGGTTGTAGATCTCGCCCGGAGATTCCGCAACAGCCAGTGAAGCTGCATGGGCAAAGTTGTTGTTGCTTCCTACAACGAATGTGTCAAATGTATACTTCGGATTCAGATTGGCTTTCTCAAAGAGAGAGTTTACTCTGTTCTTCTTAACGATGTTTTCTTTCTTTTCCTGTATAACTGTCTGATTGTCCGTAACGAAAGCAACTTCATATTCGATTCCTGTTACTTCCGCAATACATACTTTAAAAGGAAGCAGGTATTTCTCTTCAATATGTTCAAGGCTTGCTCTTAATTTTACAAGGATATATACAGTATCGTCTGTAACCTCATAAACCGTAAGAGGCGCGATCCATGTGTTATATGAAATGTTGGATGAGCAGTATTCCAGCTTCATCTTATTTAATATCTGTTCCCAATTCTGTTCTACAATGTTCATCGAAAGTAACTCCTAATCAATAGAATAGAGAGATCTTCAGGCAGAGTCTCTCCATTACATTTTACATCAAAACAGGGTGTGAATCAACGAAAAATAATGTGTATAACTTTATCAACAGCCATGAATACACAAAATATAATGGCTCTGAAAAGAAATTATTTTTTATCAACACTTTATTTTGCAGTTTTTCACAGGTTATCCACATAGTGCTGAGTTATCCCCAGAGTGTGAATAATAATTGTTAATAATGTGGATAAAAACAGGTTACGGTAAACTGTAACAAAAAATATCAGTTTAGCCCGATTTTGCTTGACTTATCGGGGGTTTTTCTCTATAATTAAATGCGTGTCTTTTTAGGATAAGGCAAAAAGAAGTTGTTAATCATGTGAATACTTTATTATAAGTATCAGAAAAAGGGAGGTGTATTGGGGATGAAGATGACATTTCAGCCGAAGAAGAGATCAAGATCTAAGGTTCATGGTTTCAGAGCAAGAATGAGCACACCGGGCGGAAGAAAAGTTTTAGCTGCCAGAAGAGCAAAAGGAAGAAAACAGTTATCAGCTTAGGCCGCATATATGTGGCCTTTTCTTCTATTTAAAGATAAGTAGCAGGAAGAGGTTTTGGATGAAATTTTCCGAATCTTTAAAGAAAAATAAAGATTTCCAGAATGTCTATAAAAAAGGAAGATCCCTTGCAAACAGCTGTCTTGTAATGTATGTTCTCAAAAACGGACAGGATAAAAACAGGCTCGGGATCTCAGTGAGCAAAAAAGTAGGAAACAGTGTGGTCAGACATCATCTGACCCGGCTTGTAAGAGAGAGTTACAGACTGTCGGAAGAACATTTCCGTTGTGGATATGATATCGTTGTAATAGGAAGAACAGGCGCAAAAGATAAAACTTACCATGAGATTGAGAGCGCTCTGATCCACCTCGGAAAACTTCATAAAATATATATAAAGGACAATGAGAAGTCCTGAAAAGAAAAAAGGAAGTGGCGCGGATGAAGAGTGTCCTGTTATGGATGATCCGTTTTTACAGAAAGTATCTGTCCGGTCTTAAGGGATATAGTACATGCAAGTATTATCCCACCTGTTCGCAGTACGGGATGGAAGCGATTGAAAAGTATGGTGCGGTAAAAGGCGGCGCTCTGGCTGTCTGGAGAATCCTGCGCTGCAATCCATTTTCAAAAGGCGGATATGATCCGGTACCCTAAGGAGGATAAGTAATGGAAGTTTATGGGCTTTTAGCCAGCGGAGGATTTTATGACTGGCCGGTCATAAAGCAGATCTCATGGATCTTGGGTCAGGTCATGAATGGAATCTACAACGTGATGAGCGCGGTCGGGATTGAGAATATCGGTGTCAGCATTATTATATTTACGATCATCGTTTATATGATCCTGCTTCCGCTTACGATCAAACAGCAGAAATTCTCTAAGATGCAGGCTGTGATGAATCCTGAGATCCAGAAGATCCAGAAGAAATATGCGGGAAAGAAAGATCAGGTTTCCATGCAGAAGCAACAGGAAGAGATGAACATGGTCTACGAGAAGTACGGAGTGAAGATGTCCAGCGGATGTCTGCCGTCTCTGATGCAGCTTGTGATCCTGTTCGGCCTGTATCCTGTAGTCCAGAATATTCCCGAGTATGTAACAAAGGTAAGGAATGTATATGAACCGCTTGTAGAAAAGATACAGGCTGTATCGGGATATAAGGATATACTTACAGACGTGGCAGGTTCATCGGCTTCTCTGTATGATTTCTCTACGGCAGACGGAATTATGACGGCTCTGTATAAGTTCCAGAACAGTACATGGGAAGCGCTGATCGACAAGATGCCGGGTGTAGAGAATACGGCGAGAGAGACGCTTCGGGAAGTGGGACGCCTCAACAATTTCCTCGGCATCGATATCGGATCTCATCCGTGGGAACTGCTTAAAGATGCGCTTGCGGCGGGAGCTGTAGTGGGAGTTATCCTTGCAGTCATCATTCCGATACTGGCAGGTCTGACACAGTTCATCAGTGTGAAGCTGTCCCAGATGAATACAATGGCATCTTCACAGGATTCGGACAACCCGATGATGAATTCGATGAAGACGATGACTTATACGATGCCGCTCATCTCAGTCGTATTCGGTTTCACACTTCCGGCAGGTCTCGGACTTTACTGGGTGGCCAGCGCAGCGGTGCGAAGCGTACAGCAGTTAGCAGTCAATAAGTATCTCAAGAGCAAGAGTGTGGAAGATATGATCGAAGAAAACCGCAAGAAGGCTCAGAAGAAGAGGGAGAAAAAAGGTACTTCTGCAGAAGAGATCAACAAGATGGCGACAAAGAGTACAAGAAATGTAGAAACTGCTTCGAAGTCAAAGAAAGAGATTGCTGATCCGTCAAAGGAAGAAAAGATCAGACAGGCTCAGGAGTCTGCAAGGAATGCAAAACCGGGAAGCCTTACATCAAAAGCTTATCTCGTAAGCCGGTACAACAGCGGGCAGAAGACGGAAGAAAAAGCTCCTGAAGATACTGAGGATAAGGCTGATAAGTCTAAAGATAAAAAGAAGAAGAAATAGTTGTCTGTTCCAGGGCAGACCGTGAGATGAAAGCGGGCTGCATATGAGAAAGGTAGGAATCGGGATGAAAGGTAGTATCAGAGTATCAGCGAAGACATTGGACGACGCGATCACAGAAGCATTGATCCAGCTTGGAGTTACCAGTGATAAACTCGAATATGAAGTAATTGAAAAAGGCAGCGCCGGATTCCTCGGAATCGGCATGAAGCAGGCTGTGATCGAAGCCTGGAGAAAAGAAGAAAAAGAGCCGGAACCGGATATCAGAGAGATCATTAAAGAAGAGATGGCTCTTAAACCGGAGAAAGAAACAGAAAAGAAAGAGCCGGTTCAGCCGAAGAAAGAGAAAAAAGACAAAGTTCCTGCAGCAGAAAAGCAGGAAAAACCTGTAAAGGAAAAACCGGTGAAAGAAAAAGCTGTAAAAGAAGATACAGCTGCTGAAAATACACCGGCTCCTGTAAAAGAAAAACAGGAACTTGCCAAGGTAGAAGATCAGACGATCAAAGCTGTAGAAGAATTCGTACAGGATACATTAAAAGCTATGAATATGGATGTAGAGATTACTTCTTCTATTGATGAGGACGGAGCTCTCTGCGTTGATATGAAAGGCGAGCATATGGGTATCCTCATCGGAAAGAGAGGACAGACTCTCGACGCTCTTCAGTATCTGGCAAACAGGGTAGCAAACAAGCATCAGGACGGATACGTCAGGGTGAAACTTGATACAGAAAACTACAGAGCAAAAAGAGAAGAAACTCTGAAACACCTTGCAAAGAACATTGCCCATAAGGTGAAGAGAAACAGAAGACCTGTTGCACTTGAGCCGATGAATCCTTATGAGAGACGGATCATTCACTCAGCACTTCAGTCTGATCCTTATGTAACGACTCACAGCGAAGGCGAAGAACCTTACAGAAAAGTCGTAGTTACATTAAAGAAATAAGAAAGTATATTATGAAAGGGACGTTGCAAACGTCCCTTTTCTGCGCCATAAAACCGGCAGTCGCCCGTCATGTCTGCATGAGCGGACATTTGCCGGATAAAGATGTATTGTGATATAATATCACGTGTGTAGAAAAGAAGAAGAGCAGAATGGAGAGTATATGAAGAAGGATACGATCGCTGCAATATCGACAGGAATGACAAATTCGGGAATCGGGATTGTCAGGATCAGCGGTGAGGAAGCATTTGATATTGCGGACAGGATATATAAAGGCAGGAATAAGATAACAGAATCAGAGAGCCATACAATTCACTACGGTCATATCATAGACGGCGAAGAGACGATAGATGAAGTGCTTGTGATGGTCATGCGGGCTCCGCGGACATTTACAGGGGAAGATACAGTAGAGATCAACTGCCATGGAGGTACATTTGTACTGAAGCGTGTCCTTGAGACTGTCTTAAAGAACGGCGCAAGGGCCGCCGAACCGGGAGAATTTACGAAAAGGGCATTCTTAAACGGAAAGATGGATCTGTCTCAGGCAGAGGCTGTTATTGATGTGATCAACTCTGAGAATGAATACGCACTTCAGAGTTCAATAAGTCAGTTAAAGGGCAATATCAAGAATAAAATAAATGATATAAGAAAAAAAATCATTTATCACACTGCATTTATAGAATCAGCTCTTGATGATCCCGAGCATATCAGCGTGGACGGATACGGTGAGACTTTGAAATCTGAAGCCGAGAAAATTATAGATGAACTTGAAATCCTGATCCGGTCTGCAGATAACGGAAGAGTGATGAAAGAGGGAATAAATACTGTTATAGTAGGAAAGCCGAATGCGGGTAAATCCTCACTTCTCAATGTACTTTCAGGGCATGAGAGGGCTATTGTGACCGATATCGAAGGAACGACAAGGGATATCCTCGAGGAGCAGATAAAGCTGGGCGGACTCAGTCTGAATGTGATCGACACAGCAGGAATCCGTACAACAGATGACGTTATTGAAAAGATCGGAGTGGACAGGGCTTGGGAATATGCAATGAACGCCGATCTTATCATTTATGTCGTGGATGCCTCGAAAGAGCTGGATGAAAACGACGATAAAATACTTGATCTGATCAGGAATAAAAATACGATCATTCTTTTAAATAAATCAGATCTGGATACTGTGGTCACGGCCGGCATGATGAAGGAAAGAGCGGGAAATATTCCGGTAATCTCTGTCTCGGCAAAAGAGGAACAGGGGATACGGGAGCTGGAAGAGATGGTAAAAGAGATGTTCCTGAAAGGAGAGATTTCTTTTAACGATCAGATATATATAACAAATGTGAGACAGAAAAATGCTCTTTCCGACGCACTTGAGAGTATGAAAAAAGTAATCCAAAGTATAGACGACGGAATGCCCGAGGATTTCTATTCCATAGATCTGATGGATGCATATGAATCGCTCGGAAGTATTACAGGAGAATCAGTAGGAGAAGATTTGGTCAATGAAATATTCAGCAAATTCTGTATGGGAAAATAAAGACGAATATGATGTAGCGGTAATAGGAGCGGGGCATGCAGGATGCGAGGCAGCTCTTGCAGCCGCAAGACTCGGATTTAGGACTGTCATGTTTACAGTGAGCGTGGACAGTATCGCGCTTATGCCGTGCAATCCGAATATCGGAGGAACTTCCAAGGGACATCTTGTCAGAGAAATAGACGCCCTTGGAGGGGAAATGGGAAAAGTGATAGACAGAACATTTATCCAGTCTAAGATGCTCAATAAGTCCAAAGGACCGGCAGTACACTCTCTGCGCGCGCAGGCGGATAAGGCGGATTACAGCAGAGCTATGCGTCAGGTACTGGAAGCTCAGGAACGGCTCGATATCCGGCAGATGGAAGTGACTGATATCCTGACGGAAGACGGACATGTGACAGGAGTACAGACTTATTCAGGCGCTATTTACCGCTGCAGGGCGGTAATCCTGTGTACGGGAACATATCTCAAGGCAAGATGCATTTACGGCGATGTAAGCACCTATACGGGGCCGAACGGCCTGCAGAGCGCCAATTACCTGACGGCCAGCCTGAAATCCCTCGGAATAAAGATGTACCGCTTCAAAACAGGGACGCCGGCACGTATCGACAGGAATTCTATTGATTTCAGTAAAATGGAAGAACAGAAAGGCGATGAGAGAGTCGTGCCGTTCTCTTTTACGACTGATCCGGAGGATGTGCAGATCGATCAGGTGTCATGCTGGCTGACATATACAAATGAGAAGACTCACGAAATCATAAGGAATAATCTGGACCGTTCGCCGCTGTTTTCCGGAGCTATCGAGGGAACAGGACCAAGATACTGCCCGTCCATTGAGGATAAAGTGGTCAAATTTCCTGACAAAAACAGACATCAGGTATTTATCGAACCTGAGGGACTCCACACAACAGAAATGTATGTAGGAGGAATGTCAAGTTCGTTTCCTGAGGATGTACAGTATGCAATGTACAGAAGTGTCCCGGGACTTGAGAATGCAAAGATCGTAAGAAATGCATATGCTATTGAATATGACTGTATTGATGCCCGTCAGCTGAAGTCAACGCTGGAATTTAAGAATATAGAAGGTCTGTTCAGCGGAGGACAGTTTAACGGCAGTTCAGGTTATGAGGAGGCTGCGGCTCAGGGGCTTATCGCCGGGATAAATGCGGCGAGAAAGCTTCAGGGAAAAGAAGGGATCATAATCGACCGTTCGCAGGGATATATCGGCGTCCTGATCGATGATCTCGTGACAAAAGAGAGCCATGAGCCTTACAGAATGATGACTTCGAGAGCCGAATACCGTCTGCTCCTGCGTCAGGATAATGCCGATCTTCGTCTGACTAAGATAGGATATGAAGTCGGTCTTATCGATGAAGAGCGTTATCAGAATCTTCTCAAGAAAGAAAAGATGATCGAAGAGGAAATCGAGAGAGTAGAGCATACGAATATCGGAACATCGGATAAGGTTCAGAAGGTTCTGGAATCTTTTGGAAGTACACCTCTGAATTCGGGGACAACGCTTGCCGAACTGATCCGGCGGCCGGAGCTGTCTTATGATAAGCTGTCTGAAATCGATGAAAACAGACCGGAACTTCCTTATGATGTAGAGGAACAGGTGAACATTAATATTAAATATGACGGTTATATTAAACGTCAGATGAGACAGGTGGAGCAGTTCAAGAAGCTGGAAAATAAGAAAATCCCTGAGGATATCAACTATGATGAAATTCAGAGTCTCCGCATTGAGGCAAAGCAGAAGCTGAACGCAATCCGGCCGGCATCCATCGGACAGGCATCCAGAATATCAGGAGTATCACCGGCTGATGTATCGGTGCTGCTCGTATATCTGAAGCAGTGAAACTGCAGAGAAGAGACTGTGACCGCACAGTATATCAGGGGAAAGGAGTACAAGATATTAATGAGTAATCGCAGGTTTGATCAGGAACTTGAGACACTCGGCATCCGGCTTACGGATGTACAGAAAAGACAGTTTGACCGGTATTATGAACTGTTGATCGAGTGGAATCGTGTGATGAATCTGACAGGGATAACAGAATATGATGAAGTAAATCTTAAGCACTTCACAGACAGTCTTACAATTGTAAGAATTAAAGATATGGAAAATGTTTCTACTTTGATAGATGTGGGAACAGGCGCAGGATTTCCAGGAATTCCAGTAAAAATAGCATTTCCGCATATAAAGGTAACACTTCTTGATTCTCTCAATAAGAGAATTAAATTCTTAAATCAGGTAGTGGAGGAGCTTGATCTGGAAGACGTAGTTACACTGCACGGTAGAGCAGAGGACTACGCTAAAAAGGAAGAATACAGAGAGCAATTTGATCTGTGTGCATCCAGAGCAGTTGCAAACTTATCCACACTAAGCGAGTACTGCCTTCCATTTATCAAAAAAGGCGGGTGCTTTGTATCATATAAAAGTGCAGATTCCGATGAAGAAATACAGCAGTCGGAAAAAGCACTCGATATATTAGGTGGAAAGATAGAAAAAGTTGATAAATTTGTGCTGCCCGGATCGGATATGGGAAGAGCACTTGTGATGATAGAAAAGGTTAAGAATACACCACGGAAATATCCAAGAAAAGCAGGAGTACCATCCAAAGAACCATTGTGAATTCGTGTTTGTTTAACAGATGCGCTGCAGCAGCAAAGATATAATGAATGAATAAAGGACGCAGAAAAAGTGGATACTGCAATGCTGTGCCGACCGCTTTACCTCATCCCCTCGAATCCATGTAATGCGATATCAAAATGCTCGTCCATTGGAACCCGCATTTTAATATCGCTAACATGGAGAACGAGGTGTATTCGGAACGCTTCATGTCGATGCACAGCTTATGCAGTATCCTCTTTTTCCGCTGGCTTATCCAATCAGTAATCCTTTCTTCTTCTGCGGCGCAATCCTTCAACAAGAACCCATACAACTGGGAAGAAATCGGAACTTAATCGACAAGGTTCCGATTTCTTCTCGTTTTCTGTAAACTTTGTGATTTATTGAAGGATATCTCTCAGACAAACATGAATTTATTCTTCATCCGCAAACAGGATCCTTACCTGTTCCATAAATTCATCAGGTTTTTCTACATGTGGAAGCTGTTTTGTGTTATCTATCTCAACTATTTCTATAGATGGAAGCTGATTCTGATATTGATTTGCAGAAAGTATATTTTCCGGATTTCCGTTTCCTACAACAATAAATATACTGTTATTCAGCTTGCTGAGACAGAAGAGTATGTTTGCATTTGTATATCGTGATTTCTGACATGCATAAAGATATTTTGAGTGTCCTTTATCTTTGTGTGATGCTTCAAAACATGTTAAAATATCTTTCTCACTTATTGCATTCTGATCATAATAAAGTGATGAAGCAAAATTTTGGAAGATAGTACGTTTATTTACTTTCATATTATAAACAAATGTACCAATAATAGGTGCAAATATCAGGTATTTAATTAGCTTTGTACGTTTTGTAGGCACTTTTGCCAGATTTATAAGATTTTGAGGATTGATCATAATAATACGGTTAATGATTGTTTCATCATTGGCACATGCCATCAGTACGAAGGAAGAAGAGTCCCCGGATACAATAACATCGGTTTTTTCGCCTATAACATGTTTGATAAAATCAGTAATTAACTGTACATACAGAAAGTTGGTATATGTAAGTGCAGGACGATCGGAACAACCGCATCCCAATAAGTCAAATGAATATACAGTATTAGTTTCAGAAAGTTTATTTTCAATATTTTTCCATTCGTCTAAAGATGAACAGATATTAAAATTATGTACGAGAAGAACAGGAGATCCCTTTCCTTTCTTTTTATAAGCAATTTTACCGAATCTCCAGTTATAGTATTTATATGAATCTTTGTCAAGATAATTTTCCGCGGTTGAAATATATGTAATTACTCTATTGATTATATGCATCGTTCCGATCATAGAGCCTGTAAATGCAGCAAGAATGCCAAGTTCCTTTTTCCAGCCCAAAGATATCACCTGCTTTCATTATTTACATTTATTATACTACAGGTCGTAGTTCAAGTAAAGCAATCACTTCTTAATGTTTCACGTGAAACATCTCAGTTTTAAAAATATTCTTTTATGAAAAATACACAATAAAATAAAATGTTTCACGTGAAACATTTTGTGTAATAATAAGAAAAGTATGATATAATAGAAAAGTATCTACTATGGTAAAAATAATCAGGAGGCAAATATGGGGAGAATTATTGCAATTGCCAATCAAAAGGGAGGAGTAGGGAAGACAACTACTGCCATTAATCTTTCTTCATCTCTCGCCAGCATGAATAAAAAAGTTCTTTCACTCGATATGGACCCGCAAGGAAATATGACAAGCGGATTAGGTGTTGACAAGGATGAAGCAGAAAAGACCGTATATGATCTGATTATAGGTAATGCAGGGGTAGAAGAGTGTATTTGTAAGGATGCACTGGAAAATATCGATGTACTGCCGTCAAATATTGATCTTTCTGCTGCTGAAATAGAATTGATAGGCGTTGAAAATAAGGAATATATACTGAAAAATGAAATAGACAAAGTAAAAGATGAATATGACTTTATTATTATTGATTGTCCTCCGGCTTTAAGTATGCTTACGATAAATGCCATGACAACCGCTGATTCAGTCATTGTGCCAATTCAGTGCGAATATTATGCTTTGGAAGGATTGAGCCAGCTGATACATACAATTGAACTTGTAAAAGAAAGACTAAACCCAGATCTTGAGATAGAGGGCGTTGTATTTACCATGTATGATGCCAGAACAAATCTATCTCTTCAGGTGGTTGAAAATGTAAAAGATAACCTGAATCAGAATATATATAAGACAATTATACCAAGAAATATAAGACTTGCAGAAGCACCAAGCTACGGAATGCCGATCAATCTCTATGATCCGAAGTCAACCGGAGCGGAAAGTTATATGCTGCTGGCAGAGGAAGTAATAAACAAAGGAGAAGAATAAATATGGCAGTAAAAAGAAATGGGCTTGGGAAAGGCCTTGACAGTCTTATCCCCAATAAAAGTAATAAATCACCGTCGACAGTCGAAAAACAAAGCGTAAAAACAGAAAAAGAAGAAAAAAGTACGGCTACAGGAGAAATATTAGTAAAAATTAACGAAGTAGAACCGAACAGAGAACAGCCGAGAAAAGATTTTGACGAAGATTCTCTTATGGAACTGGCAGATTCCATAAAACAATTCGGTATACTTCAGCCTCTTATAGTACAAAAAAAGAAAGATTATTATGAAATCATAGCAGGTGAAAGAAGATGGAGAGCCGCTAAGCTTGCGGGCATTAAAGAGGTTCCCATCATTATTAAAGATTATAGTAATCAGGAAATTGTAGAGATATCTCTTATAGAGAATATACAGCGGGAAAATCTGAATCCGATCGAAGAGGCGATGGCATACAAGAGACTGCTCGAAGAATTTAATCTTAAGCAGGATGAAGTTGCAGAAAGAGTGTCAAAGAGCAGAACGGCAGTTACTAACTCTATGAGACTGCTGAAACTAAGTGATCGCGTACAGCAGATGATTGTTGATGATATGATCAGCACAGGACACGCAAGAGCATTACTTGCAATTGATGATGAAGAACAGCAGTATATGCTTGCAAATAAAATATTTGATGAAAAACTGAGTGTACGTGAGACAGAAAAGCTTGTAAAAGAACTGAAAAATCCGAAAAAAGAAGTAAAAAAAGTGAAACAAGAACGTATGTTTGTTTACAATGATCTTGCGGATCATATGAAAAATATTATCGGAACAAAAGTGAGTGTCAATCCTAAGGCGAATGGAAAAGGTAAGATAGAGATAGAATATTATTCAGAAGAAGAACTGGAAAGAATTTATGATCTTATCATGTCAATCCAGAATAAATAATAGAAAATATAAAGGAAAAGCTGTAAAAAAGAGGGAGATATATGATTAAAAGGAGATGGATGTTGAATGAATGGAATACTGGGCAGTCTGGGAATTGATCCGTTTTATCTTTTTATAGTATTATTTATACTCCAGATTGTATTAATTGTACTGCTGGTTATATTGAATGATAAATATAAACGTCTGCAGAAAAGTTATACTACATTCATGAAAGGAAAGAATGGAAAAAATCTGGAAAGAAGTATCTTTAAAAAGTTTTCTGAACTGGAAGCAATATCTGAACTCGTAAAAGAAAATGAAGAGAAGATACAGGATATCTACAAAAAGATGGAAAGTCATTATCAGAAGGTCGGTATTGTGAAATATGATGCTTTTCATGAAATGGGTGGAAATCTTAGTTTTGCTCTGACAATGCTGGATGAAAATGATAACGGATGGATATTCAATGCAATGCACAGCCGGGAAGGCTGCTACACGTACATCAAAGAAATCGTAAAGGGAGAAAGTTATATCGAACTTTCAGAAGAAGAACAGCAGTGTCTTGAAAAAGCCATTTATCAGGAAGAATACGACATAAAAGATATGAAAGAATAATAAGAATGAGAGGATACAATAATGTTAGACATTAAATTTGTGAGAAATAATCCGGATATAGTAAAACAGAATATAAAGAATAAATTTCAGGATGAGAAGCTTCCGCTCGTTGATGAAGTGATCGAACTTGATCATAGAAACAGAGAAATCAAGCAGGAAGTAGAAGCGCTCCGTGCAGAAAAGAACAAGGCGTCAAAACAGATAGGCGCAATGATGGCACAGAAAAAGCTGGAAGAAGCAGAGGCATTAAAGAAAAAAGTGGCTGAGAGCGGCGGAAGAATCGACCAGCTTTCAGAAGAAGAAAAAGAAGTAGAAGAAAAGATCAAAAAGATCATGATGGTAATTCCGAATATCATCGATCCTTCTGTCCCGATCGGAAAAGACGACAGCGAAAACGTGGAACTGGAACGTTTCGGCGAGCCGGTCGTACCTGATTTTGAAATACCATATCATACAGAAATAATGGAATCATTCAATGGAATTGACCTGGACAGTGCAAGAAGAGTTGCAGGAAACGGCTTTTATTATCTGATGGGAGATATTGCAAGACTTCATTCCGCAGTCCTTGCATATGCACGTGATTTTATGATCAACAGAGGGTTTACTTACTGCGTACCTCCGTTTATGATCAGAAGTAATGTTGTTACCGGAGTTATGAGTTTCGCCGAGATGGATGCGATGATGTACAAGATTGAAGGAGAAGATCTTTACCTGATCGGTACAAGTGAGCATTCCATGATCGGAAAATTCATCAATACTCAGCTCACAGAAGATCAGCTTCCTCAGACACTTACAAGTTATTCACCATGCTTCAGGAAGGAAAAGGGAGCTCATGGTATTGAGGAACGCGGAGTATACAGAATTCATCAGTTTGAAAAGCAGGAAATGATCGTTGTATGTAAGCCGGAAGAGAGCATGCAGTGGTATGATAAATTATGGCAGAATACAGTAGATCTGTTCCGCTCTATGGACATACCGGTTCGTACACTGGAGTGCTGCTCAGGAGATCTGGCAGATCTTAAAGTGAAATCTGTAGATGTAGAGGCATGGTCTCCACGTCAGAAAAAATATTTTGAAGTAGGAAGCTGTTCAAATCTGGGAGATGCTCAGGCAAGAAGACTCGGAATACGTATCAAAGGTGAAAACGGAAATTACTTTGCGCATACGCTGAATAATACCGTTGTGGCTCCTCCGAGAATGCTTATTGCATTTCTGGAAAATAATCTTCAGGCGGACGGATCCGTACGTATTCCTGAGGTACTCAGACCATATATGGGCGGAAACGACAAAATTGTTCCGAAGAAATGATCCGCTGCAGAATAATTTGAGGTAGATAAAAGAAAAATGCATCGATATTTAAAAGCAATCGGTTTTGATACTATAAAGACAAGAAATGATCTCAGAAGCATACTTGCCGATGTACAGAACGGATTTAATCATCAGACAATCGTATCTTATCGTCCGGGAGAAGATTTCTGTGAAGTCAGAAAAGATTACGGACAGTGTATGGGAATATCATTATGCGGTGAACTTGATGAAAATGATGTCTTTGATCCGGCATATTATTTTCCGTATTTTCAGGGAAGCGGGATAAGCACTTATTCGGAGATCGCAGTTGAGCGCAAAATCGAGAAAGAGCAGTATGTCGGTATGTGTGAAGATTCCAGAATCGGGATCAGCCTTATCTTTACACTGCAGAACGGAATAGAATATATGAGAGAGCGCCAGGCAGGATTTGTAGAAAATCTGACGACATCAGTTACACTGTCAGGTCTGTCGCTCTCAGGTATGATACTCCTTCCGGTAGTAAAAGATGAAAGACATCTGAAAAGTGAAAGAGAAGCATCTGATAATCGTAAAATGCTTTTAAATGCCGCCCGCAACGGAGATCAGACAGCGATAGAAACGCTGACACTGGATGATATTGATACCTATTCTCAGGTATCCAGAAGACTCGCAAATGAAGATGTATTCTCTATTGTTGATACGTATTTTATGCCATATGGAATAGAATGTGATCTGTATTCTATTATGGGTGAAATCCTCGCAGTGAGAAGAAGAAAAAATTCACTGACAGGAGTGGAAGTGTATCAGATGAAGCTAAATGTAAATGAACTTCAGTTTGATATATGTGTCCCTGTGGACTCGGTGATGGGAGAGCCTGAAATCGGAAGAAGATATAAAGGGACAATCTGGCTACAGGGATATATTAATTTCTGATAAAGTTATTGAGAATTACAGTAAAATGTGGTATATTAATTACTGCGTCCGGTAGAGATGCAAAGAAAATTTTATAAGATAAAAACAGTCCTTCAGGCTGTTTTTATATAAGTTTCTGTAGCTCAGCAGGATAGAGCGTCCGCCTCCTAAGAGAAAGCCGAGGCATTCCCCAGAGGGAAAAAATGAAAAACAACTTTCAGTTCGAATCTATTCTGAAAAATGCCAAAGGTGACAACAAAGCATTCCCCAAATTGGGGAACGTTCTAATGTTACCAAATCAAAAAAATCTGTAGATTGACAACTCGAAAAAGAGTTGATATCTTATATATGGCCGAAGGGAAAAATCCCAGAAACCCAGTAAAATCAAGGGTTTGCGGCATGTGTCGTCATAGCTCAGCTGGATAGAGCACTCGCCTCCTAAGTGGCAGCCCGTTCAAGTCCAAAACTGAATAATTTGGTTGTAACGGTTGCATAAAACCGTTATAATATAGATAAGTTCCTGTAGCTCAGTAGGATAGAGCGATTGCCTCCTAAGCAATAGGCCGCTGGTTCGACTCCAGTCAGGAACGTATAAACGCCATGAATCCAAGGATTTGTGGCGTTTTTTCTTTCAGAAATTCATGAGTGAATATAAAATGCATAAATATAAATTCCTGCTAATTGGACTTGAACTGCTTTACCACCTTCTGCTAACAAAAACAGTGTGCTTGCTAATAAGAAAATTAGCAAATTCTGTGCTAATAAGTTATTGAGCCAAAAGCTGTGCCAGTGTATTAGCCAGCTCAGGCGATTTTTTCAGCTGCTCGATTAAGTTGTTGATGTCTATTTCTGCTTTTTCAGGCTTCTCATTTGGAAGAGGAGGATTGTATTTGCTCAGATCCGGATTAGCGTAGAACGCTGCATCGAATTTTTGAGCATTAATTTTTCTATCCTCATCAAGTATATGAGAATAAACCTCCGTAACCATGTCTGCCTGAGCGTGTCCAGTATCTCCCTGAGTAGCTTTAATATCGCCATGGTTCAGCTTGAGTTTATATGTTGTACTGGAATGTCTGAGTGAATGGAACACTACGTTAGGCAATCCGGCTTCCTCACGAAGTTCTTCAAAAGCCTTCAGCAATACCCTTCCTTCACATGGGCGACCATTCGCAAGAGCGACAACAAGATTGAAGTCCTGATATTCGTCACCGAGAAATTCTTTAAGCTCATCCTGTGCCTTTTTCCAATCACGAAGAATGTAAGCCAGTGTTTTCGGTATCCACACACGCCGGATACTGGTATCGTTTTTTGGCTTTTTCAGAACAACCCTGGTTGATGTATTCGGCATCAATGGCGGAAAGATATAATAGACATCTTTCTGATCCAAGGTTTCCAGAGCCCGTTTAGAAACTCTGAGCAGCTCTTTTTTAATATCAATGTACGCATTATCTTCTGCGATTGCCTCATCGGAGATATTTACAAGGTCCCAGGTAAGTCCAAGGATCTCTCCTTCTCTCATAGAGCAGGCAAAAGCAAGATTTATTGCTACATACAATTTACCATCTTTACAGCTGTTAAGCGCTTTACTGATGCTTTCTGCCGTCCATATATCACGTTTTTTGTATTTGGTTCGGGGAAGTGCATCGGAAAGCTGAAAAGGATTTTTCCCGACAAGCTCCCATTTGACAGCCTGTTTAAATGCAGTAGAAAGAAGTTTGAAGATTTTTTCAATCGTTGCCGGTGGAAGAAATTCGCTTTTGGGCTTACGGTTCCTGACAATCACAGGTTTTGTTTTTGTCAGTGTTTTGTAGTAAGAATCAACAAATTTACGGTTTACCTTCTGAATTGGTGTCGATCCTATAATCGGATTGATGTAGTTGCTGATTAATCCTAAATTACTGTCGTAGGTAGTAAGTCCCCATTTCTTTTCACCGTACAAAGTTACGAAATCATATAGAAAATCTTCTACTGTTTGTGAAGTAGGAGCAATAAATGTTCCATTCTCCTGCTGATTTTCTATTTCTGCTTTCCTTTTATTTGCGTCTTTGTAACTTGTAAAGGTTTCCCACTTCTGTTTCTTTTCGCCTTGCGGCGTATCGTAATAATAAACGACAGAATAATTCTTTTTACGCTTAATGATTGTAGCCATACGTTTTTCTCCTTTATTCAGGTCTGCCGTTCAGCCAGTCCTCAAAGGATTTTTTATTTACCCGTATAATTCTGCCTATCCGTTTGGAAATAAAGAAATTCTGTTCGCATAATTTATAAGCTGATTTTTTACTTATTCCAAGAATGATGGCTATATCACTTACCGAGTAAGTATCAGATCCACCGGATGATAAAGCAGATGTTTTTGAGTAGTTGGTTTCTGCTGTCATTTATCCTCCTTTCAAAGAACAGCAGGAAAAACGTATAACTAAGACATCCTCGTGTCATTATTATACGTTTTTTCTGCCAGGTTGTAAATTTCGTATTCATGATAATTCAAATCAAAAAAGTTAATTCTCCCTGGAAGCCAGTTCCTGCGCCTTCCCAAGCCGCGTCTTCGGCGTTGCTAT